>NZ_JBIVIV010000003.1:534544-652599 GCF_044749865.1 Streptomyces sp. NPDC088910
CGGCCACCCCTCCCAGCAGCCCCAGTTTATCGAAGTGTTCTACCCTATATCACCCCCCCCCCGCCCCCACCGCCCGCCGCCCCCCCCCCCGTGCAAGGGGTGCGGGGCCGGCGGCCGTTCGCGACGGGGCGTGCTAGGAGCTGATGGGCTCGAAGTCCCAGTAGGGGCGGGTGCGGGAGCGGGCGGTCACCGTGTGCGGGTGCTGCGGGCCGAGGGTGGCCGAGAGCGCGGCCAGCGCCTCCTCCTCGATCTTGTCGGCCTCCTGCCGCTTGCGCATGTTGCGCAGGTCGGTGGCGAGCGCGATCCGGCAGGACAGCGTCAGCGGGTGGTCCTTGCCGAGCCGGGCGGTGGCCCGCTCGGCGGTGGCGCGGGAGAGTTCGGCCGCGCTCTCCGGGTCGCCCGCGAAGTTGCGGGCGCCGCTGGCGTTGAGCGCGCAGCCCAGCGTCCACGGGTGGTCGTCGCCGACCGCGCGGGACATGCCGGTCAGCGCGTCCTCGATCTCGATCTGCGACTGCTGCCGCTCTCCGGCCGCCCGCAGCAGCAGGCCGTGGTTGGCGAGCGCGCCGGCGACGAACGCGTGCCGGGCGTTGAACTGCCAGCGGTAGTGCCGCAGTACGAACTCCGACAGCTCCCTGGCCCGGTCGAGGTCGCCGTGCTCCCGCTCGAAGCTGGAGTACGTGACCGCGACCCGCAGCGACAGCGGGTCGGTGCTGCCCAGCACCCGCTCGCAGCGCTCCAGCAGCCGGCCCATCAGATGGGCGGCACGCGGCCGGTCGCCCGCCCGGTAGTAGCACTGCGCCAGATTGTGCTCGGCGCGCAGCGTCTGGGGGTTGTCGGCGCCCAGCACGGTGCGGTGGGTCTCCGCGTTGCGCTCCTGCACCGAGGTGGCCTGGTCGTAGCGGCCGAGCAGCCGCAGGTCGTACGCGTAGGAGTTCTCCGAGGAGAGCGTGACGATGTTGCGGGCGCGCAGCAGTTCGCGGCGCGCCTCCAGGATCTCGCCGTCGAGGTCGAGGGCTTCCTGGTAGCGGCCGAGCAGCCGGTAGGTGACGGCCAGGTTGTTCTTGGCGAGCAGGGTGCGGGGGTCCTGCTCCCCGACGAGTCGGGCGTAGCCGCGCTCGACGAACCGGGCCGTTTCCAGGCCCTCGTCGTAGCGGCCGAGGTTGCGCAGGTCCGCGGCGAGACCGTTGGCGGCGCGCAGGGTCAGCAGGTCCTGTTCGCCGCGGTCGGCGCGCAGGGTCTCGAAGGCGTCGCGGTCCAGGGCCTCGGTGGCGACGTAGTCGCCCATGGCGCGCATCATGTTGGCCCGGTTGTTCACCAGGTCCCACAGCCGCGGGTGACCGGGCTCCAGCAGCTCGGGCCAGTGCTTGGCCGTGGCCTCGGCGAGCCGCAGTCCGGCCCGGTACTCGCCCGACAGGTGCAGGTAGCGCAGGCAGTTGACGATCATGAGCTGGATGTCGGGGTTGGTGCTGCGCAGCGCGCCGGACGCCTCCAGGTGCGGGACGATCTCGGCGTAGCGCGGCCACAGCCGGGTGTCGGTGGGGCGGCCGGGGTCGGCGGCTGCCAGGATCTTGCGGACCACCTGGGAGTACAGGTTCTGCTCGGCGGCGGGCATGTCGGCCCGCACCGCCTGGTAGACCAGCCGGTGCATCTGGACGACCTCGGCGCTGCCCGCGGCCTCGTCGTCCTCGGCCTCCGGCGGGTCGGACTGCACGACGGCCCACTGGGCGAGCTTGCTGATCGCCGAGTTCCACAGCAGCGGGTCTTCCATCAGCCCGGTGAGCTGTTCCGGCAGGTCGCGCACGGGCAGGTCGCGCAGCAGCCGGACCGGGATCGGCCCCGGCGCGAAGAAGACGCACAGCCGCAGCAGGTCGACGGCCTCCGGCTTGTCCTCGCGGAGCCGGTTGAGCAGTATCGAGAAGGCGGTGTAGTACGTCATCTGGAAGTCGGCGGCGACCTTGAGGCCGGGTTCGACGTCCGCGCCGTGCCGCAGCAGCTCGATGTAGTCGTCCACCGGCATGGACGAGTCGTTGAGCGCGCCCGCGTTCTGGTCCAGGGCCAGTGCGAGGTCGCCGAGGGCGTCGGCCAGTTTGTCGGCGTCGGCGTCGTCCAGCCGCGGCGCGCGCCGCCGTACGAAGGCGACGCTCTCCGCCCTGCTGTAGACGGGCACTTCGATCAGGGCGCTGTTGTGCTCGGCCCACTCGCGGTTCTGGGAGGTGATCAGTACGTGGCCGGGCCCGGTGGGCACCAGGTCGTGGATGTCCTCGGGCTGGTCGGCGCCGTCGAGGACCACCAGCCAGCGGAAGTAGGGCTCGCCCCGGCGCAGCGCGTCGCGCACCGCGCGCAGCCGTTCGCCGTACTCGCGGCCGGTGACCAGGCCGAGCGCGGGCGCCAGGCCCGCCAGCTTCTCGCGCAGGGTGCCGCGCTCGCTGGCGCGCACCCACCACACGACGTCGTACTCCGGGCCGAAGCGGTAGACGTACTCGGTCGCGATGTGGGTCTTGCCGACCCCGGACAGGCCGTGCAGGGTGGCGACGCCCGCGCCGGGCTCGGCCTGGGTGAAGTGGTTGTGCAGGTCGCCGAGGAGCTCCTCGCGGCCGGTGAAGCGGGTGTTGCGGCGCGGGACACCGCCCCAGACGTCGGGCTGTTCCAGCGGGAAGCGCGGGCCGCCGGAGCCGCTGAGGGTGTCGCTGGAGGAGGCGCGGGAGGGGGTGATGCCGAGCCTGCCGAGCAGTCGCCGCTCGGCCTCGGCCGCACCCAGGCCCCACAGGTCGGCGGCGCCGAGGGAGGCGACGGCGCTGGGCAGCGCGGCCGGGGTGACGGAGACCGCGGCGAAGCGCTCGCTGTGGTCCGGGACGACCGCGCGCAGCGCCACGTTCCACTCCTCGTGGGTGCGCGGGCCGAGCCGGAAATACCACTCGCTGAGCACGATCAGCACGCGGCCCTCGGACAGCAGCAGGTCACGTAACATCCGCTCGATGGAGTCCGTGGGGTCGGCGTCCCAGCGTTGCAGCGCCACCTGCTGGCCGTGCCGTTCGAGTCTGCTCGCGATCCACGCCGCCCAGGCCCTGTTGTAGCCCGCGTAACTGATCGTGACGATTCCCGGCCCCCGTGCTGCTGAGGCGGCGTTACGCCCTCCGGCCATGCGTGCGACTCCCTCGTGATACGCGCGTAGTGCTCTGGCGGGTCAGTGGATCGACAGTGAGCCAGGTGCGCCCGACGGCACAGGTGACTTTCGCCAGAAACTACACTGCTTTACTCCCCCGTTGACGTACGGTCATGCCGTTTCGCGCGCCCAAAGACGCCCGTTCAGACCCGCTTTCGCCGCCAGATGACCCGGGCCGTCTCGACGTACGCCGTGGCGCGCGCCAGGTGGCCTTCAGGCGGCGTGTGCCGTCCCAGCCGAGTGTGGTACGCCGCCATGGAGTTGACCAGGGTGCGGCCCTGCGGGGTCAGCCGGTTGGAGCCGAGCAGCTGCGGCAGGACGGCCTCGACCTGGAGGCGGCAGCGGCAGTGCGCGGCCCACGCGGCGTCGCGCTGTGCGGGGTCCGCGGCGGCCAGCGCGACGCCGAGGTGGAAGTCGGCGAGCGCGAGGTGGGCGTACGCGCCCTGGAAGACGCCGTCGAAGGGGCGCGGGTCCTGCCGCCAGGGGGCCCAGTAGCGGGCGGTGTCGTCCGCGGTGTGCAGCGCGGTGACGCCGGCCAGGGCGAGCAGCTTGGTGTGCTGCAACTCGTGGACGAGCGCGGCGGCCATCTTCAGGCCGCCCATCGGCGTACTGCTGAGCAGCGCGCCGAAGGCGTCGCCCAAGGTGGCGCTGTACTGCGCGGACGCGGCACCGTCCAGCGGCACGAAGCAGTCGAGCAGCGCGGCCACTTCGCGGGCCCGGGTGCCGTCGCCGAGCCGCAGCCAGGGCTGGGCCTCGCGCCAGGCGGTACGCCATCTGGCCCGGTCCTCGTCGGCGAGCCGGTCAGCGGCGGACAGCCCGTACGGGTTGGCGCGGCGGCCCTCCGCGCGATACGGGTCGGCGTCGTCGATCAGCACCGGGTGACCGTCGGGGCGGTCCTCCTGCGGCCACAGCGCCTGGATCGGGCGCCAGCCGGGGGCGGCGGAGCGCCACACGCCGTCGGTTCCCCTGCGCACCTCGACCGCGTGGCGGGTGCGCTCCTCGGGGCGCAGCCAGAGCCGGTTGCCGTCGCCGTCGACCCGCATCCGGGGCGCGGCGGCGCTGGGCTTGCGCGGGGGGCCCGCGGCCGGCAGCCGGTAGCCGCCGAGCGTCGGCAGCGTCAACAGGCCGTCGCGTACCGGTACGTCGGCGCTGAAGCGCAGGCCCGCGCGGGCGGCGGCGGACGCGGCGAGCGCGCCCAGGTGCGGCAGCGCCTCCGCGGCCCGCGGCGCCTGGCCCGCCACGGTGAGCGCCCGCAGGCTGCGTTCGGCCCACGCGCCGGTCAGCGGGTAGTGCACGACGCGGCGGGCGGCTGCCGGGTCCGCGCGCTCGGCCCGCTCCAGCAGCCGCCAGTCGCCCAGCACGCGCTCGGCGGTCCCCTCGGGCAGCGACCCGGCGGGCGCGGTCCGCACGGCGTCGAGCAGCGCGCGCAGCACCAGCAGCCGCCGCCCGCGCTGGTGGCTGACCAGCAGCTCCAGCGAGTCCGGCCCGCTGCCGGTGCTGCCGAGCACCGGCAGCACCGCGTCGAGCACGGGCGCAGCGGCGGCGGTCACGGCGTCTCCCGCCGTACGCGGGACGCGGCGGGCGCCGGGGCCGCCGCCTCGGCGAGGCGGCGCGCGATGTGCCGGATGAGCAGCGCCATGTCGGCGCAGTAGACCGACGGGTTGCGGAAGCCGGAGCCCTCCCGGTAGCGGTGGACGTAGTGGCCGCCGCCGCAGACGGTGACCAGCGGGCAGGCGCGGCAGGTGGCGGCGAGGGCGGCGAGCCCGGCCTGGCGGGCGGCGACGCCGGGGTGGGCGAGCGCGTCGTCGAAGCTGTTGCGGAAGACGTCGAGCCCGGTGGCGGCGGCCCCCTCGTACGCGGACTTGAGCGAGTCGACCTGCTCGATGCTGCCGTCGGTCTCGATCACGACGGCGGTGAAGGGCTGGAGCCCGAGCCGTTCGACGGGCGACCGGAGGCCGAGCAGCAGCGCCACGCACTCCTCGAACAGCCGAATCCTGGTCTCCCGGCGCTCCGCGCCCCACCAGCGGTCGAAGACGGCGGAGAGCCAACTCCCGTACGGCGCGGGGTCGTCGGCGGACGCGGGCAGTCCCGGCGGCGGCGCGGTCCAGTTGCCGTGCGGCAGCAGCAGGTCCATCCGCGGCGGCCGGAAGGCCAGCAGCGACTCGTACACCTCGACCGGGTCGTGGGCGAGGTCGACGACGCACAGCAGTCCGCCGTACGCCTCGGGCGCGGTCTCGGCGAGCAGCCGCACCCCGGCGGAGGCGGCGGCCCAGGACGGGCGGCCGGCGTGGTCGACGCGCGCGGCGTTGTGGGCGGGCAGGCCGCCGTCGAGGCTGACGCCGACGCGTATACGCGCGTCACGCAGGACGCGCAGCCGGTCGGCGGTGAGCAGGGTGCCGTTGGTCTGCACGCTCGCGTGCACGGCGCAGTCGGCGGGGACGGTGCGGCGGATCAGGTCGACGTCGGCGGCGAGCGCGTCGGCGCCGTTGAGCAGCGGTTCGCCGCCGTGCAGCACCACGGCGACATCGCGCAGACGGTGGGTCGCGGCGTGTTCCGCGATGCGTTCTGCGGTGCGCCGGGTCACCGCGTCGGGGGCGGCGCGGGGGCGGTCCCGCCAGCCGTGGTCGGGGCCCGCGTAGAGGTAGCAGTAGGTGCAGGCCAGATTGCAGCGGCTGTGCGTCTTGAGGATGAACTGCCGCAGGGGGAAGGCCCCTTCGGCCGCCGTACTGCCGGTCCGCGGCCTGTCGTCGGCCGGATGACGCACCACATCACCTCCCCCGTGTACCTCAGGCCGCCCCGTCGGCCCCAGCGGTTGTTCCCGCTGGGCGGCCGGAAGTAAACACCTCGGCAAGGAATTGGCCGCATTCGCCCTGGAGCACGGCCAAAAGCGGCGTTCCGTCAGGAGTTCACGCGATACGGGGGTACGTGGGCGGTGGTCGCGCGCGCCGGTGCCCGGTGCGCCGGGCGGCGTCAGCCGGTGGCCTCCGGCGCGCTGGGGTCGCTCTCGAAGCCCCACAGCGCCTCGCCGCCGGGACCGGCCGCGCGCGCCCGCAGATCGCTCACCAGGGCGGACAGCACCGGGTGTTCGACGGTGCGCAGCGATTCCAGGTCGAGGCCGAGCAGGTCGATGTCGGCGTCCGCCGGAATCCGGTAGGCGGGGGCGTGCTCGGGCGACACCGCCTCGGGAAGGTCCCGGTCGGAAGGTGCCCGTTCGGGGATCGCCCGGTCGGATGGTGCCCGCTCAGGGACTGCCCGCTCGGGGGCTGGCCGTTCGGGGACTGGCCGCTCGGGGACCGCCCTCTCGTCAACAGCCCTTTCGTGAACGGCGCGTTCGGGTAACGCCTCGTCGTGGTGAGCGGGTTCGTCCGGGGGCCGCTCGGCCCCGCCGTACGCTCGGTCGTCCATCGTCGGCCTCAGCTCTCGTCCCGTGGTGGCTCGTGGGGGGATGCAGTTGTCGCGGCCCGGATTCGCGCGGGGTCCTGGCCGGTCGGTCCGAGGCGGCCGGACCGGGGCCGGTCGCCCCGGGCTCAGTTCGTCCGTGTCAGCGCCGCCAGCCGTTCGGCGGTCCGCTGCCGTGCCTCCTCGTCCGCGGCGCCGTCACCTCCGTCGTCCGGCAGCCGCCGCCATTCGGCCTGCGCGGCCCGGTAGGCGTCGGCGGCGGCCCGCGGGCGCCGGGCGAATTCGTAGACCACGCCACGCCAATGATGCGCCAGCGCCGACAGCCGCACCATGGGGCCGGGTTCCGCCGACCGGTCGGCCGCCGTGCCCGCGGCCTCCGCGGCGCGGCGGTAGGCGTCGGCCGCCTGGTCGAGGCGCTCACCGCGCTGGGTGTGCGCGTAGCCCAGCCGGTGCGACTCTCCCAACTCGTACCAGATCCGCGCCACTTGCGCCGGGTCCACGGCGGGCTGCACGGCCAGGCCCAGGACGTGCTCGGCCTCGCGCAGGTCCACCAGGTCCTGCTCCGCCCGGTAGCGCAGCACCAGGGCCCGGCCGAGCATCAGCAGCCTGCCGGACAGCCGCGGATCGCTCTCCGGGGTCTCCATCCGGCAGTCCCGCAGGACCTGCACGGCCCGGTTGACGAAGAGTTCGCCGCCGGGGAGCGCGGAGCGGCCGAGCAGCGCGTCGCCCCATTCGGAGACGATCTCGCTGTACTCAGGGCGGTCGCGCGGGGTCAGACGGCACGCCTCGGCGAACCGCCCCGCCGCCGCCTCCAGTTCACCGGCCGGGCCGCCCTCGGTGTGCCGGGCGACCCTGATCCGGCCCGCACGCAGCAGGATCGAGGCCCGCGCCAGCCGGTCGCGGGTCTCGCCGAGCGCCCGGTCGACCAGCCGCTGTGCCTCCGGCAGCCGTCCGCCGACCAGCAGATGGGCGTCGACCAGCGACAGCAGCGCGGCGGTCCGCGCTTCGAGGGCCGCCTCCTCGCGCTCCAGCGCGTCCAGTCCCGCGGCGAAGTACTCGGCGGCCTGGAGCGCGTAGACCTGCTCGCGCTCCCGCTCCCCCGCCGTGCCCGCCAGCCGCAGCAGGGCGCGGCCGTGGGCGAGCGACAGCGCGCTGGGGCGGGCGTCGGACAGCGGCCAGGAGTCCGCGAACGCCTCCAGCATCCCCACGGTCTCCTGGAGCAGCCCGGCGTCGCCGCTGAGCTGCCACTGGTCCTCCAGCACCCTGACCCGCTCCAGGGTGGCGCCGAGCACGTCCTGCGGGTCGAGTCCCGGGGCGGCGCAGACCGCGCTGAACTCCCGGTCCGCGCGCCGCAGAAGCTCCAACGCGCCCCGCGTGTCCCCGTTCGCCGCCCGCTCGTCCGCGGCGGCCTGGAACACGCGAGCGCGCACCGCGCGGGCCGGTACCGAGCCCGGGTGCGCCGCGGCCGTCGCCGCCGCGTCCTGGGCCTCGCGCAGCAGCGCGGCCCCGCCGCGCAGCCGCCACAGCGTGATGAGATTCTGCGCCAGCTCGCTCCACAGGTCGGGGTCCGAGCCGCGCACCCGCTCCTCGTCCGCCGCGCGGCGCAGCAACTGCACCGCGTCCAGCAGATTCTGGACCATGCCCTCCTCGGTGAAGCGCGCCACCAACTGCCGGGCCCGCTGCACCGCGGACGACGGCTGCCCCGTACCGGCTCCCACGGCCAGCCGGTCGTGGCCGGTGTTCCCCGGCAGCGGCATGAAGCGCTCCAGCACCCGGGCGGCGACCTCCGCGAACGGCTGCGGGGACTCGGCGACGACGGTCGACGCCTGCTCGGCGAGCGCGGTGGCGCGGGCCGCGGTGGCGACGGCGGCGTCCGCGAGCCGGTCCCCCGGCCCCTCGGTGAGCTGCGTGATGGCCAGCGCGGGGAAGTTGGGGCCGCTCTTGCCGAAACGCTGCTCGACGTACTCCGAGCAGTGCTTGAGCACCAGCAGCGCCTCGTCCCTGCCGAGCGGGCCGAGCAGCACGTCCCGTACGCCGTCGGCGAATTCGTACCAGCGGTGGTCGCGCGCGTCGTCGCCCGATATCCGCTTGAGCAGGCCGCTGAGCAGCACCTCCGACAATTCGGCGGGCCCCGAGTCGGGCAGCATCGTGCGCTGGACGAGCTGCATGACGGGCAGGAAGAGCGGGGCGGCGGCGAGGTAGACGGCGAGCTGGGCGGCGGCGGGCGAGGCGGCCGAGCGGAACCGGCCGACCAGGGCGACCGGCGGCACCGGGGACTGCCGTACGGGCGCCGGGGTCGCGGGCTGGTCGGAGCGCACCCAGCCGACGGCGGCGGGCACGCGGGCCGCGCCCGTGCCCGCCAGCAGCCGCGCCCACGCGCCCAACGCCTCGGCGGTGGGCGGCAGTACGGGCACCGGCAGCGCGTCGCCCGCGGGTGCGGCCGGCACGTAGTGGGAGGAGCCGCCGGTGCCCGAGGAGAAGCGCGGCGGCGAGGCGGGCAGCAGCCCTTCGCCGCGGTGCAGCACGCCGTACGAGACGGGCAGCCGGGTCCTGGCCCACAACCGGGCCGGGAGCGGCTGGAGTACGGCGACCGGGCCGTGTCTGGCCAGCCGGTGCAGCAACCGGTGCGCCTGCCCCGACCGCCACAGCGGCCCCGCGCAGTCGCTGACCAGCAGGGTCACCCGGCGGCCCGTGGGGTCGCTCAACTGCTCGGCGGAGCGCATCCCGACCGCCTCGGGGTCGAAACGTCCGCTGACCGCGGGGTCGCCGTCCGGGGTGGCGTGCAGATAGCGGACCTGCACCTCGTGGAAGGCGCCGAGCCGTTCGAAGACCTGGCTCAGCTCGCGGAGCATCCGCTCCCACACGTACATCGAGGACGAGGCGTCCATGAGCAGTTGCATCGAGGCGTCGCCGCGCAGCACCGGCCGGAAGACCGGCAGCAGCAGTCCGGCGGCGCGCGCGCTGTTCTCCGCGGTGGCCGACTCGTCGAGCACTTCGCGCAACGGCCGCGCGGGGCTGCGGTAGCGCTGCAACGGCCGCAGCGCCGACTGGAGTTCGAGCAGCCGGGGCAGCGTCGCCGCCTCGGGCACGGCGACCGACAGCGCGGCGGCGGCCGGTCCCGTACGCGCCCGGCCGGGGGCGCTGACGCCCGGATAGAGCTGGACGAGGCGGTCGTCGTCCGGGTCGGTGAGGCTGCGCGGCAGTACGGTGCCGCCGGGCGGGGTGGGGTCGGTGACGCCGGACAGTCCCGGGTGGTGCGCGCCGCTGCCCGTACCGGCGCCGCCGGGGTCGCGGGCCTCCCCCGCCGCGCTCGCGAGGGAGGTCGGGCGGGACCAGCGGGCCAGCCACAGCGCGTCGGCCAACTCGGTGGGTCCCGGGTCGAGTCCGGCCTCGGTCAGGGCGCCGACGACGGACGCGAGCGGGTCGGGCCGCTCGGTGGCGGTGTCGGTGTCGGTGTCTGCGGAGGGTGGTGTCCTCGGGTCGGGCGTCCTCGGGTCGGGGGCCTGCGGGTCGGGTCTCCGGGTGGCCATGGCCGGTTCACCTGGGCCGGTCGAGCCGTTGGATGAGCATGTCCGCCAACCGGCTGCGGGTGGGGGGCGCGGCGTGATGGGTGAGGAAGATCGCGTTCAACAGCTGGTCGGTGGCGAGGAGTTCGCTGCGCGACCGTTCCAGGAAGCGGGTCACCAGGTCGTCGCCGACGGTCGCCGCCTCGTCGCCGAGGTGGGCGCGGACCACGGTGGACAGCCGCTTGTGGTCGGGGCGGCCCAGCTCCAGGTGGATGCAGCGGCGCAGCAGCGGCGGCGGGAAGTCGCGCTCGCCGTTGCTGGTGAGGATCACGAACGGGAAGGCCCGGCAGCGGATGCGGCCCTCACGGAGCGAGACCTTGGCGCCGTCGTCGGTCAACACCTCGACCTGCGGCTCGCGTTCGGCCAGCCGCTCCAGCTCGGGGATGCCGAACTCGCCCTCCTCCATCACGTTCAGCAGGTCGTTGGGCAGGTCGATGTCGCTCTTGTCCAGCTCGTCGATGAGCAGCACCCGCGGCTTGGCGGTCGGCAGCAGGGCGGTGCCCAGCGGGCCGAGCCGGATGTAGCTGCCGATGCCGCCGGGCGGGGCGGTGCCGGAATTCGCCGCGATCTGGGTGTCCTGGAGGCGGGCGATCGCGTCGTAGCGGTACAGCCCGTCCTGGAGCGCGCTGCGGCTGACGATCGGCCAGTGCAGCACGCGGCCGAGGCCCAGTTCGTACGCCACCGCGTGCGCGAGGGTGCTCTTGCCGGTGCCGGGGCTGCCGGTGACCAGCAGCGGACGGCGCAGGTACAGCGCCGCGTTGACCATTTCCAGCTCCTCCGGGCTGGGCCGGTGCATCTCGGCCATGTGCCGGTACGCGCCGAGCCTGCGGGCGGAGGAACTGTCGGGCCCAGGACCCTGCTGGACCAGTGGGCCGCCGTCGAAGTCCCGCCAGGGCGGCGGTTCTGGCAGTCCGTCGATGCCGGTGTGCGGTTCTCCCGTGCCCCGGTAGATGAGCCACTCGCCGGCGGGGCTGGCGTCGGTCATCTCACTCACCTCGATACCTCGTCCTCATGGAGTCTCCAACAGCTCGTCGGTCCCCGGTAGGGGGCGAGTCGGATCGTCGTAGAGCAGGGTGATTCCCACCGACCAGAACGCCTCGGGCACGCCCGCGTCCACCGCCGCGCGCAGGACGGCGAGGGCGCGGGGCAGCCGTGCGGCCGTGCGCGCGGCGCGCACCGTACGGTTCACGCCGCGGTGGAAGTCGCCGCAGGCCGTCTCGGGGGCGACCGGTTCCCTGCGCCACACCGCGACCGGGTAGCCGGAGGTCACCAGGCGGTGCAGCTCCTCGGGGGCGGTCGCGGCGCTGCGGCAGAGCGCCGGCAGCGTGTCGCGCGCGCGGTCGCGCAGCTCGTCGTCGGCCGGGAGCGGGCCCGGCGTACCGTCGTCGCAGTCGAACAGGTCGGCGCGCGGCCGCTGTTGGTGCAGGGTGTGCCAACGGCCGTGCCTGGCCTCGGTCACCGCCGGGTCGTCGTCGGGCGGCGCGTCGGTGCGGCGCACCACGACCGGGCGTACGGCGCCGAGCGCGCGCCCGCCGGGGCCGAGCGGCCAGGTCTCGACGGGGAAGCCCACCAGGGCGCCGGGGACGGCCAGTTGCAGCGGCGCCGGGTAGCCGGGCTGGTCGCAGCGGCGGAACACCTCGTCCAGCGGCTCGCGCAGCCGGACCGGCAGGTCGTCGAGCGCGGTGCCGCGGAAGTCCTCCTCGACGCACTCCACTTCGCCGTTCTCCGGCACGACGCAGACCCGCCAGTCGAGGCGGCCCGGCTCCCAGCCGCGCGGGATGATCTCCAGCAGGGCCTCGGGGCGGATACGGCGGTCCGGCCGGCCGCCGGGGCCCGCGTCGGCCGCGGTCGCGGTAGCCGCGGTCGTACCGCTGTCCGGTCCCTGATCGTCGAGGTCCGTGCCCGGGCCGCCGAAGCCGGTGCCGAGGTCGGCGCCGAGGCCGACGTCCGGGTCCGCGCCGAGTCCGGCGCCGAGGTCGCCGGTCAGGCCGCTGACCAGGGTGCCGCGGGCGCGCAGCCGGGCCTTGCGCTCGGTGACCAGGGTGTTGCGGAACAGCCGGGTCAGACCGATCGCGTCGGCGGCGGTGTCCTGCGCCCAGTGCCACAGGACGCGTTCGGCCGCCTCGTCCGCCGCGCGGGTCCTGTCGGCGGTCGCGGCCTGCACCGCGAACCGCAGCACCGCCTCCAACTCGCTGGTGCCGCGCCGCAGGTCGTACAGCAGGCCCAGACCGTCCCGCCAGGCGCGCGGCGCGGTCGGCAGGCCCTGCGCGGGGCTGCCGCGGACCGCTCCGACGATGTCCTGGAGGCTCTTCGCGCTGGCGGGCGGCGGGAGTTGGGCGAGCATCCCGAGCAGTGCGGTGCGCTGGCCCGGGGTCAGGGCGCGGCCCGCGGCGGCGCCGATCTCGCCGTGCGCGTCGGTCCAGGTGACCTCCTGGCCGCCGACGAAGGCGTAACGGTCGGCGTGGTAGAGGTCGTGCGCCGTCATCACGCGGTGGTACAGGTCGGCGGCGGTGCCGGTGGCGGGCAGCCTGCGCAACTCCTGCACGCCGATGGCGAGTCCGCCGTCCTGGCCGGTACGGCGCGCCTTCAGCACCCCGATCACCTCGCCGCGCACGAGGTCCACGACCGGGCCGCCCGAGACGCCGTTGGGCATCTCGTCCTCATTGCCGAGCTTGAGCAGTCCGCCGCTGCCGAGCTGGCCGCTGATGGAGCAGCGGCCGTTGTACGCGACGACCTCGCCGTCCATCGGGATGTGGCCGAAGTACGCGACCTGGTTGGTGGTGTAGCCCTTGGCGGTGCGCTCGGTGAGCCAGACGCAGGGGTGGTCGACGCTGTCCAGCAGCCGGATCAGCGCGAGGTCGGGGGACGGCCAGCGGCCGGTGCCGGTGTGGCCCGCCGGTTCCGCCCACTCCACGACGCCGCTGAGCATGCGGTCGCCGTATCCGACGGAGACCTTGCGGCCGGCCGGGCCGCCGCCGTCACCGCCGCCCTCGGCGCTCTGGGCGAGCGCGACGTGCGCGCAGGTGAGCACCCAGTTCGGCGCCACGAAGAAGCCGCTGCCCCGCAGCGGGTAGCCGGGTTCCCGGCCGTGAACGCGTACGGTCGCCTCGCTGACCAGCGGGGTCAGGATCTCGGCGGGGTCGGCGGGCTCGTCGAGCCCGCCGGGACCGCCGAACGCCGTCATCGCGCGCCCCGCCCTAATCGCGGTGCCGCGGCGGCAGCCGTCTGCGCCCCCATCCCACCCCCAGTGACTGATCGTCTCCGAAGGCTAGCCCGCGGCCAGGACCGGCGCGAGGACCTTCGGACATACTCCCTATCCTTGCGGTGTACGTCCCGTCTCGTCCCTCCCGTTCTTCCCCGTCCACCACCGTCCCACCCCGTTCCGGAGCAGATCTTGTACTTCACCGACCGCGGCATCGAGGAGCTCGCCACCCGGCGCGGCGAGGAGGAAGTCTCTTTCGACTGGCTGGCCGAGCGCTTGCGCGAATTCGTGGACCTCAACCCTGAGTTCGAGATTCCGACCGAGCGGTTGGCGACGTGGCTGGCGCGGCTCGACGACGAGGACTAGCCTCCGGCTCGGTCCTTGGTCTTTGTCTTTGTCTTTGTCTTTGCCCGCCCGCCCACCCGTGCGGGTGCTTTGTCGTCTGCGGGTGCCGCCTGTGCCTGGGTCGGTGCCGGTCCGGGGCACCTCCTCGAAATGCGGCTACCTGGTCTCCTGTATCCGGCACCCTCCCTGTCACCGCATTTCTGCGGGGGCACCCCGGCCCGTCCCCTCCCGGTACGTCGGCGTCCGCCTGTCCGGTGGGGGTTGCCGGGAGGGGGATTCTTTCGGCGAGCCGCCCTGCGCCGGTGCCCCCCTCCCAGTGAGTCGGAATGCTCGGGCCCTTCCTCCAAGAGCCCAACAAAGCCCCTGCCCACCCCGCCGGAAGGCCGGGGCGCGCAGGGCCCAGACTCCCACCCACCCCCCTTCGCCCACCCGGCCGGACGGTCGGGCGCGCAGGGCCCGGGCTCCCACCCCCGTCACCTACCCCGCCGGAAGGTCGGGGCGCGCAGGGGCTGAGCTCCCACCCACCCCCTCCACCACCACAGGGGACCGTCAGCCGCCGACGTACCCGACCCCACCCACCCCCCTCCGCAACCCCCACCGGCAGGCGGACGCCGACGCACCCGAGCCCACCCACCCCCCTCCACCACCCCCACCGGACAGGCGGACGCCGACGAGCGAGGAGGGGACGGGCCGGGGTGCCCCCGCAGAAATACGTTGACGGCCGGGTACCGGATTCGCGAAGGCCAGGTGATACGGATTTCGAGGAGGTGCCCCGGCCCGGCACCGACCAGGCACAAGCGGCACCCGCAGACGGAGAAAGCACCCGCACGGGTGGGCGGGCGGGAAAAAGACACCACTTGACTTGTGAGCCACGCGATATATCGTGAATGCACGAGACGCGATATGTTGCGTCCCAAGGCGCACCCGAGGAGGGGCACGATGAGCGGCATGTCGTCGGACCGGACCGTGGCGGAGCCGGAAAAGTTCGTGTTCGAGGAGCCCGTCGACACCCTCTGCGTGCGCATCGTCAACGGCGCCGTGAACGTCGTCGGCACCGAGGACGGCCCCGCACGGGTCGAGGTCACCGAGATCGACGGCCCGCCGCTGAAGGTGTACCACCGCGGCGGCACCCTCACCGTGACCTACGACGACCTGCCGTGGAAGGGCTTCCTGAAGTGGCTCGACCCCAAGGGCTGGCAGCGTCACGCGGTCGTGACGCTCGCCGTCCCGCAGCACACCAAGGTCGAAGTGGGAGTCGTCGGCGCCGGCGCCGTGATCTCCGGGATCGCCGGGGAGACCAGCGTCCAGGGGGTCAACGGGGACACGACCCTCGTCGGCCTCAGTGGCCCGGTGCGGGCCAACACGGTCGCGGGTAGCGTCGAGGCCCAGTCCGTCTCCGGCAGCCTGCGGATCAACACCGTCTCCGGTGACCTCACCGTGGTCGAGGGCAGCGGCGCCGAGGTGAAAGCGGATTCCGTGAGCGGCAACATGGTGCTCGACCTCGATCCGTCCGCGGGGGCGGACGTCCGGCTCACCAGCGTCTCCGGCGAGATCGCCATCCGTATCCCGGAACCGGGCGACGCGGAGGTCGACGCCAACACCACCAGCGGCCATGTCTCCTGCGCCTTCGACGAATTGCGCGTCACCGGGCAGTGGGGGGCCAAGCGCATCACCGGCCGGATCGGTTCCGGCGGGGCGCGCCTGAGAGCCACCACCGTCTCCGGCGCCATCGCCCTGCTGCGCAGGCCGCCGCTGGAGGACGCGCCCTCGTTCCGGAAGGACATCTGACATGGCGCCCGTCTTCGCCCACGGCCGACTCCGGCTCTACCTGCTCAAGCTGCTGGACGAGTCGCCCCGGCACGGCTACGAGGTGATCCGGCTGTTGGAAGAGCGTTTCCAGGGGCTGTACGCGCCCTCCGCGGGCACCGTCTACCCGCGGCTGGCGAAACTGGAGAAGGAGGGCCTGGTCACGCACTCCACCGAGGGCGGCCGCAAGGTCTACGCCCTCACCGACGCGGGCCGCGGCGAGCTGTCCGACCGCGCCGACGAGATCGCGGGCCTGGAGGCGGAGATCCGCGAGTCCGTCTCCACGCTGGCCGCCGAGATCCGCGAGGACGTCCGGGGCGCCGCCGGTGATCTGCGCCGCGAGGTGCGCGCCGCCGCGCAGGAGGCGCGTACGCCCCCGTCGCCCAAGCACGAGTGGCGCGAGCAGGCCGCGCGCGCCAAGGAGGAGAGCCGCCGGGCCAAGGAGGAGGCGCGCGACGCCCGCCGCCAGGCCAAGGCCGCGCGCGAGGAGGTCGAGCGGATCGCCCGCCAGGTCCAGGAGCAGGTGCAGTCGCACGTACGCTCCGGCGACTGGCAGGCGGGGCTGCGCGACGGTCTCGCCGAACTCACCAAGGAGCTGGGCCGGTTCGGCAAGGGCATGGACGTACCGACCACGCCCTGGGGCGCGCCCGGTACGCCCCCGGTCTGGGCCGACGCCACGGCCGAGCCCGCCCAGGAGACGGAGAAGGAGACGGAGAAGGAGACGGAGAGGGAAGGGGACACGTCGGCGACGTCGGACGCGGACACGGAAGCGCCCGAGCCCGCGGACGACGACACCCCGCCGTCCGCCGACCCCTTCCGCGACCTCGAACGCCTGCTGGACCGCTTCCGCGACGACATCCGCGACTCGGCCCGCGACCTGGGCGTCAACGACACCCAACTGCGCGAGGTGAGGCGCCACTTGTCCGCCGCGGCGGCGCACATCGCGGCGGCCCTGCACCTCCCGCCCACGTAACGCGGGCCGCTTACACGGTCAGCACGACCTTTCCGAACAGCTCCCCGGCGGCGAGCCGTTCGAAGCCCTCGCGGGCGCGGTCCAGCGGCAGTACGGAGTCGATCACCGGCCGAATGCCGCTGGCCGCGCAGAAGGCCAGCAGGTCCCGCAGCTCCTCCTTGGAGCCCATGGTCGAACCGACCACCTTCAGCTCCAGGAAGAAGATCCGGTTCAGCTCGGCGGCGGCCGGATTCTGCCCGCTGGTGGCGCCGGAGATGACGAGCGTGCCGCCGGGCCGCAGCGACTTGACCGAGTGCGACCAGGTCGCCGCCCCGACGGTCTCGATGACGGCGTCCACCCGCTCCGGCAGCCGCGCGCCCGATTCGTACACCGCGTGCGCGCCCAGTTCGAGCGCGCGTTCCCGCTTGGCCGCGTCCCGGCTGGTGGCGTGCACCCGCAGCCCGGCGGCGCGGGCCAGCACGATCGCGGCGGTGGCGACACCGCCGCCCGCGCCCTGCACGAGGACCGCGTCGCCCGGCCGTACCCCGGCGTTGGTGAAGAGCATGCGGTACGCGGTCAGCCACGCGGTCGGCAGGCAGGCCGCCTCCTCGAAGGAGAGTTCCTTCGGCTTGGGCAGCACATTCCAGGCCGGTACGGAGACCCGTTCTGCGAAGGTGCCCTGGTAGTGCTCGGTGAGGATGGAGCGGCGCTCGGTGGGGCCGACCCCGTGACCGGTCTGGCCGATCACGGAGTGCAGCACCACCTCGTTGCCGTCCTCGTCGATCCCGGCGGCGTCGCAGCCGAGGATCATCGGCAGGCTCTCCCGGCCGAGGCCCACCCCGCGCAGCGACCACAGGTCGTGGTGGTTGAGCGAGGCGGCCTTGACCGTGACGGTGGTCCAGCCGGGGCGCTCCGACGGCTCCGGCCGCTCCCCCAACTCCAACCCGCTCAACGGCTTGTCGGCGTCAATACGTGCGGCGTATGCGGCATACATGCCGTCGACCCTACGGTCGGTCCCGGCGCCCGAGGAACCGCCACGGCATGTGACGCTCCGCGCACCCCGGGCCGCGGTCAGCGGCGCGCCACCCCTTCCGCCCGCGCGGCGGCGGCGACGGCCGCGGTCACGGCGGGGGCGACCCGCGGGTCGAAGGGCGACGGGATGACGCACTGCGGCGAGAGTTCGTCGGCGACGACGGCGGCCAGCGCCTCGGCGGCGGCGATCTTCATCCCCTCGGTGATGGCCGAGGCGCGCACCTGGAGGGCGCCCGCGAAGATCCCGGGGAAGGCGAGCACATTGTTGATCTGGTTCGGGAAGTCGCTGCGCCCGGTCGCCACGACCGCCGCGTACTTGTGCGCGACGTCCGGGTGGATCTCCGGCGTGGGGTTGGCCATCGCGAAGACGAACGCGCCACGGGCCATCGTGGCGACCGCGGACTCCGGGACCGTACCGCCGGAGACCCCGATGAAGACGTCGGCGCCGTCCAGCGCGGCCTCCAACGGCCCGGTGAGACCCGCCTTGTTCGTATACGAGGCCAGCTCGCGCTTGACCGGGTTCAGGTCGTCGCGTCCGGCGTGCACGATGCCCTTGCGGTCGGTGACGGCGACGTCGCCGATGCCCGCCTCGACGAGGATCTTGGCGATGGCGACCCCGGCCGCGCCCGCGCCGGAGATGACCGCGCGCAGGTCGCCGAGGGTACGGCCGGTGAGCGTGCAGGAGTTGCGCAGCGCGGCGAGGGTGACGACGGCGGTGCCGTGCTGGTCGTCGTGGAAGACCGGGATGTCCAGCCGCTCCTGGAGCTTGCGCTCGATCTCGAAGCAGCGGGGGGCGGAGATGTCCTCCAGGTTGACGCCGCCGAAGGACGGGGCGAGCCGGACCACGGTCTCCACGATCTCGTCCACGCCGGTGCAGGCCAGCGCGATCGGCACGGCGTCGACGCCGCCGAACTGCTTGAAGAGGATGGCCTTGCCCTCCATGACCGGCAGGGACGCCTCGGGGCCGATGTCGCCCAGGCCCAGCACCGCGGTGCCGTCGGTGACGACCGCGACGACCTGGGACTTCCAGGTGTAGTCGTGCACCAGCTCCGGCTTGTTCGCGATGGCGGTGCAGACCTCGGCGACACCGGGTGTGTACGCGAGCGACAAGTCGTCGGCGTCGCGGACCGGCACGGTCGAGGTGACCTCCATCTTGCCGCCGCGGTGCAGGGCGAAGACCGGATCGATGGGGAACGCGTCGTCCGTACCGCTCATGCCGTCCGCACGGTCGGCGCCGTCCGCACTGTCCGCCCTGTCCGTACTGTCCGCATCGGTCCGGGGATTGACGATCTCCGCTGCCACTTTTTGACCCCTTTGTCTGAATGATGAATGAGGGTACTCCGCCCGAAGGGGGTGGAGGTGGGCTCGGCGTCCGCGTCACCAGGTACGAGTGAGCAAGGTGACGGCCGACGCCAGGCGCGCCGCACGCACGCCATGGGCCCCGGATGAGGGGTGAGGACCCGTTCTACCGGAAGTCGGTTCCGGCGACGAGTGGGAATTGATCGGCATGGCCTCCGCGTGGTCCGGCCTTGGTGTGCCGGCCTGGTGGAGGCCCGGGGATCGCCCGTTATCCGATTTTGACACAACGGGAACCCTGCCCGGGGGTGTCCGGATGGCAAGATGCACAGATCACACACGGTGGCGGTACTCGATGGCGTGTGCCATGTCCACTGCACGACCCCCTCACTTCCGCAGGAGGACACAGCGATGACCGCATGTACGACCCGGCGTTCGGCCGCTCTCACTCGTCTCACCGCGGTCGCCGCCATAGCGGTCGCCGGCACTCTGGTACTGACCGGATGCGGCGACCAGACCAAGAAGGACAAGCCCGCGAACACCGTCACCCCTAGTGGGACGGGGTCCTCGGCGACCTCGGCGGTCGCCCCGCTCTTCTCGAAGCTCCCCCAGAAGTACCAGGACTCCAAGACGATCAAGGTCGGCACGGACGCCTCCTACGCGCCGATGGAGCAGACCGAGAACGGCAAGATCGTCGGCATCGACCCGGACATCGCGGACGCGCTGGCCAAGCAGCTCGGCGTCACCTTCACGTTCACCAACGGCAAGTTCGACGGCCTGATCACCTCCATCTACACCGGCCGCTCGGACATCGTGATGTCCGCTATGAGCGACACGAAGGCCCGCCAGGGCGGTCTGGACGACAAGGGCAAGAAGATCGGCAAGGGCGTCGACTTCGTCGACTACTACACCTCCGGTTCCTCCCTGCTGGTGAAGAAGGGCAACCCGAAGGGCGTCAAGTCCCTGGCCGACGTGTGCGGGCAGACCGTGGCCGTCCAGCGCGGCACGATCTACGACGACGCGTTCGAGGCCCAGAAGAAGGAGTGCGGCTCCAAGGGTCTGACGATCCAGAAGTTCGACACCGACTCCGAGGCGCAGACCCGGGTGAAGGCGGGCGGCGCGGTCGCCGACCTCAACGACACGCCGGTGGCCGCGTACATCGCGCAGAAGTCCGGCAACGGCAACGACTTCGAGGTCGCGGGCTCCCCCGCCGACGCCGGTCCGTTCGGCATCGCGGTCAGCAAGGACAACACGCAGCTCAGGGACGCGCTGAAGGCGGCCATGGACGCGATCATCGCGGACGGCACCTACGCGCAGGTGCTGCAGAAGTGGAACGCGAGCAGCGGCGCCATCGCGTCGGCCGCGATCAACGGCGGTTCCTGACGTGGCATCGGGCACACCGACCCCCTTCGAGAAACCGTCGGGCGACACCCCGCCGCAGGACGCCCCGCCCCGGAACGGGGCGCCGCGGGACCCGCTGCGGAAGGACACACGGCCGGCCACGCCGTACGAGGCCATCCGCGCGGTCCCGGTACGGCACTACGGGCGCTGGGTCAGCGCCGTCGTGGTGGTCGTGCTGCTGGGGTGGCTGGTCTACGCGTTCTCGCAGGGTGATGTCATCTGGGGCACGGTCGGGGACAAGGTCTTCGACCAGCAGGTGCTCAAGGGTCTGTGGCACACCGTCCTGATCAGTGTGTGCTCGATGGCGCTCGGCCTGGTGCTGGGCGTGCTCTTCGCGGTCATGCGGCTGTCGAAGAACCCGGTGACGGGGGCGGTGTCCTGGCTGTACATCTGGTTCTTCCGGGGCACCCCGGTGTACGTGCAGCTCCTGATGTGGTTCAACCTGTCGCTGATCTTCCCGGTGATCAACCTCGGGCCGATCTACAAGAACGACACCGTCGCCGTCATGACCCCCTTCGTGGCCGCCCTGCTGGGCCTCGGCCTCAACGAGGGCGCGTACATGGCGGAGATCGTGCGGGCCGGCATCCAGTCGGTGGACGAGGGCCAGACCGAGGCGGCGCACGCGCTCGGCATGACCGGCGGCAGGACCATGCGGCGGATCGTGCTGCCGCAGGCGATGCGCGTGATCATCCCGCCGACCGGCAACGAGTTCATCAACATGCTGAAGACCTCCTCGCTGGTGTCGGTGGTGCAGTACACCGAAGTGCTGCGCGCCACCTCCGACATCGGGTCCGACTCCGGCGCCGTGATGGAGATGCTGTTCGTGGCCTCCGTCTGGTACCTGGTGCTGACCAGCGTGTTCAGCGTCGGCCAGTTCTATCTGGAACGGCGTTACGCGCGTGGCTCGCTGCGGAGTCTGCCGCTCACGCCGTGGCAGAAGGTCATGTCCAACCTGTCCACCCTGCGCCGACCGAAGGTGGCCTGATGAGCGTCCAGCCGATGGTGAAGTCGGAGGCCGTCCACAAGTCGTTCGGCGCCGCGCACATTCTCAAGGGCATCGACCTGGAGGTCGCGCCCCGCGAGGTGTTCTGTCTGATCGGTCCCTCCGGTTCCGGCAAGTCCACCTTCCTGCGGTGCATCAACCACCTGGAACAGATCAACGCCGGGCGGCTGTGGGTCGACGGCGAACTGGTCGGCTACCGGCAGCAGGGCGACCGGCTGCACGAGTTGCGGGACCGCGAGGTCGCGGCCAAGCGCCGGGACATCGGGATGGTCTTCCAGCGGTTCAATCTCTTCCCGCACATGACGGCGATCGAGAACGTCATGGAGGGTCCGGTCCAGGTCAAGCGGGAGCCCAAGGCGGTGGCGCGGGAGCGCGCCGTACGGCTGCTCGACCGGGTCGGCCTCGGCGACAAGGCGGCGAACTACCCGTCGCAGCTCTCCGGCGGGCAGCAGCAGCGGGTGGCCATCGCGCGGGCGCTGGCCATGGAGCCGAAGCTGATGCTGTTCGACGAGCCGACGTCGGCGCTCGACCCGGAGCTGGTCGGCGACGTCCTCGACGTGATGCGGGGGCTGGCCGAGGACGGCATGACGATGATCGTGGTCACGCACGAGATGGGGTTCGCCCGTGAGGTGGGCGACGCTCTGGTCTTCATGGACGACGGTGTCGTCGTCGAGTCGGGTCATCCCCGGGAGGTGCTGGGCAATCCGCAGCACGAGCGCACGAGGGCCTTTCTATCAAAGGTACTGTGACGCGACGCGGGAACACAAGGGGGTACGGGCCTCGGGCCCGTACCCCCTCCGTCGTACGCCCGGCGTCAACTCCCGCGCGATCAGGGCTACTTGAGGCCGAGCACGAGGGCGTCGCTGGGCGAACTCCACACGCCCCGGGCCTCGGAGAAGCCCGCCTCGCGCAGTGTGCGCGCGTGCCATTCGAGCGGCGGGGTGTCGCCGTCGGCGTGCTCGCCGTAGATCTCGAACCGCCTGGCGGTGGGCTCGGCGAGCACCGGGTCGGCGGCGGCGAGCTGCCACCACTGGCTCCAGTCCAGGGCGCCCTCGGCCTTGGCCCGGTCCATCCGGGCGTGCCGCTGCGCGCGGTCGGCCGCGTTGAGGACGGGGGTCGCCGGGTCCGGCATGTGGTCGGCGTTGAGGAAGACCCCGCCCTCGCGCACGAGTCCGGCGAGCTGCCCGTACAGCGTCCGGAGCGCGTCGCTGTGCAGCCAGTGCAGCGCGGTCGCGGTGAGCACGGCGTCGTACGAGTCGTGCGGCAGCTTCTCGGTCCAGCGCGGGTCCTTGAGGTCGGCGGTCACGAGGGTGACCCTGTCGTCCCCGGCGAAGGAACCGGCCGCGATGGCGAGCAGCGCGGGGTCCAGGTCGACGCCGGTGCTCCTGGCCGCCGGGAACCTCCGGAGCAGCCGGTCCGTGATACTTCCGGTACCGCACGCGAGGTCCAGCACCCTGGGCGCGGTGCCGACCAGTGCCTCGACCATGTCCAGCATCACCCGAAAGCGTTCCTCGCGGTCGGGCATGTACCACTCCTGCTGGCGGTCCCAGCTCCGCTGCCAGTCCTGCCAGACACTCTCCGTCGCCACAGCCACACCAGCCTCCGTTTCGTAATACCCTGATAGCCCGTTCAGCCATTACCGAGACTAGACCGCCCCCAGTAAGGACCACAAGTGGAACTGGCTTATTACTCGGAATACGCCGTGCGCCTCGTGAACACCGAGGAGCCCAAGCGCGGCACGGACGCGCTGACCTCGGTCGAGGCCGTACGGGAGTTGATCGGCGCCGGTACGCAGGCCGCCGCGCGGGCGGTCGACGCCGATGTGGCCCGGCTGCGGGCGGTACGTATCCGGCTGCGCGGGATCTTCGAGGCCGCCGACGAGGGCGACGAGGTCCGGGCGGTGGACCTGCTCAACGCGCTGATGCTGGAGTTCCCGGTCAGCCCGCAGATCTCCGGGCACGACTATCCGGACGACGCCACGGGACGCCCCGACTGGCACATGCACCTCGCCGACCACGCGGCGAACGCCGGCGCGTCGTACTCGGCCACCGCCTGCATGGGCCTGGCCGTCCAGCTCACCACGCTCGGCGTCGACCGGCTCGGCATCTGCGAGGCCGCGCCGTGCCGCAACGCGTACGTGGACACGTCGACCAACCGCTCCCGGCGCTACTGCTCCGACCGGTGCGCCACCCGCGCCAACGTCGCGGCCTACCGGGCCCGCAAGCGCCTGGAGAACGACCGGTCGGGCCGCAGCAGCCGCACGCAGGACGCCGCCCAGGAGGCCGCCCCCGCCACCGACCGCTGAACCTCGCCCGGTGGCCGGAACCGGCCCCGCGCACGCGCCATGACCAGCTCGTCGGGCACCGCGCCGAACTCCCGGCTGTCGTTCTCGACGAACGTGTTGTCGCCCAGCACCCACCAGCCGCCCTCGCGCCGCTCCACGGCACGCTTGACGATCAGCAGGTCCTGCTGCAACGGGTGCCGCAGCACCACCACGTCGCCCTCACGCACCTGCTCGGCGCCACTGGCGATCCGCTGGATCAGCAGCCAGTCCCCGTGCAGCAGCGTGGGTGCCATCGACGGACCAGTGACCTCGACCAACTGCCACGACAGCCTGGCCCCCTGCTCCCGCATCCTGCGCCTCCTGGTTCGTTCCTCCACCGACCCCAGAGTGGCACCAGACTTTTGTCCTAAGCCACCTGGGGCACCCGAGAAAACGACTCTCCCAGGGAGTAATCTCCCACGTGGAAAGACGATCACGAGGAAGGACAGCCATGTTCACTCGCCTGTTCGCGCCCAAGGTCAAGGTCAGCGCCCACTGCGACCTGCCCTGCGGCGTATACGACCCTGCCCAGGCCCGCATCGAGGCCGAGTCCGTCAAGGCGGTCCAGGAGAAGTACCAGGCCAACGAGGACGCGGACTTCCGCACCCGTGCCGTTCTGATCAAGGAGCAGCGCGCGGAGCTGGCCAAGCACCACGTCTCGGTGCTCTGGAGCGACTACTTCAAGCCCCCGCACTTCGAGAAGTACCCGGAGCTGCACCAGCTCGTCAACGACACCCTCAAGGCGCTCAGCGCGGCGAAGGCGTCGAACGACCCGGCGACCGGGCAGAAGGCCCTGGACTACATCGCCCAGATCGACAAGATCTTCTGGGAGACCAAGCAGGCCTGACCCCCCGGTTCACCCCGGAGCGTCAACCGCCCGCGCCCGGCCGTCACCCATACGGCCGAGCGCGGGCGTTTTTCTAGTCCCCGTCATCATTCAAGAATGTGGCGTGCGCCACAGCGATGGGCTGTCACATCGTGCCGTCCGGCGCACTCTTATGTAGCGCCGGAGGAAACCGGCACGATCACAGAACGTCCCCGTCCGTCAGGTCCCCCGTACCGGCGGACGGGGGCTTTTTGTCTCGGGGCGCCCGCTCACAGGACGTCGGCCAGCTCCTGGAGCAGCCGCCGCTTGGGGCGCGCGCCGACCAGCACCTTGACCGGCTCGCCCGCGCGGAACAGCAGCAGCGTGGGCATCGACATCACGCCGTACGCGGCCTGGGTCGCCGGATTGGTGTCGACGTCGAGCTGGACGATCCGCAGCCGGTGCGACTCCTCGGCGGCGATCTCGGCCAGCACCGGGGCGATCATCCGGCACGGCGGGCACCAGTCGGCGGTGAAGTCGACCAGGACGGGCAGGTCGGAGCCGAGCACCTCGGCGGCGAAGGTCGCGTCGGTGACGGCGGGGACGGATGTGGCGGTACTGGTCATGGTGAATCCCTTTCACTGACGGACAGTTCGCACATCGGCTCGGGGGCGTTCCCCACCCCGCCCGGCCCGGCCTCCAGCTCCGCGCGGGCGAGCTGGGCGGCGACCTGGGCCCGTACCTCCTGGAGCCGGTCGACGACCGCGTCCAGCTCGGCGAGCTTGCGCCGGTAGACCTCCAGCGAGGCGGCGCAGGTGTCCCCCGCCGGGTGCCCGGCGCGCAGGCAGTCCACGAACGGCCGGGTCTCCTCCAGGCCGAAGCCGAAGTCCTGGAGCACCCGGATCTGCTCCAGCAGCCGCAGATGCTCCTCGTCGTACGACCGGTACCCGTTGCCCGACCGGTCGGCCGGCGGCAGCAGGCCCAGGGACTCGTAGTAGCGGAGGGTCCGGGTGGTGGTGCCCGCCCGTTCCGCGAGTTCGCCGATGCGCATACGGACGACGTTAGACCTTGACGTACGCGTCAAGGCCAGGACGATTTCCGGCCGCGCTGGCAAAAAGTTCCAAGATTTACGTCCAGGTGGTTGCTTACTGCCAGTCCGGCTCGACAGGCTGCGCGGAGCAGGTTCTTGACGTACCCCCGACAGTTTTGCCCCGCACACCCCCGCACACCCCCGCACACGCCCCCGAACACCCCCGGACGACAGCCCCACCACGCAGACCCACGCACACGCGAGGAGCACGGATGCACCGCCCGCTCAGACAACCGCGCAGCCGCAGAACCCTCACCGTGGCCGCCGCGCTCTCCCTGCTGGCCGGCCTCTCGGTGACCGCCGTCACCACGACCTCCGCCACGGCGGACGACCCGCGGACCGCCCGGCAGGCGGAATTCACCGCGGCGGCCCACGAGTTCGGCGTACCGCTGCCCGTACTGGAAGCCGTGTCCTTCTACGAGACCCGGTGGGAGGCACACGCCGGGCAGTCCAACGCCGAGGCCGGATACGGCCCGATGAACCTGACGAACCTCACCGCCGGGGACCTCGACGCGGACGGCCTGACCACCCAGTCGCCGCGCTACGCCGACCTGTTGAAGGCCCCGGCCGAGCACACCGCCGCCGTCGCGGCCGGACTCCTCGGCACCGACACCGCCGCCGTGCAGAGCGACGAGACCCTGAACATCCGCGGCGGCGCCGCGCTGCTCGCCTCGTACGCCAAGGGCTACGGCCACGGCAGGCTGCCGCGTGACATCGACGGCTGGTACGCCGCCGCCGCCCGCTACAGCCAGTCGACCGAGAACAAGGTCGCGCAGACCTTCGCCGACGGCGTGTGGGACACGATGCGCGCCGGCGCGACCCGCACCACGCAGGACGGCCAGCACATCACCCTCGCGCCGACCGGGCACCTGCGCCCGAACCGCGACGACGTGCGCAAGCTGGGCCTGAAGGAGGTCACTCCGCCCAAGAGCTCTCGGAAGCCGGAGTGCCCCACGTCGCTGAACTGCGACTTCATACCCGGCGCGTACACCCTGCTCGACCCGTCGGACCTGGCGGACTACGGCAGCCACGACCTCGCCGACCGCCCCCACGGCAACCTCGACGTCCGCTACATCACGCTGCACAGCACCGACGAGACGTACGACGGCACGCTCGACCTCTTCCGCGACCCGACCTACGCGGCGGGCGCGCACTACGTCGTCCGCTCGCAGGACGGCCACGTCACGCAGATGATCCCCACCAAGGACATCGCGTGGGACAGCGCGAACCGCTCCTTCTACCAGCACTCGATCGGCATCGAGCAGGAGGGCTGGGCGACGCACGGCGCGAGCTGGTACAGCGAGAACCTGTACCGCTCCACCGCCCGGCTCGTGCGCTACCTCGCGGCGAAGTACGACATCCCGCTGGACCGCGCGCACATCCTCGGCCACGACAACATCCCCGGCGGCACCGAGAGCGGCGTCGCCACCCAGCACTGGGACCCCGGACCCGGCTGGGACTGGGAGCACTTCTTCGACCTGCTCGGCGCGCCGATCCGCGCGACCGCCAAGCCGGGCAGCGCCGTCGTCGCCATCAAGCCGGGCTACGCGCGCAACAAGCAGACCACCACGTACTGCGACGACGTGCAGGGCTACAAGCAGTTCCCCGGCCCGTACCGCGCCTTCGACTGCCCGGTGACGTCCACCGACACGCCGTCGAGCTTCGTACCGCTCCACACCGCGCCCAGCACGAGCGCGCCGCTGGTCGCCGACCCGTATCTGCACCCGGACGGCAGCGCGGGCACCACCGCGATGAACGACTGGGGCGACAAGGCACCGGCCGGTGAGCAGTACGTCGTCGCCGAGCGCAGGCCCGGCTGGACCGCGATCTGGTGGGGCGGCACCGAGGCCTGGCTCCAGGACTCCGCGCAACACCCGGCCACCGTCCCGGTGAAGGCGTCCCGCATCGTCCCCAAGGCCGGGAAGACCTCGATCCCCGTCTACACCACGGCCTACCCCGAAGCCTCCGTCTACCCGCCGGACTTCGTGGCCTTCGAGGGCGGCGTCGCCCCCCGTGCCCAGCTCGCCCGCGCCAAATACACCATCCCGGCCGGCCAGTCCTACGTCTCCGCCGGCCCCGCCGAGTACACCGACTCCTACTTCGCCATCTACTACGACGGCTCCGCCCCCTACGACCAGCACGATTTCGTCGGCACGACCAAGGTGTACGAGATCGTCTACAACCACCGCGTCGCCTTCGTGAACGCGGCCGACGTCGACGTCATCCCGGCCCACTAGCTTGGCTTGCAGCCCGCCATGTCCGAGCGCGCCGTTCCCCGTCCGGGCAGGCCGGCTTCTTCCGGGGCGCGGAGAACTGCGCCACCCGCCCCCACCGGCCGGTGGTCCGGCCACCACCGAACTGCCCCGCCGGGGCCGGCGGTGATCTGCGGAAGCGCCGTGGCTTGTCGCGCAGTTCCCCGCGCCCCTCAAAGGATCGGCTCGCCCCCCGGACGAAAGACAGTGCGCCCCGTCAGGGGCGCGGGGAACTGCGCGAGCAACCCACCACCGGCGGGTGGTCCGGCGACCACCGGACTGGCCCGGCGGGGCGGGCGGTGACCTGCGGAAGCGTCGTGGCTGAGCGCGCAGTTCCCCGCGCCCCTCAAAAGATCGGCTCGCCCCCCAGACGAAAGACGGTGCGCCCCGCCAGGGGCGCGGGGAACTGCGCCACCAGCCCCCACCGGGCCGGTGGTCCGGCCACCACCGAACTGCCCCGCCGGGGCGCAAGCTTCCCCGTCCGGGCAAGCCGGGCTTTTCAGGGGCGCGGGGAACTGCGCGAGCAACCCACCACCGGCGGGTGGACCGGCGACCACCGGACTGGCCCGGCGGGGCGGGTGGCACCACCGGGGTCAGCCGGTGCGGTCGCCCTCCAGGGCGGCGTGTGTGACGCGCAGGGCGCGGCTGGATGTGTCGAAGGTGCGCTGGGCGACGCAGACGAAGAAGCAGTCGACAACGACCAGTTGGCTGATGCGGCTGGCCATGGCACCGGGACGGAACGTCGTCTCCCGGCCCGCCGAGACGAGAATGAAATCGGCGAGCCGGGCGGCGGTGGACAGCGGGTGGTTGGTGATCACCACGGTCGTGGCGCCCTCGGCGGCGGCGCGCCGCAACGGCGCGAGGACGTCACGGCTCTCGCCGGAGTGCGAGACGGCGAGGAAGACGTCCCCCGCCCCCAGGAGCACGGCGCTGGTGAGCGCCGACTGGGAGTCGCCGTGGGCGTGACAGGGCCGCCCGATACGCGCGAGCTTCTGCTGGAGGTCCTGGGCGACGAGGCCGGACGCCCCGACCCCGGCTATGTGGAGTTGCCCGCCGCCGCAGACGGCCTTGACGGCACCCGCGAGCTGCTCGGGATCGAGCTGCGTGGCGGTCTCCAGCACCGCCTGCGACTCGGTGTGCACGAGCTTGGCGATCACCTCGGCGGGCGAGTCGTCCTCGGTGATCCCGGAGGTCAGCGTGGAACGCGGCGCCTGCCGGGCGGCGGACGCGGCCAGCGCCAGCCGCAGCTCGGGGTACCCGGCGAAGCCCAGCGCCCGCGCGGTGCGGACGATCGACGACTCACTGGTGCCCGCCAGGGCGCTCAGCTCGGAGATCGTGCTGCGCGCGACCTGCGCCGGATCCTCCACGATCAGCGAGGCGATCCTGGCGGCGGCCGGGGTGAGCGAGGGCAGCAGCCCCCGCACCGTGGCGGTGAGCGCGTCACCGGCGTCACTGGCCGCAGTGACGCTGGCTGCTCTGGTGGCCGGTCGTCCCGGGACTTTTTCGTGCACGGGGAAAGAATGCACCGTGAATCCTCCGCGTGGGACCTGCCGGGAGGATTCTCTTGTGCCGCCAGGGGATCGTCGCGGCACCCGGCCGCCCCCGGCGAATGTCACACGTCCGGGTGACAATGTCGGCGTGACCCTACCGCCGCCCGCCGCCCCGGAATCCACCGGTTCCGGTGCCGCCGACCCGCTGGACGCCCGGCTGCCGTCGCCGCTCGTCGAGGTGGCGGACGAGCGCCTGGCCGCCCGCGGGGTGCGGCTCGCGCTCAAGCGGGACGACTTGATCCACCCCGACCTGCCGGGCAACAAATACCGCAAGCTGCGGCTGAATCTGGCCGCGGCGGCCGAGGCCGGGCACACCACGCTGCTCACCTTCGGCGGCGCCTACTCCAACCACCTGCGGGCGACGGCGGCGGCCGGTCGCCTGCTCGGTTTCCGCACCGTCGGCGTCGTGCGGGGCGACGAACTGGCCGACCGGCCGCTCAACCCCTCGCTGGCACGGGCCGCGGCCGACGGGATGCGACTGGAATTCGTCGACCGGGCCACGTACCGCCGCAAGGCCGAGCCCGAGACGCTGGCCGCGCTCACCGACCGGTTCGGGCCCGCCTATGTGCTGCCCGAGGGCGGCAGCAACGCGCTGGCGGCCGTCGGCGCCGCCGAGCTGGGGCGCGAGCTGGACGGCGAGGCCGACGTGGTGGCGGTCGCCGTCGGCACCGGCGGCACCCTGGCCGGGCTCGCGGCCGGGCTCGGCCGGGCGGAGGCGATCGGCTTCCCCGTCCTGCGCGGCGGCGGCTTCCTGGCCGCCGAGGTGCTGCGGCTCCAGGAGGAGGCGTTCGGCGGCCGACGCGGCCGGTGGCGCCTCGACGACCGCTTCCACCACGGCGGCTACGCCCGTACCACCCCCGAACTCGACGCCTTCGCCGCCGACTTCGCCGCCCGGCACGGACTGCGCCCCGAGCCGGTCTACGTGGCGAAGATGCTGCACGGCGTCCACTTTCTGGCCGAGGAGGGCGTCTTCCCGCCGGGCACCCGGGTGGCCGCGGTGATCACGGGCACCGACCCCGGAGGGACCGGATGATCATCGAGAGGGCGTACGCGCACATCCCCGCCGCCGAGGGCGACGACGAGTTCCGCGGGGACCGCTGGCCGTGGTCGGTCCCGGCCGTCGCCGGGCTGCTGCGCGACGGGCTGCGCTTCACCGCGCCCGTCACCTTCCTGGTCGGTGAGAACGGCTCGGGCAAGTCCACGCTGGTCGAGGCCATCGCCGAGGGCTTCGGCCTGGACCCGCACGGCGGCCGGGCGGGCTACCGCTACGTCTCGGACCGCCCCCGCTCCCCGCTCGGCCAGCGCATCCGCTTCGACACCACGGCGGCGGGCGGCCGGATGCTCGGCGGGCCGCGTACCGGCCGCCGCGGCTTCTTCCTGCGCGCCGAGACCGCGATGGACGCGCTCGGCCGCGAATTCCTGCCGGTGGAGTCCATGAGCCACGGCGAGGGCTTCCTGCTCGCCTTCCGGGAGCGCTTCAGCCACCCGGTGGGCCTGTACGTGCTGGACGAGCCGGAGTCCGCGCTGTCGTTCACGGCCTGTCTGCACCTGGTGGGCCTCATGCACGAGCTGGGCCGCTCCGGCGCGCAGATCATCTGCGCCACCCACTCCCCGCTGCTCACCGCGACCCCCGACGCGGCCATCCTGGAGGTGGGCGAGCGCGGTGTGCGCGAGACGGCCTGGGAGGACCTGGCGATCGTCGACCACTGGCGTCGCTATCTGGCCGACCCCCGCGCTTACCTGCGTCACATCATCGAGCCGTAACCTGGTGGCATGATCCGCACCGCGACCCCGGACGACGTCCCCGTGATCCACGCGCTGATCCGCGAACTCGCCGAGTACGAGCGGGCGCTGGAGGAGGCGCGGGCCACGCAGGAGCAGTTGCACGCGGCCCTGTTCGGCCCCGACGCGGTGGCGCACGCGCTGATCGCCGAGGAGCCCGCGAAGCCCGCGGCGGACGGTGCGGACGACGGCTCAAGCGAGGGCGAGGGCGAGGGCGCGGGCTCGGACTCGGGCGCGGGCGCGGGCACCGTGGTCGGTTTCGCGCTGTGGTTCCGGAACTTCTCCACCTGGACCGGCACCCCCGGCCTCTACCTGGAGGATCTGTACGTACGCCCGCAGGCGCGCGGCGGCGGGCACGGCAAGGCGCTGCTGGCCGCGCTCGCGGCGGTCTGCGTGGAGCGCGGCTACGAGCGCTTCGAGTGGGCGGTCCTCGACTGGAACGAGAAGGCGCTGGGCGTCTACCGCTCCATCGGCGCCCGCCCGCAGGACGAGTGGACCGTACAGCGGCTTTCCGGCCCGGCGCTGGCCGAACTGGCCGCGCTGGCGCACGCTCGGTGAACCGGGCGGATTCTCATGCGAATTGAGTCGGCAGACCACTACCCACGGTCCGTGCTCGTGCGCTTACCATGGGTGACAGAGATACGGATACCGTACCGTTCCCCTACCGTGCGCCGTCCGGGCGACAGCGGGGTACGGATCGCGATAGCGTCGCTGCGAACCAGAGCAATCACTGTGTGCCACCGTGGAGGTGAGGGTGTCCCAGATCGCAGGCGAGCCCGGGTCGAAGGACTTCGTCGAGGTCCGGCTGCCCGCGGCGGGAGCCTATCTGTCAGTGCTGCGCACGGCCACGGCCGGACTCGCGGCACGGCTGGACTTCACCCTCGACGAGATCGAGGATCTGCGGATCGCCGTGGACGAGGCGTGCGCGATCCTGTTGCAGCAAGCCGTCCCCGGGTCCGTGCTGAGCTGTGTCTTCCGGCTCGTCGGGGACTCGCTGTGGGTGACCGTCTCCGCGCCCACCACCGACGGCAGGGCGCCGGAGCGGGACACCTTCGCGTGGACGGTGCTGTCGGCACTGGCCGGCGAGGTGGACTCCACCGTCGCCGAGGACAAGACCGTCAGCATCAGCCTCCACAAGAAGCGCGGCGCCGGTCCAGGGCTGTCGTGACTCTCGCGTGCGGGAAGACGGGGAATCGCCATGAGCGCTGAGCTATCCCGGGGTGAAGACCCCGGCACGCCCGCGGGCCACGACGAGGCGCACGACGCGCGTCAGTCGCCCGCGGTGCACGGCCGCGCCTCCGTACCGGCCCAACCCGATCCCGCGGGGCCGGCCGGGCGGCGGCACACGGCCAGGCAGCACCCCGAACCCGGCGGGGAGACCCGCACGGACGACCGTATGGACGGAATGGACGCGGCGCAGCAGGCGGAGCAGGCGGACCCCATGGAGCAGCAGGACCAGCGCGAGCAGCCGGAGCGGCCCGGACAGCCCGAGCCGCCCGAGCGACGGGACGCGCCGCCGGAGCAGCAGGCGGAGCCGGCCGGGCCCCCGTCCGCGCGCCAGGAGGCGGAGCCCCGGTCCGACGGGGAAGCCGACCAGGAGCCCGACCGGGGCTCCGACCGCGAGTCCGACCGGGAAGCCGACCGCGAGGAGCAGCGGGAGGCGCACGACCCGCACGACCGGGCGGGCGCCCGCGCCCTCTTCGTCGAGCTGAGCAAGCTGCCCGAGGGCTCCAACGAGCGCGCGGAGCTGCGCAATCAGCTCGTACGGATGCATCTGCCGCTGGTCGAGCACCTGGCCCGGCGGTTCCGCAACCGCGGTGAGCCGCTGGACGACCTGACGCAGGTGGCCACGATCGGGCTGATCAAGTCCGTCGACCGGTTCGACGTGGACCGCGGCGTGGAGTTCTCGACGTACGCGACCCCCACCGTGGTCGGCGAGATCAAACGTCACTTCAGGGACAAGGGCTGGGCGGTACGGGTGCCGCGCCGCCTCCAGGAGCTGCGGCTGGCGCTGACCACCGCGACCGGTGAGCTGTCCCAGCGGCACGGGCGGGCGCCGACGGTGCACGAGCTGGCCGAGCACCTGAAGATCTCCGAGGAGGAGGTGCTGGAGGGCCTGGAGTCCGCCAACGCCTACAGCACGCTCTCCCTGGACGTCCCGGACACCGACGACGAGTCGCCCGCCGTCGCCGACACCCTCGGCTCCGAGGACGAGGCGCTGGAGGGCGTGGAGTACCGCGAGTCCCTCAAGCCGCTGCTGGAACAGCTCCCGCCGCGTGAGAAGACGATTCTGCTGCTGCGGTTCTTCGGCAACATGACCCAGTCGCAGATCGCCCAGGAGGTCGGCATCTCGCAGATGCACGTCTCGCGTCTGCTGGCCCGCACGCTGGCCCAGCTCCGGGACAAGCTGCTGATCGAGGAGTAGCCCTCGCCGGGCGGGCGGCCGGCCATCAGGCCCGCCCGGGCGACCGGGACCCGCACGCCCGCGAGAGACCGGCCGCGGACCGCCGGGGCGCGCGGTCCGTCAAGACGCGCGGTCCGTCAGGACGACGTCCGGCTCATTCCCAGGGCGTCCGTGGTGGCCGGGTGGGCCAGGAGGACGAGGCAGGTCAGGGCGAGGGCGCCCAGGACCGCGCCGCCCGCGACGAAGCCGCCGCCGTCGCTGTGCAGCAGCGTCCAGGCGATCGGCAGCGACAGGAGCTGGATGATCAGCGCGGGCCCGCGGCTCCACCGGCGGGCCTTGCGCAGCCCGTACGCGGCGCCGAGCGGGAAGCCCGCGAGGACGAGGACGAGCAGCCCGGCGAGCACGGCCTTGCCCGAGCCGCCGAAGAACATCGTGACGCCCCAGGCGACCACGGCCAGGCCCTCCACGGCGGCGACGGCGGCAGCGGCGGTCAGCCGCAGCGGCGGCGGTCCCGCGTCGGCGGCGGCCTTCGCGGCGGCGGCTGCCTCCCGCTCGCGCTCGGTGGGCTGTTCGCGCATCGGCGGCACGAACTTCTGCATCTTCTCCGCCACCCGCTGAGGCGGCTTCCGCGTCTTCTTCGAGGGCTGGCTCACACCGGCCAGCGTAGCCCGCTGTACCAGACGGTAGGTACGCTGTCGACCATGCGCGCTCTCCTCGTGGTCAACCCTGCCGCCACCACCACCAGCGCGCGGGTGCGTGATGTGATCAGTACCGCACTGGCGAGCGACCTCAAGCTGGACGTCGCGACGACCGAGTACCGCGGGCACGCGCGGGACCTCGCGCGGCGGGCCGCGGAAGGCGGCGAGGTGGGCCTGGTGGTCGCCCTCGGCGGCGACGGCACGGTCAACGAGGTGGTGAACGGGCTGCTGCACCACGGCCCCGACCCGGAGGCGCTGCCGCAGCTCGCGGTGGTGCCCGGCGGGTCCACCAATGTCTTCGCGCGGGCGCTCGGGCTGCCCAACGACGCCGTGGAGGCGACCGGCGCGCTGCTGGACGCGATGCGCGAGGGGTCCTCGCGGACGGTGGGGCTCGGTCTGGTGAGCGGGACGCCGGGCACCGAGGACGAAGGGGTGCCGCCGCGCTGGTTCACCTTCTGCGCGGGTCTGGGGTTCGACGCCGGGGTGGTCGGACGGGTCGAACAGCAGCGGGAGTTGGGCAAGCGCTCCACGCACGCGCTGTATTTGCGCCAGGTCGCACGTCAGTTTCTGGCCGATCCGCACCGCAGGCACGGCACGATCTCGTTGCAACGCCCGGACGGCGAACCGGTGTCGGGGCTCGCGATGGCGATAATCTGCAACACCTCGCCGTGGACCTATCTCGGGAACAGACCGGTGTACGCCTCCCCCGGCGCGTCCTTCGACACCGCCCTCGATCTGCTGGGCGTGACAAAGATGTCCATGGCCTCTGCCACGCGTTACTCGGCGCAATTGCTCCGTTCCACTCCGGAGCGGGGGCCGCGCGGGAAGAACGCGCTGGCGCTCCACGACCTGACCGACTTCACCTTGCAATCGCAGGCGGCATTGCCCTTCCAGGTGGACGGTGACCACCTGGGGCTGCGAACGAGCGCGACCTTCACAGGCGTACGCCGTGCACTGCGTGTGATTGTGTAAGTCGAAGAGCCTAAAGTCCTTTTACTCGAACGTTTAGACTGCCCTGCACCCCATGGAAGTACGGCTGTGACCGAGGCGACACCGAGGAATCCAAAAAAACTTCTCTGAAGGGGTTGTATCTCCAGCCGAGGTTTGCGAGTCTCTAGGTGGCGCTCGGGACGGTCTGACAACGACCCCCTTGAGAGCCCGAATCTTCTACCTCACTCAGCGGGACCAGCACCAGTGAAGACTGGGCGGCGTCCCGTTGCCTGCGTAGGGATTCGTGAAAGCGTTCACATTCACAAGCAACGTGCTTGTCACACAAGGAGTTGGAGCAGCCATGGACTGGCGTCACCGCGCCGTTTGCCGCGAGGAAGATCCCGAGCTCTTCTTCCCCATCGGCAACACCGGTCCTGCGCTGCTGCAGATCGAGGAAGCCAAGGCCGTCTGCCGCCGCTGCCCCGTCATGGAGCAGTGCCTGCAGTGGGCGCTGGAGAGTGGCCAGGACGCCGGTGTCTGGGGTGGCCTCAGCGAGGACGAGCGCCGCGCGATGAAGCGCCGCGCCGCTCGCAACCGGGCCCGCAACGCCAGCGCCTGACGCGCACTTACCGCTTCCCCCCGAGCCGCAGCGCGCAGCACCCACCAACACGCGCAGCACACAGCATCATGAAGGACCCCGACCTTCCAGGTCGGGGTCCTTTGCTGTGCCCTCACGGAGGAAGGGCGAACTCTCAGCTCTCCAGGGGCAGTTCGAGGACGACGCGGGTGCCGCGCGGCTCGGCGGGGACCATGTCGAAGGTGCCGCCCAGTTCGCCGACCACGAGGGTGCGGACGATCTGGAGGCCGAGGTTGCCCGCTTCCTGGGCGTCGAAGCCGTCGGGCAGGCCCCGGCCGTCGTCCTGCACCGAGATGGTGATCCGCTCCCGGCCGCGGGTGGCGGTGACGTCCACCGTGCCCGACTCCCCCGGCCCGAAGCCGTGTTCGAGCGCGTTCTGGAGCAGTTCGGTCAGGACCATGGACAGCGGAGTGGCGATCTCGGCGGTCAGGATGCCGAACCGGCCGGTGCGGCGCGGGGTGACCCGGCCGGGTGAGATCTCCGCGACCATCGACAGCACGCGGTCGGCGATCTCGTCGAACTCGACCCGCTCGTCCAGGGTCTGGGAGAGCGTCTCGTGCACGATGGCGATCGACCCGACCCGGCGGACCGCCTCCTCCAGCGCCTCACGGGCGTTGTCGGAGTCCATCCGGCGGGCCTGGAGGCGCAGCAGCGCGGCGACCGTCTGGAGGTTGTTCTTCACCCGGTGGTGGATCTCCCGGATGGTGGCGTCCTTGGTCATCAACTCGCGCTCGCGGCGGCGCAGTTCCGTCACGTCCCGCAGCAGCACCAGCGAACCGGTGTGGACGCCCTTGGGCTTGAGCGGGATCGCGCGCAGCTGGATGACGCCGTCGCCGCCCTCGACCTCGAATTCGCGCGGCGCCCAGCCGCTGGCGAGCTTCACCAGCGCCTCGTCCACCGGGCCGCGGGCCGGGGCCAGTTCCGCGGTGGCCTTGCCCAGGTGGTGGCCGACCAGGTCGGCCGCCAGGCCCAGCCGGTGGTACGCCGACAGCGCGTTGGGGCTGGCGTACTGCACGAGCCCGTCCGCGTCCAGCCTGATCAGGCCGTCACCGGCGCGCGGTGAGGCGTCCATGTCGACCTGCTCGGCCGGGAACGGGAAGGCGCCCTGGGCGATCATCTGGGCCAGGTCGCTGGCGCTCTGCAAGTAGGTGAGTTCGAGGCGGCTGGGGGTGCGTACGGTCAGCAGGTTGGTGTTGCGCGCGATCACCCCGAGGACCCGGCCGTCGCGGCGCACCGGGATCGACTCGACCCGTACCGGCACCTCCTCGCGCCACTCCGGGTCGCCCTCGCGGACGATACGGCCCTCGTCGAGCGCCATGTCCAGCAGCGGACGCCGCCCGCGCGGCACCAGGTGGCCGACCATGTCGTCCTGGTACGAGGTCGGCCCGGTGTTCGGCCGCATCTGCGCGACGGACACATACCGGGTGCCGTCGCGGGTGGGGACCCACAGCACGAGATCGGCGAAGGACAGGTCGGAGAGCAGCTGCCACTCCGAGACGAGCAGATGAAGCCATTCGAGGTCGGAGTCGTCGAGGGCAGTGTGCTCGCGTACGAGGTCGTTCATGGAGGGCACGCCTGTGAGCGTACCGGCCGGGGAGGGGGGTGCGGGACGAGCCGTTTTCGGAGATGATTTCGCTGGAGGGTGCATCGACCCGCCGGGGGCCTGGCGAGGAAGCGTCGCCGGGAACCGTAGACAAGGCCGAATGGTCTAGTCCACAATGAAGCGTGACACCACGCGTGGCGCGTACCGCGCGTCGAACGTGACACCTCGTGTGTCGCGTACACGCGTGGCATCAGACCTCCGTCCTCCCCGCACAGGAGGACGGACCGAGGCAAGGCGTTCTCTGCCCTGACTACGCCCTGACCTCAAGGTCGGCCCATCGCGCCGGGGGGAACCGCACACCCCGCCGGCCAGGCGCCGACGGCTGCTCCGGGCTGCGGTGCCGGCGGGGTTGAGGGTCCCCGCTGCGCACCGCGGCCCGTGGGTTTTTTCGGGGGGCTCTTTTGTGGGCGGGGGGCTCTTTTGTGGGGGCGCCGTGGGGTGGGAGCCGTCTTTTGTGGGGGCGCCGTAATTCCCTTTTTATTGCCGCCTTCTCGCCTCCGGGCGCTTAAGCCCGGTGTCGACAGTCGATCGTGCTCGTTCGCTCGTTCCTCGCTCTCTGTGCGCGTTCTCCCTTTCAACACCGGCGCGCCCTTCGGCTCGCTGGCTACCGGCGCACCCACCTCGCGCACACGTGGCCCAGGGGCTCAGCGCCACGCGCAGCCGCACCCGAGCGGTGGCGGGCAGAGGTGCCCCGGCGCAGCGCCGACGGGGCCCTGCTCTGCTAGATTGGTCTATACCACACAAGTCCCCTCCAGAACGGCAGGCCCAGCGTGGAAGTTGTCATCGTCCCGGACGCCGCGGCAGGCGGCGAGCTGATCGCGGAGGCCATGGCCGCGCTGCTGCGCCGCAAGCCGGACGCTCTGCTCGGCGTGGCCACCGGATCCACCCCGCTGCCCATCTACGAGGCGCTGGCGGCGAAGGTCCGCTCGGGCGCCGTCGACGCGGCCCGTGCCCGCGTCTGCCAGCTCGACGAGTACGTCGGCCTGCCCACCGGCCACCCGGAGTCGTACCGCTCGGTCGTGCTGCGGGAGGTCGTGGAGCCGCTGGGGCTGTCGGAGGAGTCCTTCATGGGGCCCGACGGGGCCGCCGACGACGTGCAGGCCGCCTGCGAGGCGTACGACGCGGCGCTGGCCGCGGCCGGCGGCGTCGACCTCCAGCTCCTGGGGATCGGCACCGACGGGCACATCGGCTTCAACGAGCCCTGCTCGTCGCTCGCCTCCAGGACCCGGATCAAGACGCTCACCGAGCAGACCAGGGTCGACAACGCCCGCTTCTTCGACGGCGACATCGAGCAGGTGCCGCACCACGTGATCACGCAGGGCATCGGCACCATCCTGGAGGCCCGGCACCTGGTGCTGCTCGCCACCGGCGAGGGCAAGGCGGAGGCCGTCGCGCAGACCGTCGAGGGGCCCGTCGCCGCCGTCGTTCCCGCCTCGGCGCTCCAGCTCCACCCGCACGCCACCGTGGTCGTGGACGAGGCCGCAGCCTCCAAGCTGAAGCTGGCCCCGTACTTCCGCGCCACCTTCGCGGCCAAGCCCGCCTGGCAGGGCGTCTAGGGCCTGCCCGGCGGAACGCGACAGAGCGCCGGACGGACTGATCGCAGTCCGTCCGGCGCTCTGTCGTGTCAGACGGAGCCCGCGTCAGACGGAGCCCACGATGGCCTCGGCGGCGGCCGTGCCGCAGACGCGCGCCGCGCCGTGGGTGGCGATGTGGAGAGCGCCGGTGGCGGGCGCCTGGGGCACGCCCATCTCCACGACGACCGTGCCGGGGCGGCGGGAGACGACCGCCGCGAGCGCCTCGGACATCCAGCGGTGCCGGTGGGCGTCGCGGACGACGACGACGATCGTACGGTCGCCGGCCTCGTCGAGGAGTCCGGCGGCGAACGCCTCGGCGCCCAGCTCCTCCACCTCGCGGCCGGGGTAGGTGCCCGTGACCGTGCCCGGCAGGAGCCTGGCGAGGTCGGCGGCGATGCCCCAGGGGGTCACGTCGCCGACCGCGATGTTGGCGACCGGCGTGAGGGCGGCGACGTAGGGCGCCTCGGTGAGCGGGGTGAACTCGGCGCGGCGGGTGATCCGCAGGGCGCGGCGGGCCGCCTCCAGGCCGATGTCGGACTCCCCTGCCGGGGCGGCGGACGCGGTCCCCTCCGCTGCGGCCGCCCGCTCGGCGGCCCACACCTGGAGGTCGCGCACCCGGGCGGCGGCGTCGGCCAGCCGCTCGGCGGGGAGGTCGCCCTCGCGCACCGCGCGCACGATGGCGTCGCGGAGGCCGAGCACGGTCTGCTCGTCGGACAGGCCGCCGCCGACGCAGATCGCGTCGGCCCCGGCGGCCAGCGCCATGACGGTGCCGCGTTCGATGCCGTACGCGGCGGAGATGGCCTGCATCTCGATGCCGTCGGTGACGATGAGGCCGTCGTAGCCGAGGCCGCCCTGCTCGCGCGGGGCGCGCAGCAGGCCGGTGAGGACGGCGGAGCTGAGCGTGCCCGGCAGGTCGGGGTCGAGGGCCGGGACGAGGATGTGAGCGCTCATCACGGCCTTGGTGCCGGCGGCGACGGCCGCCTTGAACGGCACGAGTTCGCGGTCGCGCAGGGTGTCGAGGTCGACGTCGATGCGCGGCATCGCGTGGTGCGAGTCGACGCCGGTGTCGCCGTGGCCGGGGAAGTGCTTGACGCTGGTCGCCACGCCCGCCGACTGCATTCCCTCCACGTAGGCGGCGGTGTTGCGCGCGACCAGTTCGGGCTCGGCGCCGAAGGAGCGGACGCCGATGACCGGGTTGCCGGGGTCGGAGTTGACGTCGGCGGACGGCGCCCAGTTGAGGTTGACGCCGCACGCGGCGAGCCTGCGGCCGAGTTCGGCGGCGACGGCCCGGGTGAGCTTGACGTCGTCGACGGCGCCGAGCGCGAGGTTGCCGGGGAAGGAGGAGCCGCCGCGCGCTTCGAGCCGGGTGACGTCGCCGCCCTCCTCGTCGGCGGCCACGAGCACGTCGGGCCGTACCGCGCGCAACTGGGCGGTGAGCCGGGCGACTTGCTCGGGCGACTCGATGTTGCGGGAGAACAGCGCGACCGCGCCGAGCCCTTCGGCGAGCAGCCGCAGCACCCAGTCGGGGGCCTCGGTGCCGCGGAAGCCGGGCTGGAGGACGGTGAGGGCGTCGCGGGCCAGGACGTCCGCGGGCGTGTCGACGGTAATGACGGTCATCCCTTCACCGCGCCTGCGGTCAGGCCGGAGGCCACCTTGCGCTGGACGAACAGGAAGAAGATCACGACGGGCAGGGCGATCAGGATCGAGCCCGCCATGAGGGCCCCGTAGTCCGTGCCGCGCTGTCCGGTGAACTTCAGCAGCCAGATGCTCAACGTGTACTTGTCATTGTCCTGGAGAAGTACGTAGGCGAACAGGTACTCGTTCCAGGCGGTCATCAGCGCGTAGATCGACGCGGCGACCAGGCCGGGCGCGAGCAGCGGGAGGACGACGCGGCGGAACGCCTCCATCTGGCTGCACCCGTCGACCATCGCCGACTCCTCGAGCTCCTTGGGGATGTTGACGATGAAGCCGCGCAGCATCCATACGGCGAAGGGCAGGGTGCTCGCCGCGTAGACGACGATGACGCCCCAGTACTGGTTGAGGCCGCCCATCTTGTTGAGCTGGATGTAGATCGGGATCAGCATCGAGGTGGCCGGGATGAGCTGGATCACCAGCAGCGCGATGACCAGGCCGCGGCGGCCCCAGAACTTGAACCGGCCGATGGCGTACGCCGCGAGCAGGCCGATGCCGATGGCGATCACGACGCTGCACGCCGAGATGATCACGCTGCTCTTGACGTTGTCCCAGAAGTTGGGCATGTCCATCGCGCGCTTGAACTGGTTGAACGTGACGGAGCTGGGATAGAGCTTCTGGTGGTAGCTGAGGATCTCCTGGCTCGGGCGGAGCGCGGTGATGACCATCCAGTACACCGGGAAGCCCATGATCACGGTGACGATCAGGCCGAGCACGTTCCAGCCGTTGCGCTTCTTCTTCGGAGTGCGGTAGACGACTCCGGCCGTGGGGCCCTGGGTCGCGGGGCCGCTCTTGACAGCGGTGCTCACTCGACCTCTCCGATCTTCAGAAGCTGGCGCAGGTAGTAAACGGCGACACCCGACAGCAGCAGGACGGAGACCACGGAGATGGCCGCGCCCCGGCTGAAGGAGTTGGAGATGAACGCCTGGGTGTACGCGTACAGGCCGAGCGTCTGGTAGTCCTGCTCGGGCTGGCCGCCGCGCATCAGCAGGATCTGGCCGAGCACGCCGAAGTCCCAGATCACCGACAGGGTGCTGGTCATCACGAAAACCGGCTTGATGATCGGGAAGGTGACGTAGCGGAAGATGCCGAAGCCCTTGGCGCCGTCGATCCGCGCGGCCTCCTCCAGTTCCTTGGGGACCTGGGTGAGCGCCGCGTGCAGGCTGATGGCGATGAAGGGGATGGCGCCCCAGACGACCAGGACGGCGATGATCGCCATGCCGGTGGTCGGGTTGAGGAACCAGTTGTGCCGGGTGTAGTCGACGCCGGGCAGCCGGGTGAGGAGCTGGTTCACCAGGCCGTAGTCGGAGTCGAACATGAACTTGAAGACCGAGGTGGCGACCAGCAGCGGCATCGCCCACACGGCGATCATCACGCTGCTCATGGTGACCCGGACCCAGTTGGAGACCCGCTGCATCAGCAGCGCGATCAGCAGGCCGAGCGACATGGTGGCGACGACGCAGACGACGACGAAGACCACGGTGCGCAGCACCACGGCCCAGAACTCGCTGTCGCCGAGGATCGAGCTGTACTGGTCGAAGCCGACCCAGGGCGCCGCGACGCCGTTCCAGAGGTTGTTGCGGCGCTCGTCCTGGAAGGACAGCACGATGGTGTCGACGAGCGGGTAGCCCAGCACGCCGATCATGATCAGCAGCGCCGGAGCGATCAGCAGATACGGCAGCGATCTGCTCTGCCGGTTGCGCCCGGCGGCGCGGCCCGCTGTCGTGGCGGCCGGACCGGTCGAGCGCGGCGGCGGGATCTGCGGGCGGCCCCCCGTCACCGGCTCGGTGGCATGCGTGTCGGCGGCACTCATCCGCTCTGACCTTTCTTCGGTGTCCATGCCGGGATACCGGGGCGGGCGGCCCGCGACCGCGGACCGCCCTCCCCTGGTGACGACCGCCGTGTCAGGAGGCGGTGTTGATCAGCGAGTTGATCTTGTCGTCGGCGGCCTTGGTGGCGTCGGCGACGGACTTGCCCTTGAGGATGTCGAGCAGCATCGACTTGAGGATGCCCTGCTTCTCGATCGCGGCCCAGCCCGGTGCGATCGGCGTGAACCAGGCGTCCGGCACGGCGTTGGCCGCGGCGGCGGTGGCCGGGTCGGCCTTCATCGGCTCGAGCTGCTTGGTGTTGTTCGGCAGCGTCGCCTTGGTGACCAGCGCGGCTTCGTTCTTCTCGTCGGTGAAGTCCGCGATCCACTCCTTGGCGAGGTCCTTCACCTTGGACTTGTTGACCACGGCGAGGTCGGAGCCGCCGATGAAGGAGGGCAGCGCCTTGCCGTTCGGGCCGGGCATCGTGGCCGTCTTGATGACGTCCTTGAGCTTGGCGTTGCCGTTCGGCGGCGTGATGACCGAGCCGGACTCCCAGCCGTTGCCGTAGATGACGCCGGCCTTCTCGTGGGCCATGACGTTGGCGTGGTCCGCCTCGTCCTTGGTCTGGTCGCCGTGGTTGTACTTCTTCACCAGGTCGATGAAGTGCTGGATGCCCTGCTGCGCCTGCGGGCTCTCCAGGTCGGCGGTCCACTTGCTGCCGTCGGTCTTGGCGATCTGGCCGCCGTACGCCTTCACGTACGACATGGCCGCGTACCAGTACTGGCCGGGGAGGTAGAGCGGCGAGTACGTCTTGTCGCCGCCCTTCTTCGCCTCGATCTTGTCCAGGGCGGCGGTCAGCTCGTCCTCGGTGGCGGGGAAGGCGTCGGAGCCCGTACCGGCCTTGAAGTCGGCGGTGTTGTAGATCGCGACGCGGGCACCGGCGTAGTAGGGCGCGCAGTAGAGCTTGCCCTGGTAGGTGCAGGTGTCCTCGAGGCCCTTGATCCAGGTGTCCGAGTTCTGGAAGGTCTTCTTGTCCAGCTCGGCGAGAGCGCCGTTGAGGATGTACGTCTGGGTCTCGGTGTTGCCCAGCTCGACCACGTCGGGGGCGCTGGAACCGGAGAGCGCGGCGTCCAGCTTCTGGACCTTGTCGCTCCACTGCTGGTACTGGATCTTGACGTTGACCTTCGGGTACTTCGCCTTGAACTGGGCGGTGGTGTTCTGTACCAGCTCGGGCCAGGCGGTCTGCGCCTCGGCCATCAGCCAGACGGTCACCGTGCCGGTCTGGTCGGCCGGCTTCTCAGCGGCCTTGTCGTCCTTCTTGTCCGACCCACAGGCCGCAATACCAGCAATCATGGTCGCGACGCCGATCGCCGCGATGAGCTTGCGCTTCACGCCACCCTCCTCAGGATGCCCGAAACTCCCCCCACCACCCGAAATGTCGGCTACCGCGAGACACGTGTGCAGCCGCGTCCTGCTCGTGGGTCTGGGATTTGGTCGTTAATGGTTTAGACCAGTACCCGGAGCTTGGCCTAGACCTTTGGGGGTGTCAAGGGTGTATAAGAACCCATGTCGGCTCTGTTATCGGACCGACACCTGAGCGGGAAGCGACCACTACCGCCTCCCCGCTCCAGGTCAGGCCGTGCCACGATGTGAGCCGCATATAACGGAGGAGCCGGTGACGGCAGCACGACAGCAGTCGGGAGTAGACGTCATGGACAGCGACGCGGGCAGTGGCGCGGAGAGTACGGCGGGGACCGCGAGCACCGCGGGCCGTACCGCACGCGTGCCCAAGTACTACCGGCTCAAGCGGCATCTTCTGGACATCACCCAGACCATGCCCCCCGGCACGCCCGTACCGCCGGAGCGCACGCTGGCCACCGAGTTCGACACCTCGCGCACCACGGTCCGCCAGGCGCTCCAGGAACTCGTGGTCGAGGGCCGGCTCGAACGCATCCAGGGCAAAGGCACCTTCGTCGCCAAGCCGAAGGTCTCCCAGGCGCTCCAACTGACCTCGTACACCGAGGACATGCGCGCCCAGGGTCTCGAACCCACGTCCCAGCTCCTGGACATCGGCTACATCACCGCCGACGACCGGCTCGCCGGGCTGCTCGACATGAAGGCCGGCGGCCGGGTGCTGCGGATCGAGCGGCTGCGGCTGGCCAACAGCGAGCCGATGGCGATCGAGACGACGCACCTGTCGGCCAAGCGCTTCCCCGCGCTGCGCCGCAGCCTCGCCAAGTACACCTCCCTGTACACGGCGTTGGCCGAGGTCTACGACGTGCGGCTGGCCGAGGCGGAGGAGACCATCGAGACCTCGCTGGCCACCCCGCGCGAGGCCGGACTGCTCGGCACCGACGTCGGCCTGCCGATGCTGATGCTCTCCCGGCACTCGATCGACACCGTCGGCGAACCGGTCGAGTGGGTGCGCTCGGTCTACCGCGGCGACCGCTACAAGTTCGTGGCACGACTGAGCCGCCCCACCGACTGAGACCGCCGGTTTGACTTCTCACGAGTGAGATCGCCGCACACATGGTGACGTGCGCTACTCCCCTCCCCTAGATTCCCGCGAGTCACACTCGTAGCTCTAGGGGACGGGAGCCGCACGTATGCCCGACGACCTATCACTTGAGGAACACCCCGCACCGCCGCGGCGGCCGGTGGTCACCGCGTCGCGCGTGATCGCCGGGATATGCCTGGTCGCGCCCTTCGTGGCGCTGCTCTGGGTCAGCTCGTACTCGCGGCTCACCCCGAGGTTCATCGGCATCCCGTTCTTCTACTGGTACCAGATGGCGTGGGTGCCGGCGGCGGCGCTGCTGACGTACACCGCGTACGTCCTGGTGCGCCGCGAGGAGCGGGCGCGCAAGGGGGGTGCGGCCAAGTGACGAACGACGTGAACGGCGTGGCGCTCGGCGTCTGCGTCTTCTTCTTCCTCCTGGTCACGGTGATGGGCTTCCTCGCCGCCCGCTGGCGACGCGCGGAGAACGCCCTGCACCTGGACGAATGGGGCCTGGGCGGCCGGAGTTTCGGTACCTGGGTGACCTGGTTCCTGCTCGGCGGCGACCTCTACACCGCGTACACCTTCGTCGCCGTGCCCGCCGCGATCTACTCCGCGGGCGCCGCCGGATTCTTCGCGGTCCCGTACACGATCATCACCTACCCGCTGGTGTTCCTCTTCCTGCCGCGGCTGTGGTCGGTCTCGCACAAGCACGGGTACGTGACCTCGTCGGACTTCATCCGCGGCCGGTTCGGTTCGAAGAGCCTGTCGGTCGCGATGGCGCTCACCGGGATCGTCGCGACCATGCCGTACATCGCGCTCCAACTCGTCGGCATCCAGGCCGTGCTGGACGTGATGGGCGTGGGCGGCGGCGACTCCACCAACTGGTTCGTCAAGGACCTGCCGCTGCTGATCGCCTTCGGTGTGCTGGCCGCGTACACGTACTCCTCCGGGCTGCGCGCGCCCGCGCTGATCGCCTTCGTCAAGGACGCGCTGATCTACATCGTCATCGTGGTCGCGATCATCTACATCCCGTACAAACTGGGCGGGTTCGGCGACATCTTCGACAAGGCGGACGCGGCCTACAAGGTGACCAACCCCGCCACCGGCAAGCCGCGCGGCTCACTGGTGTCGGCGCCGCAGGCCCAATGGGCGTACGCCACGCTCGCGATGGGCTCGGCGATGGCGCTCTTCCTGTACCCGCACTCGGTGACGGCCGTGCTCTCCGGCAAGAGCCGCAACACCATCCGCCGCAACACCACGATCCTGCCGCTGTATTCGCTGATGCTCGGCCTGCTGGCGATGCTCGGCTTCATGGCGCTGGCGGCGGGCGTCGGAAAGGGCGTCAAGGGCTACAACGCCCAACTGGCCATCCCCCAGCTCTTCGAGGACATGTTCCCCTCCTGGTTCGCCGGGGTGGCCTTCGCCGCCATCGCCATCGGCGCACTGGTCCCGGCGGCGATCATGTCGATCGCGGCGGCCAACCTGTTCACCCGCAACATCTACAAGGACCTGTTCAAACCGGACGCCACCCCCGCGCAGGAGACCAAGGTCTCCAAGGCCGCGTCCCTGGTGGTCAAGGTCGGCGCGCTCGTCTTCGTGCTGTCGATGGACAAGACGGTCGCGATCAACTTCCAGCTCCTGGGCGGCATCTGGATCCTCCAGACCGTCCCGGCCATCGTCGGCGGCCTGTTCACCCGCTGGTTCCACCGCTGGGCGCTGCTGGCCGGCTGGGCGGCGGGCATGGCGTACGGCACGTGGAAGGCGTACGAGCAGACCAGCGCCAGCCAGTCGCACTTCGGCGGCAACTCCGCGAAGATCCCCGGCATCGGCGAGCTCGGCTACATCGGCCTCACCGCCTTCGTCCTGAACGCGGCGGTCGCGGTCGTCCTCACCCTGGTCCTGCGCGCCCTCAAGGCCCCCGACGGCGTGGACGAGACGGCGAAGGGCGACTACGTGGTGGAGGCGGAGGAGGCGGCGAAGGAGGCGGTTCCCGCACCGGCATAGAGCGCGAGGGGGCGGGTCCCGGGGGCGCGAGGCCGCGTTGTGGTGTGCGGCCCGCGCCTTGGGGACCCGCGCCTTGGGGACCCGCGCCTTGGGGACCCGCGCCTCAGCGCGAGGCGAAAGTGCGCCGGTACCCCTGTGGCGTGGTCCCCGTCCAGCGGGCGAAGTGATGCCGCATGGTCGCCGCGTTCCCGAACCCCGCGCGGAGCGCGACGGCGTCCATGGTGTGGTCGGTGGCCTCCAGCAACTCCCGCGCCAGCAGCACCCGTTGACCCAGCAGCCAGCGGTACGGGGTGGTGCCGGTCTCCTGCTGGAAGCGGCGGGCGAAGGTGCGCGGCGACATGTGGGCGCGGGCGGCCAGCTCCTCGACGGTCACCTCGCGGTCCAGGTGCCGTTCCATCCAGGACAGCACCCCGGCCACGGTGTCGCTCTGCCCGCGCGGCAGCGGCCGGTCCACGTACTGCGCCTGGCCGCCCTCGCGGTGCGGCGGCACCACCATGCGGCGGGCGATGCCGTTGGCGACGGCGCTGCCCTGCTCCTTGCGCACCAGGTGCAGGCAGGCGTCGATGCCGGAGGCCGTACCGGCCGAGGTGATCACCCCCGCGTCGTCCACGTACAGCACGTCCGACTCGACCTTGATCTGCGGGTACCGGCTCGCGAGGCGTTCCGCGTGCCGCCAGTGCGTGGCGCAGCGCCGGTCGTCGAGCATGCCGGAGGCGGCCAGCACGAAGACGCCCGAGCACACGCTGAGCACCGTCGCGCCGCGCTCCACGGCCCGGTTGAGCGCCGTGAGCACCTGCGGCGGGAAGTCCCGGTCGATGTACGAGTCCCCGGCCGGTACGGCGATCAGGTCCGCCTCGTCCAGCCGGTCCATGTCGCAGGAGGCCGACAGCTCGAACCCGGCGTGCGTGCGCAGCGTCGGGCCCTCGCCGGAGATCACCGCGAAGTCGTACACGGGCAGCCCGTCCTCGCTGCGGTCGAGGCCGAACACCTCGCAGATCACCCCGAGTTCGAAGGGGTGGACACCGTCGAGCAGTACCGCGGCCACGTTCTTCAGCATGCTCCCGAGGATGCCACTTGGCAGGATGTCGCGGTAGTACGGCGGTCCTGCCACTGTTCGCGGGTAAGCGGCGCGAGCACGATTGACCCATGACCGTTCTCCTGGACATCGCAGCCCTCTCCGCCCTCCTCCTCATCCTCTCCTTCGTCCCCGTCCTGGGCCTGCGCGCCGAGGCCAGGATCACCCGCCAGATCCGCGCGGCCGACGCCGCCCGCGAGGCCGAGGCGACACGCCGGGCGCACGCGAGACGCGCCGCGCGCGCGGACCGCGAACCAGGCCGCGAACCAGGCCGCGAACCGGCCCTCACAGCGGTCGCGGCCCCGCGGATCTGAGGGCGCCGGAGGGAATAAAATCCCCTCCGGCGCTTGCACGCCGACCTCGGCGACCCGCCCTCACGACACAACATCTGGGCTTCCACGCGAACCGCGGCACTACATGTATGCTCAACTTCGCTGTCGAGCAGGGGAAGCCGGTGCGAATCCGGCGCTGCCCCGCAACGGTGAGCGGGCGTACGCCCGCACAGCCCGAGGACCTGCCGCCAGCGCGCCCGTAGCGCCCACAAGCGACGGGCGCAGTTGTGTCCGGGCCTCGCGGATTGGGCCGGCGGACGCGTCGCGGCACGCCCATGCCTGAGCAGGGGTGCGCCTCCGCACGCGTACCCGCTCCTCCCCGCCTGGCCGTCGCCGCGTTCGAGGGAGAGAGCACCACCGTGACCATCGCGCCCGCAGACCCCGCTTCAGCCGAACTCCGCACCGTCGCCCCCCGGATTCCCTCGGCTCCCCCCTCCGGACCTCTCCCCGGACCTCCCGCCGGTCCCGACGAGGGCCCGGGCGCGGACCTGCTGCGTACGCTGGTGCGGCTCACCGCCGACCTGACCGACACCGACCCCGGCCGGGTCGCCGCCGCCGCGCTGCGCGGCCGTAACGCCGCCTCCGACGCGGCCGAGATGCACAGCCTGGCCACCGAGGCGGCGGCCGGGCTGATCTCCGAGGACCCGGCGTACTCGCGGCTGGCCGCCCGGCTGCTGACCTCGACCATCGCCGAAGAGGCCGCGGGCCAGGGCGCGGTGTCGTTCTCCGCGTCCGTCTCGGTCGGGCACCGCGAGGGCCTGATCGCCGACCGCACGGCCGCCTTCGTGGCCCTGCACAAGCCCCGGCTCGACGCGCTGGTGGACGAGGCGCTGGCCGCCGGCGCGGACGACCGCTTCGGCTACTTCGGCCTGCGCACCCTGCACAGCCGCTACCTGCTGCGGCACCCCATCACCCGTCAGGTGATCGAGACCCCGCAGCACTTCATGCTCCGCGTGGCCTGCGGTCTCGCCGAGGACGACTCGGTGCGCGCCGCCGAGGAAGTCGCCTCGCTCTACCGGCTGATGAGCGCGCTGGACTACCTGCCCAGCTCCCCCACCCTGTTCAACTCCGGCACCCGGCACCCGCAGATGTCCTCCTGCTACCTGCTGGACTCGCCGCTGGACGAGCTGGACTCGATCTACGACCGCTACCACCAGGTGGCGCGGCTGTCGAAGCACGCGGGCGGGATCGGCCTGTCCTACTCCCGGATCCGCTCGCGCGGTTCGCTGATCCGCGGCACCAACGGCCACTCCAACGGCATCGTGCCGTTCCTGAAGACGCTGGACGCGTCGGTGGCCGCGGTCAACCAGGGCGGCCGTCGCAAGGGCGCCGCGGCGGTCTACCTGGAGACCTGGCACTCCGACATCGAGGAGTTCCTCGAACTGCGCGACAACACCGGTGAGGACGCGCGCCGCACCCACAATCTGAACCTGGCGCACTGGATCCCGGACGAGTTCATGCGCCGCGTGGAGACCGACGCCGACTGGTCGCTGTTCTCGCCGTCCGACGTGCCGGAGCTGGTCGACCTGTGGGGCGACGACTTCGACGCCGCGTACCGCAGGGCCGAGGCCAAGGGCCTGGCACAGCGCACGATCCCGGCGCGCGAGCTGTACGGCCGGATGATGCGGACCCTCGCGCAGACCGGCAACGGCTGGATCACCTTCAAGGACGCCTCGAACCGTACGGCCAACCAGACGGCGGAGCCCGGCCGTACCGTGCACTCCTCGAATCTGTGCACCGAGATCCTTGAGGTCACCGACGACGGCGAGACCGCGGTGTGCAACCTGGGTTCGGTGAACCTGGGCGCCTTCGCCACCCCGGGGGGCGGCGCGGGCGGCGAGATGGACTGGGAGCGGCTCGACGAGACCGTCAGGACCGCGGTGACCTTCCTCGACCGGGTCGTGGACATCAACTTCTACCCGACCGAGCAGGCGGGCCGCTCCAACGCCAAGTGGCGCCCGGTGGGCCTGGGCGTGATGGGTCTTCAGGACGTCTTCTTCAAGCTGCGGCTGCCCTTCGACTCGGCCGCGGCGCGCGAGCTGTCCACCCGGATCGCCGAGCGGATCATGCTCGCCGCGTACGAGGCGTCCTGCGACCTCGCCGAGCGGCAGGGCCCGCTGCCCGCCTGGGACAAGACCCGTACCGCCCGCGGTGTGCTGCACCCCGACCACTACGCGACCGAGCTGAACTGGCCGGAGCGCTGGACGGCGCTGCGCGCCCGGATCGCGGCCACCGGCATGCGCAATTCGCTGCTGCTGGCCATCGCGCCGACCGCGACCATCGCGTCCATCGCCGGTGTCTACGAGTGCATCGAGCCGCAGGTCTCCAACCTCTTCAAGCGCGAGACGCTGTCGGGTGAGTTCCTCCAGGTCAACTCGTACCTGGTCGCCGACCTCAAGCGGCTCGGCGTGTGGGACGCGCAGTCCCGCGAGGCGCTGCGCGAGGCCAACGGCTCGGTGAACGGATTCAGTTGGATTCCGGCCGAGATCCGTGAGCTGTACCGCACGGCGTGGGAGATCCCGCAGCGCGGCCTGATCGACATGGCGGCGGCGCGTACGCCGTTCCTCGACCAGAGCCAGTCGCTGAACCTGTTCCTGGAGACGCCCACCATCGGCAAGCTCAGCTCGATGTACGCGTACGCCTGGAAGCAGGGCCTGAAGACGACGTACTACCTGCGGTCCCGGCCCGCGACCCGGATCGCCCGCGCGGCCCGCGCCCAGCAGCAGACGGCCGCCACCCCCGTCCCCGTACCGGTGATCGCCGACGCCGACGCGATCGCCTGCTCCCTTGAGAACCCCGAGTCCTGCGAGGCCTGCCAGTAATGACGTCCACCGACAAGAATCTGCTCGACCCGGGCTTCGAGCTGACCCTGCGTCCGATGCGCTACCCGGACTTCTACGAGCGCTACCGCGACGCGATCAAGAACACCTGGACCGTGGAGGAGGTCGACCTCCACTCCGACGTGTCCGACCTCGCCAAGCTCAGCCCCGCCGAGCAGCACATGATCGGCCGCCTGGTCGCGTTCTTCGCGACCGGTGACTCGATCGTCTCCAACAACCTGGTGCTCACGCTCTACAAGCACATCAACTCCCCCGAGGCGCGGCTGTACCTGTCCCGCCAGCTCTTCGAGGAGGCCGTGCACGTCCAGTTCTATCTGACGCTGCTCGACACCTACCTGCCCGATCCCGAGGACCGCGCGGCGGCCTTCGACGCGGTCGAGGAGATCCCCTCGATCCGCGAGAAGGCGCAGTTCTGCTTCCGCTGGATGGACTCGGTCGAGAAGATCGACCGCCTGGAGTCCAAGGCCGACCGCCGCCGCTTCCTGCTCAACCTGATCTGCTTCGCCGCGTGCATCGAGGGCCTGTTCTTCTACGGCGCCTTCGCGTACGTCTACTGGTTCCGCTCGCGCGGCCTGCTGCACGGGCTCGCGACCGGCACCAACTGGGTGTTCCGCGACGAGACCATGCACATGAGCTTCGCCTTCGACGTGGTCGACACCGTCCGCAAGGAGGAGCCGGACCTCTTCGACGAGCAGTTGCGGCAGCAGGTCACCGACATGCTGCGCGAAGCCGTCGAGGCCGAGCTCCAGTTCGGCCGCGACCTGTGCGGCGACGGCCTGCCCGGCATGAACACCGAGTCCATGCGCGCCTACCTGGAGTGCGTCGCCGACCAGCGCCTCGCCCGCCTCGGCTTCCCCCCGGTCTACGGCTCGGAGAACCCCTTCTCCTTCATGGAGTTGCAGGGCGTCCAGGAGCTGACGAACTTCTTCGAGCGCCGCCCGTCCGCCTACCAGGTCGCGGTGGAGGGCAGCTTCGCCCTGGACGAGGACTTCTAGACCCCGGGTTGGAACGGTCACCGGCGAAAGGGGCGGCGGAAGGCGATGAGCCTTCCGCCGCCCCTTTCCCGTCTGGTGGGCGCGCGGGGCGGGTCAGTCGTTGGGGACCGTTTCGAACTTCGGGGTGGCCTCGGCCATTTGCTTCATGACGTCTTTGCGGTCGCGCTTGGAGAGACGGTCGATGTAGAGGCGGCCGTAGAGGTGGTCGGTCTCGTGCTGGAGGCAGCGGGCGAAGTAGCCGCTGCCGTGGACGACGATCGGCTCGCCCTTGGCGTTCTGGCCGCGCACCACCGCGTAGTCGGGGCGGGCCAGTTCCATGTAGGCGCCGGGGACGGACAGGCAGCCCTCGTTGGAGTCGTCCAGGCGGCGCCGGTCGGCGGGCAGTTCGTCCAGTACGGGGTTGCAGACGACGCCGACGTGCCGGTTGTCGTCGTCGTCCGGGCAGTCGTAGACGAAGACCTTGAGGTCGACGCCGATCTGGTTGGCGGCCAGGCCCACGCCCTCGGCGGCGCGCTGGCTGGCGAACATGTCGGCGATCAGCGCGTCCAGGTCGTCGTCGAAGGACGTGACGTCCTTGCACTCGCGGTGCAGCACCGGGTTGCCGACCACGGTGATCGGGCGGACGGTGCCGCGCTCGCGGTACGCCAGTTCGCGCGCCTGCGCGTCGGTCACGTCGTCGAGGAAGCCTTCGGTGGCCGCGTCGTGGCTGTGCGCGTGGTCGTGGTCATGCCCGTGGTGGTGCTGGTGACCGTGGCCGTGCTCGGTGTGCTGCTGGGACATCTGCGCCGTACGCCTTCCGCGAACCCGTAAACGAACCCCCCTAGGGTACGGGCCCGCGCACGACGGTGTTCCCCACACCTCGTGGTTCGTCGCACCTCGCCGTTCGGGGCACGGGGTTCAGGGCGTGCGGTTCAGCAGACCTCTTCGAGGTCCCGCCAGTCCCGGGTGTCCGGGCTGTCGGCGACCCAGCCGTCGAGCAGGCCGCGGACCAGGGACGCGGGGGCGGCGATCCCGCACTCGCGCTCCGGCGACCAGCGCACACCCGCGCTGTGGTGGCTGAGGTGGCCGGGGTGACCGGGCTCACCGTGGTCGTGCGGGTCGCGCGTGGCCATCGAGCCGTCGTCGGTGGGCATCCGGCTCTCCGAACAGGTGCGGCACAGCAGCCGGACGGACGACGACCAGTCCTCGGCCGCGTATCCGGCCTCCGCCGCCAGCCGCTCCAGCGCGTCGCGGTCGGCGGCCGTGTCCGCTTCGAGGAGCACCAGCCAGGTCGGCACCGGGGACGGCGCCCACAGCTCGATCTCGTCGAAGACGGGGTAGACCGCGCCGCCCGCGGTGTCGGCGGTGGCGCGCTCGCCGTGCGGGACGCCGTCGTGCAGCACGACCTCGCCCCAGCGGCGCCCGGACGACGGCAGCGGGATGGAGAGCACCTCGACCCGCGCCGGGTCGAGCCTGCGGCCCCACACGACCTCGGCCTCGCCCTCGGGCGACAGCCGTACGGCGGCGCTGCCCAGCGGCAGCCGTACCGACTCCTCGCCGTTGTGACTCGCGGTGCCCGCGGGCATCCGCAGGCCGTACGCCTGCCAGGCGCGGCGGGCCAGCGGCCAGTCCTGCACGGCGGTGGCGGCGATGCCCAGGTTCCACCAGTCGGGGGAGCCGACCGGGCGGTCGAGCAGCGCCACCGCGCGCAGCCCGGCGATCCGGGCCTGCGCCCAGTCGTGCCGGAACTTGTGCAGCAGCGCGAGGTTGTACCAGGACTCCGACAGCCACGGCTCCAGATCGGCGGCTCGGGTCAGCAGCGCTCCGGCGTCCTCGTAACGGCCGTCGCCGATCAGCGAGAACGCCCGGTCAGTGGCCTGCCGCCACGTGGGCGACGGCCGGTGCCGCACTCTTCCGAAGATGTTCAACGTCGTTACCCGCCTGCCCGCTCAGCCGATCACTGCCAGGACGTCGCCTTCCCGCACCACTACGATCGCGTCCCCCCGTACGACTCCAACCTTGCACATTTTGGCCGTTGTCTCAGCCCGGCCGTCGCCCCCGTCCCCCGGGGCCGGCGACCCGGTCCGTGCGGTCCGCGGCTCCCCGGTGAGCGCGCTTCCTCACTCGACACCCTTGCCACTCCCGTGGGCATCCAACCATGCCCAGGTGGGGCGCCGTGCGAGCACCCTGGTGAGTGCCGCCACCACCTGCGGATCGTACTCACGTGCGGTCGCCAACCGCAGCCGCTCGACCGCCGCGAGCCGGTGGCCGAGGGCCGCGCCCGGCTCCCCCGTCAGGTCCTCGTAGGCGTTGACGGCCCGGACGATCCGGCCCGCCAACGGCTGTTCCCGGTACGGGTGCGCCTGCCGCTCCACGATCAGCGCCACCTCGGCCGGGGCGCCGGTCTGCCGCACCACCTCGCCGCCGAGCGCGGCGATGGCGCGCTGCCGCTCGCCGTCCAGCGGCTCCGTCGCCCCGCGCGGCACCGGGTCGACCAGCGAGAGCTGGCCGATGTCGTGCATCAGCGCCGCGTACTCCAGCAGCATCAGATGGCGGGCGGGCAGGCCCAGCTCCCTGCCGACCGCCGTCGCCAGCTCGCTCACCCGCCGCGCGTGCCCCTCCGGTGTGTACCCGGCCACCTCGGTGGCCCGCGCCAGCGACCCGATCGTCTGCCGGTACGTGGCCCGCACCGCCGCCTGGCCCCGCAGCGACATCTGCGCCAGCAGCAGTGGCGCCGCGGCCATCGGCAGCGCCCACAGCCCGGCCGTCGCGACCGCCAGCGCCATCACCACACCGCCCGCGCACACCGCGCTGGCCATTCCCGCCAGTGCCCGCACCTCGTCGCGGAGCGCCGGGGCGTACGGGTGGCCGGTCCTGGCCGCGCCCAGGGCCGCAGCCAGCGCCGCGTCGCACAGCGCCGTCAGGCCGAGGACCGCCAGGAGTGCGGCGGCGTACGCGGGGCCTTCGCCTCCCGCGAAGGGTTGGGCGCACACCCCGGCGAAGGTCGCTGCCGCGACCCGCCGCACCTCACCGTCCCCCTTGGCCCCCGGCCCCCCATGCCGCCCCGAACCCGGGCGCCCCTCCCCAGAAGGTCCCGCCTCCCCAGGAGGGTCCGCCTGCCCATGAGGGTCCGCCCCGAAGGGGCGCGGGGCTGCGTCTGATGTGCGGCTGCCGCCGCGCGGGCGCGCCTGCCCAGGAGGGTCCGCCCCGTAGGGGCGCGGGGCTGCATCTGATGTGCGGCTGCCGCCGCGCGGGCGCGCCTGCCCAGGAGGGTCCGCCCCGAAGGGGCGCGGGGAACTGCGCGGCCCGCCCCCACCGGCCGGTGGTCCGGAGACCACCGAACTGCCCCGCCGGGGCGGGTGGTGACCTGCGGGAGCGTCGTGGCTGAGCGCGCAGTTCCCCGCGCCCCTACGTGGCAGCCACCTGCGCAAAGTGCCCTCACCCGCCGCACCCCTGGAGGGCACAGCCCCATCGCGGCCGGCCGCGCCCACGCGGCGGCAGCCGCACATCAGACGCAGCCCCACGCCCCTACGAGGTGCCCACCTGGGTGAGGGGGGCGGGGCGGGGGCGGCTGCGTGGCGGGGGCGGGGGCGGCTCAGGGTCAGCGGGACGGCGGCCGCGAGGGCGGAGACGGCCACGGTTTGGGCGAGGCCGTGGCGGCCCGGCGCCAGGAGGGCGTAGGCGAGAGCCGTCGCGGTGGCGAGAGGCGCGGTGTCGCGGTCGACGCCGAAGGCGAGAGGGGCGAGGGGGGCGGGAAGGCGGAAGGTGACGCCCACGGCGATGACGGCGGCGAAGGCGAGGGCGGTGCCGGGCGCGGAGAGGCCGGTGAGGGCGGTGCGGGCGACGGCCGCGGCCGTCAGGGTGAGGGCGGCGCCGTACACGCCCCGGACGAGCCGGGCCCTCATCGCGGCACCGGCGCGGAGACGGCGGCCGGAAGAAGCAGCGGGCCCCGCCCGGCGGTGGTGGCGCCGACCGGCCCCGAGGCGGCCACCGGCCAGGAGTGGTGCGCCAGCGCACGCGTCAGGGCGGCGACCATCGCCGGGTCGAAGTGCGTACCGGCGCAGGCGTGGAGTTCGTCGAGCGCGGCGCGAACCGGCCGGGCGCGCCGGTAGGAGCGGGTGGACGTCATGGCGTCGAAGGCGTCCGCGACGGCGACCACGCGGGCGAATTCCGGGATCTGGTCGCCCGCGAGCCCGTGCGGGTAGCCGCTGCCATCGAGGCGTTCGTGGTGGTGCAGGATCGCGTCCCGCGCCTCGCCGAGGAAGGCGATGCCGCGGACCATCTCGTGCCCGTACTCCGGGTGCAGCTCGACCACCCGCCGCTCGGCCGGGGTCAGCGGCCCGTTCTTGCGCAACAGGCGGGTGGGGACGCCGAGTTTGCCGATGTCGTGCAGGATTCCGGCGAACCGCAGGGCGTCGACGCGGGGTTCGGGCATGCCCAGCTCGCGGGCGATGAACACCGAGGCGCGGCCCACGCGTTCACTGTGCCCGCGCGTGTAGTGGTCCTTGATCTCGACGGCCTGGACGAGCGCGCGCACGGTCGCCCGGTGGGCGTCGCGTTCCCGGCGGGCGCGGGCGAATCCCCAGCAGGCCGCGTACATCGGCAGCGGTACGAGCACCGCGGCGAAGGCGCCGTAGCGGGCCTGCCACAGGACGGCGGTCATGAGGGCGACGAGGCCGTAGGTCAGGTGCGGGGCGAGGCCGCCGAGCAGCGGGGCGCCCCAGGCCGCGCGCGGTGTGCGGCCCTCGGCGGTGACCAGGACGGCGCCGGTGAGCGCGGTGGCGGTGACGCAGAGGACGAGCGCGGCGGCGGTCGCGGGCAGCAGCGCGTACGGCAGGTCGGCGGCGGCCAGCGCGCGGGGGCCGTCGAGCAGCCGGGCGGCGAGCGCGGCGGCCCAGACGGCGACGGCCAGGTGGGCGGCGCGCCACAGCCGCCGTACGCGGCGCGGCTCCTGTTCCACGCGGCCCGCGAGCGAGCCGGGGACGGCCACCAGCGCGGCGGCGGCCGGGGGCAGCAGCAGGGCGGCGGCCAGCAGGACGGGCAGGAACGGGCCGACGGCGGCGGGCGGGTGGCGGCCCGCGGCGCGGTCGGGGAGCACGCCGGGCTCGCACAGCGCGTACAGGGCGGCGAGTACGGCGACGGTCCCCCACGCGGTGGCGGGTCGCAGGGCGGGCGCGGCGCACAGCGTCCCGGCGGCGCACACGGCGGCCACGGTGACCCGTGCGGGTGTCGGCATGGCGGACACGAGAGGCGGCCTCCTCCGTACGCGAACGTGCGCGAACGCGCGGCGGGCGCGGCCCGATTCGCTCCCGGCCCGTTGAGAGTCAGGAGGATAGGGCCGCGCCCGTCGTGGAAGAGGCGTTTGCCGGGGTTGGGCCGTCCGTGGGACCCGACGCTCACCCGCACGGGTGACGTGAGGCGTATGCGCCCTCGTCCGAACGCCCGAACCCCGTCCACAAGCGCAACGGGGTACGAGCCGGGACGAAGGGGTACCGGGGAGTGTCCCGGCGGTGGCCGACGGCGGCGGGGAAGCCCTGGCGCGCCCGGCGGTGGAGACAGGAGCTAGCGGGCCTCGGCCTCGGTCGGGGTGGCGAGGATGTCGGGCGCCTGGTCCGGGACCGGGGCGACCTCACCGGAGCGGATCAGCTCGATCCGCATCATGACCTTCGAACGGAGGTCGGTCGGCACGTCGTCGGAGCCGCAGCACCGCTTGACGAGCTTCTTGACGGCCTGTTCGAGGCCGTACTTCTCCAGGCACGGGTGGCACTCGTCGAAGTGCTCCTTGAACTTGGCGCAGCTCTCATCGGGCATCTCGTTGTCGAGGTACTCGTAGAGGTGGCCGAGCACCTCCGAGCAGTCCGTCTCATGTGCGTCGCCGCAACTCATGAATCCGCGCCCTTCTCATCCGCCGCGCCCGCGGGTACAAGACCGCGGTCCCGCGCATAGTCCTCCAGCAGCTCACGCAACTGGCGACGCCCGCGGTGCAGCCGGGACATCACTGTGCCGATGGGTGTTCCCATGATGTCCGCGATCTCCTTGTAGGCAAAGCCCTCGACGTCCGCGAGGTAGACCGCGATGCGGAACTCCTCGGGGATCGTCTGCAACGCCGCCTTCACGTCGGAGTCGGGCAGGTGGTCGAGCGCCTGGGACTCCGCGGAGCGCAGGCCGGTCGACATATGGGATTCGGCTCGTGCGAGCTGCCAGTCCTCGATCTCCTCCGAGCCGCTGCGCAGCGGTTCGCGCTGCTTCTTGCGGTAGGAGTTGATGAAGCTGTTGGTGAGAATGCGGTAGAGCCACGCCTTGAGGTTGGTGCCCTCACGGAACTGGTGGAAGGAGGCGTACGCCTTCGCGTACGTCTCCTGGACGAGGTCTTCCGCGTCGGCCGGATTGCGGGTCATCCGCAGCGCGGCCGAGTACATCTGGTCGAGGAAGCCAAGGGCGTCCCGCTCGAAGCGCTCGGTGCGCTCCGCGCTGCTCTCCTGTGCTGCCTCACCGGACGCACTCGCGTTTTCCGCCGTGCTGTCGTCGGTGCCGGTGACCGCACCCACCTCCTCAGAAACGTCAGCGCGCCCAAAAGCGGCCACGCCTGTTCCGGAGGATATCCCGCTGGAGATCGACGTGCCGGATGCGCCCTTGCCGTCGTCCTTGACCGGCCATTCGGCCCAGTTCAGGTAGGGCGCGGCTGCGTCCGGTCGCGCGGTGGCCTGTGCGGCCTCTGCGCGGGACCGGCAAGCGGCTGAAACCATGCGGCTGCCTCTCTCACAGATCTCACGGATTGCTTCGTCAATGCGGGATCGAATCGTTCTGCCGATTCGCACAACACCGGTATCGCGCGGCTCATTCCCGGTGGCACAGGGGGCGCGCGGGCGGATCGCGCGGAAGTCGCACGGCGGTCGTCCGCAGTCCGCGCCGGGGTCGTACGGCAAACGTGCTTGCTGGTATGGCAAAATCGACGCATGGCGGAGAAAGCACCCAAGGGCACGGACGACGGCGTCGAGCGCACTCTGGCCGAGGTCGGGCCGCGGTTGCGGGCGGCGCGGCTGGAGCGCGGGGTGACGCTGGCCGCGCTGGCGGAGGCGACCGGGATCTCGGTGAGCACCTTGTCGCGGCTGGAGTCGGGGCAGCGGCGCGCCACCCTCGAACTGCTGCTGCCGCTGGCCCGCGCGCACCAGATGCCGCTGGACGAACTGGTGGGCGCGCCCGAGGTCGGCGACCCGCGGGTGCGCACGGTGCCGCGCAAGATGGACCACATGACGGTGCTGCCGCTGACCCGGCACCCGGGCGCGCTCCAGGCGTACAAGATGATCATCGAGCCGAACAAGCCCTGTGAGCAGCGCACCCACGAGGGCTACGAGTGGATCTACGTACTCTCCGGGCGGCTGCGGCTGCTGCTCGCCGACAAGGATCTGGAGCTGCGGGCGGGCGAGGCAGCCGAGTTCGACACCCGGCTGCCGCACTGGTTCGGGCCCGCGGGGCACGAGACCGTCGAGGTGCTCAGTCTTTTCGGCCGCCAGGGCGAGCGGATGCATGTCCGAGCCCGGCCAGCCAGTCGCTGACGGCCCCGGTCAGCACGGCCAGCGCCGCGTCCTGCGTCAACTCCGCGCGCTTGGGTACGGCGAACGAGTGATCGCCGTACGGCACCTCGACCGGTTCGTACCCGGCGGGGAACTCCGCGGGCCGCCCGAAGGTGTCGTTGCCGCCCTGCACGATCAGCAGCGGCCCGGCCGCGGCGCCCAGGTCCAGCTCGGCCGCGCGGGACTTCTCCGGCTTCCCCGGCGGGTGCAGCGGGAAGGACAGCGCGAGGACGGCCGCGGCGCCCAGCTCCTTCGCCGTACGGCAGGCCACCCGGGCGCCGGCGCTGCGTCCGCCCGCGACCACCGGCAGCCCCGGCTCCGCCAGCGCGGGCCACACCGCCGTCCACCCGGTGTCCAGCGTCTTGGGCGCGGGCGCCAGCTTCTTGCCCGCCACCCGCCAGGGCTGCTCGACCAGTGCCACGGTCACGCCGTGCGCGGGCAGCGCCGCCGCGAGCGCGGCCAGGTCGCGGGCCTCGATGCCGCCGCCCGCGCCGTGGCCGAGCGCGAGGACCGCGCGGGCGGCGCGGGCGCGGTGCCAGGTGACGCGGGCCTCGCCCGCGGGGGTGCCGACCGTTTCCACCGACCGCTCGGGGGACGGGGACGCTGTGTGTGCTGCGCGTGCTGTCATCAGAACAGCGTCTCCTCCTCGGGTGCCTCCAGCTCCGTCAGCAGCTCCGGTCCGTTGTTCTTCACACTGCTCACACCGGTGCCGACCGGATAGGCGCGCATCAGGCCGCCGGGCGGCGGGGCGAGCAGGGCGCCGAGCGTGTCGGGGTCGGTGGTGGCCGGGTCGAGCCAGGCGTTCCAGCGGTCGGGGGTCATCATCAGCGGCATCCGGGGGTGGATGTCGGTGAGCGAGCGCGGACCCTCGCCCGCGTATCCGGCCAGGGTGTCGGTCTCGGCCGCCGTGGTGATCACCGTGCAGGTGGCCCACCAGGCCATCGGGTGGTCGTCGGGCAGCGTCCGGTCGCGCCAGAACTCGTACAGCCCGGCCATCGCCATCACCGAGCCGTCGGCGGGCGTCACGAAATACGGCTGTTTGCGGGACCGCTTCTTCCTGCCCTGCTCCTCCAGCGCGCGCTCCTCGGGCGCCGTCACCCACTCGTAATAGCCGTCGGCGGGTATCAGGCAGCGCCGGGCGGTGAGCGCGCGGCGGAAGGACGGCTTCTCGTGCACCGTCTCGGCCCGCGCGTTGATCAGCTTGGCCGCTCCTTCCGGCGACTTGGCCCACGACGGGACCAGGCCCCAGCGCAGCACGCGCAACTGTCTGACCGGTTCCGGGGAACCGGAGTCGCGCACGGGACGGTCAAGCACCGCGTAGACGTCCTTCGTCGGCGCGACGTTCCAATCGGGGGCGATGGTCTCGGTGGGGTCCCACTTACGGACTTCGAAGAGTCCTGCGAGATCCTCTGGTTTCCGGCTCGCCGCATATCGACCGCACATAGGTGCCAGACTGCCACGACCGTGGACCCGAACGGCCCACGGTCCGCCCTTTCGCAAGCCCCCGGCACTCCCCTCCGCAGCCCCCTAGTAGCAAGGACTGGCCACGTCATGAACGTCGCGAGCGTCACCGAGATGTGGGACCGGCTGACGGGGACACAGCCCGATCCCTCGCGCTGGCTGATCGGCGCGACGGCGCTGCTCGCGCTGGCGGCCGTACTGCTGCGGCGGGTGTGGCACGTCACGCGCAACGCGGTGACGATCGCGCACGAGGGCGGTCACGGGCTGCTCGCGCTGCTGACCGGGCGGCGCCTGGAGGGCATACGCCTGCACTCGGACACCTCGGGCCTGACCGTCTCGCGCGGCAAGCCGCACGGCGTGGGCATGGTGCTGACGGCCGCCGCCGGGTACACCGCGCCGCCGCTGCTGGGCCTTGCGGGCGCGGGGCTGCTGGCATCCGGCCACATCACCGCGCTGCTGTGGGGCGCGACGGCGCTGCTGCTGGTCATGCTCGTGATGATCCGCAACGCGTACGGGGCGCTGACCGTGGTGGTCACCGGCGCGATCTTCCTGTTGGTGTCCTGGCTGACCAAGGCGCAGGTACAGGCGGCGTTCGCGTATCTGGTGGTGTGGTTCCTTCTGGTCGGCGGCGCGCGGCCGGTCGCCGAGCTGCAACGTACGCGGCGCCGTGAGCGCTCCGGCACCTCGGACGCGGACCAGCTCGCCCGGCTCACGCACACTCCGGCGGCCCTGTGGCTGCTCCTGTTCTACGCGGTCGCGATCTGCTCGCTGGTGGGCGGCGCCCGGTGGCTGCTCCTCCAATAACGCGGTGACCGCGGTGACGGGAGTGACGGGGAACACCCACCGTGACGGCCGTGGCGGCCCCGGCGGAGAGAACGGCCGGGGCAACGGGGGCAGACCGGCGCACAGACCCACGGCACTGGCCCCGCGCATGAGCCCGGCGCACGACCCCGGCGCATGTGGCCGAGAGTGACAGCACCTGTTTCCGGCAGATTTCGCCGCATTCGGCGTCCTATCTCCCTGTGCCTGAGCCACTACGCTTGGGCCCCATGAGCGACAGCACCGCGCAGACCGCCCTCTGGCCGGCCCCGACCGCGCCCCGCGCCGTGGACGCGACCGTCACGGTGCCCGGCTCGAAGTCGGTGACCAACCGCGCTCTGGTGCTCGCCGCGCACTCCACGGAACCCGGATGGGTGCGCCGTCCGCTGCGCAGCCGCGACACGGTCCTGATGGCCGACGCGCTGCGCGCCATGGGCGTGCAGATCGACGAGACGGTCAACCCGTCCGGCGGCGAGGCGTGGCGGATCATCCCCGCCGGGCTGCACGGCCCCGCCCGGATCGACGTCGGCAACGCGGGCACCGTGATGCGCTTCCTGCCGCCGGTCGCCGCGCTCGCCGACGGCCCGGTCCGCTTCGAGGGCGACGCGCGGGCGTACGAGCGTCCGCTGCACGGCGTGATCGACGCGCTGCGCGCGCTGGGGGCCAGGATCGACGACGAGGGCCGCGGCTCCCTGCCGCTGACCGTGAACGGCGCGGGCTCGCTGTCCGGCGGGAGCGTGTCCGTGGACGCGTCGTCGTCCTCGCAGTTCGTCAGCGCGCTGCTGCTGTCCGCGCCGCGCTTCAACCGGGGCCTCGAACTGCGGCACACCGGCCGCAGCCTGCCGTCCCAGCCGCACATCCGGATGACCGTGGACATGCTGCGGAAGGCCGGCGCCAAGGTGGACGCCCCGCAGGACGGCGGCGCGCGCAATGTGTGGCGGGTGGCGCCGAGCGCGCTGCTCGGCCGGGACCTGACGGTGGAGCCCGACCTGTCCAACGCGGCGCCGTTCCTGGCCGCCGCGCTGATCACCGGCGGCCGGGTGACCATCCCGGACTGGCCGCGCCGCACCACCCAGCCGGGTGACGCGCTGCGCACGCTGTTCACCGCGATGGGCGGCTCGTACGAGCTGACCGAGCAGGGGCTGACCCTCAGCGGCACCGGCCGGGTGCTCGGCATCACCGCCGATCTGCACGAGGTCGGCGAGCTGACCCCGGTGATCGCGGCGGTCGCGGCGCTGGCCGAGGGCGAGAGCGTGCTGACCGGCATCGCGCATCTGCGGCTGCACGAGACCGACCGGCTGGCCGCGCTGGCCAAGGAGATCAACGAGCTGGGCGGTAACGTCACCGAGACCGAGGACGGCCTGCGCATCCGGCCGACCACCCTGCACGGCGGGGTCTTCCACACCTACGAGGACCACCGGCTGGCGACCGCCGCGGCCGTCCTGGGCCTGACCGTGGACGGCGTCCAGGTGGAGAACGTGGCGACGACCGCGAAGACCCTGCCCGAATTCCCCGAGCTGTGGACGGCGATGCTCGCGGGCCGCGCGCCCGCGCCGGGGATCTCCACGCCGGGCGCCGTCAGCCCTGGCGCCGCCGCACCGGAGACGACGGAGACAGCGGAGACAACCGGCACGGCGGACCCGACGGATACGGCGGACGCGACGGACACGGCGGACACCACCGCACCGGGCCGGGGCTGAGGACCGCCGTGCGCCGCTACGGAAAGAACCCCGACGAGGACGACGTCAGAGTCCGCCCCAACGCCAAGGGCAACCGGCCGCGCAGCACGATCAGGCCCAAGCACGAGGACGCCGCCGAGGGCATGGTGCTGACCGTGGACCGCGGGCGGCTGACCGTGCTGGTCGACGACCGCGAGGTGGTCGCGATGAAGGCCCGCGAACTGGGCCGCAAGTCGATGGTGGTCGGCGACCGGGTCGCGGTCGTCGGCGACCTGTCGGGCGCGAAGGACACCCTGGCCCGGATCGTACGGATCGAGCCGCGCAAGTCGGTGCTGCGGCGGACGGCCGACGACGACGACCCGTTCGAGCGGGTGGTGGTCGCCAACGCCGACCAGCTCGCGATCGTCACGGCGCTGGCCGACCCCGAGCCGCGCCCCCGGATGATCGACCGCTGCCTGGTCGCGGCCTTCGACGCGGGCCTGAAGCCGCTGCTGGTGCTCACCAAGTCCGATCTGGCCCCGGCCGCGCCGCTGTTGGAGACGTACGGAGCGCTGGACCTGGCGTATGTGGTGACCAACAGGGACGACTTCCTGACCGGCGGGGTCGACCAGATCCGCGAGCGGCTGGCCGGGCATGTGACGGCCTTCGTCGGCCACAGCGGCGTCGGAAAGACCACACTGGTCAACGCGCTGGTGGAGCGTCAGCGCACCACCGGCTCGGTGAACGCGGTGACCGGGCGCGGCCGGCACACCACCACCTCGGCGCTCGCGCTGCCGCTGCCGGGCGACACGGGATGGGTGATCGACACTCCGGGCGTACGGTCGTTCGGCCTGCACCACATCGATCCGTCGCGGGTCATCCACGCCTTCCCCGACCTGGAGCCGGGCACCGAGGAGTGCCCGCGCGGCTGCTCGCACGACGAGCCGGAGTGCGCGCTGGACGCGTGGGTCGCGGCGGGGCACGCCGAGCCCGCCCGGCTGGACTCGCTGCGGCGGCTGCTGGCCACCCGCGAGCGGCGCGAGGGAGACTGACGCGCTTTCGGCGACCGGAGGGGCGGTTTCCGGGCAGGCTGTGTGATGATCGACAGCGCACACAGGTTTCGGAGACGGAGTGGGAACGGGAGGCACCCGATGGCCTGGCTGCTCGTGGTGGTCGCAGGCATCCTTGAGACGGGGTTCGCGGTCTGCCTCAAGCTGTCGCACGGCTTCACCCGTATCTGGCCGACCATCGCCTTCGCCCTGTTCGCGCTGGGCTCCTTCGGTCTGCTGACGCTGTCGCTGAAGAAGCTGGACGTCGGCCCGGCGTACGCCGTCTGGACCGGCATCGGCGCGGCGGGCACCGCGATCTACGGCATGATCTTCCTCGGCGACGTCGTCTCCACGCTGAAGATCGTGTCCATCTCGTTGGTGATCGCGGGCGTCATCGGCCTCCAGATCTCCGGCTCGGCGCACTGACGGTTCACGGGCGGCGCCCGCGCGGACCGTGCGCCGCTACGGCTCCTCCCCCGTCGCGGGCCACGACAGCAGGCTGCGGACGAGCTGCGCCACCCGCAGACACGCCTTCTCGTCACTGGCGGCGGGCGCGATCACGTACGACAGGGTGAGCCGGATCGCCGCCTCGCAGGCCCATCCGATGTCCTGGGGCCGCAGCCGCGGGTAGCCGCGGACGAGCGCGTCGACCGTACGGGCCTTGAGGGATTCGACCAGGCCGCCCTCGGCGCCGGTGAGGGCGGCGGCGACCACCGGACTGCGCCGGGCGGACCGCAGGGTCCAGCCCGCGGCGCCCGCGAAGCACTCCCCCGCGTCGGCGCCGACCCGGCCCGCGGCGGCCAACTCGCGGTCGACACCGGCCAGATAGCCCTCGGTCTCGCGCCGGGCGAGGGCGCGCGCGAGCCCTTCCTTGCTGCTGAACTCGTTGTAGAGGGTCTGCCGCGACACCCCGGCCGCCGCCGCGACCTCGACCATCCGTACGGCTTCCCAGGGCCGGTCGCCGAGCGCGGCGAACGCCGCGTCCAGGAGCGATTCCCGCGCTGTAGGCATCATTGCCTCCAAGGCGCCACGAGGTGTCCGCGCGATGGCGCGGACAGCGGCCGTGCGGAAAGAATTGACGCGCTGTCCTGGTCTGTCAAGGTTGCGCGCAGGGCGGAGATGACCGGGACCAGGCGAGATCGCTACTGTTCGGCTTATGCCCGAATTCAACGACGATCTGCGCCTGGCCCACGTGCTGGCCGATGCCGCCGACGCCGCGACCATGGCCCGCTTCAAGGCGCTCGACCTCAAGGTCGAGACCAAGCCCGACCTGACGCCGGTGAGCGAGGCGGACAAGGCGGCCGAGGAGCTGATCCGGGGCCAGTTGGCGCGGGCGCGCCCGCGGGACGCGGTGCTCGGCGAGGAGTACGGCAGCCAGGGCGCGGGGCCGCGGCGCTGGGTGATCGACCCGATCGACGGCACCAAGAACTATGTGCGCGGCGTTCCGGTGTGGGCGACCCTGATCGCGCTGATGGTCCGCGGCGAGCAGGGCGACGAGAGCGTGGTCGGCGTGGTCTCCGCGCCCGCGCTCGGCCGCCGCTGGTGGGCGGCGAAGGGCGACGGCGCGTACACCGGCCGCAGCCTGTCGTCGGCGACCCGGCTGCACGTCTCGGGCGTGAGCCGGCTGGAGGACGCGTCCTTCGCGTACTCCTCGCTGAGCGGCTGGGAGGAGCGGGGGCGGCTCGACGGCTTCCTGCGCCTGTCGCGCGATGTCTGGCGCACCCGCGGCTACGGCGACTTCTGGCCGTACATGATGGTCGCCGAGGGTGCGGTGGACATCTGCGCGGAGCCCGAGCTGAGCACGTGGGACATGGCGGCCAACGACGTGATCGTGCGCGAGGCCGGTGGCCGCTTCACCTCGCTCGACGGCGAGCCGGGCCCCTTCGGCGGGAACGCGGCGGCCTCCAACGGCCTGCTGCACGAGGAGCTGCTGGGGTACGTGGGCGGTTCGGACGGCGTCGCCTAGCAGGTCGGAGCGGCGCGGCGCGAGCCGCGCGCGGCGGCGGGTCACCTCGCGGCGGGAGCTTCGCGCGCCCCCTTGCCGGTCCTCCGGGGGCGTGTGACTATGAAGGTGCCCCCGCTTGTGAACTTGTGAAACCGTTCACGCGAGCGTCTCCCGGCTCGCCGGACGGCGGTCCCGTGTGAGGGCTTCACACAAGGAGGTGCCCGTCCCATGCTGGTCCGCGACGCGATGAGCACGGTGGTACTCACCATCGGCCCCGCCCACACCCTCCGCCAGGCCGCCCAGTTGATGTCCGCCCGCCGAGTCGGCGCGGCCATAGTCCTCGACACCGACACCTGCGGTCTCGGCATCCTCACCGAGCGCGACGTCCTCGACGCGATCGGGGACGGTCTCAGCCCCGACCGCGAACTCGCCCACGCCCACACCACGACCGATGTCGTCTTCGCCGCCCCGCAGTGGACCCTCGACGAGGCCGCCGCCGCCATGCTGCACGGCGGTTTCCGTCACCTGGTCGTCCTTGAGGGCCGCGATCCGATCGGCGTGGTCTCCGTCCGCGACATCATCCGCTGCTGGTCCGCGCAGCGGCCCGCGACGCCGTCCGCGTCGCCGTCCACGACACCGGCCACGACACCGACCGCGACCGCCCTGACCAGCGCGTAGCCGCTTTTCGGAACGGCCGGCACGCTCGGCTTCGGAACGGCACGCACGCGCCTTCGGTTCCGCACGCGGACGCGCAGAAGAGGCCGGAGCCCTTTGGCGTCCGGCCTCTTCGGCCAACGGCGAGCGACGGGTCAGGTGCGGAGGGCCTGGACCGCTGCCTCCAGTCGCTTGCCGTAGTCGGGGTCCGCGCGGCGGAAGTTGTCGACGGCGCGCTCGACGACGTCCTCGCGGGAGACCTTGGCGATGAAGCCCGCCAGGTTGTCGATCAGCCGGGTCTTCTCGTCCTCGGACATGAGCCGGTACAGGGTGCCCGCCTGCCCGAAGTCGTCGTCCTCGGCATGCGCGGGCGCGGCGGAGTACCGGGTCGCGCCGGACACCTCGACGGGCTCCCACAGCGGGCGGCCGGTCTCGGCCGGACCGCCGAAGCTGTTCGGCTCGTAGTTCTTGGCACCCTGGTGGCGGCCGTCGTAGAGGGCGCCGTCCCTGCTGTGCGTCCGCGCCTCAGTGGCGTGCGGGCGGTTGACCGGCAAGTGGTCGGCGTTGACGCCGACCCGGTAGCGGTGCGCGTCGCCGTACGCGAACAGGCGGCCCTGGAGCATCTTGTCCGGGGACGGGCCGATGCCGGGCACGAAGTGCGCGGGGCTGAAGACCGACTGCTCGACCTCGGCGAAGACGTTCTCCGGGTTGCGGTTCAGCTCCAGCCTGCCGATCTCGACCGGCGGGTAGTCCGCGTGCGGCCACACCTTGGTGAGGTCGAACGGGTTGAAGCGGTACGTGGCCGCGTCCGCCGCGGGCATGATCTGCACCTGCACGGTCCAGGACGGGAACGCGCCGCGCTCGATCGCCTCGCGCAGGTCGCGCTGGTGGGAGTCGGGGTCCATGCCCGAGACGCGCACGGCCTCCCCGGTGGCGAGGTTCCTGATCCCCTGGTCGGTCTTGAAGTGGTACTTGACCCAGAAGACCTCTCCGGCCTCGTTGTTCCACTGGTAGGTGTGCGAGCCGTAGCCGTTCATGTGCCGGTAGCTGGCCGGGATGCCGCGGTCGCCGAAGAGCCAGGTCACCTGGTGTGTCGACTCCGGGCTGAGCCCCCAGAAGTCCCAGACGTTGTCCGCCTCCTGGGAGCCGGTGTACGGGTCGCGCTTCTGGGTGTGGATGAAGTCGGGGAACTTCAGGGCGTCCTTGATGAAGAACACCGGGGTGTTGTTGCCGACGAGGTCGTAGTTGCCCTCCTCGGTGTAGAACTTCAGCGCGAAGCCGCGCGGGTCGCGGACGGCGTCGGCCGAGCCGAGGTTGCCCGCGACGGTGGAGAAGCGCAGGAACGTCTCGGTCCGCTTGCCGACCTCGGAAAGGAACTTCGCCCGCGTCCAGCGCGAGACGTCACGGGTCAGCGTGAAGGTGCCGTACGCACCGGCGCCCCGCGCGTGCACGACCCGCTCCGGGATGCGCTCGCGGTTGAAGTGCGCGAGCTTCTCCAGCAGGTGCTGGCTCTGGACGAGCACCGGGCCGCCGAGGCCCGCCGTCTCGCTGTTCTGGTTGTCCGCGACCGGCGCCCCGGCCTCCGTGGTCAGCGCACTCGTGGTCAGCGGACCCGTCTCCTGAACCGTCACGTGCTTCTCCTCCAGATCGTCCGGCCCCCCGGCATGCCCATCGGCTCGCGCCGGAGCCGATCCTACTCTGGACAATGTCTAAGTCAAGAAGAGAGCCAATAGAGGATGGGGGTCAGGAACAGACCCTTTCGATCCAGGTTGCCCCGCTGTTACCCTGGCTCGCATGAGCGACCTGCTGGAACGACTGCGCGAACGCGGCTGGCGGCTGACCGCCCAGCGGCGCGTGGTGGCGGAGGTCCTCGACGGCGACCATGTCCATCTCACCGCCGACGAGGTGCACGCGCGTGCCATCGCACGGCTGCCGGAGATCTCCCGCGCCACCGTGTACAACACGCTGGGCGAGATGGTGAGCATCGGCGAGATCATCGAGGTCGCCACCGACGGCCGCGCCAAGCGCTACGACCCCAACGCGCACCGGCCGCACCAGCACCTGGTCTGCTCCCGCTGCGGCACCATCCGCGACGTCCACCCGCACGGCGACCCGCTCGCGGCCCTCCCCCCGACCGAACGCTTCGGCTTCGCGGTCCAGGCGGCCGAGGTCACCTACCGGGGACTGTGCCCGGACTGCTCGTAGGCACGATCCGCTCGCAGGCCCTGCCGCCGATCCGCTCGGCGGCCCTGCGTACGGCCGGTTCCGTACGGGTCCTGCCGACCCACAGGGTCTCCACCGGGACATCGGCCGGCACCCGGGCCAGCGCCTCGAACACCTCGCGCGCCACGCCCGGATCGGGGTCGGTCGCCAACGGGCCGAGCAGGCCGACCAGTTCGGCGGGCTTGGCCAGCCGCCCGATCGCGCGGGCGGCGGCCCTGCGCACCATCGGCGGCCAGTTCTCGGCATGATCGCGCTCGCGGGGTCCGAGCAGCCGCGTCAGCAGCGCCGCGTCGGAGGCGTCCCCGCACTCCCCGAGACCGGCCGCCAGTCCCGCGACGAGCCGGGGCGCGGTCGTCCTGCCGACCTTGCGGAGCTGCCTGCGGTAGACGTCGGCGGGCGGCTCCCCGCGCCGGTACAACTGCCAACGGGCCTGCGCCCGTACCATCCTGGCCCGGTCGGCCAGCGGCGCGACCAGCCGCGTGGCGGGCACGTCGCCGGGCAGCGCGGCCACCGCCAGCTCCCGTACGCCCGCGCCGCGCGCCCACATCAACCGGCCCGCCTGGTCGGGGTCCAGCTCCAGCAGCCGCTGCGCGCAGAGCCTGCGGCAGACCTGGTCGCGGTCGTGCAGCGCGGTCCGCAGCAGGTCGCCGCGGACGTAACTGCCGAGGTCCAGGGCGAGTTCGACGCCGAAGCGGCGGGCCAGCGGGTCGGAGTCGGCGGCCAGCGCCCGCACGGCGCGGCGGTGCGGAGGCTCGCTCAGCACCGCGCGGTACGAGGCGAGCAGCCCGCCCGCCCGGCGCCTGCCGCCGAGCCTGAGCAGCACGCGGACGGCCGCCGCCACCTCGTCCGGCGCGTTGCGGGCCACCAGGGCGGCGGTGGCGCGCTCGCTCACCTCCGGCACCCAGTCGACCGTCCGCAGGGCGAGCGCGGCCACGGCCAGCGGCCCGCCGCATCCGGCCAGGCTCTCGACGGCCCCGGCCCGCACCCGGCCGTCCTCGTCGAGCGAGGCCAGCAGCAGACGCAGCGGATCGACACCGGCGTGGCCGCCGGCGGCCCAGCGGTGGGCGCCGCCGCCATGCCAGGGCCTGGCGTGCCGGTCGAGCAGCAGCAGAAGGTCCGCAGGAGCGTCGCCGAGCGCGGCGAGCGCCGCGGCCCTGTCGTACGGCGGTCCGTCCTCGACGACCGCGCGCAGGCCCGCGAGCAAGGTCACCGCGTCCTCGCGACGCCCGCCGAGCGCGGCCTCGCACCAGCGCTGCCAGCGTCCCGTGTCCACCACGGTGACACCCGCCTCGGATCGCCCTCGCCGCCTGCGCAGCAATCCCGCCTCCTCGCCCGTCGTACCCGACCAGGATCGCGCGCGAAGGTGCCGCGCCCAAGACGGTTCGGCGGGTCTTTGCCCGAATAAGAAGCCCGCACAAGGAGACTAAGAGAAAGCGCGCGGTGCCGCCGCGCGCGCAGCGCCCAGCGACCCGGCCCCGCAGCCCGGCCGACGACCGGTGTCGCACAGGAAGAAGGCCCGGAAGCCAATGGCTTCCGGGCCTTCTCTTTCCGTAGCGGGGACAGGATTTGAACCTGCGACCTCTGGGTTATGAGCCCAGCGAGCTACCGAGCTGCTCCACCCCGCGTCGTTGTGCCCTCACTGTAGACCAGCGTTCCTGACCAGCGCAAATCCATAGGCGGGCGGCCGTCGCAGCGGGTGGCCATTCCGGCTGAGGGGTGCCCCGGGCGGGGCGCCCCTCAGCCGGAAACGGTCAGGAACCGTACGGATGACCTGGTCAACCGCCGCTGACGACCGTCGGCTCACGCGGTCAGCTCGTGCTTGACCGCGGCGGTCAGCCGGGCCGCGCGCTCGGCGACCTCGGCGGGCCCGTAGGTGACCGCGCGGGAGCACCAGTGCTGCGCCTCGGCCAGCTCGCCGCGCCGGGCGGAGAGCAGCGCCATCCGCAGGGCGGCGCGGCCGTGCCCGGCGTCCGCGGCCCGCGTCCACCACAGGGCGGCCTCGGGCTCGGCGCCCTCGCGGGCCAGCAGCAGCCCGAGGTTGAAGGCCCCGTTGCGGGAACCGGCCTCGGCGGCCTGCCGGTACCAGTGCGCCGCGTCCACCACGTCCCCGCGCTTGGCGGCGCACATGCCGAGCCGTACCTGGGCGCGGCGGTGCCCCTGCCGGGCGGCCCGCTCGTACCACTCCTCGGCCTCGACGCTGCCCGTGGCCTCCGCGCCCGCGTCGCCCTCGTCCCGCTCGCGCTGCCTGCGCTCCAGGAGCGCGCCGAGCCGGAAGGCGGCCTCCGGGCTGCCGCCGCCCGCGGCGCACCGCAGGTGCCGCTCGGCGGCGTGGTGGTCGCCGTCGCGCTGGAGCGCGATGGCCACCTGGAGGGCGGCCTCGGCGTGCCCGGCGGCGGCGGCCCGCTCGTACCAGGCGCGCGCGGTGTCGGCCTCCTCGCGCCCGGCGTGCAGGATGCCGAGGTTGAAGGCGGCGTCGATGCTGCCCGCCTCCGCGGCCTTGGAGAACCACGGCTCGGCGCCCATCGCGTCGCCGCGCTGGAGCAGCAGCACGGCCAGCGCGTTGGCGGCCTCGCGGTGCCCGGCGTACGCGGCCTTGCGGTACCACTGCTCGGCCTGCGCGTTGCGGCTCTGGCCCGCGCAGAGCAGGCCGAGGTTGTAGGCGCCGTTGATGTCGCCCGCGTCCAGGGCCGTGCGGTACCAGCGCTCGGCGGTCTGCGTCTCGCCCTCCTGGGCGTGCAGCGCGCCGAGCGCGTTGGCGGCCTGGCCGTCGCCCGCCTGGGCGGCGCGCCGCCACCAGGTGGCGGCCTGGTCGATGTCGCCCGCGTCGCGCAGCAGGAACGCCAGCGCGCAGGCGGCCCGCGCCTCGCCGTCCCTGGCGGCCGTCAGATACCAACGGCCCGCCTCCGCCTGCTCGCCGCGCTCCTCCAGGAGCGTGCCCAGGCGCAGCGCGGCCCGCCGGTGGCGGCGCGCGGCGGCCTGCCGGTACCACTGCTCTGCCTCGTGGTTCTGGCCGCGCGCGGCGCATATCCGGGCGAGGCGGTACGCGGCCTCGCGGTGGCCGTGCTCGGCCGCGGCGCGGAACCAGCGCTCGGCGCCGCTCTCGCGCCGGTGGTCGAGCAGGTCGGCCAGCGCGTACGCGCCCAGCGTGTGGCCGGACTCGGCGGCCTGCCGCAGCCAGTACTCGGCCGCGGGCTCGTCGCCGCGCTCGCGGTAGTGCCGGCCCAGCGCGTGCGCGGCGGGCGCGGAGCCCGCCACGGCGGCGGTCCGCCACCAGTCGGCCGCCTCGTCGGCGTAACCGCGCTGGTGCAGCAGCAGGGCCAGGTTGTTGGCGGCGGCGCGGTCCCCGTGCGTGACGGCGGCGCGCAGGTACGGCTCCGCGCCGTCGAGGTCGCCGCGGCGCAGCAGCAGCGTGCCGAGCGCGCTCATGGCGTACGGGTCGCCGAGGTCGGCGGCGTGCCGGTGGCGCGCCTCGATCTCGGCCTCCTCGCGGAGCGCGAGGCCGTCCTCGTCGGTCGGTTCGGGAAGCCCGGGCAGGTCGTTGAGCCCGGCGGCCGGGGCGGCGACGGGCCCCAGGGACCGGGTGGCCACCGTCCCGGTGGACGCGGTGAGTTCGGCGGACGCGGGCTGCTCAGCCGACGGGCGCGGTGCGGGCAGCAGCGCGGTCGCGGTGACGGGCACGGTCGCGGACGCGGTCACGGGCGTCGAAGCCGACTCCTGGGCCAACCTTTCGGTCGACATGTCGACATCGCCCGTAGAACCACGCCGTTCGTGGATCTGACGAGTGTTCAGCAGTCTTGCACCATCCCCCATGAGGTCCATCGTCGCACCGTCCACTACCGCCGTACACCTGGTATACCGCAACCCGATTGGTCACTTCAGCGGTTTGTCGACTTCCCGACAAGGCGGCTTGCGAAACCCCGTTCACCGAACATCCCCCATATAAGTGAAGAGGGCCAAAGTCAGTTGACTTTGGCCCTCTTCGTACAGTAGCGGGGACAGGATTTGAACCTGCGACCTCTGGGTTATGAGCCCAGCGAGCTACCGAGCTGCTCCACCCCGCGTCGTTGTGTCCTCACCGTACCACGACGCGGAGTGTCACCCGATCAGCCCGCTTGTCGACCCATCAGGTCGATCGGCCCCGTCTTATGTCCCCTTGGCCGCCTTCTCCGCCTCCCGCGCCTGCTTCAGCGCCTCGGAGAGCTTCTTCTGCGCCTCGCCGTACGCCTGCCAGTCGCCCTTCTTCAGCGCCGCCTGACCGTCGTCGTACGCCTTCTGAGCGTCCGTCAGGGCCTGCTCCAGCGTCGCGTCGCCCGGTGGGCTGGTGGTCGGCGGGCTGGTCGTCGTCGGCGGCTGCGTGGTGTCGTCCGGCGGCGGCTTCGTCGTCGACTCGCCGTCGGGGCCGAACACCTCGTCCAGCGCGGCCTTCAGCGTGGGCTGGAAGCCGATCCGGTCGCCGAAGAGCACCACCACGCTCTTCATCAGCGGGTAGTTGTTGCCCGCGCCGCGTACGTACACCGGCTCCACGTACATCAGCCCGCCGTCCATCGGCACGGTGAGCAGATTGCCGTACTCCACGGTGGTGTCCGCGCCCGCCCGTTTGAGCTGGTTGATCTGCGGCGCGACCTTGTTGTCGGAGTTGAGCTTGGCCTGCACCTGTTTGGGCCCGTCGACCGTGGTGTTCGGCGGCAGTTGCAGCACTCTGATCGTGCCGTAGTCCTTGCTGGACGCGTCGGCGTTCACCGCCATGAACGCGCTCAGGTTGGAGCGGTCGTTCGGCGTGAAGGTGGACGTCAGCGAGAACGCCTGCTCCGACTGGTCGGGCATCTTCAGACTCAGGTAGTACGGCGGCACCGCCTTGCCCGTCTGGGCGGCCGGGTCGTCCGGGACCTCCCACACCTCACTGCCGGTGTAGAAGGTGGACGCCTTGGTGACGTGGTACTTGGTGAGCAGTTGCCGCTGCACCTTGAACAGGTCCTGCGGGTAGCGCAGGTGGTCCATCAGCTCGGCGCTGATCTTGTCCTTCGGCTGCACCGTGTGCGGGAACGCCTTCATCCACGTCTTGAGCACCGGGTCCTGGGTGTCCCACTGGTAGAGCGTGACCTCACCGGTGTAGGCGTTCACGGTCGCCTTGACCGAGTTGCGGATGTAGTTGACCTGATTCTGCTGCGCGATGACGGACCGCTGGTCGTCGGTGAGCGAGTCGGTCGTGGTGTCGCCGAGCGTGGTGCGCGACGCGTACGGATAGCCGTTGGTGGTGGTGTAGGCGTCGACGATCCACTCCACCTGGCCGTTGACCACGGCCGGGTACGGGTCGCCGTCGATGGTCAGCCAGGGCGCGACCGACTCCACCCGCTCCTTGGGAGTGCGGTTGTAGAGGATCTTCGAGCCCTTGCCGATCGCCCCCGAGTACAGGATCTGCGGCTCGCCGAACTGCACCGCGTACGCCGCCCGCGTCAGCGGGTTGGACAGGTCCACGCCGCTCTTGCCGGTGTACGTGAACGGCTTCTCGCCGCCCGCGTCGGTGTAGTCGATCTCCTGGGTCGGACCGCCGACGATCGAGTACTGCGTCGTCCGCTCGCCGTAGTAGACCCGCTGCTCGTACGTGCCGAGCTGGCCGGTGGTCGGCAGGTCCTTCTCGGTGAAGGCCGGCGAGCCGTCACTGGACACGTCGGTGCCCTTGGCGGCGACGATGCCGTAGCCGTGGGTGTACTTGAAGTGGTCGTTGATCCAGTTGTTCTCGGGGATGCCGTTGATGTTCAGCTCGCGCAGGCCGACGACCGTGTCCTGCTCCTTGCCCTTGGCGTCGCTGTAGCGGTCGACGTCGAGCGTGGAGGGGAAGGCGTAGTAGCCGCGCGTCTGCTGCAACTGCTGGTACGTGGGCGAGACCACGTTCGGGTCCAGCACGCGCACGCTCGCCGTGGTGTCCGCGTCGGCCCGCAGCTTTTCCGTACTGGACTCGCTGGTGCCGCTGTACGGCTTCACCTGGCTGTCCTTGATGCCGTACGCGGCACGCGTGGCATCGATGTTCTTCTGGATGTACGGCGCTTCCTTGGCCGCCTCGTTCGGCTGCACCTGGAACTTCTGCACGATGGCCGGGTAGAGGCCGCCGATCAGGATCGCCGAGAGCACCATCAGGCCGAAGCCGATCATCGGCAGCGACCAGGTGCGGCGCCAGAGGGTCGCGAAGAACAGCAGCGCGCAGATCACCGCGATGCAGAACAGGATCGTTTTGGCGGGCAGATACGCGTTCGCGTCCACGTACCGCAGACCGGTCCAGTTGTCAGTGGCCTTGAAGCCGCTGGACTTCACCGCGAGGCCGTAGCGGTCCAGCCAGTAGGCGACCGCCTTGAGCGAGATGAAGATGCCCAGCAGGACCGACAGATGCCCGGTGGCGGCGGCCGTGGCCCGGCCGCCGGGCGAGGTGATCCGCAGCCCGCCGTACAGGTAGTGCACCAGGGCGGCGGCGACCAGCGAGAGCACCACGGCCGCGAAGCCGAAGCTCAGCAGGAAGCGGTACCAGGGGAGGTCGAAGGCGTAGAAGGACACGTCCTTGTGGAACTGCGGGTCCTTGACGTTGAACTTCGTGGCGTTCGTCCACAGCAGCCACAGCCGCCACTGCCCCGAGGCCGATCCGCCGGCGATGAGCCCGACCACCGCGCAGACCCCGAGGAGCACCCACTTCTTGTACGGCGCGAGACCCATCCGGTAGCGGTCGAGGCTCTGCTGCTCCAGCGACATCGCGCTGAGCGGCGGGCGGAGCCGGTGTGCCAGATAGATGTTCACGCCGACCGCTCCGGCCATCAGCAGGCCGAAGACGAAGAACAGACCGACCTTGGTCCAGAGCGTGGTGGTGAAGACCGACGAGTAGTGAACCGATCGGTACCAGAGCCAGTCGGTCCAGAATCCCGCGAAGATCACGAACGCGATCATCAGACCGGCGAGCACGCCGATCGTGATGAGCAACGTCCGGGTCCGCCGGGATGGGCGGCCGACTCTGATCCGTGGCCCCGACGATCCTCCGCCGCGGTCCGGCATCTCGAATACCAAGGTGCGCACCTCGAATTGTCCGTATTTCTGGGGTGTCCCGGGTCGGACTCCCACTGGTGCAACTTACCTACGCTTTGGCCGGTTCCCGATTCCGGCAAGGGAAGAGGCAGGATACTGACCATGTCCAACAATGCGACCGATGGTGCACCGCTCGCGGCGAGCCCGCTGACCCGTGCCGTACTGGAAATCGACGAGTACGCGTCCGGCCTCGGCTGGGACCGGCCCGCACGGCTGTTCGCCCTTGTCGACACCGCGCAGCTCCGTACGCAGGAACCCGGCCTCGCCGATCAACTCGGCCTGACCGAGACGAACGAGACGGGGTCGCTGACCCCGATCGAGCAGGACGAGCTGCCGTCCGGCACGGCGCTCGACGAGTTCCTGGCGACGATCGCGTGGCCCGAGGTGATCGCGGGCTGCGCGCTGACCGTGGAGCGGCTGATGCTGCCGCCCGCCGCCGAGGCGGCCATTCCCGAGGGCCTGGACGACGCGTCGCTGGCCACGTGGGTGGCGGCGCACCCGCAGCGCCAGGAGGTGCGGATGACGGTCGCGGTGCTGCGGGACGGCGCGCGGGAGTCGGCCGTACGGCTGCGGGCCAAGGACACGCCGACCGAGGTGCTGACCGGTTCCGATCTGGTGCCGGGTCTGGCGGAGGCACTGTCGGCGACCTTCGAGGTCTGAGCGCCCGGTGGCGCGGCCGGGCTGAACCGACCTGAGCTGACCGGGACTGAGCGGACCGGGACTGAGCCGGTCTCAGCTCTTGCAGCTCGGCAGCGCCGCGTCGTTGCCCGACTTGATGTCCTTCAGCGCCGCCAAGGCGTCGTCCAGGGTCTTCACCTTCACCAGGGTGAGGCCCGAGGGGATGCTCTTGGCGGCCTCTTCGCAGTTGTCGGCCGGGGTGAGGAAGAACTGCGCGCCCTTGTCGCGCGCGCCGATCGTCTTCAGGCTGATGCCGCCGATCGGTCCGACCTTGCCGTTGTCGTCGATGGTGCCGGTGCCCGCGACGAATTTGCCGCCGGTCAGGTCGTCGGGCGTCAGCTTGTCGATGATGCCGAGCGCGAACATCATGCCCGCGCTGGGTCCGCCGACGTCGGCGAGCTTGATGTCGATGGTGAACGGGTACAGGTGCTCGACGCCCGCCTGGATGCCGACCACGGCGCGCGACGGGCCGCCGTCGTCCGAGGCGCGGGTGGTGATGGTCACCTTCTGCGTGGTGTCCAGCTTCTTCTTCGCGTCGGCGGCCGGGATGATCGTGAAGACCACCTTCTCGCCCGGCTTGTGCTTGGTGACCAGGCCCGCGACCTGGTCGGCCTTGGTGATCGCGGTGCCGTCGACGGCCTTGATCACATCGCCCGCGTGCAGTTCGCCCTCGGACGCCCCGCCGCTGACGACGGCCGCGACGATCACCCGTGAGGGCACGGGGATCTTCAGCGAGGTCAGCGCCGCGTACTTGGCGCTGTCCTGTGACTGGCTGAACTCCTCGGCGTTCTGCTGGTCGGCCTCCTGGGCCGTCTGCCCCTTCGGGTACAGCGTGTCGTGCTCCACGACCTTGTCGTCCCGCCGCGCCCAGCCGAGCAGCGACTCCACCAGGTTCATGGAGTAGTCGGCGCCGGTGACCCGCACGGTGGTCATGTTGAGGTGACCCGACGTCGCGTACGTCTTGTGGCCGCCGATCTGGATGACCATTTCGCCGTCGTAGCTCCCGAGTGTGTTCACCGTCGGTCCCGGCGACATCTCCGAGTACGGTGCGGGAGCCAGCAGCGCGATGCACAGCAGCGCTATCAGCGTCAGTGTCGAGGCGAGCAGCGTCGCGGTGCGGCGTGGCATGGCACGACCCTACGGGAACCGCCGGACAACCGGCCCGCGGGGTGAGTCCGGACGGGTACGCGGCCGTGCGGCGCCTGTTCTGCCGTCCCGGTGCCCGGTCCTCAGACCGTCTCGGTGTCCGGCTTCTCCGCCGACTCGGCCTGCATGGCCTGCCGGAACCGCTCGTACCCGGCGAGCGACGCGCCGTCCCCGGTGGTGCGGGTGTGCGACGCCCAGCGTGCCCAGACCGCGGCGAACACCGCGGCGACCAACGGAATGAGCAACCAAGCGAGTGCTGCCACGTCGAACTCCCGACCCCATGTACACCAAAACGGACGTATGAGCAGATTAACCGCTCTGTGCACCAACGGCCCGGTGGGGTACGGGGTTACGCCCCCGCGCGTCGCTCACGATCCGCCGGACAGGCCCTAGACGCCGACCCATTCCTCGGTGCCGTCGGTGAACGTCTGGTGCTTCCAGATCGGGACCTCGCTCTTGAGGTCGTCGATGAAGCGGCGGCTGGCCTCGAACGCCTCGCCGCGGTGCGGGCAGGAGACGGCGACGATCACCGCGATGTCGCCGACCCGCAGTTCACCCACCCGGTGGACGGCGGCCAGCGCGCGTACCGGGTAGTCGGCGGCGATCTTCTCGGCGATCCCGCGCAGTTCGGCCTCCGCGCTGGGGTGCGCCGAATACGCCAGACCGGTGACCTCGGCGGCCGAACCGCCGTCGTGGTCGCGTACCGTCCCGACGAACAGCGCCGTGCCGCCGGCCGCGTCGTCGCCGACCGAGGCGAAGACCTCGTCCAGCGACAGCGGGGTGTCGCGGATCGCGAGCAGCCGGATCGGACCGTCGGCGGCCCGGGCGCGGTCGGCGGGGGCGGCGTGTTCGTCGTGCGTGGATGCCATGCGGCACATGCTGCCTCATATGCCCGCGATACGGAAAGTGGCTTCCACCACCGCGGGGCGACGGACGCGCCTTCGGATCTATCGGATCTAGAGGCCGCGCCGCTTGCGGGCCCTGCGCACCAGCGCCGCCGTACCGACCAGCGCGACCGTGGCGCCCGCCGCGCCCAGCGTCGTGGCGTCCTTGCGGCCGAGCCTGCGGCCCGCGAGCGAATTGCGGCCCTCGACCTCGGCGAGCAGCTCGGCCAGCACCTCCTCGTTGGACCACTGCGGGCGCCAGCCCGCCTCGTGCAGGCGGCTGCCGCTGACCACCCACGGGTGCATCGTGTACGCGAGGTCCCCCGCGGGCGACGGGGTCAGGCCGAGGCGGTGCAGCCGGGCGGCGGCGCCGAAGGCGATGGCCGCGGGCAGTTCCATGCGCCGGATCCCGGTCAGCTCCTCGATCTCCTCCTGCTCCAGCCAGCCGTCGCAGCCCACCGCCATCTCGCCGTCGACCTTCTCCAGGACGGCGTACTCCAGCGCCGACACCAGGTCCTCGACGTGGCAGAACTGCCAGCACGGCCTGCTGCCCGCCACCACCAGCAGCCGCGGCGACTCGAAGTAGCGGGTCAGCGCGGTGTCCGTGCCGCCGACCAGGACGGCAGGGCGCAGAACCGTCACATTGAGGCCGGGGTGGGCGCGCGGGGCGCGGCGGCCGAGCCGTTCAATCTCCAGCAGGTCGTCCACGAAGCTGGCCTCCGAGGTGGCCCGCAGCGGGGCGTCCTCGGCGAGCGGCACGTCGTTGTCGGCCTGGGCGCCGTAGACCATCGCCGAGGTGCACAGCACCACACGGTGCACGCCCGCGGCAGCGGCGGCGGTCAGTACGGTCTGCGTACCGCGCACATTGAACGCGGACCGCGCCTTGGCGTCGGATTCCAGGTCCAGGTCGAGCGCGAGGTGGACGACGACGTCCGCGCCGCGCAATTTGTCGGCGATGACCGGGTCCCGCACGTCGAGCACCCGCCAGGTCGCACCGGGCACGTCACCGCGCCGTTCGTCGATCGCCACGACCTTCTTGACCTGGTCGGATTCCACGAGCCTGAGCGCCAGCTGGCGGCCCACGCCGGACGCGGCGCCGGTGATCGCGACCACCGGTCCCGACGCGGCCCTGCCCGCGCTCCGCTCTGGGCGAACGTGTCCTTCTGGGGAACTCACCGGGTGTCTCCCACGGTTGTTTCAAGTACGGGTGCGGCTGGCGCACGCCATCGGCGTGACGTCGGTACGCAGCCATCCTGCCTGACACGTGTCTAGGCTGGAGGTACTGCCCGTACACCGAGCCCGACACAACCCCAGCCCATCACAACACAGAGCCGAGGAATCCCGTGAGTGACAACCCATTCGGATTCGGCGTCCCTCCCGAGGAGCCCGAGGACGGGGACGACGGCCGGAAGAACAAGGGCGAAGGGGGCCAGGGCGGAGCGCCGAACCCGTTCGGCTTCGGTGGCGTCGGCGGCGGCGCCGCCGGCGACAACCCGTTCGCGGCGATGTTCGGCTCGCTCAACCCCAACGACCTGGGGGCCGCCTTCCAGCAGCTCGGCCAGATGCTGTCCTACGACGGCGGCCCGGTGAACTGGGACATGGCCAAGGACATCGCCCGCCAGACGGTCGCCCAGGGCACCCAGGACGGCGTCAAGGACGCGACCGTCGGCCGCGCCGACCGCTCGTGGGTCGAGGAGGCCGTACGGCTGGCGGATCTGTGGCTGGACAGCGCCACCTCGCTGCCGTCCGGGTCCGGCTCCGCGGTGGCCTGGAGCCGCGCGGAGTGGGTCGAGGCGACGCTTCCGGTGTGGAAGGAGCTGGTCGACCCGGTCGCCGAGCGCGTCGCCGGGGCGATGGGCGATGTGCTGCCCGAGGAGATGCAGGCCATGTCCGGCCCGCTGATCGGGATGATGCGCTCGATGGGCGGCGCGATGTTCGGCTCCCAGATCGGGCAGGCGCTCGGCACCCTGGCCGGTGAGGTCGTCGGCTCCACCGATGTCGGCCTGCCCCTGGGCCCGGCGGGCAAGGCGGCGCTGCTCCCCGCGAATGTGACCGCCTTCGGCGAGGGCCTGGGCGTCCCGCAGGAGGAGGTGCGGCTCTACCTGGCGCTGCGCGAGAGCGCTCACCAGCGGCTCTTCGCGCACGTGCCGTGGCTGCGCGCGCATCTGTTCGGCGCCGTGGAGGGTTACGCGCGCGGGATCAAGGTCGACACCGCGCGGCTGGAGGAGGCGGTGGGGCAGCTCGACCCCTCGCAGCCCGAGCAGCTTCAGGAAGCGCTTCAGCAGGGCATGTTCCAGCCCGAGGACACCCCGGCGCAGAAGGCGGCGCTGGCCCGCCTGGAGACGGCCCTCGCGCTCGTCGAGGGCTGGGTGGACGCGGTCGTGCACGAGGCCGCCGCCCCGCACCTGCCGTCCGCGGGCGCGCTGCGCGAGACGCTGCGCCGCCGCCGCGCCACCGGCGGTCCCGCCGAGCAGACCTTCGCCACCCTGATCGGTCTTGAGCTGCGGCCCCGCAGGCTGCGGGACGCCTCCCGGCTGTGGGCCTCGCTGACCGACGCCCGCGGTGTCGACGGCCGCGACGGCCTGTGGGCGCACCCCGACATGCTGCCGACCGCCGCCGACCTGGACGACCCGGACGGCTTCGTGCACAGCGAGGGCGTCGACTTCTCCGAGCTGGACAAGATGCTCGGCGAGGCCGCGAGCGGCGGCGACCGCAAGCCCGAGGCGCCCGGCGACGCGGCCGACAAGGGCGAGAACCCCGACGAGGACGGCGACTCCGGCAAGTGAGCCTTCTGCACGCGGACGCGGTCGGCGTCCTGGAGCGGTGGAGTGCGCCCGACGAGGGGCAGGAGCGGCTGCGCGAGGAGTATCTGGCGCACCTGGCGGCGTATCCCGACGGCATGTGGAAGGCGTGCGCCGACGGGCACATCACGGCGAGCGCGCTGGTGGTCGACCCGCCGCGCGAGCGCGCCCTGCTGACGCTGCACGCCAAGTTGCGCATGTGGCTCCAGACCGGCGGCCACTGCGAGCCGCAGGACACCACCCTGGCCGGGGCGGCGCTGCGGGAGAGCGCGGAGGAGTCCGGGATCGCCGGTCTCGGCCTGCTGCGGCCCGAGCCGGTGGCTCTGGACCGGCACCGTACGCCCTGCGCGTGGCATCTGGACGTGCAGTACGCGGTCGTCGCCCCCGAGGGCGCCGTCGAGGCGATCAGCGACGAGTCGCTGGATCTGCGCTGGTTCGGCTACGACGAGGTCGCGGCGGTCGCCGACAGCTCCGTACAGGCGCTGCTGGGCCGGATACGCGCGCTGACGCGGAGCGCCTGACACGGGCCGGAAAGAGGTGGCCGTTCAGGACCCGGGTCCTGAACGGCCACCTCTTTTGTGCGGCTTTTCACGGCCTTCGTACGACGAGGTCGGCGGCTCTCGTGCGGCGAGGTCAGTTGGACCAGATGTTGCCCTGGTTCTGACCGTGGCCCTGCGGGCCCATGCCGTACTGGGCGCGTACGCCCTGGCCGATCACCGCGTTCTGCGGCGGCATCAGCTCGCTGGGCTGGACCAGGACGTACCCCTGGCCGACGAAGTTCAGCTCCCAGCCCTCGCCGGTGTTGCCGCGGCGGCGGAAGACGGAGGAGCTGCTGGTCTGCGCCTGCATCTGGACGCGCAGGCTGGTCGACCAGGCGACGACGGCGTCCGCGTCGCAGGACACGTACTTGTCGGGCGTGACCGGCATCAGCAGCGGCTTGCCCGAGGTCATCAGGGCGACCTTGCCCTGCCCCGAGATGTTGAGGTTGTACGCGCCCGTGCCGGACAGGCCGAACTGGCTGTCCACCGCGATCACGTCCCAGTGCAGCCCGGAGTCGAGCGCGAGGACGTACGCGCTGTCGACGGTCAGGCCCTCGTGGTCGACGTCCAGGATGTGGATCTGCTGGGCGAGGTTGGCGAGGTAGACGGTGCCCTGCCCGGAGCAGCGCATCAGGTCGAGGCCCTCGCCGGTGTGGCGGCGGGCGCCGCGCTGGCCCTGCGACTGGTACTCGCCGTCGAATTCGATCATGCCCTGGTAGGCGACCATCGAGCCCTTGCGGGCCAGGCAGTCGGGGCCGGTGTTGCCGTCGAGGCGGACCCGCAGGAGGTAGGAATTCTGCAGGGTGTAGTGGTCCTGGTTCTGGACCTCGGTGAATGCGAAAAGCGGGCTCTGCATGATGGTGTCGCTCCCCCTCAGCCCCGGATCCGGAGACGGTCAGTGCTGTCCTCGCTGGGCTGGACGACCACGAAGCCCTGGCCGGAGAAGGCGATCTGGAAGGCCTCCCCGCTGCCGCGGCCGATCAGCGCCCCGGCCCTGAAGCTGCGCTTAGCCTTCATCTTCAGCCCCGACGACCAGGCGACGAGCGCGTCCGGGTCGACGTAGGTCTCGTCGGCGCCGCTGCCGCAGTCGACCACGATCGGCGTGCCGCGCGAGGTCACCGCGACCCAGCCCTGACCGCTGACCCCGACGTTGAACAGGCCCTGACCGGCGAATTTGGCCAGCCCCTTGACCCGCTCGACACCCCAGGTGAGGTGGGCGTCGAAGGCGAGCAGATTCGTGCCGTTGACGGAGACCGACTCGTTGTTGAGATTGAGACAGACCACGTCGGCGCCGTAGTCGGCGAGGTAGAGCAGGCCGTCACCGCTGCACTTCATCAGCGGGGCGCTCTCGCCGGTCAGCCAGGCCGAGGCCATCTGCCGTACTGCGGGCGGGTTGGGCTCGTACTGCACGAAGCCCTCGTAGGCGACCATCGAGCCGGTGCGCGCGAAGAGGTCCTGGCCGGTCACCATGGCGACCTTGAGCATCGACGAGCCGTGGTTCTCCATCCGGGCGGCCACCGGTGCCGGTGCGTAGCCCGCGATCATCTGCTGGTCCATGGCGGGTCACACCTCGTAGGGCTGGACGACGATGAAATTACCGGGGGCGCCGCGGAACTGGAGGTTCACGGTCTCGCCGCTGTGGCCGGGATACGCGGTCCTGCGCAGCCGCACCTGGCTGGAGACGATCACCTGCGAGGCGGCCGACCAGGCGACGATCGCGTTGCTGTCCGCGTAGGTGGTCGGGGTGACGGGCAGCACCACGGGGGTGCCGTGCGTCTTCACGATGACCGTGCCGGTGCCCTGGAACTGCATGGTGAACAGGGCGCCGCCGGGGATGCCGTGGCCCTCGATCCTGCGCACCTCGTGCTGGAGGGATTCGTCGAAGGCCAGCACATTCTCCGCCGAGACGCAGATGGCGTCGCCCTGGAGCTCGATGGGGTGCAGATAGGCGGCGTTCTCCGCGAAGAAGACCTGGCCGCCCCCGGTGCAGCGCATGAGCTGCATCTCCTGGCCCGTGGCGTTGCCGACGATGCGGCCGGTGAAACCGGCACCCTTGTAGCCGAAATCGACTTTGCCCTGGTAGAGGACCATGCTGCCCTGCCGGGCGAGGACCGGCTGGCCGCCGCCCTGGCCGAGGTCGGCGCGCATCATCTTCGGATTCTGCTGCGTCCAGCGCTGGCCGGTGGGCGTCTCACGGTACTTCTGCATGGCGGCGGCGAGGCCCGCGTTCTGCGCGGGGACGGCGGGGGCCGCGTAGCCGCCGCCGGGCGGGCCGGGGGGACCCGGCTGGCCCGGCACCTGGCCGAAGGGCGGCTGACCGCCGAATCCGGGGGCGGCGGGGGGCGCGCCGGGCGGCGGGACCTGGCCGAAGGGCGGCTGTCCCGGCGGGGCCTGGCCGGGCGGCGCGGTCAGGGGCGCGACCATGGTGGGCGCCTGGTGGAGGCCGGGGTTGCCGGGCGGCGGCGCGAAGCCCTGGGGCGCGGGCGCGGCGGGCGGGCCGGGAGGCGCGCCGAAGGCGGGCGCGGGAGCCGGGGGCGGTACGGGGGCGGCCGGCGCGGGTGCTCCGAAGGCCGGAGCGGGGGCCGCCGCGGGGCCGGGCGGGGGTGCGAAGCCGGGTACGGCGCCGGGCGGCGCGAAACCGGGAGCCGCGGCCTGCTCGGGCGCGGCGGGCTCGTCCTCGGCGACCTCGCCGCCGAAATTCCGCAGCAGCGCGTCGAGCCCGCCGTCGAAGCCCTGGCCGACGGCGGCGAAACGCCACACGTCCTTGAGATAGATGTCCGCGACCATCACGGCGCGTTCGGTGGTGAATTCCGCGCCGGTGAAGGCGTACCGCGCGACTTCCTCACCGCCCGCGACGAGCCGCAGATAACCGGGGGCGACCTGCGACATCTGCCCGTTGCCGTCGATCGTCGCGGTGAAGGCCAACTTGTGCACGTTCGCCGGTATGCGGTCGAGAGTGACGCGGAAGGACTCGGTGTCGCCGGACTGGGCGCCGAGGAGCTGGATCGACTCCTCGGGCGACTTGGGCTGGTTGAAGAAGATGAAGTAACGGTCGTCCGACAGTTGTTCCTTGTCGTCGAGCCCGAAACAACTGATGTCGAAGGTCAGGCCGGGGCCGGAGATCTGTACACCGACATACAGATCCGTCCCCGCCGTCAGATCACTGATCTTGGCCTTGTGGCCACGCTGGAATTCCCTGGCCATGGATACGACCGTCCCCCATCCCCTCATTGTTGCGCTCGCGATGCGGCGCTTGTGCTGCCGCGCCGACGTGGCGACAGGCTAACCGGTCGTGCCGACAGCGGCTATTCCTCGCGGGAACCGGGCGGATGCGGCAGCCGGTCGGCCGCCACGACGCCTTCCAGGAAGCCGCGGGCGCGCTCGGTGCGCGGATAGCTCTCCAGCAGTCGCCAGAAGCTCGGGCCGTGTCCCGGCACGAGCAGGTGCGCCAGCTCGTGCAGCAGCACGTAGTCGATGACGTACTCGGGCATCCCCTGGAGGCGGTGCGACAGGCGGATGCTGCCCTCGGAGGGCGTGCACGAGCCCCAGCGGGAATTCTGGTTGGTGACCCAGCGGACCGTGTCGGGCACGGCCCGGCCGAGCAGATACTGCTCGGACAGCCGTTCCGCGCGGGCAGCCAGCTCGTCGTCGCCGGGCATCCGGCGGCTCTCCTGCGCCGCCAGCTTCTCCAGCATCGTGGTCACCCAGCGCTGCTCCTCGGCCGCCGACATTCGGGCCGGAATCAGCACGACAGTTCGGTCGCCGTCGCGATATGCCGAAACCGTTCGGCGCCTGCGGGCACTGCGGCGCACTTCCACCGCATTGGTCCGTAGGCCGCTTGCGGGCTGGCTGGAGAGGCTACGCGCTGGATCGGCGGACACGCCTTCGACGTTACCCGCTGCGTGTCCGGGAAGTCCCGTCTCCCGGCCGGTTCGCATGGGAATCACCTCGCTTCATACGCATATTGAACGACTATCCCCCACAACCTGTGGATAACTCTCCGGGAGTTTCGCCGGGAAATGGCATGCTGAGTTCTGTCGCTTACGGAGAGTGACGAGGGAAGTCGGAATGGGGAATTTCGCCGGGCGGGCCGGATGGACGGGACGGGCTGGCCGGTGGGCGGCTCTCCCGGTGGACCTTCTTGCGGACGTCCTGGTGGACGTCCTGGTGGACCTCCCGGTGGATCGAGTGAACGGATGGACGGGGGTGACGGTCATGCGTCCCATGCTCAAGAGCGCGCTGCGCCGCAGTTGGCGGGACAGGGAGAGCGTGCAGTTCGGGGTGGACCCGGCGCACGCGGTGGTGCTGGAGCCGGTCGACGGCGCGGCGGCCGGTTTTCTCGACCTGCTCGACGGCACGCGCGGCGCCGACACGCTGACCCGTGACGCGGGTGCGCTGGGCCTCGGGCCCGCGCAGGTCAGACGGCTGCTGGGGCTGCTCGCCGAGGGCGGCGTGCTGGACGACGCGGCGGCGCACGGCGCGCTGGCGGAGGCGGTACGGCACCGGGCGGCGGCCCTGGACCGGCTGAGACCCGATCTGGCGGCACTCTCGGTGGTCCACCCGGGTCCCGGCGGGGCGGCGGGCCGGATACGGCACCGCAGGGCGGCACGGGTGCGGGTGCACGGGTCCGGGCGGGTCGGCGCCGCCGTGGCCTCGGTGCTGTCGGCGGCCGGGGTGGGCTCGGTGGACGTGCTGGACAGCGGGCGCGTCGAGCCGTGGGACACCGGCCCCTGCGGCATCCCGGCCGACCACATCGGGGACCGGCGGGACGCGGCGGCCCGTGGCGCGGTACGGCGGGCGGCGCCGGGCCCGCGTACGACGCCGGGCGAGCGCGGCAGACCCGGCGCCACGGTGGTGGTGATCGCGCCGAGGGACGGGCTGGACGCCTGGGCACCGGATCCGGGCGAGTCCCGGCGGCTGGTCGCCTCCGGGGTGCCGCATCTCTACACGGGTGTGGTCGAGGGGACGGGCGTGGTCGGTCCGCTGGTGCTGCCGGGGCGGACGGCGTGCGGGGAGTGCCTGGGGCTGCGGCTGGCCGACGAGGACCCGGCCTGGCCCCGGATGCTGGCCCAGCTCAGGTCGGGGCGGCAGCCCGCGGTGCCCGCCTGCGACATCGCGCTGGCCACCTCGGTGGCCGGGCTGGCGGCCGGACACGTGCTGGCGCACCTGGATGGACGGGTGGCGCCGGGGGTAGGCGGCCGGGTGGAGATGTCGCTGTCCCGGCTCACCACCAAGGTCAGGGCGCTGCCCGGTGACAGCCGCTGCGGGTGCGGTGCCGGGACCGCCCGCGGGGCGCGGGACGGCCGGGACACCTGGGGCGACGCAGACGGGGGCAAAGCGGCGGAGCCGACGACAACCGGTGCTCGCTGGGACGGGGCGCCGGTGGCGGGGGGCACAATGGCCATGTGACCGACGGGAAATGAGGGGCGCATGTCTGATCTTCCGCGCAAGGCTGTGACCCGTACCGCGAAGCTGGCGGCGCTCCCTCTCGGGTTCGCCGGACGGGCCACGCTCGGACTGGGAAAGCGGCTGGGGGGCAGACCGGCCGACGAGGTCGCGACCGAGTTGCAGGAGCGGACCGCGGAACAGCTCTTCAAGGTGCTCGGCGAGCTGAAGGGCGGGGCCATGAAGTTCGGCCAGGCCCTGTCGGTCTTCGAGTCGGCGCTGCCGGAGGACATCGCCGGGCCCTACCGGGCGGCGCTCACCAAGCTCCAGGAGGCCGCCCCGCCGATGCCCGCCCGCACCGTGCACAAGGTGCTGGCGGAGCGGCTGGGCAAGGACTGGCGCTCACTGTTCAGCGAGTTCGAGGACACCCCGGCCGCCGCCGCGTCGATCGGCCAGGTGCACCGGGCGGTGTGGAGCGACGGGCGCAAGGTGGCGGTGAAGGTCCAGTATCCGGGGGCGGGCGACGCGCTGCTGTCCGACCTGACGCAACTGGGCCGGGTGGCACGGCTGTTCGGGCCGCTGGTGCCGGGGGTGGACGTGAAGCCGCTGCTGGTGGAGTTGCGCGAGCGGGTCGAGGAGGAGCTGGACTACGCCCTGGAGGCCAGGGCGCAGCACGCGCACGCGGAGGAGTTCGCCGAGGACCCGGACGTCCACGTGCCGGATGTGGTGCACCAGGCCGACGAGGTGCTGGTCACCGAGTGGATGGACGGCGTGCCGATGTCGGAGGTGATCTCCGGGGGCAGTCAGGAGATGCGGGACCGCGCGGGGCAGCTCCTGGCGCACTTCCTGTTCGCCGGGCCCGCCCGCACCGGGCTGCTGCACGCCGATCCGCATCCGGGGAATTTCCGGCTGCTGGTCGACGACGGGCCCGCCGAGGGCTGGCGGCTGGGCGTGCTGGACTTCGGCACCGTCGACCGGCTGCCGGAGGGGCTGCCGCTGCCGATCGGCACCGCCCTGCGGCTGGCCCTGGAGAGCGACGCCGACGAGGTCTACGCGATGCTCCGCCAGGAGGGTTTCGTGAAGCCGACGATCAAGCTGGACGCCGAGGCCGTGCTGGACTATCTGCGGCCGATCATCGAGCCGGCCGGGCGCGAGGAGTTCACCTTCGACCGGGCGTGGATGCGCGCTCAGGCGGCCCGGATCGCCGACCCGCGCTCACCCGCGCACCAGCTCGGCAAGCAGCTCAATCTGCCGCCCTCCTATCTGCTGATCCACCGCGTCACCCTCAGCACCGTCGGGGTGCTGTGCCAGCTCGGCGCGACGGTCCGGCTCCGCGACGAGCTCAACGCGTGGCTCCCCGGCTTCGACCCCGAGGGCACGGCGGAGTCGGCCTGAGCGGGCACGGACGCCGGGCGGCGGCGGACGGCCAGCGCTGAAGGCTGGGTGCTGGGGCGGCCGGGCGGCTGGGCGGCCGGCGGTTGGGAGCCGCGCTACCACCACGCGGAGTCGAGGCGGCTCTCGATGCTGCGGAGGTGCTGGCGCGCGCACGTGACGCAGAAGTACACGCGGTGTCCGTTCTCGACGGAGCAGGTCCACGTCAGCGGCAGGCCATCGTGGGTCTCGCCGCAGCGGGCGCACGTGGTCGTGGTCGTGGCCTGAGAGTTCTTCTGATCCACTGGTTGACGATACCTCCGCATGCGCCGCGTTTGTCGCCGTAACGCACCGCGGGGCCGGTCCTTTCGGACCGGCCCCGCGTCAAATGTTGGTAACTGCCTGACTGGTTACTGCATGACGGCCATCGCCAGTGCCCGGCGGGCACGGAGCGAGGCGCGTTCGGCACGGCGCTGGAGTCGGCGGGCGGCGAGCAGCCGCACGGACCTTCGTTCGTGTTCGGCCTCGTACAGGCGCTGTTGCATATGGGCACGCGCCAGTGCTTCTGGCATGAGTTGCATTTCAAGGTTCCTGTTCTGGTACGACGCGGGGGCGTCGGAAGTACGGGCTGCGGGGATCTCGGTGAGTGTGGGGTTCATCGGGGCCTGATTCTTCGGGTCGAGCGTGAGTGGGCGGTCAATCGTTCCGGGCAGATGCGCCGTGGTGGCGCTTCGGGTGGTGCGGGCCTTCCTGACGTTCCGGGTCGGCCGGGTCCTCCTGGCGGTCATACCGCGACCGCGTCCTTGCGCGGACGGCCACGGGGCCGCTTGCGGGGCACGACTACACCCTGGATGAACAGCTCGCCGCCCCAGACACCCCAGGGCTCGCGGCGGTCCTTGGCCCCAGCGAGGCATGCCTCACGGACGGGACAGGTCTGGCACAGGGACTTCGCGTACTCGACATCCGCCGGCGACTCGGCGAAGAAGACCTCCGGGTCGTAGGTGCGGCACGGGACGGGCACGCCGAGTCGCTCGATCTCGTCGTCGAGCTCGGTGAGGGGCAGCAAGGGAGTCTCCGGGTCGTGGTGTGCTTCTGCGGGCGAGCGGTTCAGGTCGGGCTGGGGTCCGGACGGGGCGTGCTGGGCGGTAGGCACGGTTGGTTCGTTCCTCGTCTGTCGGTCCGGCCGGTGGGCCGGTTTTCTGTTTCTGCCTGTCCTGCGGAACAGGCTTTCTGTCTGGAGAGAAAACAGAAGGGCCGCGGATCCCGGTCTGGGATTCCGCGGCCCTGAGGCGCCGACCTGATGCGTTATCAGGCTGGATCACTCCAGGGTTCGAGCCCGCGGAAGGCCCACTTGCCGTACTGCTGCGTCTTCTGCTGTCCATTGCCATTGGCGAAGCCGCCGCTGGCGAAGCCGTCGATAGCGCCCTTGGCCTCGATCGCAGCCTTGGCGGTACCAGCGCCGGCGCCGTTGGCCGCCGCCGCGAAGGCAGAGGCATGCGCCAGAACCTTCGCCGCTACCGCTGCCGCGGGCGCCTGCATCGGTCGCTCGTTCCGCTCACGGATCGGCAGAACCGGGAGCAGGGCGGAGGACAGACGGGTGGCACGCGGCGAAACGCCGAGCGGGCAGGTGGCGACGACCGAACGATCGGTCATTTTCACGGTGGTCATGATGCTGATCATTGGGCTCGCCTCCTCTCGGCGTCGTAGTGCGGATGGAACGGACTGCTAGTACATCACGATCGGACCCGCTCTTGGAAGAGCCGCTCTCGACCGTGCTCCCGAAGGCTATGGGGACTTCCTCGGGATGCGCAAACTATTTTTCCGCCTCTTCTTCAGTTTCTTCGGAAGATCCTTCGGCGGCCTCGTTTCCGCCCGGTTCCTCCCCCGCGCACAACGCCAGAACGTCCGCGCCGAACTTGTCGAGTTTCCGCGCGCCGACCCCCGCGATCTGCGACAACTCCGCCTCGCCGCCCGGCCTGACCTCGGCGATGGCCAGCAGCGTCTTGTCGGTGAAGACGCAGTACGCGGGCTGGCCGAGCGCCTTGGCCTGTTCCATCCGCCACTCGCGCAGCCGTTCGTACAGCGCCTCGTCGAGATCCGAGGGGCAGTCCTCGCAGCGCATCAGTTTGATCTCGCCCGCCTCGGACAGCGTCCGGCCGCAGACCCGGCACAGCACCGGGCCGCGCCGCTTGCGACCGCCGGAGCCGCGCTCCGCGCCGCCGCTGCCGCCCGCGCCCGCGCCGCGTGCGCCGCGCGGCGCGGAGCCGGGGCGCAGCCCGTCCAGGAAGCGCGAGGGCCTGCGCCCGCCGCGCCCGCCGGGTGAGCGGGACAGCGCCCAGGACAGCGACAGGTGCAGCCGGGCCCTGGTCACCCCGACGTACAGCAGCCGCCGCTCCTCCTCGACCTGCTCGTCGGTCTTGGCATAGGTGATCGGCAGCGTGCCCTCGGTGAGGCCGACCAGGAAGACCGCGTCCCACTCCAGGCCCTTGGCCGCGTGCAGCGAGCCGAGCGTGACGCCCTCGACGGTCGGGGCGTGCTGCGCGTTGGCCCGCTCGTCCAGCTCCGCGACGAAGTCCGAGAGGGTGGCGTCCCGCCGGGCCGCCGCGAAGTCCTCCGACAGCCGGACCAGCGCGGCCAGCGACTCCCAGCGGTCCCGTACCGCCCCGGAGCCGGCCGGCGGCTCGGAAGCCCAGCCGCGGGAGCTGAGCACCGCGCGCACCTGCTGCGGCACGGTGTTGTCGGCCTCTTCCGGGTCGGTGGACGCGCGGGCGGCGCCGCGCAGCAGCAGCCCGGCCTCGCGCACCTCCGGCCGTTCGAAGAAGCGTTCCGCGCCGCGGAGCTGGTACGGCACCCCGGCGTCGGCCAGCGCCTGCTCGTAGACCTCGGACTGGGCGTTGATCCGGTAGAGGACGGCGATCTCGCTGGGGCGTACGCCGGAGGCGATCAGCTCCTTGATCCGGCGCGCGGCGCCCTCGGCCTCCGCGGGTTCGTCCGCGTACTCGGAGTACACCGGCTCGGGTCCGGCCTCGCGCTGCGAGATGAGTTCCAGCCGGTGGGCGGCGGCCTGGCCGCGGGCCTTGCCGAGCAGGCCGTTGGCGAGGCCGACGACCTGGGGGGTGGAGCGGTAGTCGCGGACCAGCTTGACCACGGTCGCGTCGGGGTGCCGGGAGCGGAAGCCGAGCAGGAAGTCCGGGGTGGCGCCGGTGAAGGAGTAGATGGTCTGCGAGGCGTCGCCGACCACGCACAGGTCGTCCCGGCCGCCGAGCCACAGCTCCAGCAGCCGCTGCTGGAGCGGGCTGACGTCCTGGTACTCGTCCACCACGAAGTGCTGGTACTGCGACCGCACGGTGTCCGCCACGTCCGGCCGGTCCTGGAGCACCCCGACGGTCAGCAGCAGCACGTCCTCGAAGTCGATCACCCCGCGGTCCCGCTTGAGCTGTTCGTACGTGGTGTAGATCTTCGCCACCTCGGCCGGGTCGCGCGGCACGTCACGGCCGGTCTTGGCCGCCGCGGCCGCGTACTCCTCCGGCACCGTCTGCGTGACCTTGCACCACTCGATCTCGCCGGTGACATCGCGCAGTTCGTTGCGGTCCAGCCTGATCCGGCAGCGGGCTCCCGCCTCCGCCACCAGTTGCACCTTGCGCTCCACCAGCCGCGGGATCTCCCCGCCGATCGCCCGCGGCCAGAAGTACTGGAGCTGCCGCAGCGCCGCGGAGTGGAACGTCCGTGCCTGCACACCGCCCGCGCCGAGCTGCCGCAGCCGCCCCCGCATCTCCCCCGCCGCCCGCGCGGTGAAGGTCACCGCGAGCACGCTCGCGGGTTGCAGGATTCCGGCCCGCACCCCGTACGCGATCCGGTGCGTGATCGCCCGGGTCTTGCCCGTACCGGCCCCCGCCAGCACGCACACCGGCCCGTGCAGCGCCGTCGCGACGGCGCGCTGCTCGGGGTCGAGTCCGGCGAGCACCGCGTCCGCGGAGTCGGGTTGCGCGGGAAAGAGCGATTCGTGGGTTGTCGCAGTCACCCCGCCACTCTGCCAGGTCCGACCGACACCCCGGCGAAGTTATCCACAGCCGCCCGCGAAACCCGCCGCGAACCCCGCCCCGGTACCCACGCCGGTACGTGCCCCGGTACCTGCCCCTGGACCCGCACTCGCAAGCCGCCCCGTAACCCCCTCGCGGCCGACCGGCCGCCCCCCGGAATGCCCACTCCCGCCATGGTGTTCTACTGGCGCAGAACCCCCTTCACCCGCAGGCGACGAGGAGCGAGAAGCGATGTCGGGCACCGTGACCATGTACAGCACCACCTGGTGTGGCTACTGCCGTCGGCTGAAGAGCCAGATGGACCGCGAGGGCATCGCGTACACCGAGGTGAACATCGAGGAGGACGCGGAGTCGGCGAAGTTCGTGGAGAAGGCGAACGGCGGCAACCAGACGGTGCCGACCGTGCTGTTCCCCGACGGCTCCACCCTCACCAACCCGTCGCTGGCGCAGGTGAAGCAGAAGATCGGCGCCTGACCCGCACCGTACGTACGAGCCCGTCGTCGCCGTGAGGCGCGGCGGGCTCAGGCGTTGCTGCCGCTGAGGGCTCGGGCCTTGGCAGCGCTGAGGGCTCAGGCGTTGGCGCCGCAGCAGGCTCAGGCGTTGGTGCCGGGGCGAGGCAGGGGCTTGCCGTACCAGAGCTCGATGAGCCGGGCGGCGATGGAGATGCCGAAGGGCGGCAGCACTTCGCCGGACTCGAAGGCGGCGCGCAGATCCTCGCGGGAGAACCAGCGGGCCTCGTGGATCTCCTCGCCGTCGACGGTGATCTTCGACGAGGTGGCGTGGGCGTTGAAGCCCAGCATGAGGCTGGAGGGAAAGGGCCAGGGCTGGCTGGCGACGTACTCGACGTCGCCGACGACGACGCCCGCCTCCTCGAAGACCTCGCGGCGTACGGACTGCTCGATGGACTCACCGGGCTCCACGAAGCCCGCGAGGGTCGAGAAGCGGCCTTCGGGCCAGTGGACCTGGCGGCCGAGCAGGGCGCGGTCCTCCTCGTCGGTGACCAGCATGATCACGGCCGGGTCCGTACGCGGGTAGTGCTCGGCGCCGCAGGCGGGGCAGCGGCGGATGTGGCCCGCGGCGGCGATGACGGTGCGCTCGCCGCAGCGGGAGCAGAAGCGGTGCATCCGCTGCCAGTTCTCCAGCGCCACCGCGTGCACCATGAGTCCGGCTTCCAGCGGCGACAGCAGCCCGCCGACCTCGCGCAGCCCCGCGGGACGCGCCTCCTCGTCCATCCGGCCGGGAAGGGTGTCCTTCTGGAGCGCGAAGTAGCGCACGCCGTCCGGGGCCGTGCCCAGGAAGTAGCGGTGCGTCTCGGTTTCCGGGGCGTCGAAGGCGGGGGTCATCACCAGGGCCGTACGCCCGTCGGGCCCGTCCTCGACCAGCACCTGGCCGCCGGAGACGACGAAGACGCGGGTTGTCGGGTGGCTCCAGGCAGCGGCCAGCCACGCCTCGTCCAGGCGGTGGTGCGCGGCTCGGTCGACGCCCTCGTGGGTGAGGGCGAGCGGTTGCGACATAGCGTCGAATCCGGTCAAGGCTGCTTTCAACTCCCGGTGGTCGTGCACATACGTGCAGCCTAGCTTGGCGGGGGTGGTCCCGATTTACGCGGTCGGGCCCCGCTTTCCCGCGGTCGGGCCCAGCAGCCGCTCAAGACCCTCCCGGTCCGGCAGGTCCGGCGGCCGGATGACCGTCGCCGTGCGGATGTGGAGGAAGGCGGCGGTGACGCGGTCGAGCGGGACGCCCTGGTGCTCCGACCAGGCCAGGCGGTAGACGGCGAGCTGGAGGGGGTCGGCGTCGGTGGCGCGGCCGGTCTTCCAGTCGAGGATCTCGTAGCGGTCGCCGTCCCGGTACACCGCGTCCATCCGGCCGCGGATCACGCGGCCCGCCAGGACCAGGTGGAAGGGGAATTCGACCCGGTACGGGGTGCGGTCGGCGTACGGGCCGCGCAGGAAGGCGTCCTTGAGCGCGGCGAGGTCGCGTTCGTCGGCGATGTCGTCGTCGCCCTCGATGCCGGGGAGGTCTTCGGGCCCGAAGAGCGGGCGGGCGTCGAACCGCGACTCGACCCACGCGTGGAAGCGGGTGCCGCGCCGGGCCGCGGGCGCCGGGGGGCGCGGCATGGGCCGGGCCAGGTCGCGGGCGAGACCGTCGGGGTCGGCGGCCAGCCGCAGCAGCTGCGTCGCGGTGAGCGCGGCGGGCAGCGGCACGTCCCGTACGCCCGCCCGCGCCCGCCGCAGCTCGTCGGCGAGCGCGTCGAGGTCCCGGTCCCAGGACGCCACCAGCCGCGCCTCTTCCGCTACGAGACCGGGTTCAGCGTCCCGTGCGGGTTCACGTACGGGTGCGTCCTGCGCCACGGGGCCGCGCGCCGGTACGTCCTCGCGTACGCCGTGCGGCTCCCGTACCGGCGGGCGCTGGGTGGGGAGCGCGTCCCAGTCCGCGATGTCGTCCACGTCACCCACGTCGTCCATGTCACCCACGTCGTCGTACGGCGGCTCGTCGTCCGGCTCCTCGTCCGGCTGATCGTCCGGCTCGTACGACGGCTCGTACGGCAGCGGCGCCGGGGAATCCGCGCCGGGGTCGGAGCCCGCTGACTCCAGGTAGGTGAGGACGGTCTTCGCCGCCCGGCGCCGCCGTTCCAGGGCGGTCGGGTCGAGGGGCAGCGGCCAGGGGGGCTCGACGGGGGCGGCGAGGGCGGGATTCTGCTCGTCCTCGGCCGGGGGCTCCGCCCAGTGCTCGATCTCGCCGTGGCCCGCCTCGCAGTGGGTGCGCAGGGCGTCGAGGAAGGCGGACGGCTCGAACGGCTTCTTCTGGGTGGAGCCCCAGCGGTGGCCGGAGCCCAGCAGCAGGGAGCGCGGGCGGGTGAAGGTGACGTAGCCGAGGCGCAGCTCCTCCACGCGCTGGTGTTCCTTCATGGCCGCGCGGAAGCCGTCGAGCCCGGCGCGGCTCCATTCGGCCACGTCCGGGAGGGTGGCCGCGTCGCCGCGCAGCCCGTGCGGCAGCACTTTCGCGTTGGCGGGCCACAGTTCGCGTCCGCGTTCGCTCGGGAAGCCCTTGGCGACCAGGCCCGGCACGGCCACGACGTCCCACTCCAGGCCCTTGGACTTGTGGGCGGTGAGCACCTTGACGGTGTTCTCGCCGCCGGGCAGCGAGCTGTCGAGGCCCTTCTCGTACTGGATGGCGGTGTGCAGGAAGCCGAGGAAGGCCAGCAGCGTGGCCTCGCCGTCGAGGGCGGCGAAGCCCGCGGCGATGTCGAGGAAGGCGTGCAGGGTCTCGCGGCGGCGGGCGGCGAGCGCGTGCGGGGACGCGGACAGCTCGACTTCGAGGCCGGTGACGGCCAGGACCCGGTGGAGCACGTCCATCAGCGGGTCGGCGAGCGCGCGCCGCAGATCCCTTATCTCCGCGGCGATCCGGGCGAAGCGGACCCGTGCCTCGGGCGAGAACGGCAGGTCGTCGTCCGGGCCGTCGCTCCCGTCGGACCCCGGGGACGCCGATGCGAGGAATGTCTCCAGCGCGTCCGCCAGCGAGATCACCTCCGCCGGGTCGACGCCCTCGACGGCCGCCGCCAGCGGATCGCGCCCGTCCCCCGCGGCCCCGTACCGCACGAGCTGCCGGGCGCGGCGGCCGAGGAGGGCCAGGTCGCGGGGGCCGATCCGCCAGCGGGGGCCGGTGAGGAGGCGGACGAGGGCGGCGTTCGCGGTGGGGTCGTGCAGGACTTCGCAGACGGCGACGAGGTCGGCGACCTCGGGCAGGTGCAGCAGCCCCGACAGGCCGACGACCTCGACGGGGATGTCGCGGGCGACGAGCGCGGCGTGGAAGTCGGCGAAGTGCGCGGCCGTACGGCACAGGACGGCGATCTCGCCCGCGGGGGTGCCGGTGCGCACCAGGTGGGCGATGGAGTCGGCGAGCCAGGCCGTCTCGTCGTCCTGGGTGGGCAGCAGGGCGCAGCGCACCAGCCCGTCGCGTTCGGCGCCGGGGGCGGGCCGCAGGGCCTCGACGCCTTCGTGGCGGGCGCGCAGTTCGACGGCGAGGGTGTTGGCGAGGTCGAGCAGGCGCCCGCCGGAGCGGCGGTTCTCGCTGAGCGAGTAGCGGTCGGCGGGGCGGCCGTCGGCGTGGGCGAAGTGCCGGGGGAAGTCGTCGAGGTTGGCCACGGAGGCGCCGCGCCAGCCGTAGATGGCCTGGCAGGGGTCGCCGACGGCGGTGACGGCGTGTCCGGTGCCGCCGCCGAACAGCCCGGCGAGCAGCAGCCGCTGGGCGACGGAGGTGTCCTGGTACTCGTCGAGCAGCACCACCCGGTACTGGTCGCGCAGGATCGCGCCGACCTCGGCCCTGTCCTGCGCGAGCGTCGCGGACAGCGCGATCTGGTCGCCGAAGTCCAGCAGGTCGCGGGAGCGCTTCTCGGCCCGGTAGTCGGCGGCGAGCCCGGCGAGGTCGAGCCGGGCGCGTACCGCCTGTTTCACCTCGCGCGCCCAGGCGTAGCCGCGCGTGGCCGGGTCGATGTCGGCCAGCTCCTCGGCCAGGCGCGTGTCGTACGCCGTCAGCCGCTCGACCGGCACCAGGTGCTCGGCCAGTTCGCCTTCCAGCGCCAGCAGGTCGCCGACGAGTGCGGGCAGGCCCTTGGTGAGCGCCGGATACGGTCCCGGCGCGCGGCGCAGCACCTTCGCGGCGAGCTGGTAGCGGGTGGCGTCGGCGAGCAGCCGCGCGCCGGGCTCCAGGCCGATCCGCATCCCGTGGTCCTTCAGGAGCTGCCCGGCGAAGGAGTGGTACGTGGCGATCTGCGGGTCGCCCGGCGGGTGTTCGGGGTCGCCCTCCGCCGCCGGGTCCGGGTCGGGGTCGGTGATCCCGGCCCGCGCGAGGGCTCTGCGGACCCGCTCGGACAGCTCGCCCGCCGCCTTGTTGGTGAAGGTCAGGCCCAGCACCTGCTCGGGCGCCACCTGTCCGGTGCCGGTCAGCCACACCACCCGCGCGGCCATCACCGTCGTCTTCCCCGACCCGGCCCCGGCCACGATCACGCCCGGCGCGAGGGGTGCGGTGACGCACGCCATCTGCTCCGGGGTGAACGGGATGCCCAGCAGCTCCTTGAGCTGCTCGGGGTCGGTGAGGGGGGTTGCCACTCGGGTGAGGCTATCCGGCTCCGCCGACAGCCGTGGCGGCGGAACCCCTCATTCCGTGATCCGTACGACACCGCCGTCCGCACGCTGGGTGGCCCGTACGGCGGCCGTCGCTCACACCGGGGCGCGGCCGTCGCTCGCACCGGGGCGCGGCCTTCGCTGACTCTGGGGCGCGGCCGTCGTTCGCACCGGGGCACGGCCATCGCTCGCGCCGGGGCACGGAGGTCGTTCACTCCACCACCTGGCGTCCCTCCGGTCGCGCCGTACAGGCCGCCCGGAAGGCGCAGTTGGCGCAGTGCTGGCCGGTGGACGGGGTGAAGCGCTCGTCCAGGACGCGGCCCGCGGCCTCGGCCAGCAGCTCCTGCGCCCACTCCCCCGCCAGCGGTTCCTGGCGCTGCACGGCCGGTACGGTCTCGCCGCCTTCCTTGCGCGTCGCGCCGAGCCTGAGCTGGACGAGTTCGGCGCCGCCGGACGGCGGGCGGGTGTCGTTGAAGAGCGGGTCGACGGCGCCTTCGCGCACGGCGAGCTGGTAGACGGCGAGCTGCGGGTGGTGGGTGACCTCGGCCGCGGTGGGCTTGGAGCGGCCGGTCTTGAAGTCGACGACGTACGCGTTGCCCTCGGCGTCGGTCTCGACGCGGTCCATGCTGCCGCGGATCCGTACCCGGGCGTCGCCCGCCTCCAAGGTGACGTCGAAGCCGTGCTCGGTGGCGACGGGGGTACGGCCGCGCTCCATGACGTGCCAGCGCAGGAAGCGCTCCAGGGCCGCGCGAGCGTTCTCCTTCTCCTGCCGGGACTTCCACGGCGCGTCGAAGGCGAGGGCGTCCCAGACCGAGTCCAGCCGTTCCATCAGGACGTCGAGGTCGGCGGGGGCGCGTCCGGAGGCGACCTCGTCGGCCAGGACGTGGACGACGTTGCCGAAGCCCTGGGCTGCGGTGGACGGCGGTTCCGCCTTGACCTCGCGGCCGAGGAACCACTGGAGCGCGCAGGTGTTGGCGAGCTGGTCGAGCGCGCTGCCGGACAGGACGACGGGCTGGTCGCGGTCGCGCAGCGGGACCGTCGAGCGGGTCGGCTCGTACAGGCCCCACCAGCGGTCGGGGTGCGCGGCGGGCACGAGCGCGTACCCGTCGTCGTTGAGCGCCGCGAGCTTGGCCAGCCGGCGCGCGGCGGCGTCGCGCAGGGCCGGGGACGCGGCGGGGTCGACGGTGGTGGCCCGCAGCTCGGCGACGAGCGCCGCGACGGCCAGCGGGCGGCGCGATCGGTGGGTGACGTCCTGCGGGGGCACGCCCAGCTCGGCCAGGAAGCGGGAGGGCTGGTCGCCGTCGTCGTTGGCCGACTTCACGGCCGTGACCAGCAGGCGCTCGCGGGCGCGGGTGGCCGCCACGTAGAACAGCCGCCGTTCCTCCGCGAGGAGCGCGCCCTGGCTGAGCGGCGGCGCGAGGCCGTCGGTGCCGATCCGGTCCGCCTCCAGCAGCGAGCCGCGCCGCCGCAGGTCGGGCCAGACGCCGTCCTGCACCCCGGCCACCACGACGAGCCGCCATTCCAGGCCCTTCGACCGGTGCGCGGTCATCAGGCGTACGGCGTCAGGGCGTACGGCCGGGCCGCCGAGCGTGTCGGCGACGATGTCGTGCGCCGACAGCTCCTCGATGAGGTTCAGCGCGCCCCGGCCGCCGGTGCGCTCCTCGGCCCGCGCCGCCGTCTCGAACAGCGCGCACACCGCGTCCAGGTCACGGTCGGCGTGGCGTCCGCCCGCCCCGCCCCGCAACGCCGCCCGCTCCAGCCTCCCCGGCCAGGGCGAGCCGTCCCACAGGCCCCACAGCGCCTCTTCCGCCGTGCCGCCGCCCGCCAGCGTGTCCCGCGCGGCCCTCAGCAGCCCGCCCACCCGCAGCGCCCCCCGCGCATACGCAGGGTCGTGCGCCACCAGCCGCTCCGGCTCCCCCACCGCCTCCGCGATCAGCTCGTCCGACCCCCGCGGCACCGCGTGGCCTGCGGCCCGCTCCTCCTCCCGCAACGCCCGCCCCAACCGCCGCAGATCCGCGGCGTCCATCCCCCCCAACGGCGACGTCAGCAGCGCGACGGCGTCCTCCACCCCAACAACCACCCGCCCCACCCCCCGCCCGTCGCCCCGCGAAGACCCGTCGGGTGCCGCCGACGAAGCAGCGACCTCGCCCCGCCCCTGCGGGCCGCCGAACGGCGCCGGCCCGGAAAGGGGGGCCGACGATCGGCCGGGCTCGGCGGGGCCGGCCGCCGACGCCGAGTACGCGCCGGGCCCTCCCAGCCCCCCGGACAGCGCGGCGTCCACGTCCTCGCCGGACGCTCCCAGCCCACCGGGCAGCACGGAGTCCACGTCCCCGCCGGGCGTTCCCGGGCCGCCGGGCAGAGCAGCGTCCACATCCCCGCCGGGGATTCCCGGCCTACCCGGCCGAGCGGGGTCGGCGGACCGCCCGTCCGCGTCCTCGCCGGACGCTCCCAGGCCGTCCGGCCGAGCGGAGCCCACGCCTCCGCCGGGCGTTCCGGGCCCACCGGGCAGAAGGGCGTCCGCGTCCTCGCCGGGCGCTCCCAAGCCGCCAGGCCGAGCGGAGTCTGCGTTCTCGCCGGACGCTCCCAAGCCGCCAAGCCGGGCGGGGTCCGCGCCCCCGCCGGGCGTTCCCGGGGCGCCGGGGAGGGTGGGGGGCTCAGGGGCAGCCGACTCGGCTGCTAGGCGGAGGGCGAGGAGGAGGGGGGCGACGGCGGGCTCGGCGTGGAGGGGGATGTCGGGGGCGTCGAGGTGGACGGGGACACCGGAGGTGGTGAGGGCGCGGCGCAGGGCCGGGAGGGGCGAGGCGGAGCGCAGGAGGACGGCCATGTCGTGCCAGGGGATGCCGTCTTCGAGGTGCGCGCGGCGCAGGGTGTCGGCGATGCCGTCGAGTTCCGCGCCGGAGGTCGGATACGTGCGGACGGCGACCGCGCCGTCGGACCGTACGGCGTGCAGCGCGCGGTGCTGCCGTACGGCCGCGGCGGGCAGCTTGGGCAGCGGCATGCGGGTGGTGAGCCGCCGGGTGGCGTCCAGGAGTTCGGCCCCGGCGCGGCGGGAGACGGTGAGGACGCGGACGGCGGCGGCCTTGGCGTCGCGGGGCGGGAAGTCGGTGGGGAAGTCGAGGATGCCGTTGATGTCGGCGCCGCGGAAGGCGTAGATCGACTGGTCGGGGTCGCCGAAGGCGACCAGCGTGCGGCCCTGCCCCGCCAGCGCCTGGAGGAGCCGTACCTGCGCCGGGTCGGTGTCCTGGTACTCGTCGACGAAGACGGCGTCGTACCGCCCGGCAAGCTCCCGGTGCGTCTCGGGGCGTTCGGCGAGCAGCGCGGCCCGGTGGACGAGTTCGGTGTAGTCGATGACCCCCTGGAGGTCGCTGACCTCCAGGTATTCGTCCAGGAAGGCCGCCGCCGCGGTCCAGTCGGGCCGCCCGATGCGGCGGGCGAAGTCCGCGAGGGCGCGCGGGCCGAGCCCCAGTTCGCGGCTGCGCGCGACCACCGCGCGCACCTCGTCGGCGAATCCGCGCGTGGTGCGCGCGGCCCGCAGGTCGTCCGGCCAGCGGAATTTGCCGCGCCCGTCGCGTTCGAGCACGGCCTCTCCGGCCAGCAGCTCGCGGACCAGCAGGTCCTGCTCGGGGCCCGACAGCAGCCTGATCGGGTCGGCGAACAGCTCGGGCGCCTGGTGCTCGCGGACCAGGGCGTAGCAGAAGGAGTGGAAGGTGGTGGCGTGCGGTGCCACCACTCCGCCGGTCGCGCCGCCCGGACCGTCGGGTTCCGCCGCCGCCCGCGCCGCCAGCCGGTCGCGCAGCTCGACGGCGGCCTTGCGGCTGAAGGTGAGCACGAGAATCCGGTCGGGATCCGTCCCGGCCCGCACCCGCGCCGTGACCGCCTCGACGAGCGTGGTCGTCTTGCCGGTGCCGGGCCCGGCCAGCACCAGCAGCGGCCCCTGCCCGTGCTCAACCACCGCGCGCTGTGCCGCGTCCAGCACAGGAGGCGTCGCGGCCACCGGCGGCGTCCGCACCAACCGGTACCCGCCGCCGCCCGCACCCCGGTGCGCCTGGTGCGGCACTGCCGAGGTGGCGGAGGAGGCGGAGGAGACCGAGGAGGATGTCACGTGGTTCGCCGGTTCTGTCGGGGCCAGGATCAGATGCGCGTACGGAGTCGGGTGCGGGATCGGTCACGTAGTCGGTCATGGGGTCGGTCACGGATTCTGCCGCGGGCTCTGGCACAAGCTCGGGCAGGAGGTCGGTCACAGGACCGGTCGCGGGATCGGTCACTTAGTCGGTCGCGGGCTCTGGCGGTCGTACGGGGACGCGTACGGGACCGCGTACCGGGTCACGTACGCCGCCGGGATCGCGTTCCCGGACGGGAGCTGTCGACGCTACGCCACGCGCGGGATGTACTCCGTACGGACGGCCGATGCCATCGCGGCGGCGCCGATGACGGAAGCTGGAGGACATGAGTCCCCGGCCGTCAGCCGCTGCCGCCCCCCGCGAGGTCGGCGGCGCCCCCGTCCCAGCGGGCCCTGCGCATGTCGACGCGCGGTATGTGCCCCTCGGCGGCCGGGCCGCGCTCACGCAGCGGGGTGCCCTCGGCGCGGTACGCGTCCAGCGCGCTCAGCTCGTGGCCGGGCAGCAGCGTCCCGTCGGAGCGCACGACACGCCACCAGGTCACGCCGCCGCCGTACAGCGCCATGACCCGGCCGACCTGTCGCGGACCGCCTTCGCCCAGGTATTCCGCGACATCGCCGTATGTCATCACGCGGCCGGGCGGGATCAGTTCTACGGTGTCCAGCACCCGCTCCGCGTACTCCGTGGGGGCACCGGGGTCGTACTCCTCGCTCATCCGAACAATCCTGCCCCAGACCACCGACAACGGGGGGTTCCGGTCCCATTCGCAGACCTCTCATGCCACCATCGTCCGGGCGGTGACTGGTGATACGAGATCAAGAAGAAGAGACGGCTGGGGAGCAGCAGCCGGGCGCGGAGCAGGCCGGACCGGCCGACCGCGCCCCCGACGCGCTGCCCGCGCACCCCGCCGCGCCGGCCGCGAACGGGGCCCACAGGGCGCGCCTGTCCGACCTGCCCGTGCCCGACACCACGCGTGACGCCGTGGCCGAACCCGCGACGGACACCGGCCCGGACGCCGACCGGGCCGCCGCAGACGACCCGACGCCCGAGGCCACACCCGACACCGCGTCCGGCACCACGTCCGGCACCACGCCAGGCACGGTGTCCGGCGCCACGCCCGAGAAGACCCCGGACACCGCGTCCGGCACCGCCCCCGGCCCCGCTCCCACCCTGACCCCCGGGCCGGGACCCGGCACCGTCCTGGTCGACGAACCGCTGCTCGCCGCCCGCGTGCACCGCCCCGCCGACCTGATGCGCTTCCTGTTCGGGCTGCTGGGCATCGCGGTCGTGCTGGCCATCGCGGGCTTCGCGCACGCGACGACCACCGGCCTGGAGACGGACATCTCCAAGGGCGCCGACCACGCGCCCGACGCCCTGTCGTCCTTCGCGGGCCTGACCGCGAGCATCGCCGTACTGATCGTGCCGGTCGCCTTCGCGATCGAGCGGCTGGTCAAGCGGGACGGGCTGCGGATCGCCGACGGCGTCCTGGCGGCCGTCCTCGCGCACGGCGCCGCGCTCGCCACCGACTTGTGGGTGACCAGTTCCGCGCCGAATCCGATCCAGGAGGCGCTGACCCACAGCGCGCCCGGCGGCACCGGCCTCACCGACCCCGTGCACGGCTATCTCGCGCCCGTCATCGCCTATGTGACGGCGGTCGGGATGGCGCGCAGACCGCGCTGGCGGGTCGCGCTGTGGTTCGTGCTGCTGCTGGACGCCTTCGCGGTGCTGGTCGGCGGCTACACGACACCGTTCTCGATCGCCGTCACCGTGCTGATCGGCTGGACGGTCGCCTACGGCACGGTCTACGCGGTCGGCTCGCCGAACGTCCGGCCGACCGGGCAGCACCTGCTCGCGGGCCTGCGCCGGGTCGGCTTCGCGCCGCAGACCGCGCGCCGGGTCGAGCTGGACGGCCCGGAGACCGCGGACTCCGACCGCGGCCGGGCGTATCTGGTGACGCTGGAGGACGGGCCGCCGCTGGACGTCACGGTGGTCGACCGGGAGCAGCAGGCGCACGGTTTCTTCTACCGGCTGTGGCGGCGGCTCGCCCTGGTCGGCGGGATCACGCAGCGGCGCAGTCTGCTGTCGCTGCGGCAGGCGCTGGAGCAGGAGGCACTGCTGGCGTACGCGGCCATCGCCGCCGGGGCCAACGCGCCGAAGCTGATCGCCACCTCCGAGCTGGGCCCCGACGCGGTGATGCTGGTCTACGAGCACATCGGCGGCCGGCGGTTCGACTCGCTCGCGGACGACGAGATCACCGACGACCTGCTGCGCGAGGCGTGGACGCAGGTGCGGGCGCTCCAGTCGCGGCGGATCGCGCACCGGCGGCTGGTCGGTGAGTCGCTGCTGGTGGATCGTTCCGGCAAGGTCGTGCTGACCGAGCTGCGCGGCGGTGAGATCGCGGCCGGGGACATCGTGCTGCGGATGGACATCGCGCAGATGCTGACGACGCTGGCGCTGCGGGTGGGGCCCGAGCGCGCGGTGGCCTCGGGGCTCGCGGTGCTCGGTCCCGACCGGGTCGCCAACTCGCTGCCGCTGCTCCAGCCGATCGCGCTGAGCCGGGAGACCCGGGCGCGGCTGAAGGTGCTCGGGCGGGCCCGCGCGCAGCGCGAGCGGGACGCGGTGCTCGCGGCGTCGGCGGCGGAGAAGGAGGCACGGGCCGCGGAGCGCGCGCACGGCGCGGAGGTGGCGCACGGCGGCGCGACGGCGGCGGTGCCGCCAGGGGACCTCAGAGCCGGGGACCTCAAGACCGGGGATCTCAGAACCGGAGACCTCAGAACCGGAGACCTCAAGGCCGGGGACCTCAAGGCGGGCAGGCTCAAGGCGGGCCGGAAGGCCGAGCGCAAGGCCGAGAGCAAGGCGGAGAAGCGGGCCATAGAGGACGCGCTGGAGGAGGCCCGCGAGGACGACCTGCTCTCCCTCATCCGCCAGCAGGTGCTGCTGATCCGTCCGCAGGCGCCGGTCGAGCCGGTCCGTCTCGAACGCATCAAGCCGCGCACGCTGATCACGGTGATCGCGGGCGCCTTCGCCGCGTATTTCCTGCTCTCCCAGCTCAGTTCCGTGCCGATCGGCGACGCCATCGCCAACGCCGACTGGCGGTGGGCGGTGATCGCGGTCCTCGGCTCCGCGGCCAGTTACGTCGCCGCCGCGTGCGCGCTCTCCGGGTTCGTACCGGAGCGGCTGTCGCTGGTGAAGACGGTCCTCGCGCAGGTCGCCGGGTCGTTCGTGAAGCTGGTCGCCCCGGCCGCGGTCGGCGGTGTCGCGCTCAACACCCGCTACTTGCAGAAGGCGGGCGTACGGCCCGGCCTGGCGGTGGCGAGCGTCGGCGCCTCCCAGCTCGTCGGCCTCGGCTCGCACGTGGTGCTGCTGATGGCGTTCGGCTTCATCACCGGTACGGAGAAGACGCCGTCGCTGTCGCCGTCCCGTACGGTCATGGCCGGGCTGCTGACCGCGGGCGTGCTGGTGCTGGTCGTCACGGCGGTGCCCGCGCTGCGGAAGTTCGTCTCGACGCGGGTACGCGCGCTGTTCGCCGGGGTCGTGCCGCGCATGCTGGACGTGCTCCAGCGGCCCGCGAAGCTGATCACCGGCATCGGCGGCACGCTGATGCTGACGGTCACCTTCGTGATCTGCCTGGACGGCTGCGTACGGGCCTTCGGCGGCCACCTCAGTTACGCGGCCATCGCCGTCGTCTTCCTCGCGGGCAACGCGCTGGGGTCCGCCGCGCCCACCCCCGGTGGCGTCGGGGCCGTCGAACTCGCCCTCACCGGTGGCCTGATCGCCGCCGGGCTGCCGAAGGAGGTCGCCACTCCGGCCGTGCTCTTCTTCCGGCTGCTGACCTTCTGGCTGCCGGTGCTGCCCGGCTGGGTCTCCTTCCACCACCTCACCCGCAAGGGCGAGCTGTAGCGGGCGGGTTGACGTACTCCGCGGTCGGCCGGACCCCGGCGCCGTACGACGCCGGGAGCCGGCCGGCCGACCCTGCCGACCGGTCCGAAGGACCGAATCAGCGGGCCCCGCGCGCTACTTGATGTCGGAGATCTTCTTCGTCGCCAGGTCCGACCGCACCTTGAGCGTCTGGTACGTCTCGTGGCCCTTCCCGCCGAACGTCAGGCGCACATTGGTGAAGGCGTGTCCCGCGCCGCTGCCCGCGTACGTCACGCGCCACGCCGTCGGTACGTCCTGGGCGCGCAGCACGCCGTCCGCGTGGTTCTTCTTCTCCCACGCGGCGAGCTTCTTCTGGAGGCCCTTGGTCAGGAAGTGCGACCGCAGGTCGGCGCCGAGGTGGCCGCTGTCGGTGTCCCAGACGGCGTCGATGTAGGACCCGTAGAAGTCGGCGACGCGTCCCGTCGTGGACTGCGGGCTGCCGGAGCCGATCACCGGCTCGGCCTTGGCGCCCTTGTGGGCCTTGTGCGCCGTGGGCGCCTGGTGCGCGACCGCGTGCCCGTGCCCGGTCGTGCGGGACTGCCCGGTCGTGTGGGACGCGGTCCGCGGCTGGGACTGCGCCTGCGCCGCGGCGGCGGGTACGGCGACCGCGAGCGCCACCGCGGCCGTGGTGAGGGCGATACGGCGGACGGTACGGGTGCGGGTACCGGTGGTGCGGCTCTGCTGCATGACGTGCCTTGCCTTTCGAAGGTTCTTCGAGGGCTCGGGTGCTCCGCGCCACGCGAAGTCGTCGTGTTCTCCGCGGTGTTCGACGCGTTCGAGCCCATTCGCTGCTTTTACGGCGTTTGTTCGGGACCCACCACTTGTATCCAATAGGTCGCCGACTATCCGTTAGGAGGGGTTGTGTCCTTGCCGGGTTGCGCGGCATCCGGGTGGAATCGGCGGCTGTGCCGTCGCGGTGACCCGCACGTGACCGAACCAGCACACTTCCCCTCTCAACACGGGCCGCCGCCTTGGGTACGTTGGATTCCACTTGGATACGGGGCCAAGGGGTGTTCGGCGTTCGATGTTTTGTTCGGCCGGTGCCCGTCGGTGCCCGGTGAGCACCGATCGGGAGCGTTGACCATGCGAGTCCACTGCGGCGCCACGGCCGCCGCGTTGACGGCGACCGCCGTCCTGACGCTGTCCGCCTGCGGCGGCGGTGGAGGTGGCGGATCCGACACGATCGACGGGGATTCGGCGAACACCGCCTCCCCCACCGCGACGGCCGCCTCTCCCACGGCGTCGGCGTCCGCCGAGCCGACCGCGCCGCCCGTGACGCAGGATCCGAACCTGGCGCTGCCGGGCGATCTGAAGCTGGTCTTCGACTGGCCCGCGCCGACCGGTCACGCCGAGGCCGCCGCGCTGGGCAACGCCGCCAACTTCATGCGCAGCATCGCCCACGGCATCGTGAAGCGGAATGTCAACGAGCCGCTGGTGGCGCAGTACGCGCAGCCGGGCGGCAGCGCCGCCGCGTATGCCCGTACGCAGATCGGGCAGGCGGTGGACGGCGGCTGGACCGAGACCGGCACCGACCGCTTCTACCGGCCCACGGTGAAGGTGACCTCGGCGAAGACCGCCGCCACGGTCGGCTTCTGCGACTTCCAGGGCAAGGTCTACGGTAAGGACGTCAGGTCGGGCAAGCTCCTCGGCACCGCGGTCACCGACAGCAGTTACGTGTACTTCACGATCGTCATGGCCAAGTTCCCCGCGGGGGCCGACCTGTGGCAAGCCGTGTCCGTCGATGCGAAAGCGAAGGCAACGCAATGCAAGGAGTGACCACCCCATCGGGCCCGGCAACGGGCCTGCGCCGTGCGGCTCTTGGCGCGGCCACCGCGATCCTCGTGACGGCCGCCACGGCCGCCGTCGCCGCCCCGGCCTTCGCCGACGTGCCCGGCGGCAAGACCAGCGGCTCGGGTGACGACAAGGGCAATCTGAGCGCGGGCGTCCAGGTCACCTATCCCACGGACACCAGCACGAAAGGCTCGGGAGGCCATTCGCTCGGCGCCGCCGACAATGTGACGTGGACGCCGCCGCCGTGCTGGATCGGCCCCGTCGCCGGCCCCGCCGAATTCAAGAAGATGGTCGAGAAGCAGGTCAAGGAGACCAACGAGTATCCGGGCCAGGCCAATTACGCCATGCAGGCCATGGACGAGTACAAGAAGCACTACTCGGAGGGCAGGACCTGGAGCGGCAACGGCGAGAAGGCGTACAAGAACTTCAACCTCGACCAGCAGGGCAAGGGCGCTTTCTGGGGTCCGGTGACTAATCCCAACTCCGACAGCCCCGACCGCTTCGACTGCAACGGCACGCTGCCCTTCTGGGTGCCCAACGGCCAGCGCCCGCCCGCCGGTACGCCGAACGTGATCACCACGGAGATGCTGGCCAGGCTCGCCTTCGCGCACACCAAGGTGCCGGGCGTGGACATCCGGACGAATCCGGTGGGCACCCAGACCGTCAATCTGCCCACCTGGGTGACGCTGAACGAGAACTACGCGCCGGTCACCGTCAGGGCCGAGCTCAACATCCCCGGCGCGCAGGCCATGTGGGCCGAGACGACGGCCACGCCGACCAGCGTCCACATCGATCCGGGGACGTCGGACGCCACCGTGTACCCGTCCTCCGCCGAGTGCCCCATCGGCAAGGGCGGCCAGGTCGGCGCCCCGTACACCGAGGGCGCCACCGGCAACCCGCCGTGCGGTGTGACGTATCGGCGCTCCACGCAGAGCACCGGCGCGTACGACCTGAACGTGACGGCCACCTGGAAGGTCTCCTGGCGCGGTTCGGACGGCGCGGCCGACAACCCGCCGCTGCCGAACGGTGTGATCACCCAGGACCACCCGGTCACGGTCCAGGAGATCCAGACCGTCAACCGCTGAACCGGACCATGTGAGAGGCCCGCCGCCCGGAGGAGTTCCGGGCGGCGGGCCTCGTTTCACGGTTCGAACGGCGCGATCCGGAGGACGGCGCGGCTTAGAACAGGTAGTTGTACGTGTTCCAGCCGCCGCCGATCTTCACGCGGGCCGCGAACGGGGCGCCGGCGTTGCCGGTGCCCTTGTACAGCCACAGGACACCCGACGTGTCGCGGGCGATCAGGTCGTTGCGACCGTCACCGCTGGTGTCGCCCAGGCTGAGGATCTTGTTGTAGGTGTTCCACCCACCGCCGATCTTCGTCCGCGCGGCGAACGGCGCGTCGATGTTGCCGGTGCCCTTGTAGAGCCAGAGCGCACCGCTGCTGTCGCGGGCCACGATGTCGGGCTTGCCGTCACCGGTGAGGTCACCGCGGCCGGCGATCTGGTTGTAGGTGTTCCACCCACCGCCGACCTTGCGCTTCTTGGCGAACGTGCCGTCCGCGTAGGACAGGTAGAGCCACAGCACGCCGCTGCTGTCACGGGCGAGCAGGTCCGGGTTGGCGGCGCCGCCGACGTTGCCCGGCGTCACGAAGGCGTTGTAGACGTTCCAGCCGGTGCCGATCACGGTGCCCTCGTCGGGCGAGGCCGCCGAGAAGATCCGGAGCGTGCCGCCGAACCGCGCGTAGACGTTCACGTGCGTGTCGTTGCCCGAGTTGTTCTTGAAGAACGCGTTGGCGCTGCCCATCCCGTAGCCGGTCTGGGTGCGGGAGCCGAAGCCGTTCGCCTTCGGCGGGTAGCTCCAGATCCGGCCGCTGGAGTCGCGGCCGTCGATGCCGAACGACCAGATCTTGTCGTCCTGCGCGGCGTTCGTGGAGAACGTCGAGACGCCGGGTGCGGCGGTGTGGCTCTGCGCGTCCTTGACGGTGGTGAGCGCGGGCGAGCCGCCCTCGGCGCTGGCGGCGACGGAGGCGCCCAGCACCATGGCGAGCGTGCCCGCCGTCACCGCGGCGGCCCTGGCCTTCATTCCCCGTCCGGTCCGCCGGTTTTTCTGCGTTTTCACGTAGTGGTCCCCCTCAGTGAAATGTCCCTGCTCCGTACGGATCACTCCGCACGGGAGCCCCTGACGCTACCTCCTTCGCCCCCCGGCTCTCTCATGGGCAGGTCATGGGTCCGTCACAGTTTCGATACCGTCAAGGGCATCTGGAACAACAGGACATGACGGGACGGCGGAGGGGCCCGGTGCGTGGCACCGGGCCCCTCCGCCGTGAGACCGCTTCAACTGGCTTAGTACACCGGCTTGTCGGGCTCGATCGTGTTGACCCAGCCGATCACGCCGCCGCCGACGTGCACGGCGTCGGAGAAGCCCGCGGACTTCAGGACGGCGAGGACCTCCGCGGATCGCACACCGGTCTTGCAGTGCAGGACGATCCGCTTGTCCTGCGGCAGGTGCTCCAGGGCGCTGCCCATCAGGAACTCGTTCTTCGGGATGAGCTTCGCGCCGGGGATGGAGACGATCTCGTACTCGTTCGGCTCGCGGACATCGATCACCTCGATGTTCTCGCCGTCGTCCATCCACTCCTTGAGCTGCTTGGGAGTGATGGTCGAGCCGAGCGCGGCCTCCTGGGCCTCCTCGGACACGACGCCGCAGAACGCCTCGTAGTCGATCAGCTCGGTGACGGTCGGGTTCTCGCCGCAGACCGCGCAGTCCGGGTCCTTGCGGACCTTCACCGTGCGGTACGTCATCTCCAGGGCGTCGTAGATCATCAGGCGGCCGAGCAGCGGCTCGCCGATGCCCGCGAGCAGCTTGATGGCCTCGGTGACCTGGATCGAGCCGATGGACGCGCACAGCACGCCGAGGACGCCGCCCTCGGCGCAGGAGGGGACCATGCCGGGGGGCGGGGGCTCCGGGTAGAGGCAGCGGTAGCAGGGGCCGTGCTCGGACCAGAAGACCGATGCCTGGCCGTCGAAGCGGTAGATGGAGCCCCAGACGTAGGGCTTGCCCAGCAGCACGCACGCGTCGTTGACCAGGTAGCGGGTCGCGAAGTTGTCCGTGCCGTCGACGATCAGGTCGTACTGGGAGAAGATCTCCATCACGTTCTCGGCTTCGAGCCGCTCTTCGTGCAGGACGACGTTCACGTACGGGTTGATGCCCTTGACGGAGTCGCGGGCGGATTCGGCCTTCGAGCGGCCGATGTCGGCCTGGCTGTGGATGATCTGACGCTGGAGGTTCGACTCGTCGACCTCGTCGAATTCGACGATGCCGAGCGTGCCGACGCCCGCGGCGGCCAGGTACATCAGGGCCGGAGAGCCGAGCCCGCCGGCGCCGACACACAGCACCTTGGCGTTCTTCAGCCGCTTCTGGCCGTCCATTCCCACGTCGGGGATGATCAGATGGCGCGAATACCTGCGGACCTCGTCAACGGAGAGCTCGGCGGCCGGCTCGACCAGGGGTGGCAGCGACACAGGGACCTCAGCAATACGGTTGGTCGGTCATCAGTCAGTACGTGCGGTACGTGCTGTCCCTGCAACACTGCCACGCCGGTCTTCATTCCAAGACACCCGGTCCGAGGACCGAGACGGAATCGGCTCACATCCCGGTCACGTCCCGGTCACGCTCCGGCCGCGCTCCCCCCGCGCCCTGGCCGTACCCGGTCCGAGGGGCCGCCGCGCCGGTGCTACGTGCTCGGCGACGGCTGTTTGCGCAGCATACGGACGGATTCGTGCCAGTATCCGGCCAGGCCCGCCCACGGGTCGGCGCCGTCCCGGTCCGTGCGGTCGGTGAGGCACACCGTGGACGCGCCCTGCCAGCGGGCGATCCGCAGGGCGGTGTCCAGATGGGACCTGGGCAGGCCGTGCACCAGGTGCACGAAGCGTTCCGGCGGGTACGCGGCCGTCCACTCCGGCGCCTCCGACCAGCGGTAACTGGTCCAGGGCCCGCAGAAGGTGACGAGCTGGTCGGCCAGCTCGGCGTATCCGGGCCACGGGTGCTCGCCGTGGCCGAGGACGATCTGGCCGCCGCCGCTCTCCGGCAGGCGCGAGGCGGCGGCTCCCGCTCTCCCGCTGGCCCCACTGGCCCCGCTGCCCCTTCTGCCTCTGCTGTCCCCGTTGTCCCCGCTGCCCTCGGCGGTCTCGTTGCCCTCCGCGCCCCCGGTGTCCTCGTCGTCCGCGTGCAGCAGTGCCCGCAGCGTGGTCACCACCCGGCGGCACTCGGCGGCGTCGGCGCGGCCGGTCGGGGCGCGGTCCAGGTAGAAGCCGTCGACCCGGTACCAGTCCAGGTAGTGGGAGGCGTCGGCGAGCAGGTCGCCGAAGGGCCGGGTGCCGTTGCGGCAGTCCAGCAGTCCGAGGACCGGGACGCCGTTCTCACGGACGCGGCCGACGACCTCTCCGTACAGCGGGTCGGGCCGCGTACCGGGGCCGCGGGCCACGTCGAAGGCGGCCCAGTGCAGCGGCGCCCCCGGCCGGGCCAGTTCGGCCCATTCGGTGGGGGCGACCAGCGGGTGCGCGAACGCCGGGACGCCGAAGCCCATCGCGTCCCGGCCCGCGCCCGCACGGCGGCGCAGTCCCGTGCCCCACTGGTGCGGTCGCGTCAGACGCGACATGCCGCCTCCATCCACACATCGGCCAGGGACTCCTCCAGGCCGATCCGGGGCCGCCAGCCGAGCCGGTCCCTGGCGGTACGGACGTCGGCCTGCTGCCAGCCGCCGCAGCCGTCGGGGTACGGGGGCGGCCCGGCGGAGGCGGGCGTCTCGTCCAGCTCGTGCAGCGAGCCCTCGTAGCCCGCCACATGGGCGAGGGCCGCGGCCATCTCACGCATACGGACGGCCCGGCCGCTGCCGATGTTCACCACGCCCTGCGCGGCGGACAGCGACGCGGCGTGCACGGCGCGGGCCACGTCGCGGGCGTCGATGAAGTCGCGCTGGACGCCGAGGCCGCCGAGTTTCAGCTCGCCGTCTCCGTTCTGCATCGCGCGGCGCAAGGTCTCGGCGACCCGGCCGAGCGGGGCCCCGGTCGGGGTGCCGGGGCCGACCGGGCTGAACACCCGCAGCACCACCGCGTCGAGACCTGAGCTGAGGACCAGTTCGGTCGCGGCGAGCTTGCTGACGCCGTACGGGCCGCCGGGGCGCGGCACCGCGTCCTCGCCGGTGGACGCGCCCTGCGGCGAGGGCCCGTACTCGGAGCCGCAGCCGAGCTGGACGAGCCGGGCGTCGACCTGGCTGCGGCGCATCGCCTCGCAGACGGTGGCGACGGCGACGGTGTTCTGCCGGGTCAGCTCGCGGGCGCCGCCCCTGGTCGTACCGGCGCAGTTGATCACCACTCCGGGGTGCACGGCGTCCAGGAACCTGGCGAGGACGCCGGGCGCGCCGCTCGCCAGGTCGAAGCGGACGTCCGCGTCGTCGCTCCTGCCGAGCGCGGTGAGCTGGACGGCGGGGTCGGCGAGGAGCCGCTCCGCGACATGCCGGCCGAGGAAGCCGTCGGCTCCGAGCAGCAGCACTCTCATCGCGTGCCTCCGAGTGCCTGCGCCGAGTGTCCCGTCGTGCGCCCGCGGGGCGGAAGGCCGTCCTCGCGGACGAGGAGGGGGCGTGCCGGGCGTCGGGCCGCGGTCGGGGTCGGGGCGGTTCGGTACCTGGTCAAGGGGTGTTCTCCTGGTCGTTCGTTCTGCTGAGGTCAGGGGTGGTGGCGCGGCGGCGGCCGGTGCGCGGAGGCACGGGGCAGCACGCGGAACGCCTGCGCGGTCAGCACGAGTGCGGCGGCGCCGCAGATGACGGCTTGCGCGGTGGCGGGGGCAGGGCCGAGGTGCAGGGGGGTCGCGGCGAGGGTCAGCGCCTCGGCGGCGCAGGCCGCTCCGAGACCGGCCGCCGCGTGGCCGGGGAAGCCGTGCACGGACAGCAGGCGCGCGGCGAAGAGCAGCAGGCCGAGGGCGGCCGGTCCGGCCAGTGGCGCGGAGCCCGCGACGGCGGTGGCCGTGTCGAGCAGGGCGATCAGCGCGACGGCGTACGCGGCGAGGGCCGCGGCCAGGCGGGGGCGTACGGCGTCGGCGAAGTCCGACAGGCCGTGGCTGGGGGCGAGTTGGGCCCTGGAGCGGACGGCGAGCCAGTGCGCGCAGTACGCGCCGGGCAGCAGGGCGAAGGTGAGCGCCGCGAGGGTGGCGGCGCCGGCGGTGCGGCCGGTGGCGTGCCCGGCGTACAGCGCGTAGCCGAGCAGGCCGTACGTCCATACGGCGGCGCCCGCGCCGCGCTCGACCCGCAGCGGTCCGATCCGTACGGCGGCCCACGCGACGACGGCGACGAACGCCAGCAGCGGCAGCCGTACGCTTCCGGGGGCTCCGGCCGCCAGCGCGCACACCGCGCCCGGCACCGCCTGCGCGGCCCCGGTCCGCCAGCGCGGCAGGGCCCGTTCCCGCTCCCCCGGCGCCGCCTCCAGTCGGCGTACCGCCCTCGGGACCCGCGCGTACAGCTCCTCCGCGAGCCCGAAGACGTCCCGGTGCCGCAGGCGTCGCGCGGCTCCGTCCGTCACGCCGTGGGCTTCCAGCCCGGCCGCGATCTCCCACTCGTCCACGGCTCCAGCGATCAGCGCCTCGTGCCGGTGCATCACTCCCCGCACGGGGTCGGCGGGCCCCCTGCGCCGCGGCTCGTCCGCACCGGACGGCCGCGCCCCCGCCCGAAAGTCCGCCACCCGCCCGCCGGCCTGCGGGCCGCCCCGCGCGGCCCGTCGCCCGCCGTCGATCCCCACCAACCGCCCTCCGGGCCGCGCCTCCCCACCCGCCCCCGCCCCAGCACCGCGTAGCCCCGCACCCTCGGCATCCAAGCCGACCGGTACCGGCCCGCGCCGCTCGCGAGCGGGGCCGCCAGGCAGGGCCAAGTCCCCGTCCAGGACCGCCACTTCGAGTACGGAAGCGTTTGCGCCCGCGCGCGCCGATTCCTTCTCCGCCTCGGGCCCCTCGGCAACGCGGAGGCCCGCGCCCGAGCGGGAATCGTCGTCGGCGTCCAAGCCAACCGGCACCGGACCGCCCCGCTCGGGAGCCGGGGCGTCGAACGCACCCGAGTCCCGGTCTACGACGGGCACTTCGGATACGGAAACGTTCGTGCCCGGGCGGGTCTCGGACCGCATGAGGCCCGCACGGCTCACGGATGCGGCACCATCCGGGTCCGCGAGGCGAGCGTCAGGCAAGCCGTGCGCCCCGTCATCACCCGGGTTTGCCGGCCCCGGCTCGGGCCGCCGCGCCGAATCCGCGTGGGCCTGCGGCTCGTCGGTAACGCCGGGCTCCGCGCCTGAGCGGGGCTCGCGCTGCTCGCGAGCGGGGTCGCCAAGCACCGCCAAGCCCCGGTCCACGACGGGCACTTCGGATGCGGAACCGTCCGGACTCGGTGGCGCGGCGGCGGGTGGGGAGGCGGCTCCGAACGAATCTGTGCGGGTCGGGGCGGCTGGGCGGGGCTGGGCGGTCTCGGGCGCGGCGGCGGACGGTTGCGCGTCGTCCGCGACGGCGGTCCGGGACCGTACGCGCGACGGGTCGCCGTCCGGGGGGGCCGCACGCAGCTCGGCCGGGTGCTCGTCGGTGTCCGGGTTCCGCGCCGGGAGGCGGGAGGCGCCGAAGAGGGCCGTGACCGTCTCGTCGAGGGAGTGGGGGGTGGCCTCGTCGTCGTAGGCGTCTATGTCTATGGCGGTGGGGTCGTCGGGGTCGTGGGGCGGGAGCCGCAGGGGTGAGGCGGGCGGGGCGGCCTGGGCGGTGAGGCGGGTGAGTAAGGCGTGGGCGGGGGTCGGCGTGGTCATGAGGGGGAGCCTCCGGAGGCGGACGGGGCACCTACGGGTTCGGGGGTGCGGGACCAGGCGGGGTGGGCGGGGGTGGGGGCCAGGCGGGCCGGGACGTGCGACTCGGCGGGAGCCGTGAACGGCCGCGGATCGCCCGCCGCGTCGAGCAGCGGCTCGCGCCGCACGGGATGGTGCGCGACCACGTCGAGATAGCTCTCGCGGAAGGCGTCCACGCACCGGGTGACGGTGAAGAGCGCGAGCGCCCGCTCCCGGGCCGCCGCCCCGAGCCGCGACGCCCGCTCGGGCCCGCGCAGCAGATCGACGACGGCGTCCGCCAGCGCCTTGGGGTTGCGCGGCGGCACGACGAGCCCGGTGCCGCCGATGACCTCGCGGACGGCCCCCACGTCGGTGGACACGGTGGGCCGCCCGCAGAACATCGCCTCGACCAGGCTCAGCGGAAAGCCTTCCGCGCTGCTGGAGAGCACCACGACGTCGCCCGCGGCGTACGCGTCGGCGAGTTCGGGCGCGCCGGGCGACCCGATCTCCTCGAAGCTGACGGGACTCTCACCGACGGCGTTGGCGTCGGCGGCCTCGTACGGGAAGAGCTGCGCGGCGAGCGTCCGGCAGTGCCCGAGGTAGGAGGCCGCGCGTTCGTCGGCGGCGCGCAGCCGCAGGTAGAAGATCCGCAGCCGCGCCCGCGGCTCGTCGGCGCGTATCGCGCGGAAGGCGTGCAGCAGCGCGATGAGGTCCTTGGCCGGATCGATCCTGCCGACCCAGGCGAGCGTGGGGTCGGCGTGCGCGGCGGGCGCGGTGGCCTCGGCCTCGGCGGCCTCGCCCGCGAGGGCGAAGCGCGCCGCGTCGATCCCCGGATGGATGGTCCGCATCCGGTCGCGCGGCGCCCCGCACCGCTCCTGCCAGCGCCGCACATGCGTGGAGCCGGGCGTGACGAGCGCGGCCTGCCGGTAGCTCTCCCCGGCGAGCAGCCGGTGGTAGTCGCCGAGCACCACCCGTACGGCTCCGGCCAGTCCGGCCGCGCGGTTCCCGAGCAGCGCCTCCCGTACCCGCACGGTGTACTCGGTGACGATGAGCGGCGTTCCGCAGAACCGTTTGGCCAGCAGGCCGGGCAAGGCCGCCGGACCCCCGGAGACGGCGTGGCAGACATCGACGGCGCCCAGTTCGCTCGACCCGTACCAGGGCGCGGACAGCGGCCTGAGCTGGCGTTCCAACAGCTCGGCGACGGCGAGGAGTTCGGTGACGACGATGTCGCCGAGCACGGGACGCACGCCGGGGGCGCGGCACGCCGACTCCAGGGCGGCGAGCGCGTCCTCGCCGCGCAACAGGTCGGGCAGGCCGCCGTGTTCTGCGGCGACCTCGGCGAGACCGTACAGCCCGGAGGCGAAACGGTCCGCCCGGTCGGCGGAGCCGAGCCCGGCGCCGCCGGCCAGCGCCGCGACCAGGTCGCGGTAGTGGGTGAGGAAGTCGGCGCGTCTGGCGCGTCTGGCCGCCCGGCCGCCGCCGCACGTCGGCGCGAGGGCGGCGGCCGGGGGCTCCCCCCAGAGGCGTTCCGCGCGGAACCGCCGTACGTGCGACGGCACTTCGACGCGGCCCCCCGCCTCCGTCCGCGGTGACCGGCTGAGCGCGTACACGTCGAATTCGTGGTGCGCGAGACCGCGGACGAGCCGGTCGCACCACGCACCCCCTTCACCTCGCGCGTACGGGTAACCACCCTCGGTGAGCAATGCGATACGCACGTGTACGCCCCCCTTTCTCCCTGGCTCGGCCACAACGGAATGTCGGCCGGGTGGCGCCCACGGGACCTGCGTCCGCCCGGCGCGAAGACGTTATTCCGGTACGGCGGTGGGGGGGGGGGGGGGGGGGGGGCCCCCCCCCCCCCCCCCGGGGGGGGGGGGAAAAAAAAAAAAAAAACAAAACAAAATAAAAAAAAAAGGTGGAAAAAAAAAAACACCCCAAAACAC
>NZ_JBIVIV010000004.1:0-554206 GCF_044749865.1 Streptomyces sp. NPDC088910
TCGGGCCGCTGGCCACCGCGTATGTGCTGATCCTGGTCGTCCTCGGCCCGCTCACCGCCCGCTGGACCGAGCCGATCGCCCGCAAACTCACCGAGTCCATCCGCCGCCCGGAACCCGCGCCCGCCGCTCCCGCGGTCGAGTTGGTCAAGTCGGTGGAGCCGGTCGAGTCGGTGGAGCCGGTGGAGCCGGTCGAGATCGACGTGGACGCGGATGCCGATCCGGCGCCCAGCCGTACGTGACCTCCGCGCGGCAGGGGGCCGGGGCGTGGCCTGTCAGGCCCCCAGCCCGCGGACGTCACGCGAGGGGGCGGAGCGGCGGTCGAGCTGACTGACCATCACCCGCACCACCGTGACGACATCGGGATCGTCCACCAGATAGACCTGCCGTCGGCCCTCGCGCCGTGAGTGCACGAGCCCGGCGAGCTTGAGCTTGGCCAGGTGCTGGCTGACCGCGGGCAGGGTCGCGCCGACCCGCTCGGCCAGCCCCGTGACGTCGCAGTCGCCCTCGGACAGGATCCAGACGATCTGGAGTCGCATGGTCGACGCCAGCAAGCCGAAGGAAGCGGCGGCGTTCTGGAACAACTCCGGGCTGGGGTCGCCGAACTCCGCGGCAGACCTCGTCACGTGAACCTCCCTGACCGCAGCGGCTTTTCCGAGCACCAGAGTACGCATGCGGCGCCCGCGGTCCGCGCCGCTGGCATGATACTCTCAGTCAGTTGCGTAATTATGCAATCATGCAACTGGGATGATTATCCTGATGCGTACGCGCGGGCAGACAAGGTGACGTGCCGCGCGTCGACACACCGGGGCGGGGATGATGGACAGCGGCAAGTGGCCGGACGACATCTACCGGGCTGACTTCGCCCAGGTTCTCGATCAGGCGCTGCGCGGCGAACGCGTCCGGCTCGCGCTCCGCGCCCTGCCGGGCGCGCCCAACACCGAGCAGTTGCGGACGGCCGCCCTGGCCGACGCCGACGCCATCGGTGCCACCGCCGCGCCCGAGTACGAGCGGTACACCGGCCTGCGCGCGCACTCCCGCGGCCGGGTCCGCCCGGTCGTGCGCGCGGTCGGCGGCCCCGGCGTCCTCGCCACCCTGGCCGTCCTGGTCCCGATGCTGAGCGGTATCGCGGCGGCGATCTTCCTGGTGCTGGGGTACGGGATCAGGGCCGTCGCGAGCGGCGTGGGAATCAGCGCCCCGCTGATCGACATCGGCTTCCTGTGCGCGGCGGTCTTCGGCGTCAGCCTGCTGATCGGCCTGGCCGGACTGGCGCTGACCGCCCGGCGCGACGGCGCGGTCACGCGCGAGAGCCGGGACGTGGCCGAGGCCCACGAGGCGTGGCGGCAGGCGCTGCTGGTGCGGGGCGTACTGCCGTATCTGCTCGACCGGTTGGCGCGCGAGGCGGGGGCCGCCGCTCCCCGCGCGGTCGGCCCGCCGCCGGTCGGCGTCGACCTGGTACGCCAACGGCCGCGCCTGGGCTACAGCAGCCCGGGCTTCAGCTCGGGCGACGGCGTGAGCCTGGTGCGACAGCGGCCCCGGCTCGGCTACAGCAGCCCCGGCTTCAGCAGCCCGAACGACGGCGAGCGGTGACAACGGCCTGACCCGCCAAGGCGCTTGATCCCGGCGCCCGTCCTACGTGGCCTCGGTGTCGTACGCGACGGGCTGGTACGCGACCGGCTCGGACCCGTCGGCCGCCCGCGCGGCGACCGGCGCGGCGGACGGCTTCGTGAGGTCCACGCCGTCGCTGAGCGTCCGCGCCGCCTCGCGCAACTCCTCGGCCTCGCCGTCCAGTCGCAGGCTGTCGCGGATCTCGCGCAGGCCGAGCGCGTCGTCGTCGCCGAGCAGATTCTTGGCGATGAACGTCCGCGGGTTCAGGTCCTCGAATTCGAAGTCCTTGAACTCCGGGCCGAGTTCGCGCCGCACCTCCTCCTTGGCGTCGTCGGCGAAGGAGCGCACCGCGCGGATGAGGTCTCTCGCCCGCGTGATCATGTCGGGCAGTTTGTCGCCGAAGACCAGTGTGGCCAGGACGAGCAGCGTCAGCAGCTTGAGCGGGCCGATGTCGAAGATCACCTTCGGTCACCTCCGAGAAGGGTGCGCGCACGGGCGGGGACGGTCCGGACGGGGGCCCGTGCGGGCATTGCGCCTCGGTACCGCTACTCTCATAATTGCGCAATGTAGCAACTGTTGGGGTCCGGGCGGCACATCGCCGTCCGGCGACGGCGGACCGACGCATGTGGAAGCGGAGACGTTGATGCTCAGAAACGGACTGGAGCCCTGGCACCTGCTGGTGGTGGCGCTCGTGGTCATCGTGCTGTTCGGCTCCAAGCGGCTGCCGGACTCCGCGCGGGCGCTGGGCAAGTCGCTCCGCATCCTCAAGAGCGAGACCAAGGCGTTGAAGGACGACCCCGGTCCTGGCACGGCGACGGCCGGGACGAGCGCGGACCCCGCGGTCCGTACGGTCAAGTCCGCGCCTGGCGAGACCGTCGGTGCGCGCCCTGTGCGCGAACCCGAACGCGCGCCGCGGGACTGACTGACCTCCCTCCCGCGGCGCGCCGCGGGCCCGCGTGATCCGGGGCGCGGGCCCGTACGACATCAGGGGCTGGCGTGGTCCCAGCCGTAGCGCAGTGGCTGACCGTGCTTGAGGCGGTAGACGTACAGCGCCTCGACGCGCAGCCCCCGCCCGTCGCCGTCGGCCTCGTCCTCCGCCTGGCATCCGGATGTGACTTGGAGCACGCGGGGCGGGCCTGTCACCCGTACCCGCATGCCGTCCGCCGGGCCTCCGTCGAGATGCGCCCACTCCCAGGCCACAGGTGTCCTTCCGGTTCGTCGTAGCGTTTCTGGCATAGCAGACACTTTAAAGGTTGCGTAAACCAGGAACTGTGTCCGGTGGGGAAGCCGGCCGCGGGTGCGACGCTCACGGATACCCCACAGAGCCATGATTTACCCTTGCCGCGTTGCGCAACCATGAAGCCTTGGGTGAAGCGCCGCTTCACCCGCCGAATCCGGCCGCACCACCCCACGGGGGCCGCCCGGGAGAGGGAGCACGGGAGATGACCGAGCCCTGGAGCGGCCGGGCCGCGGCGCGGGCGGCCGCTCGCGCCGAGAGCGGGCGGTCCCGGCCGTCGGGCCGCGGGGGCAGGCGCGCCAGGCAGGCCGGCCGGGGCCGGCGGTTCCTGAAGATCGGCGGCATATCCCTGGCCGTGCTCCTGCTGGTCACCGCGGGCGGCGGCTACTGGCTCTACCAGCACCTCAACGGCAACATCACCAGCGTGTCCCTGACCGACGGCGCGGGCAAGGACAGCGCGGGCCAGGAGAAGGCCGACGCCTTCGGGCGCACGCCGATCAACATCCTGGTGATGGGCAGCGACGGCCGGACCACCGAGGCCGACTGCAAACTGGGCGGCGGCTGCGCAAAGACCGGCGTCCAGACCGGGGGCAACGCCGATGTCGAGATGGTCGTGCACATCTCCGCCGACCGCTCCAACGCCACCGTGATGAGCATCCCGCGCGACACCCTCACCGACGTGCCCGCCTGCGAGAATCCCAAGACCGGCGCGTCCACCCCTGGCTACCACGGCATGATCAACAGCGCCCTGACGTACGGCCAGGCGTGCCAGGTGGCCACCGTCCACAAGTTGACCGGAATTCCGATCGACCACTTCATCCAGGTCGACTTCTCCGGCGTCGTCAGCATGTCCGACGCCGTGGGCGGGGTGTCGGTCTGTGTGGACGCCGACGTGTACGACACCTACTCGCATCTGAAGCTCTCCCGGGGCACCCACACCCTCAAGGGCGTCGGGGCGCTGGAATTCCTCCGCTCGCGGCACGGCTTCGGCGACGGCAGCGACCTCGGCCGTACGTACGCGCAGCACATCTATCTCAGCTCGCTGATCCGCAAGTTCAAGAGCGCGGGCACCCTCACCAACCCGGCGGCCGTCTACAAGCTCGCCAACGCGGCGACCAAGGCGCTGACCGTCGACACCGGCCTCGGCAGCATCAGCAAGCTGATCGGCCTGGCTTCCGACCTCGACAAGGTCCCGTCCAAGCGGATCACCTTCACCACCATGCAGACCGGGCCCGACCCGACCGACCCCAACCGGGTGGTGGTCGGACCCGGCGCGAAGACGCTGTTCGCCACCATCGCCAACGACCAGTCGCTGACCACCGCCTCGGGCGGCACGTCCGCCGCGGCCTCGGCGACCGCGTCGGCGAGCCCGACCGCGACGTCCGTCCCCGCCTCGGCGATCACCGTGCGGGTGCGCAACGGCACCGGCATCGGGGGCCGCGCGTCCGAGATCGTCGACACCTTGACCGGCAAGGGCTTCAACCCGGCCACCGCGGGCGGCAACGCCCCGGCGCCCGCCGCCACCACGACTTTGACCTACGGCCCCGGCCAGCGGTCCGAGGCGGGGACCGTCGCCCGTACGCTCGGCATCGCGACGTCCCACCTCAAGGAGGGCGCCGTCGCCGGGCTCACCCTCGTGATCGGGGCGGACTGGCCGAGCGGCACCACCTTCCCCGGCGGGAAGTCCTCCGCGCCGCCCGCCGACACCAAGGTGGCGCTGGGCAACTCCCACGCCCAGACCGCCGACGACTCCGACACCTGCGCCAAGGTCAGCCGCTACCGGACCGTCCAGATCAACCGGGTCCCGATGACGCCGACCCAGGCGTACGCCGCCGCCCGTTCCAAGCCCGACTCGGACGACTGACCCGCGCACACACCCGTAACGCTTAAGCTGTTACGCAACCGTGGAACTGTCGTGGCGCGCACGCCGTTGACCTGGCAGACGCGCGCGGACGACGACATACCGGCGATCGACAACCGACTACCGACAACCCCCAAGCAACCGGAGGTAATTTCGTGGGCGTGACTCTGTCCAAGGGCGGCAATGTCTCTTTGAGCAAGGAAGCTCCCGGACTCACCGCGGTCACCGTCGGCCTGGGGTGGGACGTACGGACCACCACGGGCGCCGACTACGACCTGGACGCGTCCGCGCTGCTGTGCGACGTGGGCGGGAAGGTCCTCAGCGACCAGCACTTCGTGTTCTTCAACAACCTCGGCAGCCCCGACGGCTCCGTGGTGCACAGCGGCGACAATCTGACCGGTGGCGGCGACGGCGACGACGAGCAGATCAAGGTCAGCCTCGCCACCGTGCCCCCGCAGGTCGACAAGGTCGTCTTCCCCGTGTCGATCTACGACGCCGAGAAGCGCGGCCAGAGCTTCGGCCAGGTGCGCAACGCGTTCATCCGGATCGTGAACCAGGCCGACGGGCGGGAGCTGGCCAGGTACGACCTGACCGAGGACGCCTCGACCGAGACGGCTATGGTCTTCGGAGAGCTGTACCGCAACGGCGCGGAGTGGAAGTTCCGCGCCATCGGCCAGGGGTACGCCTCGGGCCTGGCGGGCATCGCCACCGACTTCGGCGTCAACATCTGACGTGGGTGCCGGCGTCACCACCTCTGACGCCGGCCGCCGCGTCGGCCGCTGACGTCCTCGGCCGGGCCGGGGCCGCCCGCATTCCCTTCGGGCGGCCCCGGCCCGGACTCCGCACGTCGTCGCCCGCTTCACCCACCCTTCCCTCGAACTCTCCCCGGAGCACCCCGCCGTGTCCTGGTTCACCGCCGCTGTCCTGGGCCTTGTGCAGGGTCTGACCGAATTCCTGCCAGTGTCGTCGAGCGCGCACATACGCGTGGTCTCCGTCCTCGCCGGATGGGACGACCCCGGAGCGGCCTTCACCGCGGTCACCCAACTGGGCACGGAGACCGCCGTGCTGATCTACTTCCGGCGCGACATCGCCACCATCGTCAAGGCGTGGACCGCGTCGCTGTTCCACCCCGAGCGCCGCAAGGACCACGACGCGCGGATGGGCTGGTTCGTGATCGTCGGTACGGTCCCGATCGCCGTCCTGGGCGCGGCATTCCAGCACACCATCGAGAACGGCCTGCGCGACCTGCGGATCACCGGCACCGTCCTGATCCTGTTCGGACTCGTCCTGGCGGTCGCCGACCGCACCCGCGCCGTGCGCCGCCCCAAGCCGATCACCGAGCTGACCTTCCGGCACTCCCTCTGGTACGGCCTGGCGCAGTCGCTCGCCCTGATCCCCGGCGTCTCCCGCTCCGGCGGCACCATCAGCGCCGGACTGTTCCTCGGCTACAGCCGCGAGGCCGCCGCGCGCTACTCGTTCCTGCTGGCCATCCCCGCCGTGCTGGCCTCCGGCGGCCTGGAGCTGTTCAAGCTCGGCAGCGGCCCGGCGCCCGCCTGGGGCCCGACGATGCTGGCGACGGTCATCGCCTTCGCGGTGGGCTACGCGGCCATCGCCTGGTTCCTGAAGTACATCTCCCACCGCAGCTTCACGCCGTTCGTGATCTACCGGGTGCTGCTCGGCGTGGTCATCATCGCGCTGGTGGCGACGGGCGCGGTCGCGGCGGGCGCGGGCGCCACCTCCGGCTAGAGCGCGCACCGGGCCAGGAGCGGGCCAGGGCCGCGTCATGGCCGGCTCAGGACCGGTTCAGGACCGGGGCCGCCGTCCGGAATGTGGTCCGACGTGACCGGAGCGTGGTCCGCGCTCTAGCCTGGCCGGTGCGACAGGTTCGCGTCCGTCAGCCAGGCGGTCGCGTCGTAAGAGGGAACCCGGTGCGAATCCGGGACTGCCCCGCAGCGGTGAGTGGGAACGACCGCCGTCATACGCACTGGGTCCGGACCTGGGAAGCGACGGTCAGTAGGTGTCCGCCTCAGGCGGACGTGCCCGCGAGTCCGAAGACCTGCCCGTCGCCCGTACGCGACCGTTCGCGTACGGATATCCCGGTGACCTCGTGGGCGGGTCGGCGTGCATATCGGACGGACCGGTGCCATTGCGGGGCACTGTGGGTCCGTCGGGTCTGTCACCTCCCTTTCGCGCTCGCGTCCCGTCGCCGGGAGGCCAGGAGTCATCTCGCGAAGGAGATTTCCGTGACAGCGAAGTCCGCAGCCGCGGCAGCACGGGCCACCGTGTACGGCTACCCCCGCCAGGGTGAGAACCGTGAACTGAAGAAGGCCGTCGAGGGCTACTGGAAGGGCCGCGTCACCGCCGACGCCCTCCGGCAGACCGCGGCGGACCTGCGCCGCTCGACCTGGCGGAAGCTGGCCGAGACGGGCGTCCACGAGGTGCCGACCGGCGACTTCTCGTACTACGACCACATGCTGGACACCAGTGTCATGGTCGGCGCCGTCCCCCCGAGGCACCGGTCGGCCGTCACCGCGGACGCGCTCGACGGCTACTTCGCGATGGCCCGCGGCACGCAGGAGGTGGCGCCACTGGAGATGACCAAGTGGTTCGACACGAACTACCACTACCTGGTCCCCGAACTGGGCCCCGACACCGTCTTCACCGCCGACTCCGCCAAGCAGGTCGCCGAGTTCAAGGAAGCCGCCGCGCTCGGCCACACCGCCCGGCCCGTCCTGGTCGGCCCGGTCACGTATCTGCTGCTCGCCAAGCCCGCCCCCGGCGTCGCCGCCGACTTCGAGCCGCTGACGCTGCTCGACCGGCTGCTGCCCGTCTACGCCGAAGTCCTCGCCGACCTGCGCGCCGCGGGCGCCACCTGGGCACAGCTCGACGAGCCCGCGCTCGTCCAGGACCGCACCCCGGCCGAACTGAACGCCGTCGCCCGCGCCTACCGCGACCTCGGCGGCCTCACCGACCGGCCGAAGCTGCTGGTCGCCTCGTACTTCGACCGGCTCGGCGAGGCGCTGCCCGTCCTGGCCAAGGCCCCGGTCGAGGGTCTGGCGCTGGACTTCACCGACGCCGCCGCCGCGAATCTGGACGGCCTCGCCGCCGTCGGCGGACTGCCGGGCAAGCGGCTCGTCGCGGGCGTCGTCAACGGCCGCAACATCTGGATCAACGACTACGAGAAGTCGCTGGCCACCCTCGCCACCCTCCTCGGCTTCGCCGACCGCGTCGACGTGGCCGCGTCCTGCTCGCTGCTGCACGTCCCGCTCGACACCGCGCCCGAACGCGACATCGACCCCCGGATTCTGGGCTGGCTCGCCTTCGCCGCGCAGAAGACCACCGAGATCGTGACGCTCGCCAAGGGCCTGGCCGAGGGCACCGACACCATCGCCGCCGAGATCGCCGCCAACCGCGCCGCCCTGGCCTCCCGCGCCGCCTCCCCGATCACCCGCGACCCGGCCGTACGCGCCAGGAGCGCGGCCGTCACCGACGCCGACGGGCGCCGCTCCCAGCCGTACACCGAGCGCGCCGCCGCCCAGCGCGCCCGGCTCGGCCTGCCGCTGCTGCCGACCACCACCATCGGCTCGTTCCCGCAGACCGACGACCTGCGCGCCGCCCGCGCCGACCTGCGGGCCGGCCGGATCGACACCGCGGGGTACGAGGAGCGGATCAGGGCCGAGATCGGCGAGGTCGTCTCCTTCCAGGAGAGGACCGGCCTCGACGTGCTCGTGCACGGCGAACCCGAACGCAACGACATGGTGCAGTACTTCGCCGAGCAGCTCACCGGCTACCTCGCCACCCGGCACGGCTGGGTGCAGTCCTACGGCACCCGGTACGTGCGCCCGCCGGTCCTGGCCGGGGACATCTCCCGGCCGGAGCCGATGACGGTGCGCTGGACGTCGTACGCCCAGTCGCTCACCGACCGCCCGGTCAAGGGCATGCTCACCGGTCCCGTCACCATGCTGGCCTGGTCCTTCGTCCGCGACGACCAGCCGCTCGGCGACACCGCGCGGCAGGTCGCGCTCGCCCTGCGCGACGAGGTCACCGACCTCGAAGCCGCGGGCACCTGCGTGATCCAAGTCGACGAGCCCGCGCTGCGCGAGACCCTGCCGCTGCGCGCCGCCGACCGGCCCGCGTACCTGGACTGGGCCACCGAGGCGTTCCGGCTCACCACCGGCGCCGTCGCTCCCGGCACCCAGATCCACACCCACATGTGCTACGCCGAGTTCGGCGACATCGTCCAGGCCATCGACGACCTCGACGCCGACGTCATCAGCCTGGAGGCCGCCCGCTCCCACATGCAGGTCGCCACCGAACTGGCCGCGCACGGCTACCCGCGCGAGGCGGGACCCGGCGTGTACGACATCCACTCGCCGCGGGTGCCCGACGCGGCGGAGGCGGCCTCGCTGCTGCGCGAGGGCCTGCTCGCCATCCCCGCCGAGCGGCTGTGGGTCAACCCCGACTGCGGCCTGAAGACCCGCGGCTGGCCCGAGACGAAGGCGTCGCTGGAGAATCTGGTGGCGGCGGCCCGTACGGTGCGCGCCGAGCTGTGAGGCTCCGGCCGACGGCCGCGTGACGCGGCCGGGACGGCCGGGAGGGACGCGCGGAGCCTTCGCCGTCTCTCCCGGCCGGGCGCGCCGCCGCCTGTCCCGGCTCGACGCGGTGTGCGTACGGCGCGTGCGGCGTATGCGACGCGTACGGCGCGTATGGCCCCTACGGCCCGTGTGGCGAGGCCCTCCCGGCTCCCCGCGCGCACGCCGGGCCTACAGTCATGTGCGGTGGTGGTTCGTCGGCGGGGGGAGTACGGCGATGCGCGGCGCGACATGGGGATGGCGGACCGTCCAGGGCCTGTACGTGGCGGTCGTGGCCGTCCTGGCGGTGCTCGGCGCCGTCACCGGGACGAGCCTTCCGTACCTGCTGGCCGTGGCCGTGACCCTGCCCTTCGGGATCGCGGCACTGGTCCTCGTCTACGGCGGCTACGCGCTGCTCAAGGGGGTCGGCGGGCTGTGGGCGTCCACCACGAACGCCGACGGCGACGACGCCGCCTGGCTCAGCGCGGGCAGCGCGACGCTCAACGTCGTCCTCCTGATCGCCGCGGCCCTCGCCAACGTCCTGCTCCTCGAGTACCTGCGCCGCCGGAGCCCGCGCACCGCCCGGCGGTGAGGGCGCGGCGCGCGGGCCGGGGGAGCGCGGGAGCCGTCAGGAAGAGGGCGGGGCGCCCCACCAGGACCGGTGGAAGGGGTCGTCCGCGCCGATCGAGCCCCGCGGGACCGGGCGGCCGGTCGCGGCCGACTTGTAGAGGGCGGTGACGAATTCGGTGGTGCGGCGCGCGTCGGCCGCTGTGTGCTCGGGCGGCTCGCCCCGCCGCATCCGCGCGACCAGGTCCGCGAGCTGCGGCGCCTGGTGCGCGGGCACCTCGGCGCCGATGGTGTCCCAGCCGGGCGTGGACGGCGGCCGGTCGGGCGCGGGGGTGAACGTCCAGTGCTCGTTGCCGTACGCGTACAGGTGGCGCAGCTCCGTACTGGCCCGCGCGCAGTCGATCCGCAGATACGACTCCTGGCGCGCCGACACGACGCTGTTCACGATCGACGCCTGCGCGCCGGAGGCGAAGGCGACATGGGCGAGGGACACGTCCTCCGTCTCGATGTCCCGGTCGACCGTCGCGATCCGCGCGCTCACCTCCGCCCAGTCGGGCATCAGCCACAGCATCAGGTCCATGGCGTGGATGCCCTGCGTGACGGTGGCACCGCCCAGTTCGGTGGCGCGCCGACCGCGCCACGGGGCCGCGTAGTAATCCGCGCCCCGGTACCAGGTGGTCTGGCACAGCGCCAGCAGCGGCGGCCCGAGCACACCGTCGCGCAGCAGACCGCGTACGTGCGCGGCGCCCGACCCCGCCCGCCACTGGAAGACCGGCGCGCAGCAGCGGCCCGTCGCGCGCTCCGCGGCCAGAATCCGGTCGTGGTCGGCCAGCGAACCGCACAGCGGCTTCTCGCAGTAGACCCAGGCACCCGCCTCCAGCGCGGCCACCGTCAGATCGGTGTGGGTGAACGACGGGGAGCAGATCACCACCAGGTCGGGCCGTTCGACGGCCAGCAGTTCCAGCGGGTCGTCGTAACCGCGCGCGATGCCGTGCCGCGCCGCGAAGTCCCCGGCCCGCGCCGGGTCGGAGTCCGCGACCGCCACCAGGTCGAGCTGCCCGGACAGCGCCCGGATCGCGGGGACATGAGCGTCGTCGGCGATGCTGCCCGCGCCGATCAGCGCCGTACGGTACGGAAGGTCTCCGGCCGGCCGGGTCATACGTTGCCCCCCTGGGCCGTCATGCCGCGCGCGAGCCACCGCGCGGTCACCGCGATCGCCTCGGGCTCGTGCTCGGGGGAGTGGAAACCGTGGCCGGCGCCGGGCAGCGGGCGGAATTCCCAGTGCGGGACCGTCGCCGCGACGTCACGGGCGATGTCGAAGGAGACGCAGTCGTCGCGGTCCCCGTGCAGGACGAGGGCGGGCGGGCCGCCCGCGGTGTAGGCGTCGATCGGCCGGTGGGCGGCCAGCTCCGCGAACAGCACCCGGCCCAGGGCGAACCGGCCGCCGATCAGCAGCTCCCCGTGCTCGGCGAGGCCCTTCAGCGGACCCGGTCCGAAGTTCGCCAGCCCCCAGGGGAGTTCGGGTTCGAGGAAGGTCCGGCGCAGGTCGAGGACGGGATTCCACAGCACCAGGCGGGCCAGCCGCCCGCCCAGCCAGGGCATCGACAGGCCGGTGGACACGGCGCCGAAGCTCGCCGCCACCACCGCCAGCGGACCGGGCAACTCCCGCTCGGCGTAGGCCGCGACGGCCGCCAGGTCCAGCATCTCCCCGGCGATCGTCACACCTTGCGGAGCGCCGCCGCTTTTCCCGTGCCCGCGGAAGCTGAACCGCAGCGCGGTCAGGCCCTGTTCGGCCAGCCGCTGGGCGAGCCGTACGAACGCCCCGCCCTCGTCCAGATCCGCGGAGATTCCGTGGACCAGGAGCACCGTGCCCTCGGGGCCCGTTCCGGACCTGGTCCCTGGCCTGCTCCCGGCCCCTGTTCCGGCCCCTGTACCGGGGGCTCCGGACGCGGGGCGGTGCACGACGGCGTCCAGCTCGACGCCGTCCGATGCGACCACCCGCACCCGTTGTCCGTCCGTCACGGAAACTCCCTGTCTGCTCGATGTGTTGACGTCATCCCCACGGACCGACATGTGACGACGTGCAGCGGCTGGTACCGGCGCGCTTCGGCGCGGACGGGCGGCACCCCTCCGGCCGCCCGTCCGCGCACCCGCGCGTCCCTACGGCGTCCAGCGGTACAGCAGCACCTTGTTGAACAGGTCGTCCTCGACCTGGACCAGATAGTCGCCGTTGGACCTGCGGCTCGCGGTGATGCCGTACGGCACGTCGACCCACCCCGTACGTTCCACACCGCCGACGTTGGCGCCGGGCTGCCAGGTCCCGACCGGGCTGGCGTCGGCGGCCCTCCACACCCAGATCTGCCCGCGCGTCGCGATACCGGAGATGAAGATGTAGTCGCCCGCGAAGGCCAGACTCACCATCGTCACGATCGGGTTGGCGGCGGTGTCCCAGGGCAGCAGCAGCGTCCAGGTCGGGGTGCGGTTGCCGGTGCTCCACTTGTCGTAGCGCACCAGGACCTTGCCGCACTCCTTCCAGTGGGCGTTGTCGAAGACCTGGTCAGGGGTGTAGCCGACCATGTACATCACGTCGGTGGCCACGTCGTAGTGCAGACGGCGGACGACGCTGAACGGCGCGGGCAGCGCGATCGTCTCCCGGCTCGCATACGTGTAGACCGGGTTGCCCTGCGCGTCGAAGCCCTGCAACGGGTAGCGGCGCAGGTCGCGGTCGCCGCCCTCCCAGATGTCGCCCCGGTCGTCGACGTACCAGACCCAGCAGTTGCCCGGGGAGTTGCTGCCGTCGCCCGGCTGGATGAACTCCCCGGCCTCGAACGCGCCGTTGCCGCTCAGGTCGCGCCAGATCCACTGACCCGAGGCGGGCTGGTTCGGCGGCCAGTTGGGGTCGTCGCCCGGATCGGCGCCCGACCAGTGCGCCTTGAAGATCGCCCCCGACGGCTTCGCGATCTCGCCCTGGAAGCGGTAGATGAGCAGGTGACCGCAGTACATGCCCGTCACGTACATGTACATCTGCCCGTTGAGCCGCTTCAGGAAGGGCGAGGTGGCGTGGTGGTGATGGCCGGGCAGGAACAGCCGCGCGTCCTGCGGGTAGTTGACGGAGTCGAGGGTGTAGCTGCGCCAGGTCGCGTCGGTGCCGGGCTGCCGCGCGTAGTTGACGGTGTAGTGATTCTGCTTGGTGTAGACCTCGACGCCGTCGGAGGCCGGGTCGAAGTCGGCGGAGTCCACGAAGGCGCTGCCCTGGAGCTGCCACACCACGGCCCCGGCCGCGGTGAACTTCCGCAGCCAGGTGCCGAATTCGTACATCGCGACATAGACGTTGCCCGCGGCGTCGCCGCCGACGCCGACGATGCCGAAGAACTTGTCCGCGGTGACCCGGCCCGGTGTCCCCGCGCCGATGCCGCCCGCCTGGCCGAGGCTGCGGGCCCGGGTGGGCGTACCGGACAGGCCGGTGTACGTGTGGACTTGGCGCAGCGGGCCGTTGTCGCCGACGAGGAGGTCGCCGTGGACGTCCACGGCGAGCGAGGTGGGCAGCCAGTCGGCGGAGGGGCCGCTGATCGTTCCGGCCAGCGCCGCGCCGGTGTTGGAGAAGTGCAGGATCTGCGCCGGGTGCGCGGGGTCGGCGTGCCAGAAGTGGCCGTCGTTGGCGTCGCGCGTGACATTCGCGACCACCCAGATCTCGCCGTTGGCGCCGATCGCCACCGCGCCGGGCTTGTTGACGCTCCAACTGCGCAGCAGCGCACCGCTGGCGGCGTCGAAGACCTTGACGAGGTTGGCCGCCCGGTCGGTGGCGACCACCTGCGTCGCCGAGGCCGCGGCGGCGGCGGGCGAACTGCCCACGGCGTAGGTCAGCGAGGTGGCGGCGCCGTTCAGGCCGAAGCGCGTCAGGCCGTTGCCGACGCTGAGATAGACGTACGAGTCGTTGACCGCCACCGCGTCGCCGTTCGCGCCGTGGCAGTTCCCGATGAGATGGCCGTCCTTGTAGATGCCGGCGTAGTTCCCGCCCTCGTCCCAGAAGCTGACGGTGTAGACGGTGCCGTCCTTGGCGACGGCGATGTTGAAGACGAAGTCCTGCACCCACTCGGTGGCCCCGGAGAAGGTGTTCCCGGTCCAGGAAGTGACCACGTTCGGCAGGGTGTTGGTCGGGATCGCGGTGGCCGCCGGGGGCGCGGCGAGCGGTCCTGACGCGCCGGTGGGCGCGGCGGGCGGCGGGGCGGCGGCCCGCGCCGCGGAGGTGACAGCGGCCGGAAGCGCCACGGCGGCTCCGGCGACGATCGCGGCGTTCCTGCCGTAGGCCAGCATCCGCCGGCGGGAGACGGCGCCGGTACCGCGCGGGATGCGACGGGGTGCGGGGGGATTGTCTGCGGGTTCCTGCTCGCTCATGTTCGGGGTCCTCCGTCGTGGGGCCGACACCTTCGAGCCGGTCTGGCGGTACACGAGTGACCGTTCACTTGACGGGAGGTAAAGCTAGGACTCGCCGCACCCGGCGTCAATGGCGCGTACCTCTTCCGCTCGGCGGCGATCGGTTCTACGATGAGTGACGCGTCATGTGAACGGTCACTGAAGAATCGAGGATGCCCCGTGTCGGACCGGCCGACTCTGCGTACCGTCGCGGCCGAGGCGGGTGTCTCCCACCAGACGGTCTCCCGCGTGATCAACGGCGACCGTACGGTCACCGACGCCGTACGCGACCGGGTGCTGGTCGCCATGCGGACGCTCGACTACCGGCCGAGCGCCGGTGCCCGCGCCCTGGCCAGCGGCCGTACCGAGGTGATCGGCGTCGTCCTGCCGCACAACCCCGGATTCGCCTTCTCCAACGACCACTTGATCCGCCTGGTGCAGGGCGCGGACCAGGAACTGACCTCGCGCGGCTACGGGTTGCTGCTGTCCACCCGCGAGGTGGCCGACGAACCCGCCTCCGCCTACCGCCGGTTCGTCCAGCGCCGCCAGGTCGACGGCCTGCTGGTCGAGGCCGGAACCGGCGGGGAGTCGCTGCCCGCCCTGCGGTCCGCCGGATATCCCACCGTGGTCATCGGCTACACCGCCGAAGACCTCACCTGCGTCCACCCCGACGACGAGGGCGGCGCCTACGCCGTCGCCCAGCACCTGCTGGCCCTCGGCCACCGCCGCATCGGCGTGGTCAACGGCCCCCGGGAGAACCGGCTCGCGATGGCCGCCCGGCTGCGCGGGCTGCACCGCGCCCTGGCCGACGCGCACCGCACTGTCCCCGACGACCTCATGGAGCACGGCGACTTCACCGCCGCGTCCGGCTACGCGGCGGCCGAACGGCTCATGGCCCACCCGGAACCGCCCACCGCGATCTTCGCCTTCAACGACGGCATGGCCCTGGGCGCGCTGCGCTGGCTGCGCGAGCACGGACACGCCCTGCCCGCCGACGTGTCCGTGGCGGGCTTCGACGACACCGAGGCCGCCGACCTCGTCGACCCGACGCTGACCAGCGTCAACCTGCACAGCGTCGACGTGGGCCGGCGCGCCGCACAGATCCTGCTCGACCTGCTGGACGGCCGCCCGCCGGCCCAGCGCGAGAACGTCATGCCCAGCACGCTCAAGGTCCGCGCTTCCACAGCGCCGCCGCGCGCGGCCGGTTGAGCACCCGCCGCCCCGCGCGATCCCGCCCCGCGTCAGCCCCGCTTCGCGCAAGCCCGCCGTACATCGGCCCCGCCCCGCGCGGTCCCGCCGCCTGACGCGTCAGCCCCGACTCGTACACCCCGAGGTGTACGCCCCAGACCCCCGGAAAGGACCGGTCGCACCGATGGACCACGCCCAGAACCGGAGCGAAAGCCCGGACGCCTGCGCCTACGTCGAGGACGTATCACCCGGCAACGGCCGGCTGCGGCCCCGCGCGTCGTTCGACTCCGACGCACCCGCCCTCGACCTGAACGGCGACTGGAGCTTCCGGCTCGGCGACGGTCTCCACGACGTGACCGTGGGCTTCGAGGCCCCGGAGTTCGACGCCGCCGAGTGGACGACCGTCCCCGTGCCCTCGTCCTGGCAGATGGACGGCGTCCCCGGACCCGGCCGCTTCGGCACACCCGCGTACACCAACGTCACCTTCCCGATCCCCGTCGACCCGCCGCGCGTGCCCGACGAGAACCCGACAGGCGAGTACCGCAGGGAGTTCGACGTCGCGGAGGGCTTCGCCGACGGCGGCACTGCGGTGCTCCGCTTCGAGGGCGTCGACTCCGCCTTCGCGGTCTGGCTCAACGGCCGGCCGCTCGGCGACGGCAAGGGCAGCCGGCTGCCCACCGAATTCGACGTCACCGACACCCTGCGGACCGGCCGCAATGTGCTGGCCGTACGGGTCCACCAGTGGTCGTCCGCCAGCTACTTGGAAGACCAGGACATGTGGTGGCTGTCGGGTGTCTTCCGCCCCGTACGGCTGCTGGTCCGGCCGGTCGGCGGCATCGCCGACTTCTTCGTGCACGCCGACTACGACCACCACTCCGGCACCGGCACCCTGCGGGTCGACGTCGACGGCGCGGGCGACGCGCGCCTGAGCGTCCCCGAACTCGGCATCACCGACGCCGATCCCGCCGGTCCGCACACCGCGCCGGGCGTCACTCCCTGGAGCGACGAACAGCCCCGGCTCTACGCGGGCGAACTCGTCACGGCCACCGAACGCGTCCCGCTGCGTATCGGCTTCCGCCGGGTCGTGGTCGAGGACGGCGTCGTCACCGCCAACGGCAGGCCGCTCGTCTTCCGCGGGGTCAACCGGCACGAATGGGACCCGGTCAGGGGCCGCGCGCTGACCCGCGAGACGATGCTCGCCGACGTGCTGCTGATGAAGCGGCACAACATCAACGCCGTGCGGACCAGCCACTATCCGCCCGCCGCCGCCTTCCTCGACCTCTGCGACGAACACGGCCTGTGGGTGGTCGACGAGTGCGACCTGGAGACCCACGGCTTCTCGGAGAACGGCTGGCGCCGCAACCCCTCAGACGAGCCCGAGTGGCGCCCCGCGCTGCTCGACCGGGCCGAGCGGATGGTCGAGCGCGACAAGAACCACCCCAGCGTCGTGATGTGGTCGCTCGGCAACGAGTCCGGCGTCGGCGCGAATCTCGCGGCCATGGCCGAGTGGATCCGCGACCGCGACCCCGACCGGCTGATCCACTACGAGGGCGACTGGGACGACTGCGCCTACACCGACGTGTACTCGGTGATGTACCCCGACTACGCGTTCGTGGCGGCGGTCGCCGCGCGCCAGGAACCGCTCACCGGCGACCCGGCCAACGACGCCCGCAGGCGCGCGATGCCGTTCCTGCTGTGCGAGTACGCCCACGCGATGGGCAACGGCCCCGGCGGACTGCGCCAGTACCAGGAGCTGTTCGAGAGCAGCCCCCGGCTGGCGGGCGGCTTCGTCTGGGAGTGGATCGACCACGGCGTCGCCCAGCGCGACGAGGAGGGCACGCTCTTCTACGCCTACGGAGGCGACTTCGGCGAGCCCGTCCACGACGGCAACTTCGTCGCCGACGGTCTGGTCTTCCCCGACCGCACCCCCTCTCCCGGACTCCTGGAGTACGCGAAGGTCATCGAGCCGGTCAGGATCACCGCCCGCCGCGACGGCGGCGGAGTCGAGATCCGCAATCTGCACCACACGCGGGACACCGGTTACCTGCGCTGGGTCTGGCTGCTCGAAGTCGACGGCGAGCAGGCGGGGGAGGGCGCGTGGGAGGTGCCGGTGACCGGCCCCGGCGACACCCGCCGCGCGGACTGGCCCGACAGCCTGGCCAAGGCGCTCGCCGCGGCGGGACCGGGGGAGCGCTGGGTGACCCTCAGCGCGCAGCTCGGCGCGGACGAGTCGTGGACCGGAGCCGGGCACACCGTCGCCTGGTCCCAGTTCGCCCCGGACGGCAACGGCGCGACCACGCTGACGGCGGGACCCGCGGGCGCGGCTTCCACCACGACCACGCTGACGGCGGGACCCGCGGGCGCGGCTTCCACCACGACCACCCCTCAGGCGCGCCGCCGCGGAACGATCAGCCTCGGCGCCGGACAGTTCGACGCGGCCGACGGACGGCTGCTCCGCCTCGGTGACCTGGCGCTCGAAGGCCCCCGCGTTGACCTGTGGCGGGCCCCGATCGACAACGACGGCCGGTCGCCGCTCCTGGCCGCCTGGCACCGCAGCGGCCTGCACCGGCTCCGGCACAAGGTGCTGGAGATCTCGGCGGGCGGGGCGAGCCTCACGGTGAGGACCAGGATCGCCCCGGCGGGCCTGGACCTCGCGATGCTGGCGGACTACCACTGGACCACCGGGCCCGGGGACCGGCTCGTGCTCACCGTCGACACCCGGCCCGTCGGCATCTGGGAGGTACCGCTGCCCCGGCTCGGCGTCGCGCTGACCCTCCCGGCGGCGCTCGACCGGCTGAGCTGGTTCGGCCTCGGTCCCGGCGAGTCCTACCGGGACAGCGAGGAGGCCGTCCGCGTCGGGCGGTACGCGACCACGGTCGCCGAGGCGCAGACGCCGTACGTGTACCCGCAGGAGAACGGCAACCGGCGGCATGTGCGCTGGGCCCGCCTCACCGGTCCCGAAGGCGACTCCGCGGGGCCCGGTCTGGAGATCACCGGCAGCCCCTGGTTCGACCTGACCGCGCGGCCCTGGTCCACCGCGGCCCTGGCGGCGGCCAGGCACACCGCCGACCTCAGGCCCGACGGCCGTATCCACCTCAATGTCGACCTCGAACACCACGGCCTCGGCAGCGCCTCCTGCGGACACGCGTTGCAGCCCCGGCACCATCTGGCCGCCGTACCGGGCCGCTTCACGCTCGGGTTCGGTCTGACGGAAGGGGAGGCGGCAGCCGATGGCGTAGGGTGATTTCGGCGACCCCGGCGGCGGTATGATCCGAGCGTGAGACAACGTTGGCCCTCCCCTCGGCGCCGCGTCGCCGAGGGGAGCAGCACGTGAGTACACCGAGCCCGAGCGCGGCCCCGCGGCGGCCGACGATGACCGACGTCGCCCGGGAGGCCGACGTCAGTCTCAAAACGGTCTCGCGTGTGGTCAACGGCGTGTCCACCGTCGATCCGGAGATGGCCGAGCGGGTCAGGGCCGCCGTGGTGCGGCTCGGCTTCCGCCGCAACAACATGGCCAGGGACCTGCGCACGCAGTCCACCTCGGCCACGGTCGGCCTGCTCATCGAGGACCTGGCCAACCCGTTCTACGCGGGCATCGCCGCCGCCGCGGCGCAGTGCGCCCTGGAGAACGACACCCTGCTGATCACCGCCAGTTCCGAGGAGGACGCCGAGCGGGAACGCCGACTGCTGTTGCAGATGTGCGAGCGACGCGTCGACGGGCTGCTGGTCGTACCGGCCGGCAGCACCGCCGACCACGTCTACCTGCGCGCGGAGATCGACATGGGCACCCCCACGGTGTTCCTCGACCGGCCGCCCACCAACCTGCGCGCGGACACCGTGCTCATCGACAACGCGGCGGGCGCGCGGTCCGCGATCGAGCACCTGACGGCCCGCGGCCACGAGCGGATCGGCGTGGTCTCGGACTGGCTGAGCATCCACCCCATGGTCGAGCGGCTGTCGGCCGCCGAGACCGCGCTGGAGCGGGCCGGGCTGCCGTACCGCCCCGACCTGATCAGATACGGCCTGCACACCGTGCGCGACACCGAGGCCGCCGTCGAGCGGATGCTCACCGGGCCGCAGCCGCCGACCGCGCTGTTCGCGCTGAACAACCGGCTCACGCTCGGCGTGCTCGGCGCGCTGAACCGGCTCGGCGGCGAGGCCGGCGCGGGCGGCGCGGGCAGCGCCGTCGAAGTGGTGGGCTTCGACGACTTCGAGACCGCCGCGCTGATGGCCCACCCGCTGACCGTGGTGTCCTACGACGCCCGCGCCATCGGCCGGATCGGCGCGGAACTGCTCTTCAGGCGGATCGCGGGGGACAAGTCGCGGCCCCAGACGGTGGTCATCCCCACCACCCTGGTCGAGCACGGTACGGCGCGGCCGGGCGCCGGACGGTGACCGGCGCGGGGGCCCCGCCGAGTCCCGCGCGGGACTGAACCGGGCCGCTGACGGTCCTGTTCAGGCCCCGCCCCCCACGCCCACCCCCGCACTCACCCCCGCGAACGTCCCCGCCGCCACGTAACCGGCGCGGTCCCGTACCGCGACCGCGCCGAGACTCATGCCGGTACGGGCCGCCCCGTGCACCGGTCCCCGGCCGGCGAGGGCGGCGCGCCACAGTGCGCCCAACGGGATGTCCACCCAGTCCAGTTCGCCGACGCGGTGGTCCACGACGGGACCCTCGCCGACCCCGACCCCGGCCCCGGCCCCGCCGGGGACGGAGATGTCCGGCGCGTGCGGGTAAACGGCTTGTGACACGGTCGCTCTCCGGATCTGTGCGCGGGATTTCTCTGTCACTCGCGCGAAAACTCTAGGCAACGTTGTCTCAGGTGGCTAGGGTTCAGCACGACCGCCTGCGGAGGGCGGCCGGGTCGGACCTGCTGCCCCGGTGCTCCTTCCGGTATGCGTGGTTGATCTGTCGACAGCCGTCAGGACGTAGCTGACCAGGCACGAAGGCGCCACCTGTCGGTGAGCGCGCACGGCCGGAGCCGTGGCGCGGGCGTCGTGATCCCTCCAACCCCCTGGGGAACGCCGCTTGTCTCGTCAGGCAACGTTGTCTCAGCTGGTCAGACATGTTTCCCCGACCTCGGAAAGGAGCGGTGATGGCCGACTTCGCCAGTCCGGCGCGGTTGTGGGCCGCACGCGACGCCCTGCGTGTGCGGGGCGCCTCGGTCAGCCTGCTGACGGACGGCGCGCGGCTGAGCGTCGAGCCCGCGGGCGGTCACGTGGCCGGTGCGGACGGGGGCGCCGGGCGTCCCGTGGACGCCGACGTGCTCGAACTGCGCGCCGACGCGGCCACAACGGCCGTACTGCGGCTGGACGTTCCGCTCGGCGACGCGGCGGGTTACTGGCATCCGGGGGCGGGCTGGGACCGGCACCTGGTGGCGGACTGGGCCAACCCCTGGCGCACCGTCGGCCTGGTCGACTCCGCGCCGCTGGGCTGCCTGTACGACACGGCGGGCCGCGCGCTGCTGGCCTTCGCGTCCGACCGGATCGCGGCCACCACGCGGGTCAGATTCGGTGTCGGCGAGGAGTCGGCCCGCTTCGGGGTGTGGCTCTCGATGGACCTCGCGGCGGGGGAGACCTGTCGGATTCGCGTCCAGGCCCCGGGCCGCCCGTGGGCCGAGGCCGTACGGGAGGTGACCGGCGGTCTCGCGGACGCCGCGCCGCTGCCCGTACCCGACGCGGCCCGCGCCCCCGCGTACTCGACCTGGTACTCGATGCACCGCGAGCTGACGGCGGCGGGCGTCGAGGCCGAAGCCGTGCTCGCCGCCGAAATGGGCTGCGGGGTGCTGCTGTTGGACGACGGCTGGCAGCTCCACGCGGACGGTCCCGGCTACTCCGGCAGTGGCGCGTGGACCCCGGACCCGGCCAAATTCCCCGACTTCGCCGCGCATGTGAGGACCGTGCAGGGCCTGGACCTGCGGTACGTGGCCTGGATCGCACCCCTGCTGGTCGGCGAACGCACCCCGGCGTACGAGGAGTTGGCGCGGGTCGCGCCGCACGAGGTGACGCGGCTCGGCTGCCGGGTCCTCGACCCGCGCCGCCCGGCCGCCCGGCGCTTCGCCGTCGACTCCTGCGTCGACCTCGTCCGGCGCTACGGCCTGGACGGGCTCAAGATCGACTTCCTGGACTTCGCGATGGCGTACGCGGCCGAGGAACTCGCGGGCGGGGACCACGCGGCCGAGGTCCACGCGGTCGAGGTCCACGCGGTCGAGGTCCACGCGGTCGAAGTCCACGCGGTCGGAGTTCACAAGGTCGAGGTCCATGGGGCCGACCGGCCGACTGCCGAAGAGGACGCCGCAGAAGAGAACGTCAGGACCGGCCGCGATGACGGCACCGGTGCGGGCCGTGGTGCCTCCACAGACGCCGGTACCGGTGTCGCCACCGCCGCCGGACCTGACACCGGCGGAGGCACCGGCACTGGCACCGGCACCGGCACCGGCACCGGTAAGGACACCTGCCGAGGTGTCACCGCGGAGGCGCCCGCCGATCTCGACGTCGCGGACGTCGCCGATGTGGGCCTGGGCATACGGCTGTTGCTCACCGAACTGCGCGAGCGGCTGCGTGAACTGCGCGGCGACGAGCTGCTGATCGAGCTGCGACAGCCCTACACCGGCCCGGGCATGCGGCGCTTCGGCAACATGCTCCGGGCCGCCGACTGCCCGGCGGACGCCACCGCGAACCGGGTCCGCACGCTGGACACCGGCGTGCTCGCCGGATCGGCGGCGGTCCACTCGGACATGCTGATGTGGGACCCGGCCGCCCCGGCGGAAGCGGCGGCCCGACAGCTGCACTCCGCGCTGTTCTCGGCACCGCAGATCTCCGTCGCGCTGGCCGGACAGAGCGCGGAGCACCGCGCGATGACCGCCTTCTGGCTCGGCGTCCGGCGGACGTACGCCGATGTCCTCGGCCGGGGCGAGATCCGCGCCGGACGCCCCGACCAGCTCCACCAGACGGTGACGGCCGCCCTGGGCCGGCGCGCCGTCATCGCCTGCTACGCCGAACACCACGTCGTCCCGCTCCAGTTGGCGGAGTTCACCGAGGTCGCCCTGGTGAACTCCACCGCCGGGTCGCGCGTGGTCCTGGACATCGAGGACCCCGGCGTCGAGCGGCCGGGCGTGGCGGGCGTGGCGGGCGTGGCGGACATGGCGGGCGAGGCAGGCGGGTCGGGCCTGGACATCGACGCTCCTGGCGTCGCCGGGCCCGGCGTCCGCGTCCGGCTGGACGTCTTCGACGCCTGCGGCAGACCCGCCGCCTCGGGCCCGCGCACGCTCGGCCCCGGACTCACCCCGATCGCCGTCCCGCCCTCCGGCCTGTGCGTCATCCGGCCGGTGGCACCCGAACAATCCCCGCGCTGAACCCTGGAGAGGACCGACCGTGACAGACAGCCACGCCAGATCCGACCGCACCACCCCGGCGACGCCGACCTCGGCGACGGCCACCCCCGCGGAGGTCTCCCGGCGCAAGGTCGTGGGCTACGGAGCAGCCGCCGTCGCGGGCGCCGCCGCCGCGAGCGCCATGGACTGGGGCCTGGCGCCGAGCGCCCGCGCCGCGGCGCCCGAGGGCACGGCGGCAGCCGCCGCGCTGCCCGTGGTCGCCTTCGGATTCTCCGACCCGACCGGCCTCTACCCGGTGACCGGTACGGCGAAGGCCGCCCCCGACCTCCTCGTGGTCTTCAACCCCACGACGGCGCTGAGCGGTTCGGTCACCTGGTCGGTCGCCGCCCGCGCCGGGGCGCCGCTGAACAGCGGCACCACCGCGTTCACCGCCCCGGCCGGTACGCAGACCACCACCACGATCCCGCTGGGCTCGTACGATCCCGACCACTACGCCGTCACGGCCACCGTCACCAACGCCTCCGGTGCCCAACTGCTGTCGCAGACGCTCGGGTTGGGCGTGATCCGGCCGACCGTTGCGGGCCGCAGGCCGAACTCGGCGTTCGGGCTGGGCATCCGCTCGGAGTCGACTCCCGCCATCACCCGGCAGATCGCCCAGCGCATCGGCGTCAAGTGGTGCCGGGGCATCGACGCCGTGCAGCCGGACACCGTCTGCCCGTCCCCCGGCGTCTTCTGGCAGCAGCCGCAGATCGACGCGGCGCGGGCCGAGATCGCCGACTGGCACGCCCACGGCATCGAGGCCCTCGCCGGCATCAACTACAACATGTCGTGGAATGTGCAGCCCGGCCCGGACGGCAAGCCGGTGAAGACCTACCAGAACCGGCCCAAGGACCTGGTCGCGCACGCCGAGATGGTCTACCACTGCATCGCGCCGCTCCAGGACCTGGTCCCCAACTGGGAGGTGTGGAACGAGCCCTGGGTGCACGGCTGGGCGTGGATGACCGGTGACGCCCAGGACTACCGAGACATGTGCAAGCTGATCTGGGACCGGGTGAAGCCCGAGTTCCCCGACGTGAATCTGATCGGCGGCGGCTCGGTCACGTACAACCGCGACATCGTGTACGCGCGGGGCTCCAAGGACACCGGCTACATCGACGGCTCGGTGAACCACGCCTACGGCTACCCCGACGCCACGCAGTACGCGATGACCAAGACGCAGGTCAAGATGGACCGTCTCTGGTCGCGCACCCAGGGCCGCGCCGGGCAGTGGCAGACCGAACTGGGCAACGCCGACGCCAACTTCACCCATCTGCCGGCCGGACAGGCCGGGTACGGCGTGGCCCGCACGGTGGCGCCGACGTACCTGCTGCACATGCTCGCGGGCGCCGAGGAGGACTCGCCGATCCGGATCTTCTGGTTCTCGCTGTCCTACGACAAGACCTACTCCGGCGTCGAGTTCAACATCTACGACATCGCCACGAAGTCCCCCAAGCCCGCCGTCGTCGCCTACGCGACCATGACGAGCCTGCTCGAAGACGCCACGCTGGAAGAGGAGTTGTACCCGAACGCCAAGTCGACGTGGGGCTTCCTGTTCCGCGGCGCCGACGGCAAGGGCCGGGCCGCCGTCTACGCCGACCAGCTCTGGGACGGCACGATGGAGGACCAGAGCGCCGGGTACAACGGCACCGTCACCCTCAACGGCGCGCAGGGCGTGCGGGTCTACGACTACCTCGGCCGCCGCCTCGCCGACGGGGCCTCGTCGTCCGTCACGCTCCAGGTCAAGCCGTGGGAAGTCCTGTACTTCGACAGCGATCTGAGTCCCGAGGCGCTGAAGTCGGTGCTGACCACGGGTGCCGCCTTCGACTACGACACCCCGCTGAAGGTCGAGGTCCAGTCCTTCACCAGGCCGCTGGGCGCGAGCAGCACCATCGACGTCCTGGTGGAGAACGTCTCGCCGCAGACGCAGAACGCGAAGGTCGTGATCACCCCGCCGTCCGGCTGGCAGGTGTCGCTGTCGGTCTCGCCGTGGATCAGCCTCAAGCCCGGCCAGACGAAGACGCTGACCTTCCCCGTGACGTCGTTCACGGCCAACTCCGCGAACCAGTACGAGATCGGCTACGACATCACGGTGCCGCGCGGCTCGGCGCAGGTGCACCAGACCGGGACGCGGAAGGTGCAGCTCACGTATCTGCCGTTCCGTCAGATCACCGTCGGCGGAAGCGCCAGCCAGTGGAACGACGTCGTCCCGGTGACGATGACCAGCACCGGCGCGGCCGGTGACACCAAGACGTACAGCCTCCAGGCCGCCTGGGACGACGACTTCCTGTACTTCAGGGCGCTGATCGAGGACGACGTCCAGCTCTCCAACGTGCCCTTCGCGGCGAACGAGTACCTCTTCCCGTTCAAGGCGGACAGCATCCAGCTCGGCTTCGACGCGGTCGCCCACAAGACCGAGGATCTGCTGGTCGGGGACGCGCACTACGAGAAGTGCCTGCGGTCGCTCTCCCACCTGTACGTCGTCACGCTCGCCACCGGAGGCGTCCCCGAACTGCACCGGCAGCTCGCGCCCGGCACCAACTACCAGACGTACTACCCGACCAACGCGACGCTCCCGACACCGCTGGGCCCGATGGACGCGAAGGCGGACAGCGGCACCGAGGGCCGGGTGCTGGTGTCGCGGGACGACGTCAACAAGGTGACCAGGTACGAGATCGCGCTCGCCTGGAGCCAACTCCCCGAGGTGGCCGCCGCGGTGAAGAGCGCGCAGCCCGGCGCCGTCACCCCGATGTCCTTCGCCTTCCAGGTGACGGACGCGGGAACCGGCGGTCACGGCGCCACGTACTGGACGACCGCTGCGGAGCCGCCCACGTCCGGCTGCTACAACTTCGCGCCGTTCTGGGGCACCGGCGCCCAGTTCACCGGCGGTCGCGTGGACACCCGCTGGGGCATCGGCAGTTGACCGTCCCGCGCACCCCGTAACGCCTCTTCGCACAGAACCAGGAGCACCCTCCCGTGACCGACCACGCCGCCGATTCCGCCGGACCCGTCAAGGAGTCCGTGCCCGCAGAGCCGCCGTGGGCGCAGCCGTCCGGAGTCCGTATCACCGGGGTCAGGACGATCCTGACCGCTCCCGCGGGCACCACGCTCGTCGTGGTGCGGGTCGACACCAGCGAGCCCGGCCTGTACGGACTCGGCTGCGCGACCTTCACGCAGCGGGCGAAGGCGGTCGCCACGGCGGTCGACGAGTACCTGGCGCCGCAGCTCATCGGCCGCGACCCGGCGGACATCACGGACATCGCGTCGACCCTGCACGTCAGCGGCTACTGGCGGTCGGGGCCCGTGCTCAACAACGCGCTGTCCGGCGTGGACATGGCCCTGTGGGACATCAAGGGCAAGCAGGCGGGACTTCCGGTGTGGCAGCTCCTCGGCGGGCGCTGCCGCACCGCGGTCCCGGTGTACGCGCACGCCGCGGGACGGGACGCGGCGGAGGTCACCGACGAGGTGCTGGCCCTGATGGCCGAGGGGTACGGGCACGTCCGCTGCCAGGTCGCCGTGCCCGGCGCGGGCACCTACGGGGCGCCGGCCGCCGCGGCCACGGCCGGCGCCGCCAAGGCGCTGACCCCCAACGCCTGGGACCCGGCGGCCTATCGGCGCACGGTGCGCGGCCTCTTCGAGCACCTGCGGGAGCACGCGGGCTCCGAGGTCGAGCTGATCCACGACGTGCACGAGCGGGTGCACCCCACCGACGCCGTACGGATCGCGGCGGACCTGGAACCGTACGACCTGTTCTATCTGGAGGACCCGGTCGCGCCCGAGGACATCGAGTGGCTGCGCGTCCTGCGCGGACGCTCGGTGACCCCGATCGCGATCGGCGAGCTGTTCACCAACCCGGCCGAGTACCGCCCGGTCGTCATGGAGCGGCTGTGCGACTTCATCCGGGTCCACGTGTCGGCGATCGGCGGCATCACCCCGGCGTGGCGGCTCGCCGCCGCCTGCGAGATGTTCGGCGTGCGCACCGCCTGGCACGGTCCCGGCGACGTCTCGCCGGTCGGGCACGCCGCCAACCTCGCCCTCGACCTGGCCGCCCCCAACTTCGGCATCCAGGAACAGCATCTGTTCGGCCCGGCCGCGCGGGAGGTCTTCCCCGGCTGCCCCGAGATCCGCGACGGCCACCTGTGGCCGAGCGACGCGCCCGGTCTCGGCGTCGACCTCGACGAGCGGCTGGCGCTGAAGTACCCGCCCAAGGGCGCGGCGGAGCCCGGCCAGGCGTGGAAGCCGCCGCGGCGGGCCGACGGCGCGCTCCAGCGCCCCTGACGCGCGCCCGCCCGCCCGGCACCGATCCCGCACCGCACTCGAACCGACCCCGCACCGCCCCCGCATCGCACTCGAACCGAACTCGAAACGAAGGAGCCCCACCCTCATGCGACCCCGTACCTTCGTCACGCTGCTGGCGGCGACCGCCTGCGTGTCGGCCGCGCTCACCGGCTGCGGCTCCTCCTCGTCCGGCGGCGGCGCCACGACCACCCTGACCGTCGCCGAGTGGACCAACCCGGGCGCGATCGAGTTCACGCAGGACCTCAACGCCAAGTTCGAGAAGGCCCATCCGGGCGTGAAGGTCAAGCTCCAGCAGGCGCCGAACAACAACGGCGCCTGGCAGCAGCTCTGGAACAGCCTGCTCCAGTCCAAGTCCGTTGACGTACTGGCCCTTTCCGCGCCCACCCAGGCGGGCTTCGCGCCCAGCTACACCAGCCTCAAGCCCGCGGGCGCCGCCGCGCTGATCGACGCCGGGCAGATGACCGACCTGTCGGCGCAGCCGTTCATGAAGAACTACGACGCGACGGCCCAGGCCGCCGCGGTCGGGCGCAACGGGAAGGTCTACGGCGTCATGGCCGCGCAGTACGCCGCCGCCGGGTCGATCTGGTACAAGAAGGATCTTCTCGACAAGTACCACATGGGTGTGCCCACCACCTTCCAGGAGTTCCTCGACGACTGCGAGACGCTGAAGAAGGCGGGCAAGACCCCGATCTTCGTGGCCGCGAAGGACAACATGCAGGGCGGGGTGTGGCAGGGCTCGGTGAACCAGACCCTCATGCAGGGCCGCCCGGCCTCGGACTCGGTCAAGGTGTCGAGCGAGCGGGCCGACGCGTTCTGGAAGGGCACGCAGTCCTGGACCGACCAGGTCTACAAGGACGCGGCAGGCCGCTACGAGAAGGTCATGAAGTACATCGAGCCCAACGCGGCCGGTGTCGCCCAGCTCACCGCGCCCGGCGTCTGGGCCGCGAAGTCCGACGACTACCCGTTCCTGCTGGACGGTTCGTGGGACGGCGCGCTCATCCAGAAGGCCAACCCCACGCTCAACCTCGGGTTCTTCACCATGCCCGGCACCGACACCCCGGCGGCCAACCGCCTCATGCTCAAGCCCGACCTGACCTGGATGGTCCCGACGACCGCCAAGCACAAGGACCTGGCCATGGAGTGGCTGACGATGTTCTCCGACCCGGAGAACTACAAGGAGTGGCTGACCAAGACCGGCTCCATCTCCACCCAGCCCGCGCTGAAGAACACCGGACTGCCGTGGATGGACTGGCAGAACGCCCACATGGACGACGCCTTCCAGCAGCTCAGCAACCCGTGGGTGCCCGCGGGCGCGCCCGTGGACGCGGGCGGTCCCGACTTCTCCAAGATGACGCCGATCGGCGGCGACAGCGCCGACACGATCCTCAGCCGCTCGGCGAGCGCGTACCGCAAGTCGGTCGGCAACTGACCACCGCCTCCCAGGCACCATGAGAAAGGAGGCGCGGCGTGGCACGCTGTCCCTTCGGAACCCAACGGACGCGGCGGTTCATTCCCTGGGCCAGCATCGCGATTCCGGGAGCGGGCTGGCTGCTGTTCGGGCTCTACCCGTCCCTGGCCACCATCGGATACTCCTTCACCAGGTACTCCGGGCTCCCGGGCACGCCGCTCAACTTCTGCGGACTGTGCAACTACGACGCGGCGTTCACGTCGCTGTCCACCCAACTGTGGAGCGCCGTACGGGTCACGCTGATCTATGTCATCGGCGTGACCGTGCTCCAGAACGCGATCGGGCTCGGACTGGCCCTGCTGCTCAACCGGCCGGGCCGCTCCCTGACCTTCTACCGCGCGCTGATCTTCATGCCGCAGATCTTCTCCGTCACCGTGGTCGGCGCGGTCTTCTCCCTCATGCTCGACCCGTACTCGGGGCCGGTGGAGAAGGTCGTGCACGGCCTGTTCGGCGTCGACTCCGCCTTCCTCGGGTCGAGTTCACTGGCGCTGTGGCTGGTGATGATGGTGAACGTCTGGATGTTCTCCGGCTACTCGATGCTCATCTACATCGCGGGACTGCGGAACATCCCGCGCTCGGTGTACGAGGCCGCGGCGATGGACGGCGCGGGGCGGTTCCGGGTGTTCCGGCATGTGACGTGGCCGCTACTGGCCCCGGCCACCACCGTGAACGTCTTCCTCACCGCCATGGCCACGCTGGGCGAGTACGCGCTGATCATGGTGCTCACCGCGGGCAACTTCGGCACCAAGACCCTGGGGTTGTACATGTTCCAGTCCGCGTTCGGCAGTGACAGCCAACTCGGCTACGGCTCGATGCTGGCGATGATCCAGTTCGTGCTGACCGTCGCGATCGGCGGCGTCCTGCTGTACGGCCTGCGCAGGCGGGAGGTCTCGCTGTGACGACCGCCCGGGCGGCCGGCGCGTCGCCGTCGTCAGCGCCGAGGACCCCCGCGGCCCCCACCCGGCTCCAGCGGCTGATGTCCGCCAGGACGACCAAGGCGGCGGGGCTGAACCTGCTGTGCTTCGCCATCGCGGCCGGTCTGTTCGCCCTGCCGCTGGTCTACGTCCTGCTCCAGGCGTTCAAGACGTACACCGGATTCCTCCAGAACCCCACCGGGATGCCGCATCCGTGGACCACCGAGAGCTTCTCGGCGGCCTGGAACCAGGGGCACTTCGGACGGCAGATGATCAACAGCCTTGTCTACGCGGTCATCCCCGACGTCGTCACGCTGATCCTCGGCGTCTTCCTGGCCTTCCCCATCTCCCGCGGCTACTTCAAATACTCCAACGGGCTGTACACCTTCTTCATCTTCTCCGGCTTCCTGCCCGGCGGCCTGATCCCGCTGTTCATCGAGGCCAGGACGCTGGGCCTGTACAACAGCATGGCCGGCTACCTGATCCTGACCAGCCTGTCCGGCGCCGGGTTCTTCTTCTTCGTCGGCTACATCAAGGGCATCCCGCGCGAGATCGACGAGGCGGCGGCGCTCGACGGCTGCGGCTATATCCGGTTCATCTTCACCATCATCATTCCGCAGATGAAACCGGCCCTGGCCACGTTCGCGATCTTCGGCTTCGTGCACGCCTGGAACAACCTGATCCTGCCGCTGGTGATGCTGTCGGACTCCGCGCTGTGGCCGGTCACCCGGGGGCTGTACTCGTTCTTCGGCGAGTACTCGCAGAACTGGCCGCTGATCGCCGCGGGCACCTTCATCGTCGCGGCGCCCATCATGCTGCTGTTCATCCTGCTCCAGCGCTACCTCGTCGAAGGCGTCGCGGGCGGCGCGGCGTTCGGCACGCAGGGTGTCGCGCCCGGCTCGTCGGGCGCCGGAGGCGCCGAAGTGGGAGGGGGATCGTGACGGCCGCCGTCACGTACTGGCCGGCGGACGGGGACGAGGTGAGGTTCGCGCTCAGCGACCCCCTCGACCACCCCGACTTCGCCTGGCCCCGGACCCTGCTGCACTACCCGGTGCGGTGGGCGACGCCCTCGATACGCGCCGGGCGACTGCGGCTGCTCGACGCGTCCGGCGCGCCGGTGCCCTTCCAACTCGCCGAGACGACCACGGACTCGGAGGGCGACGACGCGTTCCTGACGTCGGCCACCGTCTGCTTCTTCGCCGACCTCGCGCCCGGTGCCCGCCATGAGTTCACCCTGCGCGCGGACGAGACGCTGCCGCCGGCACGGGGCACGGGGCCGGTCGAGGTCACCGAGGACGGCGACGGCATCGTGGTCGACGGCGGAGCCCTGCGGGTCCGGCTGCCGTCCGCCGGCCGGTTCGCCGCCGGGGACATACCAGGGCCGGTCCGGCAGCTCGACCGCGGGCACGGCTGGGTCGGCAGGTCCGTACTGCGCTGCGGCGACGGGCGGCTGGACCACCTCGACGTGCAACTGACCGAGGCCGGACCGCTGTTCGCGACCCACGTCCTCACGTACGTCTTCACCGGCGGCGCCCGCTACACCGCGACCGTCCGGGTGCTGCGGGACTGCGACTTCCTCGAACTGTCCGAGGAGATGGTGTCGTTGGACGAAAGGGCGACCACCACTACTGCGACGGCGACGGCGACGACGGCCATGGCCTGGGAGCTGCACTGGGAGGGCTGCACGCCCACCCACCGGTTCTCCTCCGCCTGGCCGTTCTCGCAGTCCGCCGCCGACCACGCCGACCCCGGTTCGCCCGAGCTGTACCACTGGCTCGGCATCGACGAGTCCGTCGTCGTCGGCGACTGCGGCGAGGACCCGTCCTTCTCCGGGCCGGGCGGCAGGGAGCACCCCGAGACCGACATGGCCTTCACCGTCGGCCCCTACGCCCCGAGCTTCGCGTGGGACATCCGGCCGCACGCCGCCTTCTGGGACGCGGAACAGCGCGACGCCATGGGCGTGTTCGTCCGCGACCACGCCCGGTGGGACGACCGTACGTACTCCTCCTGGGCGTCGGCGGACACCCTCCGCGTCCACTTCCGCCACGACGGCGTCCTGCGCTGGACCTGGCCGCTGCGCACCGGCACCCGCAGTACCGGTATCGCCTTCTACGACCACGAGCGCGACCTGGAGGTGCTGCGCGCGCAGCGGTCGACGGCCTACCAGTCCACGTACGTACGCCATCTCCAGCACTGGCAGGGCACGCTCAGCCTCGACCGGGTCAAGGACTGGACGCTCACCTACACCGGCAAGCGGCCGGAACCGCTGTGCGGGGAAGGGGAGTTCGGCAGCGCGCGGGAATTCGCCGACGCCCTGCTGACCGGCCCCGAGGGACCCCGGCTGATCGCCCACGGGGTCAACGATGTCGCGGGCTACCTCAACATCGGCCAACGCCCGCTCTACGACCGGCTGCTGGACGGCTACGACCGGTTCGCCGGACAGCTCGACGGCGCCGAGCGCGAACGCGTGGACGCCCTGCTCCTGCTGACCGGATACGTCTCGGCGGGCGAGGAGATCGGTCCGCTGCTGCGGATGGCGGGCGGGCACCCGAACTTCATGGCCGACGGCAAGGCGGCGCTGGCCTGCCTGGCCTGGCTCTTCCCCGAGCACGAGGCGGCGGGGGAGTGGCTGGACCAGTTCGAGCGGTTCGCCGAGCTGACCGGTGTGTTCCACACCCGCCCGGCGCTGCCCTCCCGCCGCGCACGGCCCGGCCGGTGGACCGAGAGCCTGGCCACGTACGTGTGGGCGTATCTGCGGCCCCTCGGCCAGGGCAACCACCTGGCCCGGGAGGCCGACGGCCGCAACCGGGCCGTCACCCCCGAACTCGCCGCCCTCGGCGACTGGTTGGTCAACGCGCTGACCGCGCCGGTCGACGTCACCGGCACCGGCGAGCTGCGTCGGCTGCACCCCGCGCAGGGAGCGCACGCCTACTGGCCGCGCCGCCCTCCCATCGAGATGCGGCTGCTCGGCGAGACCCTGCACCGCTACCGCCCGCTGGTCGCCGAACACCTGCTGTGGGGCAGCGACCCCGCCGCCCGACGCCTGGACAGCCCGCACGACGCACCCGACCCCTGGCGCGTCACCGTGCGCACCGAGGGCAACCCCGGCACCAACCCCCGCCTGCGCAGCGCCAAATACACCGGATACGGGATCACCCTGCGCGCCGACGTCGACCGGCCGGGCGAGGTCGCCGTCTTCCTCCAGCAGGTGGACCGCGGCCCCAACTACCGCTGGGGCATCGCCGACGACAACGGGAGCGGCCACCTCTACTACTACGCGGCGGGCGCCTCCTACAGCGGCCACGGCCCCGAGGACGCCGGGGACCGCCGCGTGCCCGACGCGACCTTCGCGACCTCCTGCGCGGTCTGGAAGGACGGCGCCTTCCGCGGCATCGGCTGCCACACCCTCGACCGGCCGATGTACGACCTCGGCGGCGCGCAGTACGCGGAGATCGTCCCCGATCCCGACGGCCCGGTCGGCGACCTGTACCTCGGCCGCAGCGTGCTGCTCGTCGGCACCGACTACCTGGTCACCTACGACTCCTTCGCGCCCAACCAGCGCATCGTGTGGACCTGGTCGGTGCTCACCGAGGCCACCGGGCACGACGCCAACAGCTACCCCCACCTGCCCGAGCGGATGCCGTTCATCCACCTCGTGCGCGGGGTGCGCGAGGACGGCACGGTGGGAGAAGGCGGCGCGGCGGGCCGGGGCGGCGCGGTGCGGGAGGCCGGCGCGCTCGGAGGCGCCTTCGCCACCGACGTCACGCACGGCGTACGCCTCGAAGGCCGCGCCGACGGGGCAAACGGCAACACGCTCGCGGTCGTCAGCCACCGCGACGACCTCGTGGTCGACCCCGCCGCCGACACGCCCTGGGGCACCAGGATCCGCACCCCGCACAGCCTCGACCTCGTCTTCCGGCACCAGTCCGCGAGGCCCTGCGAACCGGCCGCCGTCGAATTCGCCGAGGACGGGCTGCGGTTCACGGGGACGGCGGGCACGATCCGGCTCTTCGACAGCGGACGCCGCGAACTGACGCTCTTTCACGGCAGCGCCATCGGCACGGCGGACATCCTGCTGACCACCGAGGACCGCGACCTGGGCATCAGCCTCGGCTACCTCCGCCCCACGGAGCTGCGCGGCACGTACGACGCGCAGACGGACACCGGGATCACCCTGCGCCTGCCTGCCGGGCTCGACGCCGCGGCGGATTTCTCCGTGGACGGCGCACCGCTGCGCCCGCTCGGCCGGACGCACGACACCGTGCGGCTGGCGCTCCCACGGGGCCGCCACGCATGGGAGTTGACCGCGCGCCGCCCGGAACCGGCGCCGCCGCGGGTGATCCGTACCGAGACCGTCCCCGGCGGCGCCGTCGTGCACTTCACCGCCGTCGCCGCGGCCGACTCCTACCTGCTCGAACTCAGCACGGACGGCGGTCTGACCTGGGCACCGGCCGTCGCCGCCGCCGACAGCCCCGGACTCCTGAGCGGACTGTCCGACGGCGTGAAGTACCACGTCAGGGTCGCCGCGCGGAACACCGACCGGCAGGGCCCTCCCGGCGCCGACTACCCCGTCTACGCGTCCGGCCGGGCGCCGGAGCCGCCGGACGGCCTGAAGGTCAGGCTCAACGACGGCGCGGTGAGCGTCAGTTGGGGCGAGGTGCTGGGCGCCGGACGGTACCGGCTGTACCGGCGGCGCAAGGGCGAGGCCGGCTTCCGCGAGGTCTTCGCGGGCACGGCCTTCGCGTACGTCGACCGTGTGCCCGGTGTCGTACCGGCGACCGGCGATCCGCGCGGGTCGGACGGTGCTCGCGGCGGCGGGAAGCCGGGGCAGGCGCCCGTCCTGGAGTACGCGGTGGCCGCCGAGAACGGAAACGGTACCGGCCCCATGTCGCCCCCCGTCGACACCGACCCCGGCAGCTGGCGGCACTGGAATCCGCCGGTCGACGTCGCCTTCCGCCGTCACCACGCCTACAACCAGCCGCCGTACGCCCCCGCCTGCGCGACCCCGCGGCCCTACGACGAACAGCGCCCGCCCGCCCGACTCCCGCACGATATGGAACCGTTGGAGCGGACATGGTGACGGCGCAGCGCATCCTGATCACCGGGGCCGCGGGCCGCGTCGGCCGGGCGCTGCGCCCGCGCATGGCGCGGCCGGGACGCACGCTCCGGCTCCTGGACATCGCCGAGATCGAGCCGCCGGCGTCGGGCGAGGCCGTGGAGACCGTACGCGCCTCGTTCACCGACCCGGACGCGATCGACGCCGCCTGCCAGGGTGTCGACGCCGTGCTCCACCTCGGGGGACTGGCCGGGGAGGCGCCCTGGGAGCGCATCCGGGAGATCAACATCGACGGCACGCAGCGGGTACTGGAGGCCGTGTGCCGCCAGGGCGTGCCGCGGGTGGTGCTCGCCTCCAGCATCCACGCGGCGGGATTCCGTACGCGGGACGACGCCGTACCCGTACGGGAGGCGGGCGCTGCCGCAGGGGCCCCCGCCCCTGAGCGCGCCGAACTGCCCGCGGACATCGCACCGCGCCCCGACACGTTCTACGGCGCGGGGAAGGCCGCGGTGGAGGCGCTCGGCGCGCTCTACCGGAGCCGCTTCGGCATCGACGTCACCTGCCTGCGGATCGGCGCCTTCCGGCCGCGCCCGCTCGCTCCTGAGGACCTGGCCGCCTGGCTGTCGCCGGACGACGCGGCCCGGCTGGTGGAGGCGTGTCTGCGCGCGGAGCCCGCCGGATTCCGGATGCTGTGGGGCATCTCCCGCAACACCCGCCGGTGGTGGTCCCTCGCGGAAGGGGAGGCCATCGGCTACCGCCCGCGGGACGACGCCGAGGACCACCTGGCCGCGCTCCTGGAGTGCGGGTCCTTCGGTCCCGCGGACTTCGACCCGGCGGCCGACCGCAACTTCCGCGTCGGCGCCAATTTCTGCACTATGCCGCTGGGCTGACGACAAGGGCCTGCCGTCGGCAGCAAGCTCGGACGGCAACAGTTTTCGGTCATCCGGCCGCGCAGGCGCTCCGGTTGGCGAACACCGTGGGACTGGAGAGGGAACGTATGAGTGAGGAACACGCCGGTCGCGTCGCGCTGGTCACGGGCGGATCGAGCGGTATCGGCCGCGCCGCCGCGGAACTGCTGGCCGCGTCGGGCGCCGCTGTCGCCGTCTGCGGTGTGGACGCCGACGACACGGAGAAGACGGCCGCGGCCATCGCGGAGGCGGGCGGCCGGGCACTGCCCGTCGTCGCGGACGTCTCGGACCCCGACGCGGTCGCCGAGGCGGTCGCGCGGACCGTGAGCGAGTACGGCGGCCTCGACGTGCTGGTGACGTCCGCGGGCATCCAGCGCTACGGAACGGTCGCCGACACCGACGAGAAGACCTGGGACGAGGTGTTCGCCGTCAACGTCAAGGGAGTGTTCCTGACCGCCCGCGCCGCCCTGCCCCACCTGCGGCGCAGCGCCTCCGGCGGCTCCGTCGTCGTGGTCTCGTCCGTGCAGTCGCGCGCCGCGCAGTCCAACGTGGCCGCCTACGCGGCGGCGAAGGGCGCGCTGAACGCGCTGGTCCGGTCGATGGCCGTGGACGAGGCCCCCTTCGGGGTACGGGTCAACGCCGTCTGCCCCGGCTCCGTCGACACCCCGATGCTGCGCCACTCGGCGGCACGGTTCAGCGACGGCAGCGACGAAGGGGTGCGGCGACTGCTCGGGGAGTGGGGCCGCAGCCACCCGATAGGGCGCATAGCCCAGCCCCGCGAGGTCGCCGAGGTGATCGCCTTCCTGGCCGGCACCCGCGCCGGATTCGTCACCGGCACGGACATCCCGGTCGACGGCGGCGTCCTCGCGGCCCTGGCCGTCACCCTCCCCCAGGACGCCCCGGAGCCCTCCGCGACAGCCTGACCCCACGGCCGGACCGATAGCGGCGACGAGGGAGCGGGGGCCCTCGTCGGCACGGCGAAGTCGGTCGCCGTGCGCAGCGACCGGCGCCGGGCGGGCCCGTCGGCGTCCCGGCGGAGCGCGAGCCGTTGCTCTACGGCCTGCGGGCGGGCGGCGGTTGAAGGGCGGGCCAGCGGGTGAGCATCGCTTCGCGCATCGCGGGGGCCAGACGGCCGAGAGCCGGCAGGCGGCCCTCTTGGGCGGTCACGCGGCCGACGACGCCGAGCCGGTGGACCAATCGCTGACGGGCCGTCACCGTGCCCCACTCCCAGTCCTGGTGGGGAATCAGGGCCAGGCGGTCGGTGGTCCCGCGCTCGGCCCGCTGCACCAGCGCGTCACCGCGCAGCAGCCAACCGGCGCAGGCGTCGGTGAGATCACCCGGGACATCCGTGCCGGTCGCCCGGCGCCAGGCGTCGCGGTACGCGGCCTCCGCCGCTTCCAGCAGCGGGGGAGCGGGGGCGGTGACGCACCAGCAGGTCGGGAAACCGACGCGCAGATAGGCGAGTTCGACGATTCCGTCGCCCAACGCGGCCTGCTCGAAGTCGATGAATCTGACGCCGTCGTCGGTGTGCATGTCGTTGCCGGGGCACGGGTCGCCGTGCAGCAGAGCGCGGCCCCGCGCCCGTGACGTACGGTCCACGAGGTCGTCCAACTCGCCGCGTACGGCGGGCGGTACGGCGACGCCGAGGGCCTGGGCGAGGGCGAGGAAGGAGTCGACGTCCGTGTGCGCCGGGCCCGACCAGGCGGGGAGTACGTCCGAGCCGACGCTGCCGTCGCCGTCGTCGCCGTCGTCGCCGTCGTCCCCGACGTCCGCATCGCCGCTGGTCGCCGCGTGGAGCCGGGCCAGTGCCCCGGCGTAGTCGACGATCCACTCCTCGCGCGGCGGCCGGTGCTCCACGTACTCCAGCACCAGCACCCGCTCCCGCGCGTCGGTGCCCAGCAGCGTCGGCACGACCGGCGGATCGACCCGGCCCGCGAGCCGCAGCGCGGCCACCTCGCGGGCGTACCTCTCGTCGGCCTCGGGCGCGTCGACAAGTTGCTTGACCACCACGGGAGTTCCGGCCAGCTCGGCCCGCCACACCCGCGAGCGCGGACTGCTCCCCAGCCGGCGGCCCCGCCGGGGCGTCCCCAACTCGTCCCGCAACTTCTCCCCGAGGGGCAGCCGTGACCGCATGGCGGCATCCTCGCACGGGCGGGGACGACACCCGGAGCGATTTACGGCGCGGCGGCCCCGCCCGGTCCGGGGCGGTCCCCGCCCATGACATTCGTCATGAACAGTCATGACAGACCACACGGCCCGAAGCGCCGACGGGCGGACAGCCTTGAGACATGGACACAGTCATCGAAACCACCGGCTTGCGGCGGAGCTACAGCGGCTTCGAGGCCGTACGCGGCGTCGACATCAGCGTGGGGCGGGGCGAGCTGTTCGCTCTGCTGGGGACGAACGGCGCGGGCAAGACCTCGACGCTGGAGATCCTGGAGGGGCAGGCGCCCGCCAGCGCGGGAACCGTACGGGTGCTGGGCGCCGACCCCTACCGCGAGCGTGCCGCGGTGCGGCCCCGCATCGGAGTGATGCTCCAGGAGGGCGGCTTTCCCACCGAGCTGACCGTCGCGGAGACCGTCGACATGTGGGCGGGCTGCACCAGCGGTGCCCGGCCCGTGGCGGAGGCCCTGGAGCTGACGCGGCTGGAGCAGCGGCGCGGGGTCCGGGTCAAGCAGCTCTCCGGCGGCGAGCGGCGCCGCCTCGACCTCACGCTCGCGCTGCTCGGACGCCCGGAGGTGCTCTTCCTCGACGAGCCCACCACCGGTCTCGACGCCCAGTCCCGGCACGACACCTGGGAGCTGATCGGAGAGCTGAAGCGGCAGGGCACCACGGTGCTGCTCACCACGCACTACCTCGAAGAGGCGGAGCAGTTGGCGGACCGGTTGGCCATCATGCACGCGGGCCGGATCGCCAGCACCGGACGCGTCGCGGACGTGGTCGCCGAGCGGCCCGCGCGGATCACCTTCGAACTGCCCTGGGGCCGCTTCCCCGCCGACCTGCCGCCGCTGCGGTCGATCGGCGTCACCGCACACGAGGTCACCGGGCAGAAGATGCGCCTGGAGACCCGCGACCTCCAGCACACCACCACCGAGCTGCTGTGCTGGGCCCGTGACCAGGGCGTCGAACTGACCGGCCTGGACGTCCGTTCCGCGTCACTGGAAGAGGCGTTCATGGACATCGCCAAAGAGCTCGACCACCGGGACGAGCATCCGGACGAGCACCGTGGCGGCGACCGCACAGAGCAGCGATCCGACCGCCGAGCCGACCACCGGGCCACCCACCGGGCCGACGACCACCAGGAGACGACGCGATGACCTCCGCGACCACGACGACCACCGCGCCCACGGACACCGCGCGCCGGTCCCGTAAGAGCACCGAACGCCTGGCCGCGCTCGGCCGCGCCGAACTGATCCTGCTGGTCCGCAGCAAGGCCGCCCTCATGACGGCCCTCGTCCTGCCCGGTGTCATCGCCGTGTCGATGCGCAGCGCCGTGAAGAGCCTGGACCTGGGCGGCACCGGCCTGTCCGTCGCCACCGTGCTGGTGCCGGGCGCCCTCGGCATGGCGCTGTTCTTCGCGATCTACACCAACATGGTCGGCGTGTACGTCACCCGCCGCGAGGGCCTTGTCCTCAAGCGGCTCCGCTCGGGAGAGGTCCGCGACGCCGAGATCCTGACCGGCGGCGCGCTGCCCGCGGTCCTGATGGCGGTCGTGCAGTCCCTGCTGCTCGGCGTCGGACTCGCCGTCCTGCTCGACATGCCCGCCCCCGAGGCACCTCACCTGCTGGTCCTCGGCCTGCTCCTCGGTATCGTGCTGCTGGTCGTGGGCGCCGCGCTCACCGCCGCCTTCACCCAGACGGCTGAGAGCGCCCAACTGACCTTTCTGCCGTTCATGCTGGTGAGCATGGCCGGTTCCGGGATGTTCCTGCCCCGCGACACCCTGCCGGACACGGTGGCGCGCATCGGTGCGTTCCTGCCGTTCACCCCGGTCATGGACCTGTTGCGCGGCGGCTGGACGGGGAATGCGGACGGGACGGACCAGCTCCGGCTCACTCTCACGGCCCTGGTGTGGATCGGCGTGGCCGTGCTCGGCGTACGGAAGTGGTTCCGTTGGGAGCCTCGGCACTGAGCGCTGGGCGTCGGCATTGAGCGCCGAGCCTCGGCGCTGGGCGTCCGCGCGGCCGACGAGAAGGCCGGGCGCGCACGGTGCCGGACTCGTAGGACTCGTAGGACTCGTAGGACTCAAGGATTCGAAGGACCGAAGGACTCAAAGGACTCGAAGGACGTAGGGACGAAGGGGCGACGGTGACTGCGGGAACCACAGGGACCACGACGGGACCCACGGGAACGGCCGGGCTGGCGAGCGTGCAGAGCTGGGTGGAGTGGCTCGGCCACCGGCACGGCACGGACCGCTACCGTCGCTACACCCTGAACTCCCTCTCCTGCTTCGCCCTGTTCGAGGCGGGCCTGTGGACGCTGTGGGTCGTCACGAACGACGTGGGCCCGCTCTGGATCGCGGTCGCGGTCCTGGGCGCTGCCCACGTCGTCGTCCAGGCGCTGCTCTCCCGCGCCGGACTCCGCGCCTACATCGGCCTGGCGCCCCGGCCGTACCTGCTGGCCGCCCTCTACACCGCCGTCACGGTCGCCGCCGTCGCGGTCGGCTGCGTGTTGCAGGCGAAGGACCGCGTCGAGGGGAAGGACCTCGCGCCGTACGTGCTGTGGCTGATGATGTTCTACGCGGGCCCGCCCATGCTGGCGCTGTCTCTGCGGGCGGGTACGGCCCTGGTCTCGGCCGTCACGCTGGGCTCGCTGGTCGCCGTCTTCGCGACCGGACTGCGCGGGGAGTCGCTGGCGGTGGTCGTCGGCGGGACCCTGTTCCTCGTCCCGTTCATGGCCCTCGCCCTGCGGGCCTCCGGCTGGAGCGTGCTCCTGATCGAGGAGCTGGCCGCGGCCCGCGGGACCCAGGCCCGCCTGGCCGTGGCCGAGGAACGCCTGCGCTTCGGCCGCGACCTGCACGACATCCTCGGACGCAACCTCGCCGTGGTGGCGCTGAAGAGCGAACTGGCGGCGAAGCTCGCGGAACGCGGCAGCCCCGAGGCCGTTGACCTGATGTACGAGGTGCAGCGCATCGCGCAGGACAGCCAGCGCGAGATCCGCTCCGTCGTGCGCGGATACCGCACCGCGGACCTGCACACCGAACTCGCGGGGGCCCGCGAGGTCCTGAAGGCCGCCGGGATTCCCTGCCGAATCAGCGACGGTCCCGCCGCCCGCCTCCCGGACGACATCCAGACCGCGCTCGGCTGGGTGATCCGCGAGGCCGTCACCAATGTGCTGCGCCACGCCCAGCACGCCACCCGCTGCGAGGTGTCCCTGCGCGACACCGGCGAGGGCGCTGTCACGCTGGTCGTGGAGAACGACGGCAGCGACCACCGGGGCGGGCGCGGCCACCGCGCGGGGAGCGCGGGAGGCGGCCACGGGCCCGCCACCACGGTGGGCAGCCGCACGGCGGACGCGGCCTCCGCGGACGGGACCACACCCGGCGGAAGCGGTCTCGCCGGACTCGAAGAGCGTCTGACGCAGCTTCAGGGCACACTCACGACCAGCGAACGCTCCGCCGGCGTCTTCCGCCTGACCGTGACCATCCCGTGGGAGGAAACACCATGATCAGGGTCCTGCTCGCCGACGACGAGCACCTCATCCGCGGAGCGCTCGCCTCGCTGCTCGCCCTGGAGGACGACATCCTCGTCGCCGCCGAGGCGGGCTCCGGCGACGAGGCCCTCGCCATGGCACGGGCCCACCGGCCGGACGTCGCCGTCCTCGACCTCCAGATGCCGCGCGGCGACGGAATCAGCGTCGCGGAACACCTGCGCGCCGAACTCCCCGACTGCGCGACGATGATCGTGACCAGCCACGCCGGGGCCGGGGCCCTCAAGCGCGCGCTGAGCGCGGGCGTGCGCGGCTTCGTACCCAAGACCGTCTCCGCGCAGCAGCTCGCCCGCATCATCCGTACCGTGCACGACGGCGGACGCTACGTCGACCAGGAGCTGGCCGCCGACGCCATCACCGCGGGCGACTCCCCGCTGACGCCCCGCGAGGCGGAACTGCTCGCCATGGCCGAGGAGGGGGCGCCCGTCGCCGACATCGCCGCCCGCGCGATGCTCTCGGTCGGCACCGTACGCAACCACCTGTCGTCCGCCGCCACCAAGGTCGGCGCAGAGAATCGCCATGTCGCGGCGCGCCTCGCCCGCGAGCGCGGCTGGCTGTGACCGCACAGCGCACCGGAAACCGCGGGCGGGGGCCGCAGGAGGTCAGGGACCGGTCACCCGCAGAAGACGAAGGTCACCTCCACGGCCCGCCTCCTGACCCATGGTCTGTACCGGCGCTCACGGGGAAACCGCCGTGACAGGGACCAAGCCGCGTGACGTGCGGCGGCAGGCCCGACGACGACGAAGTGGTGGCGATCGTGGGCATGGTCCGAAGATTCGACGCCTATCAGCGCGAGCACACCTGGATCGGGCTGCCGCTGGCGGTGGTGTACAAATTCGGCGAGGACCAGGGCGGCTACCTCACGGCGCTGATCGCCTACTACGCCTTCCTGTCGGTCTTCCCCGTGCTGCTGCTCCTGGTGTCGGTGCTCGGCTTCCTGCTGCACAACGACGCGCACTTCCAGAAGCAGGTCGTCGACTCGGCCCTGCACCAGTTCCCGGTGATCGGCGATCAGATCGGCGAGAACATCCGGTCGTTCCACGGCAACACGCTCGCGGTCGTCACCGGTGTGATCGGCGGCCTGTACGGCGCGCTCGGTGTCGCCCAGGCCGCGCAGAACACCCTGCTGAAGATCTGGGCCGTGCCGCGCCACGACCGGCCGAACCCGCTGCGCTCCCGGCTGCGCAGCCTGCTGGTGGTAGGGGTCTTCGGCGTGGGCCTGGCCGCCACCACCGCGCTGACCTCGCTCGCGTCGGACGCCCGCGCGTTCGGCGTCCACCCCGTCGTCCTGCTGCGGATCGCGGCGACCGTACTGTCCACGGCCGTCAACACCGGCCTGCTCCTTTTCGCGTACCGCTACTTCACGGTCGGCACCGTACGGCTGCGCTCCTCGGCGGGTACGGCGCTGGCCGCCGCGCTGGCCTGGCAGTTCGTGCAGTGGGCGGGCACGTACTACGTCCGGCACGAGCTGCGCGGGGCGACCGCCACGTACGGGCTGTTCGGGATCGTCCTCGGCCTGATCACGTGGATCTACCTGGGCGCGCTGATCTTCGTCCTCACCGCGGAGGTGGCGGCGGTACGGGCCCGGCGGCTCTGGCCGCGCAGCCTGCTCACCCCGTTCACCGACAATGTGGTGCTCAGCCGCGCGGACCGTGAGGTGTACACCTCGTACGCCGCCACGGAGGTCTTCAAGGGCTTCCAGCACGTCGAGGTGAGGTTCGACCCGCCGACCGTGCCCTCGCCCACCGGTACGGCGACGGATACGGCAACCGGTACGCCGCCGCCCGGCGTCGGGCTTCCCGCGCAGGACGGTTCGGGGGACGCGAAGGACGTCGTTCCATAGCGGGTGCCTCAACTCCGCCGATCGGGGAAGTCGGCCTGTGTGAAGACGCAAGCAGCAGCATCGACGGGCCGTCACAACGCCAGACGCGCGGCCGACAGCAAGGCGGTCGCCGTCGCGGGCCGCGCGGGGTTCGCGGCCCGAGGGGTGATCTACATCCTGGTGGGCGCACTGGCGGTGCGCATCGCCTTCTCCGACGCCGGAGGCCAACAGGCCGACCGCGGCGGCGCGCTCGCCGAGATCGCGCACAAGCCGTTCGGGGACGTCCTGTTGTGGCTGCTGGGCATAGCCCTGGCCGGAATGGCCCTGTGGCGGCTGTCGGAAGCGGCCTTCGGACAGGCGGGACCCGACGGCGACAAGCCCACCAAGCGCGCGATGGCCGCGGGCCGCTGCGTCTTCTACGCCTTCGTCTCGTACTCCGTGCTCGCCTACGCGGCCGGTGAGAAGAGCAGCGGCAGCGGGTCGACCGACAAGAGGACCGACGACGTGACGGCCAAGGTCCTCGACTGGCCGGGCGGCCAGTGGATCGTCGCCGTCGCCGGTGTCGCCGTCTTCTGCGTCGGTGTGTGGATCGCGGTCCGTGCCCTCATGCGCAAGTTCCACAAGCACCTGAAGATGGGCCAGATGTCGCGGCGCCAGCGCCAAGCCGTGGACTTCCTCGGCATGTTCGGCGGCACCGCGCGAGGCGTGCTGTTCGCCACGGCCGGCGGATTCGCCGTGGCCGCGGCGGTCAAGCACCAGGCGGGCAAGTCCAAGGGCATGGACGACACGCTGCGCTCGTTCGCCGACACGCCGGTCGGCCCGTGGCTGCTGGTGCTCATCGCGGTCGGCCTGATCGCCTTCGGGCTGTTCTCCTGGGCCAACGCGCGGTGGCGCGAGGTCTGAGCGGCGCCGGAAGGCGGACCGGGCGGGGTGCGCCGGGCGTCCGCGCCCGTGGCGTCGTCAGCTCACAGGTCGCGCGCGCTCACAGCTCGCGGATCTCCTCGGGCGGGCGGCCGACGGCGTCCGCCACCTCGTGCTCGTCGCCGCCCTTGGCGAGGACCGCCGCGCTCTCGGCCTTGAGGTCGATCGCCGCCGCCTGGAGGGCGTCCTCGGCCTCGGCGTAGCGGTGCGCTGCCAGTTCAAGTTTCGCTGTGTCCACAGCGCAAGCATGCCACTACTCACCGCTGTCGCGGCGCACGACCGGGGCAGGTGTCGCACGGTCCTGCCGTCCGTACATTCGTCCGCACACCCGTACACGAAGAGGAGAAGCCGATGAGCACGCCGATGTGGGTCGTCCTGGGCGCCGTGGTCGTCGTGGCGGTGGTGGCCGCCGTGGTGGCGGCCGGACGCGTGCGGCGTAGCGGAGAAGCCCCCGTACGGCGGTCGGGCGGCGCGTCCGGCGGCGGCGCCGCGCCGCGCAGGGGCGAGGTGTGGTGGGCGGACGTGCCGTACGAGGACACGGCCGGCTCGAAGGACCGTCCCTGCCTGGTCGTCTCGGTGCGCGGCGGGACCGCGCGGGTCGCCAAGATCACCTCTCAGCACCACGAGGAGCTGCCCGGAGTCGTACCGCTTCCCGCGGGCACCGTCGACGACGCCCGGGGCCGGCAGAGCTATCTGGAGACCAACGAGCTGCGGCGCGTGCCCGTCTCGGCCTTCCGGCGCCGCGCGGGCGCCCTCGACCCTCAGGTCATGAAGCGGCTGAATCTGCGGTGACGAGCCGCCCGGCGAGCGGCCGTCGCGGACGCGGGGCCCGTCCGGCGGTCAGCTCAGCCACCAGATGAAGAAGCCTCCCGCGAAAACGAGGAGGCAGATGGTGAGATTGGTGCGCCAATACGTCATGAGCATCGCGACGAATTCGCGAATGGTCGCACTCGGCCAGAAATACGCGGCGGTCGGCGCCCCCACGACATGTCCTCTGACGCCCAGCCGCCGCGCGGTCACCGCGGCGCGCAGGACATGGTAATTGTTCGTGACGACGACGCAGCGGTAGTCCGCCTTGTTCCGCTCCATGATGGACTTGCTGAAGCGCAGATTCTCCTCGGTGGTCGTCGACCGGTCCTCGCGTTCGATCAGATCCGCCGGAAAACCCTGCGCCACAAGGTAGTCGGCCATCGCGTGCGACTCCGGCAGCTTCTCGTCCGGGCCCTGTCCGCCGGAGGTGAGCAGCACCGGCCGCCTGCCGCGCGACGAGAGCCTGCGGTGCACCGTACGGGCCCGGTCGAGGCGGCTGGCCAGCAGGGGCGGCACCTTGGTGCCGCCGATGAGCCCCGAGCCGAGAACCACGACGTAGTCGGTCTTGCGGCGGACGGTCAACCATCCGTAGAGCGACCCGTAGACGATGAAACAGAGGAAGAGGAAGACGACATACCCCGCGAGGACGGTGGCCGTCCCCGCGACCACGAGCAGCGCGCGGGTGTGCATCACCACCGCGGTGATCAACAGCGCTATGAGCGCCAGCAGCGCGAACCCGGCCAGCAGGGACAGCAGATTGGCCGGACTTCTGCCCTCTTTCCGCACCATGGCGACGCCGTTGGAAATCAGAAACCACGACATGGCGACCACGCCCACCGCCATGAGCGTCAGCAGCGCCACCCCGAGATCATTGCCCAACGTCGGGTGTTCCCTGCCTATGTCAAACAGCCACGCACCCAGCGCGAAGACGGGTGAAAGCCCGAGCAGAATCGCATTGCTGAACCGACGCCGCTCCCGCAGCACTCCGACACAGAACCCCAGAAAGAACAGCACCGCCGGTACATACGCCCACATGCCCACATGCTAGTGGCCCCCCGTCCCCCCACCCGCCGCCCCACCAGCCCCGGTTCCCCGCCCGGGTCAGGTCAGGCCCGCTTCGATGGCGCGGCGGACGGCGTCGGCGCGGTCCCGGATCGCGGCTTTGGCGAAGAGGTTGTTGATGTGGGTCTTGACGGTGGCCTCGCTGATGAAGAGCTTCTCGGCGATGCCGCGGTTGGGCAGGCCCTGGCCGATCAGCGCGAGCACTTCGCGTTCGCGGGGTGTGAGGTCCTCCGGCAGGGCCTGGCCCACCATCGGGGCCTTGGTCCTGACGGAGGCGAGCAACCGGTTCTGCACCTCGCGGTCGAGCACCGACTGCCCCGCGGCGGCGGCACGGATCGCCCGGATGATGTCCTGGCGCCCCGCGTTCTTCGTCAGATAACCGCGGGCGCCCGCGCTCAGCGCGCCGAGGATCGAGTCGTCGTCGGCGAAGGTGGTCAGTACGACCACCGCCACGTCCGGGTGCTCCTCGCCGAGCCGCCGGGTCGCCTCGATCCCGTCCATCACCGGCATGCGCAGGTCCATCAGCACCACGTCCACCGGCCCGGCGGCGACAGCCGCCAGCACCTGGCTCCCGTCCGCGGCGGACGCGACGACGTCGATGTCCTCGGACAGCCCGAGCACCGCGGCGAGCGGTTCCCGTACGGCGGCCTGGTCGTCGGCGACGACCACCCTCAGCCGCCGCGGCCTCTCGGTCGGTTCGGTCATACCGGAATCACTGCTTCCACCTTCCAGCCGCCCTGGTCGGGACCGGCCGTGACCGGCCCCGCCGTCACCGTCCCGCCCAGCAGGGCGACGCGTTCGCGCATTCCGATCAGCCCCATGCCGCTGCCGACCACCGCGTTCACCTCGCGCGTGGCGGGGCCGTTGCGCACCGCCAGCGTGATCGACGCGGCGGCGTACGTCAGCTCCACACCGACATCGCCGCCGGGAGCGTGCCGGGCGGCGTTGGTCAGCGCCTCCTGGGCGATACGCAGGAGATTCTGGACCACCCGGGCCGGGACCTCACGGGCGGTCCCGGTGACGGTGAGGACATCGCGGTGCCCCGACGACTCCAGCATCGCCGTCAGGCTCTCCAGCAGCGGCAGCGAGTCCTCGCGCAGCGCGTGCACCGTCCACTGCGCTTGTTCGAGACTCTCCCGCACCAGACCGTGGGCCTTGTCGTTGGCCTCCCTGACCTTCTCCAGGTCCCCGGTGTCGAGCAGCGCGTCGGCCAGTTCCAACTGCATGTTGATCCCGGCCAGCGAGTGCGCCAGCACATCGTGCACGTCCCGGGCGATCCGGCTGCGCTCGGTCAGCGCGGCCGTCCGCGCCTCGGCCCGCGCGGCGCGCTCCGCCGACTCGGCCGCCGCGATCACCGCCTGTACGGCCTGGCGCTGGCTGCGGTTGAGTATGCCCACCAGCACCGGAGTGCCGGTGGCCAGACCGAGCACCCAGGGCAGCTCGTCGTGCCCGGGACCGAGACGGAAGTACAGCACCCCGCCGCAGAGCAGACTGCAGATCCCGGCGAGGACGAGAGCCGGTCTGGTCTCCAGCCGGTATCCGATGTGACCGGCGAGGAAGAAGGCGAAGAGATAGCCCGTACCGCTGCGGCTGACACCGATCAGGGCGACCGCCGCGGCGATGCCGACCGTCAGCCACGGGAGCACGAGGCCCTGGGGAATCCTGTCCTCGGGCAGGCGCCGGGCCAGCAGCACCGCCGAGTTGATCACGAGCAGGACGGCGACGACCAGCCCCCGGCCGCTGAAGCCCAGGGGGCGGATCGTCAGGACTCCGGCCACGACGACCCCGAGGGTCATCGCCCACTGCATCCACGGGTCCTGCCCCGGCACCTGCCGCGCCCCCGCCTCCTGGGCCACGGTCTTCCCAGGAGGCGGGGGGCTGTCTGTCGCGGGCACGGGGAGAACATAACGCACGGTCAGGCCCTACGGCTGAGGACGGGCACGGTGCGCGGCGTCATCTGCATCCGGCTCCGTATGAAGATGGTGGCGAGCCGCGTCACGACTTCGGTGAGCGCCATCAGTACGAACGCCGCGACCCACGCCTGATCGCTGGTGATGTGGTGGGCGACGCTGAATTGGGCGACCTGGTGGGCGCCGCCCGCGTGCTCGGTCCACAACTGGAAGCCCATCCGCGCCCCCATGCCGACGACCCACAAGATCGCCGACACGGCGCCGGCCTTGATCAGGACGTGCTCGCCGACGGTCCGGACGCGGGTGTAGATGCCGCCGGCGACGCCGAGCGCGGCGCCCACGCTCATCAGCACCCCGATGAGCACCAGGTCGTTGCCCGCGGTGGGAATGGTGTCCAGGTACGAGTTCGCGACGAAGGCCACGATGCCCAGCGGGATCAGGAAGGTCTTGAGGTCGAGTCGGCCTTCCCGCAGTTGCCGGAAGACGACGAGGAGAAGAGCGATGTCGGTGATCCACTCGGTCGATGTCATGCCCCCAAGACTGCTGCGACCAGGCACGAAGCACCTGGACCCATGGGTGGAACCAAGGGTGGAGATGACTCCCGCCCGGCCCTCCACCCCCACGGCGCCGCCGCGCGCCCGACACCGCAGAGCCCGCGCGCCCGACACCGCAGAGCCCGCGCGCCCGACACCGAAAAGGGCCGCCCGAAGGCGGCCCTGTAAGGAGAGAAGATGTGTCCGAGGGGGGACTTGAACCCCCACGCCCGATAAAGGGCACTAGCACCTCAAGCTAGCGCGTCTGCCATTCCGCCACCCGGACGGGGTGTGTCACCTCGGCCTATGGGCCGTGGCGACGAGGTAAACCATAGCAAAGATCCGGTCACGTCGATCACGGGCGCGGAGTGGGCCGAGGGGGCCGACGAAGGGGCTGTGCGCGGGGCCCGGGGTGAGGGCCCGGAGGGGAGCCTTGGGCGGGGTGGGGGTGTCGGGGGAGGATGGGGGAGGCATCGGCCGCGGTCGCCCGGGTGGTGGGCGGACGCGGCAGGCAACGAGCGAGGAGACAGCGTGAGCGAGTCGGGGCCGGGCAGGGCGGAGAACGGGACGGTCACGGGCGAGGACGAGGTCGTCGACCTGTGCAGTGAGCTGATCCGGATCGACACCAGCAACTACGGCGACCACTCGGGGCCGGGGGAGCGGGCGGCGGCGGAGTACGTCGCGGAGAAGCTTGCCGAGGTGGGCCTCGAACCGCGGATCTTCGAGTCGCACCAGGGCCGGGCGTCCACGGTGGCGCGGATCGAGGGCGAGGACCGCTCGCGGCCCGCGCTGCTGATCCACGGGCACACCGACGTGGTCCCGGCCAACGCGGACGACTGGACGCACCACCCGTTCTCCGGCGAGATCGCCGACGGCTGCGTGTGGGGCCGGGGCGCGGTCGACATGAAGGACATGGACGCGATGACGCTGGCGGTCGTACGCGACCGGCTGCGCAGCGGGCGCAAGCCGCCGCGCGACATCGTGCTCGCCTTCGTCGCGGACGAGGAGGCGGGCGGTGTGTACGGCGCCCGGCACCTGGTCGACAAGCACCCCGACCTCTTCGAGGGCGTGACGGAGGCGATCGGCGAGGTCGGCGGCTTCTCCTTCACCGTCAACGAGAACCTGCGGCTGTACCTGATCGAGACCGCCCAGAAGGGCATGCACTGGATGCGGCTCACGGTGGACGGCACCGCGGGGCACGGCTCGATGACCAACAACGACAACGCGATCACCGAGCTGTGCGAGGCCGTCGGGCGGCTCGGCAGGCACGAGTTCCCGGTCCGCGTCACCAAGTCCGTCCGCGGCTTCCTCGACGAGCTGTCGGACGCCTTCGGGGTGGAGCTGGACCCGGAGGACATGGAGACGACGCTCGCCAAGCTCGGCGGCGTCGCCAAGATGATCGGCACGACCCTGCGGAACACCGCGGCCCCGACGATGCTCGGCGCGGGCTACAAGGTGAACGTGATCCCCGGCCAGGCCACCGCCCACGTCGACGGCCGCTTCCTGCCGGGCTACGAGGAGGAGTTCCTGGCCGACCTCGACCGGATCCTCGGCCCGCGCGTCAAGCGCGAGTCGGTGCACTCCGACAAGGCGCTGGAGACGGACTTCGACGGCTCCCTGGTGGACGCCATGCAGCTCGCCCTCAAGGCGGAGGACCCGATCGCGCGCGCCGTGCCGTACATGCTCTCCGGCGGCACCGACGCGAAGTCCTTCGACGACCTGGGCATCCGCTGCTTCGGCTTCGCGCCGCTCCAGCTCCCGCCGGAGCTGGACTTCGCCGGGATGTTCCACGGTGTTGACGAGCGGGTGCCGGTGGACGGCCTGCGGTTCGGGGTCCGGGTGCTCGATCGTTTCATCGAGAACTGCTGACGGTTCGGCCGCCCGTACGAGTACGGGCGGCCCGGATCGCTGGGACGAGTGAATGATCCAGTGCTTTCGTAGCTCTATTCCTCCGGCTTCGTTACGACGTGTGTGGTCCGCGGCTGGGACCGCACTTGTCAATCAGGAGGAAGAAAATGATCAAGAAGGTCGTAGCCGCTGCGGCTGTCACCGGCGGTCTCGTGCTCGCGGGTGCGGGCATGGCTGTCGCCGACTCCGGCGCCCAGGGCGCCGCTGTGCAGTCGCCCGGTGTGCTGTCCGGCAACCTGATCCAGATCCCCGTGCACGTGCCGGTGAACCTGTGCGGCAACACGGTCTCCGTGATCGGTCTGCTCAACCCGGCCTTCGGCAACTACTGCGTCAACAAGTAGTCCGAAGGCGTTCGGAACCCCTGTGGTCCGAACCGTCGGAACCGGCCCCGGAAGCGCGTATGCCGCGCTCCGGGGCCGGGCCGTGTCTGCGGCGGACCCCGCGTCCCACCATCGCGCGTCTCACCATGTGGCCCGCACCTGGCGGATGATCCGGCGGCGCAACCGCACCCTGCGGCTGCCGTCGGGGTAGAGGCGCACCCGGTCCAGTTCCCAGTGCCCGTACTCGGCCTCGTCCGTGAGCAGTCGTGTCGCGTCCTTGCGGGAGACCCCGCGTGCGACGTACATCTCTCTGAATTCGTATTCCGGCATCGCATCTATTGTGCGGGCAACGCCCCGGTGCGGATAGCGTCTGCCTCATGTCTGATGACGTGCAGCCCACCGTTGCCGAGGTCCGAGCCGCTGTCGAGGCGGTCAAGGCCGCGCTGGACCGCCACCTCGAGGCGATCGAGAACCGTACGGGCGAAGACGATCCCGCCGTCTACGCGGCGTTCGAGTCGCTGGCTTCGGCCGCCGAGTCGTATGACGAGTTGCTGTACGACACCTACGACGAGGTGACTCCCTTCGAGGTGCCCGCGGGCGACTCACTGCCGGAGTACACCGGTCCCGAGGACCCGGAGGCCATCAGTGTGCTGATCCGCCGCGACTACACGATCGTTGAGCCCACCCGGCTGTTCGCGCAGGCCAGAAGGGCCGATGACGGCGACGGCGCGGCGGACGCCACGGTGAACGCGGCGGTCGGGGTGATCTTCGGCGAGTACGAGCCGGACGAGATCGCCCAGCGCCACAAGGAGTTCGGCCTGGAGGAGGGCGACTCCACGGTGTGGGTGTCGGCCGTGCCGGAGGCCGCGGAACCGGGGGAGTGGCTGGACGCGCCCTTCGAGCAGGCCGACCCGCAGCTCGTGATCTGCCGCTTCGACGTGAGCGCCGTCTTCGACGACGAGCTGAGCGTGCTCGACCCGGACTGAGCGGGTCGCCCGAGCGCCAGGAGGGGGCGGACAGCGGGCGCTGTCCGCCCCCAGGCGCGTCCGGAGCCGGTGGACGGCGGGACGGGACCGTACGGGTCCGCCGGGCCGGTGGGCGGCGGCTGAGCCGTACGGAGCCGCCGGGCCGGTGGGCGGCGGCTGAGCCGTACGGGGCCCGCGCCGCCCGTCAGTCGGCGGCCAGCTCCCGCAGCACGGTCACCAGCCGGGTCGTGCGCGGCGCGGCCTGGGGACCGGCCACGGCCTGGGCCAGGCCCTGATCGGCGCCCTGGACGACCGACAGGTGCCGCTCGCCGCGCGCGAACGCCGTGTAGACCCAGGACCGGGTGAGCAGCGGCCCCGCGTCGCCCGGTACGACCACCACGACCGCGGGCCAGCGCATCCCGGCCGCCTGGTGCCCGGTGATCGCCCAGGCGTGCCGTACGGTCGTCGCCACGTCCGCGCGCGGCACCAGCACCGGCCCGTCCTCGCACTCCAGCCGCAGTCCGTCCGGCTCCGCGCCGACGACCGTGCCGGGCAGCGTACGGCCGGGGACCGGCACGTGGACGACGCGGTCGCCGGGGTCGAAACCGGCGAAGCGGCCGGGGCCGGGATTCAGCCGTTCTTTGAGCGCCGCGTTGAGCACGCGGGTGCCGACCGCGCCGCCGTGCCCCGGCGTGATCACCTGGGTCCGCTCCGCCGGTACGCCGATGGCGCGCGGTACGGAGTCGGCGACGAGCTGCACCGTACGGTGCACGGCCTCGCGCGGGTCGCGTACGGGGACGACGACGACCTCCTTGTCCGGGGCCTCGACCGGGGCGAGTTCGCCGATGCCGATGAGCGAGACCAGCTCGCCGATCGGGCCGGGGTCCGGGGTGCGGGAGGCGACCCGCGGGCAGGACTTGGCGGCCAGCATGTCGGCGAAGGCCAGACCGGGGCCCGCCGACCACATCGCGTGCTCGTCGCCGCTGAACACCAGCCGGGCGCCGTCCGGCACCGCCTCCACCAGCGAGGCGGCCTCCTCGATGCCCAACTGCTGGGCGTCGAGCACCGCGAGCAGGTCCAGGGCGAGGGCGCCGTCGCCGGACCTGCCGGGGCCCTGCGTACCGGCCAGCAGTGCCTCGACCGTCACGGCCGCGTCCTCGCCGAGCGCCTCGGCCAGCCGCCGCCTGCCGTTCGCCGTGTACGCGGCGGCGTACGCCCGCAGGCCCGCCGCGCGCGCCGCGGCCACCAGGGCGGTCGGCTCCTCGCGGGCCGCCTCGCCGCCGGAGTGCACGACCAGGCCGCTGCCCGCGGCGGCCCTGATCAGCTCCGCCGCCGACTTCGACGGCGCGCCCGCGGCGGCCTTCTCCCAGTCCGTGCCGTGGTCGCCCTCGAAGGAGCGCAGCAGCCGCACACAGCCGTCCGCCAGGCTCTCCTCCGCCAGCGCGTACCGGTCGAGACCGATCAGCAGCGGTACGTCCGCCGCGCCGTCCTCGCCCTCGTCCTCCTCCTCGCTCGCGGCCTCCGAGGCCGTCGCGGGGTGCGCGGGGTGCTCGGGGAAGACGAGCACCTGGCCGTCGGCCACGGCGGAGGCCACGGCCGCCGCCGGGTCCGGTACGGCGCGGGCCGCCAGCTCCGCCTGTAGCTCTGCCGACCGCAGGGCCGTGTGCCCCTTCTCGGCGGCGCGCTCCAGCAGCCAGCCGACCAGCGCGTTCGCCCGCCGCTCGTCGTCCGGGCGGCACTGCGCGCCGAGCAGCGCGCGGGCGAAGGTGTCCGCCGGTTCCACCCGTACGCCGGGCAGGCCGAGCACCAGCCACGGGTCCTCCCGCAGCGCCTCCCCCGCCCGCTCCCCGAGCGCCCTGGCCGCCGCCTCCGCCAACTCCCCTGGCGCGCCGCCCTCTTCCAGCACGGCCTTCGCCGCCGCGACGGCCGCCGGATCAACGGCCGCCTTCCGCAAGCCGCCCTCGCGCACCCGCGCCCCGGCCGCAGTCGCCCCGCCGCCGGACGCCGCGCCCGCGCCGGCCCGAGGCCGCGCCTCGACACCGGCCGCCGCGCCCGCCCCGGAGGCCGCCGGAGCCTCGCCGTGGCCCTCGCGCCCGTCCTGAGGGCCGTCGGCCCCGGCCGACGCCTGCGGCGCGGCGCCAGGACCTGTGACTCCGCTCTGGGGCGCGTCGGCCCCGGCGGACGGCCGCGGCCCCGTGGCAGGACCCGTGGCTCCCGACGCGGGTCCGTCCGCCCCCGCGTCCGGGGCCGTAACTCCCGTCTCGGACGCCTCCGTTCCGGCCCCTGACGGCTCCTCGGCGCCGTCCTCGTCCCCGCTCCCGTCCGTCGCCTCCACGGACGACTGGGCGTCGTCTGTCGCCTCCGCTTCGGCCTCCGGCGCGCCGTCCGCGCCGTCCGTCCCCGCCGGGGCACCGGCGCCGACCTCCGCCGCCTCCGCGGCCTGCATGGTGGCGGCCTCCGCCGCCATCGCCTCGCGCCGCTTGCGGCGGGCTTCGGCCGCGTCACCGCGCGGCGCGGGCGCCGCCGGATTGTCGCCGCGCTCGATCGAGCGGACGGCGGCGGCCAGCGCGGCCACGTCGGCGACCGGCTTGGCGGCGGCACGGCTCCCCGGCACCGCGGCGGACGCCGTGCCCGTGGGCTGCTCCTGCGGGGCCGTCCGCGAGCCGCCCCCGGAGGACGGGCCGTCGGCGGCGGCCGGTGGGTTCGCCGGGCCTCCGGCGGGGCCGCTCGGCGGCGGGGGAGGTGGGGACTCGGTCACTGCGGCCTCCGTGGGGTGGTGGACCGGCGGGAGGCTTGCGTGCCGTTCAGAGCGTGCTCCAGTCGTGGTCCGGATAGCGGTGCAGGGGTGCTGACACGTCGTCGAGCGCCAGGCAGATCTCTTCCGGAAGCGTAAGCGCCTCCACTGACAACGAGGCGATGAGCTGCTGCGCGTTGCGCGCGCCGAGGATGGGGGCGGCGACACCGGGCCGGTCGCGTACCCAGGCGAGGGCGACGTGCAGCGGGGAGACCGCCAGGCCGTCGGCCGCTATCGCGAGGGCGTCCACGATGAGCCGGGCGGTCTCGTCGAGGTAGGGGGCGACGAAGGCGGCCATGTCGTCGGAGCCGCCGCGCGACTCGGGCGGCGTGCCGTTGCGGTACTTGCCGGTGAGCACACCGCGGCCGAGCGGCGAGGAGGGCAGCAGGCCGACCCCGAGGTCGATCGCGGCGGGCAGCACCTCGCGCTCCACTCCCCGCTGGAGGAGCGAGTACTCCATCTGCGTACTGGCCAGCGGCGTCCGCCCGGGCGCGGCGAGCTGCCACGCGGCGGCCTTGGCGAGCTGCCAGCCGCAGAAGTTGGAGACGCCGACGTACCGCGCGCGGCCGGAACTGACGGCGATGTCCAGCGCCTGGAGCGTCTCCTCCGTGGGCGTACCGGGGTCGAAGGCGTGCACCTGCCAGAGGTCGACGTAGTCCGTGCCCAGCCGCTGCAAGGACGCGTCGAGCGCGGACAGCAGGTGTCCGCGCGAGGCGTCGAACCGCCGGTCGGGGTCCGGCACGCTGCCCGCCTTGGTGGAGATCACCAGATCGGCCCGGGGCACGAGATCCTCGATCAGCCGCCCGAGCAGATACTCGGCGCCGCCGTCGGCGTACACGTCCGCCGTGTCGACCAGGCTGCCCCCGGCGTCCCAGAACGCCTTGAGCTGGTCGGCGGCGTCGCGTTCGCCGGTGTTGCGTCCCCAGGTGAGCGTGCCGAGACCGAGTCGGGACACGCGCAACCCGGTGCGGCCCAGGTGCCTATGCTCCATGGGCGCTGAGATTACTGCCCGCACCGGCCGAATGGGCGGCAGTGACGTACCTGACAGGGCCCCGTGCCGCGGCGGGGCGCTACAGTCCGGAGGTACAACGACGTTACTCGCCAGTATGTCGGCGGACGACGGCGGTGACATGACAGCGCAGACCTGACAGCGAAGACCTGACAGCGACGGACGCGAGAGCGACGGACGCGAGAGCGACGACGCGACAGCGACGACACGGCGGCGGAAAGAGGAGCGGTATGCGGCTCGGGATCAACCTCGGCTACTGGGGCGCCGGGATGGACGCGGACAACCTCGCCGTCGCCCAGGAGGCGGACCGGCTCGGCTACGACGTGTGCTGGGCCGCCGAGGCGTACGGATCCGACGGCCCCACCGTGCTCTCCTGGGTCGCCGCGCAGACCGAGCGGATCGACGTCGGCTCGGCGATCTTCCAGATCCCGGCGCGTGCCCCCGCGATGACGGCGATGACCGCCGCGACCCTGGACTCGCTGTCCGGCGGCCGGTTCCGCCTCGGCCTCGGCGTGTCGGGCCCGCAGGTCTCCGAGGGCTGGTACGGCGTCAAGTTCGACAAGCCGCTCTCCCGCACCCGCGAGTACGTGGAGATCGTCCGCAAGGCGATGTCCCGCGAGCGGCTGAGCTACGAGGGCGAGCACTGGACGCTGCCGCTGCCCGGGGGCCCCGGCAAGCCGATCAAGCTCACCGTGCACCCCGAGCGCGAGCACATCCCGCTCTACATCGCCGCGATCGGCCCGAAGAACCTGGAGCAGACCGGCGAGATCGCCGACGGCGCCCTGCTGATCTTCCCGTCCGCCGCGCACCTGGAGGACACCGCGCTGCGGCACATCAGGGCCGGGCGCGAGAAGGCCGGCCTGACGCTGGACGGCTTCGACGTCAGCCCGACCCTGCCGCTCGCCCTCGGCGAGGACGTCCCGGCGCTGGCCGACATCTTCCGCCCGTACACCGCGCTGTACGTCGGCGGCATGGGCAGCCGCAAGCAGAACTTCTACAACCAGCTCGCGCGGCGCATGGGGTACGAGAAGGAGGCCGCCGAGATCCAGGACAAGTACCTGGCGGGCGACAAGAACGGCGCGGGGGCGGCCGTGCCGCAGGACCTCATCGACTCCACCTGCCTGCTCGGCACGGTCGACCGGATCGCGGACCGGCTGCGCGAGTACGCCGACGCCGGGGTCACCACGCTCAACATCACGCCCGCCGGATTCACGCGGGACGAGCGGATCGCGGGCGTACGGGCGGGCGTCGAGGCGCTGGAGCGGGCCGGGCTCGCGGGGGCGTAAGGCGAGGACGTGACGACGGGTCGGCCCGAAGGGGGCCGGCCACGGCCCCGTGCCGATGTCGGTCCGATGGGCCGGTCATGGCCCCGTGCCGCTCGACGCGCGCGGGGCCCGTGCGCGGCGCCCGCCTCGACGCGGCCCAGCGCCCGTCCTCATGACGGCCCGGCCCGGCCCGGCCCAGCGCCGCGCTCAGCTCGGTACCAGCCGCCCCAACAGCCGCCCGAAGGCGATGAGTCGCGCTATCTGCCCGGCGCCGCCGTCGTCCAGGGACTTGCTGAAACGGAACGCCTCGGGGCGGAATTTGGCGGAGGCGACCGGCAGCGGCGAGTCCGGGTCGGCCTGCACCGCGCTCATCTCGTGCGGCATCGCGGTGGCCAGCACCAGATAGACCCCGCGGTCGATCCGCTGCCCGCCCTCGTCGCGGCCGACCAGGGTGCGCATCCCGACGTGCCCGATCGAGTCCAGCGGCAGCACCTGCACCGACGAGTCCAGTACGGTGCCGCCCGGCGCCTTGTCGTCCGCCAACTCCTCGCTGTGCCACAGGATCAGCCGCCGCCCGTCGCACACCGCGGCCTCCTGCCACACCGAGGTGCCCGCCTCGGTCAGGTCGACCACCCGCTCCAGGGTGAAGCCGCGCACCCGGCGGCGGCCCAGCACACCCTCGATGGCGTCGAGCGCGACGTCCGCGTGCAGGAAATACGCGTCGGCGGCGTCCTCCAGGCGGCCGTACGGAGACCAGTCAGAGCCGGCCGGACCACTCCGGCGCGCGCTCGGACGGCTCCTCGTCGCCTTGCTGAACATCTCCACCTGCTTCGCCATCCCGACTGCTGCCCGAAAACTGAAGGGCCCCCCGACCCCTAGACCTTACCTATGAGGCAAGTCGGCGAGGGCTAGGCCGGGGGCAGTGGATCGCAGGGAATTCAGCGGCCGTGGTGGGGGCTCGGGGGGATCTTCCCCGCCACGGCCGTCACCCAGCACAACGGGTCGGCGGCGGAAGGGTTACGGTGGCGGGCATGCCCACCGTGATCCTTGTCCGGCACGGCCGGTCGACCGCCAACGCCGACGGAGTGCTGGCCGGATGGAGTCCGGGCGTCGCCCTGGACGACACCGGCCGGGCCCAGGCGACCGTGCTCGCCGCCCGACTCGCCGCACTGCCGCTCGCCGCCGTCGTGTGCAGTCCGCTGCAACGCTGCCAGGAGACCGTAGGACCGCTGCTCGACACGCGCCCCGAGCTGCCGCTGCACACCGACGAGCGGGTCGGCGAGTGCCACTACGGCGACTGGACGGGCCGCAAGCTGGCAGAACTGGCGGAGGAGCCCATGTGGGCGACCGTCCAGCGGCACCCCTCGGCGGCCGTCTTCCCCGGTGAGAACGGCGAGTCGCTGCGCGCGATGCAGGCCCGCGCGGTGGACGCCGTACGGGACTGGAACGCCAGGATCGAGGCCGAGCACGGGCCCGACGCGCTGTACCTGGTGTGCTCGCACGGCGACATCATCAAGTCGCTGGCCGCCGACGCGCTCGGCATGCACCTGGACCTCTTCCAGCGGATCAGCACCGACCCCTGCTCGGTGACCGTCATCCGCTACACCCCGTACCGCCCCTTCCTGCTCCGCCTCGGCGACACCGGCGACCTGACCCCGCTGATCCCGCCCCCGCCGCGGGACAAGCCGCACGACAAGGCGCAGGGCAACGAGGACGACGCGGTCGTCGGAGGCTCCACCGGCGCCCTGTGATCAGCTTCCGCAGTAGGGTGGGGGACCGGCAGTGGAACCAGTGAATGCCACCAGAACGCATCGCGCCAAAGCAGCGATTCAGTCGAGATAACGGAGCGGGACGTGCCCCGTCAGGTCTTCTTCTACGAGCAGCCGGACCGTTTCGTGGCCGGGACAGTCGGCCAGCCGGGTCAGCGGACCTTCTTCCTCCAGGCCACCGCGGCGGGCAGGACCACCAGCGTGGCGCTGGAGAAGACGCAGGTCGCGGCGCTCGCCGAGCGGGTGGACGAGCTGCTGGACGAGGTGGTGCGCAGGTCGGGCGGCAACGCCTCGGTGCCCGCCGTCGCCCCCGCGGAACTGGCCGACTCCGCCCCGCTGGACGCCCCCGTCGAGGAGGAGTTCCGGGTCGGCACCATGGCCCTGGCGTGGGACGGCGCCCACGAGCGGATGGTCATCGAGGCGCAGGCGCTGGTCGAGCTGTCCGGTGAGGACGAGGACGACCTGGAGGCGGCCGAGGAAGAGCTGCTCCAGGACGACGAGAACGGCCCGCCGCTGCTGCGCGTCCTGCTGACCGGCGCCCAGGCCCGCTCCTTCGCCAAGCGCGCGCTCGACGTGGTCTCCGCGGGGCGCCCGCCGTGCCCGCTGTGCAGCCTCCCCCTGGACCCGGAAGGACACGTATGCCCGCGTCAGAACGGGTACCGGAGGTCGGCCTGAGCCCCGGCACCGAGGCCCTCGTCCACGGCGAGCTGACCGTGCGCGGCCAGGTGCGCGACGCCTCCAACGCCGTGCTGTTCTGCGAGACCGAGTACGAGGGCCGCGCGCTCGCCTGCGTGTACAAGCCGGTGGCCGGGGAACGCCCGCTGTGGGACTTCCCCGACGGCACCCTGGCCCAGCGCGAGGTGGCCGCGTACCTGGTCTCCGAGGCGACCGGCTGGGGCCTGGTGCCGCCCACCGTGCTGCGCGACGGACCGTACGGCGAGGGCATGGTCCAGCTCTGGATCGACCCGCCGGACCTGACCGCGGACACGGGTACGGATACGGATACGGAAGCCGGCCCCGACGAGGCCCCCGACGCCGCCGCCGACACCAATTCCGACACCAACTCCGACACCGACCCCGCGCAGCCGGAGCTCTTCGGGCTGACCGAGGACACCGAGCCCGCCCCCGGCTGGAAGCCCGTCGTCGAGGCCCGGCTGGAGAACGGCCGCACCGCCCTGCTGGTGCACGCCGACGACATACGCCTGCGCCGCCTGGCTGTGCTGGACGCCGTCATCAACAACGCCGACCGCAAGGGCGGCCACCTGCTCCAGACCGCCGACGGGCGGCTCTACGGCATCGACCACGGAGTGACGTTCCACACCGAGGACAAGCTGCGCACCCTGCTGTGGGGCTGGGCGGGCGAGCCGCTGCCGGACGAGGCCGTGGCCGTACTGCGCAAGCTCCAGGCGGAGCTGTCGGGGGCGCTCGGCGACCGGCTCGCCGAGCTGATCACCCCCGCGGAGACGGCCGCCGTACGGGCCAGGACCGAGCGGCTGCTGCGGTCGGGAGTGCATCCCGAGCCCGGCGGCGAGTGGCCGTCGATCCCCTGGCCGCCGGTCTGAGGCGGGGCGCTCCGGGCCGTCCGGGAGAGCGTTCCGGCAGCGCGCCCGAGCCGCCTCGTCCGGCATTGCCCCAGCTCCGGTTCGTTTGCCAGTCGTCTGCACGGTTAATCTCATGACATGCATGCCTGGCCCGCTTCCGACGTCCCCGCCCTTCCCGGCACTGGACGCGCACTCCGTCTCCACGACACCGCGACCGGTGGGCCGCTGACGATCGATCCGGGCCCGGTGGCCCGGATCTACGTCTGCGGGATCACCCCCTACGACGCCACTCACCTGGGGCACGCGGCCACGTACAACGCGTTCGACCTCGTGCAGCGCGTGTGGCTCGACACGAAGCGCCAGGTGGAGTACGTCCAGAACGTCACGGACATCGACGATCCGCTGCTGGAGCGGGCCAACGCGACCGACGTCGACTGGGTCGAGCTGGCCGAGCGGGAGACCGCGCTGTTCCGCGAGGACATGACCGCGCTGCGGATGCTGCCGCCCGCCCACTACATCGGCGCGGTCGAGGCCATTCCGGGCATCGTCCCGCTGATCGAGCGGCTGCGGGACGCGGGCGCGGCGTACGAACTCGGCGTCGACACGTACTTCTCGATCGCCGCCGACCCCGACTTCGGCAAGGTCTCCGGGCTCGACGCCGCCACGATGCGCGCGCTCTCCGCCGAGCGCGGCGGCGACCCGGACCGGCCGGGCAAGAAGAACCCGCTGGACCCGATGCTGTGGATGGGCGCCCGCGAGGGCGAGCCGAGCTGGGACGGCGGCTCGCTCGGCCCCGGCCGCCCCGGCTGGCACATCGAGTGCGTGGCCATCGCGCTCGACCACCTCGGCATGGGCTTCGACGTCCAGGGCGGCGGCTCCGACCTGGCCTTCCCGCACCACGAGATGGGCGCCTCGCACGCCCAGGCGCTCACCGGCGAGTACCCGTACGCGAAGGCGTACGTGCACGCGGGGATGGTCGCGCTGCACGGCGAGAAGATGTCGAAGTCCAAGGGGAATCTGGTCTTCGTCTCCACGCTGCGCCGCGACGGCGTCGACCCGGCTGCGATCCGGCTCGCGCTGCTCGCCCACCACTACCGCGCCGACTGGGAGTGGACCGACGCCGTGCTCGCCGAGGCGGTCGAGCGGCTCGCGCGCTGGCGGGCCGCCGTCTCCCGGCCGGACGGGCCGTCCGCCGACGCGCTGCTCGAAGAGATCCGCGAGGCGCTGGCCGACGACCTCGACGCGCCGCGCGCCCTGGCCGCCGTGGACCGCTGGGCCGCCGCGCAGGAGTCCGAGGGCGGCACCGAGACCGGCGCGCCCGGCCTGGTGTCGCGCACGGTGGACGCGCTGCTCGGAGTCGCGCTGTAGCCCGCACACCCCAACCGCCCCACCCGTGACCGCCCTTGGACTCACCCGGAGTCCGAGGGCGGTTTCCGTTCCGCTTCCGTTCTGGCCATGGTCCCATGCTCGATTTTGCGCTAAACACGCTTCATGCAAACAAGAGTGCGCACTAGAGTGGCGCTGGTCGGTGCAGCCGTGCTCGGTCTGCTCATGGCCTTCACGGGACCCGGCGGCGCGCAGGCCGCCGCACCCACCGCGACCGCCGAGACCTCTGTGGGGGACGTGACCGGCTTCGACCACGCCGGCGCCGTCTACCGGCTGCACGCGGGTCAGGCCCTGGCCCGGGTCAGCTTCGTGTCGGCCGACACCTTCCGTATCGAACTGGCCCCGGACGGAGCCTTCACCGATCCGACCGGCGACGACATCGTCCTGCCGCAGGGCGCGCCGCCCGCCACGCGCTGGAAGGACGCGGGCGACGCCTACGAGTTGAGCACCTCGGCCGTCACGCTGCGGGCCTACAAGGCGCCGCTGCGCTTCGCCCTCTACCGGGCCGACGGCACCCGGGTCTGGTCCGAGACGAAGCCGCTGAGCTGGACCAAGGACAGCACGACCCAGACCCTCGACCGCGGCGCGGCCGAGCAGTTCTACGGCGGCGGCATGCAGAACGGCCGCGGCAACACCTCGCACCGCGGCCAGACCGTCCAGGTTGGCGTGGACGGCAACTGGAACGACGGCGGGCACCCCAACTCCGTGCCGTTCTACCTCTCCACGGCCGGATACGGCGTCTTCCGCAACACCTACGCGCCCAACACCTACAGCTTCGGCGAGCCGGTGACCGCGAGCGCCGAGGAACAGCGCTTCGACGCCTACTACTTCGCGGGCGACGCCAAGCGGGTGATCGGCGACTACACCAAGCTGACCGGCAAGCCCTTCCTGCCCCCGGTCTACGGCCTGGAGCCGGGCGACTCCGACTGCTACCTGCACAACGCCAACCGCGGCGAACGCCACACCCTCGACGCGCTCGACGTGGCCGCCGACTACACCGCCAACGACATGCCCAACGGCTGGATGCTCGTCAACGACGGCTACGGCTGCGGGTACGAGAACCTGCCGGAGACGTCGGCGGGCCTGGCGAAGCAGGACATGAAGCTCGGCCTGTGGACCGAGGACGGCCTGGACAAGCTCGCCGACCAGGTCAAGGCGGGCCAGCGGGTCGCCAAGCTCGACGTCGCCTGGGTCGGCGACGGCTACAAGCACGCGCTGGACGGCTGCAAGGACGCCTACCGGGGCATCGAGGACAACAGCGACGCCCGCGGCTTCACCTGGGCACCGGAGAGCTGGGCGGGCGCGCAGCGCTGCGGCGTGCAGTGGTCCGGCGACCAGTACGGCACCTGGGACTACATCCGCTGGCAGATCCCGACCTACGCGGGCGCCACGATGTCGGGCCTGGCCTACACCTCGGGCGACATCGACGGCATCTTCGGCGGCAGCGCCGACACGTACACCCGCGACCTGGAGTGGAAGTCCTTCCTGCCCGCCGTCATGACGATGGACGGCTGGGCCGCCAACGACAAGCAGCCCTACCAGTACGGGGAGCCGTACACCTCGATCAACCGCCAGTACCTCAAGCTCAAGGAGTCGCTGCTGCCGTACATGTACAGCTACGCGGCCGAGGCGAACAGGACCGGTGTCGGCGCGGTGCGCCCGCTGGCGCTGGAGTACCCGGACGACCCGGTGGCGGCGACCGACGCGGCGAAGTACGAGTTCCTGTCCGGGCAGGACTTCCTGGTCGCGCCGGTCTACGAGGACTCCGCGGTGCGCGACGGCATCTACCTGCCCAAGGGCGCCTGGACCGACTACTGGACCGGCCGGATCTACCAGGGGCCGACCACGGTCGACGGCTACAGCGCGCCGCTGGGCACCCTGCCGCTGTTCGTCAAGGCCGGGGCCGCCGTGCCGATGTGGCCCGGCATCAGGTCGTACCGGGACCGTACGGCCGACTCCCCGGTGGCCTGGGACGTCTACCCGCAGGGCACCTCGTCCTTCACCCTCTACGAGGACGACGGCGTGACCCGGCAGAGCCGCGCGGGGAAGTACGCGCGGCAGAAGGTCACGGTCACCGCGCCGAAGTCCGGCGCGGGCGAGGTGACGGTGGACGTCGGCGCGAGCGTCGGCGACTTCCAGGGCAAGCAGACCGCCCGGCCGTACGCGTTCACCCTGCACACCGGTGACGCGCCCGGCGCGGTGCTGCTCGACAGCAAGGTGCTGCCCCGGCTGGGCACCGAGGCCGCCTTCGACAAGGCGACGCAGGGCTGGTGGTACGACCCCGCCGACCGCGGGGGAGTGGTCCGGGTGAAGACCGCGACCCGGTCCACCGCGCAGGCGTTCCGGCTGCGGCTGGCGGGCTCCAGCGCGCTCGGCGGACGCGTGCCGGGCTCGGCCGCGGTGGTCTCCGCGCCCGCGGGCCAGGAGACCGGCGCCGGGGTCGCCTCCGACGTCGCCGTGGACCTGACCGCGGGCAAGCTGCCGGTGGTCGGCGCCAAGGTCTCGCTCCGGGCGCCGGACGGCTGGAAGGTGTCGGCGCCGCAGACCGTGCCCGTGCTGACCGCGGGGAACACCAAGCGGCTGCGCTTCTCGGTGACACCGCCCGCCGGGGTCACGGCGGGACAGACCGTGCTCACCGCGCGGGCCGACTACCTGTCGTCGGCGCCCGGCCGGGTCGCCGTCCAGCCGTTCGCGGTCGCGGCGATGCCCGCGCCGCCGACGGCCGACACGTATGCCGGGGATCTGACCTGGCTGACCTCGACCAACGGCTGGGGGCCGCCGGAACGCGACCGCAGCAACGGAGAGTCGGGCGCGGCCGACGGGCACACGCTGACCCTGGACGGGACGACGTACGCCAAGGGCATCGGGGCGCACGCGGCCTCCGACGTCGAGGTGTACCTCGGCGGCCGGTGCTCGGTGTTCACCTCGGACGTGGGCATCGACGACGAGATCGACGGCTACGGCTCGGTGACCTTCTCCGTCGTCGCGGACGGCGTCACGCTGTGGACCTCGCCCGTGCTCACCGGGGCGTCGGCCACCGTGCCGGTGTCGGTACCGGTGACCGGGGCCCGGCACGTCCATCTGAAGATCACCCCGGCGGCGACGTCACTCAGCGGTGACCACGGGGACTGGGCGGGGGCGCGGTTCCACTGCGCGTGACCGGTTGAGGGTGAGGGGGTGCGCGCGGCGCGCCCCCTCACTCCCGTCCGTCGCGCGGTCTACTCCTCGCGGCCGTCCCCGTCCCCGTTTGGGGCGTCCAGGTCGCCTTCCCCGTCCTCGGCGGCGTCGGTCTCCGTGTCGGCGTCGGCTGCGGCCTTGTGGTCGGCCTTGTTGTCGGCCTCGGCCTCGGCTGCGGCGTCCTTGTCGGCGCCGTCGTCCGTATCGGTGTCCGTGCCCGCGCCCGCGCCGCTGTCCGGGTCCAGCCGCGGCGACTGCGCACGGTCCCGGAACTGCGGCACCCCGCCGTCACCCTCGCTCGCGTACTCCCCGGCCTGCGGGTCGCGGCGGCGCAGATAGCGCTCGAACTCCTTGGCGATGGCCTCACCCGACGCCTCGGGCAGCTCCGCGGTGTCCCGCGCCTCCTCCAGCGTCTGGACGTACTCCGCGACCTCGCTGTCCTCGGCGGCGAGCTGGTCCACGCCGACCTGCCAGGCGCGCGCGTCCTCGGGCAGCTCGCCCTGCGGGATGCGCAGGTCGAGCAGGTCCTCGAGGCGGTTGAGCAGCGCCAGGGTGGCCTTGGGGTTGGGCGGCTGCGACACATAGTGCGGCACCGCCGCCCACAGGCTCACCGCGGGGATGCCCGCGTGCGTGCACGCCTCCTGGAGGATGCCGACGATGCCGGTCGGCCCCTCGTAGCGCGACTCCTCCAGATTGAGCGTCGTCGCCAGGTCGGGGTCCGAGGTCACCCCGGTGACCGGGACCGGCCGGGTGTGCGGGGTGTCGCCGAGCAGCGCGCCCAGCACCACGACCATCTCGACGCCCAGCTCGTGGGCGAAGCCCAGGATCTCGTTGCAGAACGAGCGCCAGCGCATGCTGGGCTCGATCCCGCGGACCAGCACCAGGTCGCGGGGCTTGGGCGTCGTGATCCTGACGACCGAGAGCCGGGTCGTGGGCCATACGACCCGCCGTACCCCGGCGTCCATCCAGACCGTGGGGCGGTTCACCTGGAAGTCGTAGTAGTCCTCGGCGTCGAGCGCCGCGAAGACCTCGCCCTTGAACTCCCGGTCCATGTGCCCGACCGCGGTCGAGGCGGCGTCCCCGGCGTCGTTCCAGCCCTCGAACGCGGCCACCATGACCGGGTCGATCAGCTCGGGTACCCCCTCGAGCTCGATCACCCAGCGCCTCCTTCCGACCGGAGGGGAGCGGTGCCGTCCCCGTACCGGCTGCTGTTCCTGCACGTGCGGCACCAGCCTACGGCGTACCGAGGCCGGTGCCGTGGTTCTCGTAGCTGGATGATCCCCAGCGCGGCCCCCGATGAGTCACCGGCAGCGCCACCAGGTGAGACATCCGATCTGTTGCCCACAAAGTTTGGCCCCGCCCCTGGACTTCCGGCCCCGCGCGCCGCTATACATCGGATCATCAAGAAAAGATCCGATGTCTCACGACGGGGGTGTGCATGAGTCCGACCATTACCGAGGTCGACGTGTACGACATCCGCTTTCCGACCTCGGAGCAGCTCGACGGCTCGGACGCCATGAACCCCGACCCCGACTACTCCGCCGCCTACGTCATGCTCCGTACGGACTCGCCCGGCGGCCTGGCGGGCTACGGTCTCTGCTTCACGATCGGGCGCGGCAACGACGTCGTCGCCGCGGCGATCAGGACACTGCGACCCTACGTGGTCGGCCGCTCGGTGGACAGTGTCACGGGTGATCTTGGCGGCTTCTACCGGCTGCTCACCCACGACTCCCAACTGCGCTGGCTCGGCCCGGAGAAGGGCGTGATGCACATGGCCGCCGGGGCGGTGGTCAACGCCGCCTGGGACCTGACCGCCCGCCGGGCCGGACTGCCGGTCTGGGAACTGCTGGCCGGGATGAGCCCGGAACAGCTCGTGGACATGGTCGACTTCCGCTACCTCAGCGACGCCATGACCCGCGATGAGGCGCTGGAGATCCTGCGGCGCGCCGAGCCGGGCCGCGCCGAGCGCGCCGCGGAACTGCGCCGTCGCGGCTACCCCGCCTACACCACGGAACCCGGCTGGATCGGCTACTCCGACGACAAGTTGACCCGGCTGTCGAAGGAGGCCGTCGCCGCGGGCTTCCAGCAGATCAAGCTCAAGGTCGGCGGCGACCTCGACGACGACCTGCGCCGGATGCGGCTGGCCCGCGACGCGGTCGGCCCCGACATCAGGATCGCCGTCGACGCCAACCAGCGCTGGGACGTCTCCGACGCCGTGGACTGGATGCGGGCGCTGGCGCCCTTCGACCCGTACTGGATCGAGGAGCCGACCAGCCCCGACGACGTCCTCGCGCACGCCGCGATCCGCGCGGGCCAGCCGGTGCCGGTCGCGACCGGCGAACACGTCGCCAACCGCGTGGTGTTCAAGCAGCTCCTCCAGGCCGGCGCGGTGGACTTCGTCCAGATCGACGCGGCCCGCGTCGCCGGGGTCAACGAGAACATCGCGATCCTGCTGCTCGCCGCCAAATTCGGCGTCCCGGTCTGCCCGCACGCCGGCGGCGTGGGTCTGTGCGAACTGGTCCAGCACCTGTCGATGTTCGACTACGTCGCCGTCTCCGGCACCTGGGACAACCGGGTGATCGAGTACGTCCCGCACCTGCACGAACACTTCACCGATCCCGTGGTGATGGACCACGGCCGATACCGCGCCCCTGCCGCGCCCGGCTTCTCCGCCCGTATGGTCCCGGAGTCGCTCGCCGACTACCGCTACCCGGACGGCCCGGTGTGGCAGGCGCGACAGGCCCGACAGGAGCTGACCCGATGAGCACCAGCGCCGATCCGACGCACGCCGCCTCCGCCGCCCAGGACCTCGCGGGCCTCACCGCCCTCGTCACCGGCGGCGCCTCCGGGATCGGCGCCGCCACCGCGGCGCTGCTGACCGCCCGCGGCGCGCGCGTCGCCGTACTCGACCGCGACACCGCGGGCGCGCCGAGCGGCACCGTCCCCGTCACCGCCGACGTCACCTCGGACGAGGACGTACGGGCCGCGGTCGGCGCGGCCGTCGCCGAACTCGGCAGCCTGCACATCGTGGTGAGCAACGCCGGGATCGGCGCCATCGGCACCGTCGAGGACAACCCGGACGACGAGTGGCAGCGCGTGCTGGACATCAACGTCCTGGGCATGATGCGGACCGCCCGCGCCGCCCTGCCGCACCTGCGCGAGGCCGCCGCCGCCCGGCCGGGCAGCGCCTCCATCACCCACACCTGCTCGATCGCCGCGACCGCGGGACTGCCGCAGCGGGCGCTGTACAGCGCGAGCAAGGGCGCGGTGCTCGCCCTCACCCTGGCGATGGCCGCCGACCACGTACGCGAGGGCGTACGGGTCAACTGCGTGAACCCCGGAACCGCCGACACCCCTTGGATCGGCCGCCTCCTCGACCAGGCCGAGGACCCGGCCGCCGAGCGCGCGGCACTCGACGCACGCCAGCCCCTGGGACGGCTGGTGTCCGCCGACGAGGTCGCCGCGGCCATCGTCTACCTGGCGAGTCCCGCCGCGGCGAGCGTGACCGGAACCGCGCTCGCCGTCGACGGCGGAATGCAGGGACTGCGCCTGCGCCCCGCCGGAAGCTGAGCCGCCACCCCGGCTTCCGCGCACGGCAGTTGTCCCCAAGCACGTCAGCTCCTCCGCACATCAGCTCCTCCGCACCTCAGGCACCGCCCCCGCACCACATCCTCCGCAGAGCCGACACACAATTCGAAGGGCAGGGCTCGACGATGAGACTGCGCAGAACGACCGTGGCCGCCTGTGCCGCACTGCTCGCGGTCACCGCGCTCGCCGGTTGCAACCGGGGAAGCGACAGCAAGGCGGGCAGCTCCGGCAAGGTCGGCATCGACCTGCCGCGCTCCGACAGCGACTTCTGGAACTCGTACAACAGCTACATAGAAAAGGGCGTCAAGGCCGGTGACGTCTCGGCCCTGCCCCGCACCAACTCGCAGAACGACATCGGCAAGCTCGTCGCGAACGTGCAGAGCTTCGCCAACGAGGGCGCCAAGGCGCTCGTGATGGCACCGCAGGACACCGGCGCCATCGCCTCCACCCTGGAGCAGATGGCCAAGAAGAAGATCCCGGTGATCAGCGTCGACACCCGCCCCGACAAGGGCCCGGTGTACATGGTCGTCCGCGCGGACAACAAGGCGTACGGCACGAAGGCGTGCGAGTACCTGGGCGAACAGCTCAAGGGCAAGGGCAAGATCGCGGAGTTCGAGGGCGACCTGTCCTCGATCAACGGCCGCGACCGCTCGGAGGCGTTCGCCGCCTGCATGAAGAGCAAATTCCCGAACATCAAGGTGATCCCGCTGGTCACCAACTGGGACGGCGCCACCGCCTCGGCCAAGCTCCAGACCACGCTGGCCGCCGACCCGGACCTGAACGGCATCTACATGCAGGCCGGCGGGGTCTTCCTCCAGCCGACCCTCGCGCTGCTCCAGCAGAAGAACCTGCTCAAGCCGCCGGGCACGCCGGGACACATCACGATCATCTCCAACGACGGCATCCCCGAGGAGTTCAAGGCCATCAAGGCCGGGCAGATCGACGCCACCATCTCCCAGCCCGCCGACCTGTACGCGAAGTACGCGCTGTACTACGCCAAGGAGGCACTGGCCGGGAAGACCTTCCAGCCGGGCCCGACCGACCACGACTCCACGATCATCAAGATCCCCAACGGCCTCGAGGACCAGCTCCCCGCCCCGCTGGTCACCAAGGACAACGTGGACGACGCGAGCCTGTGGGCCAACCAGCTCGGGAAGAGCTGACCCATGGCCGAGGCCGTACCGCCCCCCGCGGTCCACGCGGAGGGCATCGTCAAACGGTTCGGGGCCACCGTGGCCCTGGACCGGGTGGGCATCACCGTCGCGGCCGGCGACTCGCACGCGCTCGTCGGCCGCAACGGGGCGGGCAAGTCCACCCTGGTCTCCGTGCTGACCGGGCTGCACGCCCCGGACGCCGGGCGGGTCTCCTTCCTCGGGAAGCCCGCCCCCGCGCCCGGCGACACCGCCGCCTGGCAGTCCAAAGTGGCCTGCGTCTACCAGAAGTCGATGGTCGTCCCCGATCTGACCGTCGCGGAGAATCTGTTCCTGAACAGATTCGGCCGCGGCCGGATCCGCTGGTCCGCGCTGCGCGGCCGGGCCCGCGACCTGCTCGCCGAGTACGGGGTCGACGTCGACCCGACCGCGCGCGCCGGTGATCTCACCGTCGAGCAGGGGCAGTTCGTGGAGATCGCGCGGGCCCTGTCCTTCGGCGCGCGCTTCATCATCCTGGACGAGCCCACCGCGCAGCTCGACGCGGCGGGCATCGAGCGGCTCTTCACCAAGCTGCGCGGCCTCCAACAGCAGGGCGTGGCCTTCCTGTTCATCTCGCACCACCTCCAGGAGGTCTACGACCTGTGCAGCACCGTCACGGTCTACCGTGACGCCCGCCATGTCGTGACCGCGCCCGTCGCCGAGTTGAGCAAGGCGGAACTGGTCGAGGCGATGACCGGGGAGGCGGCGCAGGCCGAACTGGCCTGGCACGCACGGGGGTCGGCCGACGAGTCGGCGTCCAAGGCGCTGTCCACCTCGCTGTCGGTGCCGGTCTCCAAGGTGGCTGCGGACACCGGGGACGCCGTCCTGCGCGCCGAAGGGCTCGTGCTCGACGGCGCCTTCGACAGCATCGACTTCGCCGTACGCCCCGGCGAGGTGCTGGGCCTGGCCGGGGCCACCGCCAGCGGCAACACCGCGCTCGGCGAGACCCTGGTCGGGCTGCGCAAGGCCACCGGCGGCCGGACCCTGGTCGCGGGCAAGGCCGTACGCCCCGGCAGCGTCCCGCACGCGCTCGGCGCCGGGATCGGCTACGTACCCGAGGACCGGCACCGGCAGGGCCTGGTGCTCGGCCGCAGCGTCGCGGAGAACGCCACCCTCACCGTGACCGACCAACTCGGCCCGTACGGCACGGTCCTGCCGTCCAGGACCAGGGAATTCGCACAGCGCATGATCAGCTCGCTGGACATCAAGACCTCGGGACCGGCCCAGCCGGTGGCCGACCTGTCCGGCGGCAACCAGCAGAAGGTCGTCATCGCCCGCGCCCTGGCCCGCGACCCGCGCGTGCTGGTGGCCGTCCGCCCCACCGCGGGCGTGGACGTGAAGTCCAAGGACGCGCTGCTCGGCGTGGTCAGAGGCGTCGCGGACCGCGGCGACGCCGCCGTCATCGTCTCCGACGAACTGGACGACCTGCGGGTCTGCGACCGGGTGATCGCGCTCTTCCACGGGCGGGTGATCGCCGAGTTCGGCAGCGGATGGAGCGACCGGGACCTGGTCTCGGCCATGGAAGGGCTGCCCTCGGGCGGCGACGAGGGAGCCGAGGAATGAGTGACACCAGTCAGTTGACCGCCGATGTGGCGGTACCGGACAAGACCCGGCGGCCGGCGCCGCGTATCCAGCTCACCCGCTACCGGGACCTGTCCCTGCTGCCGGTGATCCTGCTGCTGGGCGTCATCGGCTTCATCGTGTCGCCCACCTTCCTGACCTCCGACAACCTCCTCGGCGTCCTCCAACAGTGCAGCGAGCTGAGCCTGTTGGTGCTCGGCGAGGCGATGATCCTGATCTCCGGCCGGATGGACCTGTCGCTGGAGTCCACCATCGGCGTGGCCCCCGTGATCGCCATGTGGCTGGTGATGCCGAGCACCGGCTCCGCCACCTACCACGGCATCGGACTGCTGCCCGGCTGGTCCTCGATCCCGCTCTGCCTGCTGGTGGGCGTGCTCATCGGCGGCTTCAACGGATTCCTGATCCTGAAACTGCGGGTCAACGGCTTCATCGCCACCCTCGGCATGCTGACCATGCTCCGCGGCCTCCAGGACGGCATATCCCAGGGCAAGTCCATCGTCGAGGTGCCCGCGTCCTTCTCCTACCTCGGCGGCGCGTCCTGGCTCGGCGCCCCGGCCGCGGTCTGGATCTGCCTGGTGCTCTTCGTCCTCGGCGGCCTGGCGCTCGGCTATCTGCGGCACGGCCGGGCGCTCTACGCGATCGGCGGCAACAAGGAGGCGGCCCGCGCGGCCGGTATCCGGGTCGACCTCATCACCTGGGTCGTCCTCGCCGTCGCGGGCCTGCTCGCCGCCTTCGCCGGTGTGCTCTACGTCGGCCACTACGGCGCGATCTCCTCGACCCAGGGCAACGGCTGGATCTTCCAGGTCTTCGCCGCCACCGTGATCGGCGGCGTCAGCCTCAACGGCGGCAAGGGCACCCTCTTCGGCGCCCTGACCGGTGTCGTCGCGCTCCAACTCGTCGTGAACGTCACGACGCTGGGCGGTGTGCCGCCGCTGTGGGACAAGTTCCTCTACGGTGCGATCATCATCGTCGCGCTGATCATCTCCCGCTTCGCGAGCGGCGAGAAGCAGGACTGACCGGATACCCGAGGGAGAGAACGTCACCATGCCCGTACCGGTACTGCCCCGGCTCGGCCTCGGCTGCGCGCCGCTGGGCAACCTCTACCGCGCCGTCACCGAGGAGGAGGCCGAGGCCACCGTGGCCGCCGCCTTCGAGACGGGGGCCGCGGGGCCCGTGTACCTCGACACGGCGCCGCACTACGGTCTCGGCCGGTCCGAGGAACGGCTCGGCCGGGCGCTGGCCGGACGGGACCGCTCCACGTACGTGCTCTCCACCAAGGTCGGCCGCAGGCTGCGCGACCTGCGGCCGGGCGAGGCCCCGGACGGCCAGGGCTTCACCGACTCCCCGGCCCGCGCGCGGGAGTGGGACTACACCGCCGACGGCATCCGCGCCACGCTGGAGGGTTCCCTGGAACGGCTCGGCGTGGACGCCGTCGACATCGTCTATCTGCACGACCCCGAGGACCACCTGCCGGAGATCTACGACACCGGCTTCGCCGCCCTGGCCGACCTGCGCGACCAGGGCGTGGTCAAGGCCATCGGCTTCGGCATGAACTACAGCGACATCCTCGCCCGCCTCGTCGCGGACCTCGATGTCGACGTCGTGCTGTGCGCGGGCCGCTGGACGCTGCTGGAACGCACCGCGCTGGACGACCTGCTGCCGGCCTGCGAACGGCGCGGTACGAAGGTCGTCGTGGGCGGCGTCTACAACTCGGGCCTGCTGGCCGACCCGCGACCCGGCGCACACTACAACTACGTCGAAGCGCCAGCGGAGATCCTGGCCCGCGCCCAGCACATCGCCGCCGTCTGCGCCGAGTTCGACGTCCCGCTGCGCGCCGCCGCGCTGCGCTACCCCTTCGCGCACCCCTCGGTGGTCTCGGCCGTGGTGGGCGCCGCCAACGCCGCCGAGGTGCGCGACAACGCGGAGCTGTTCTCGTACGACATCCCGGACGCGCTCTGGCACGCTCTGGTCGCCCGCGGGCTGCTGGACAAGGACGCGCCGCTGCCGCTCAGGGCTCCCGCCGAGGGGGCCTGACCCGATGCGGATCGACGCCCACCACCATCTGTGGGACCTCGAAAGGCGCCCCCAGCCGTGGCTGACCGGGGCTGAACTCGACCCCATCGCCCGGACGTTCCGCCTCGCGGAACTCCTTCCGCTGCTGGACGCGCACGGGATCGACGCCACTGTGCTCGTCCAGTCCAGCGCCTCGCTCGACGAGACCCGCGAACTCCTCGCCCTCGCCCGCGACTCCGGCGGCCGGGTCGCGGGGGTCGTCGGCTGGGCCGACCTCACCTCGCCCGAACTCCCCGGCACCCTGGCGGCGTTGGCCGCCCTCGGACCCCTGGTCGGCATACGGCACCAGGTCCAGGACGAGGCCGACCCCGGATGGCTGGCGCGCGCCGACGTCAGGTCCGGCCTCGCCGCCGTCGGCGCCGCGGGGCTCGTCTACGACCTGCTCGTCACCGTCGACCAGCTCCCCGCCGCCATCGGCACGGTGCGGGCGCTGCCCGAGGTGCGGTTCGTCCTCGACCACGGGGCCAAGCCGCCGGTCGGCGGCGGAGGCTGGGAGCCGTGGGCCGCCTCCATGACCGAGCTGTCGGCGCTGCCGAACGTCTGGTGCAAGCTCTCCGGGCTCGTCACGGAGGCCGACTGGCACCGGTGGCGGGTCGCCGACGTGCTGCCCTACGCCCGCCATCTCCTGGCCGCCTTCGGGCCCGACCGGCTCCTCTTCGGCTCCGACTGGCCCGTGTGCACCCTCGCCGCCGATTACTCCTCCGTCGTCGCCCTCGCCGAGGCGGCCCTCTCCCCTCTCACCCCCGCCGCCCGCGACGCCGTCCTCGGCCGCAACGCCGTTCGCCTCTACGCCCTGAACCTGCCCCCGTCGGGCCCCTGAGCCAGTGCAGCGCCTGCTCCCGGGGGCGCGGCCCTGGACGGTTCGTTCGCCGGGGCGGCAGGCCGAGTTCTAGGGGCGGAAAGCGAGGCCCCGCGGAGGGCGAACGCACAGGGCTCGCGCCCTCCCCACCCCCGCCCGGAGGGCTAAAGCGTTGAGCGAAGCCACTGCTCCACGCTGGCGACATGCACCGTCGCCCACGAACGGGCAGCCTCGGCGTCGCGGTCGCGCAGGGCGGTGAGAATGGCCCGGTGCTCGTGCAGCGTGCGGCTGACGGCGTCGACCTGGGTGATGCCGCGCCAGACGCGCGCGCGGGTGGTGGGTCCTGACAGGCCGTCGAGCAGCGAGCAGAGCACGGAGTTGCCCGAGCCCTGGACGATGCCGCGGTGGAACTCCAGGTCGGAGGCGACCAGTTCCTCGACGGACGGCTGCGGGCCGAGCGCGTCCAGCTTGCCTTCGAGGGCGTCCAGCTCCTCGACGGAGATGCGGACGGCGGCCATCGCGGTGGCGGCGGGTTCCAGGATGCGGCGGACCGCGAGGAATTCGAGCACGGTGTCGTCGCGGTGGAAGTCCACGACGAAACTGAGGGCTTCGAGCAGGAGCTGCGGGTCGAGGCTGGTGACGTAGGTGCCGTCGCCCTGGCGGACGTCGAGGATGCGGATCAGGGAGAGGGCGCGGACGGCCTCACGCAGGGAGTTGCGGGACAGCCCCAGCTCGGCCGCGAGTTCGCTCTCCTTGGGGAGCCGGTCGCCCGGACGCAGCGCCCCGGAGACGATCATCTCCTTGATCCTCTCGATGGCCTCGTCGGTGACCGCCATCAGCGCCTCCCCTGTCCAGGTCCCGCCGCCGCCAGACCTCCGATGTATGAGGCCCCATTATGGGCCCGGCGCGCCGGAACGCCTAACAACGGCCGGAACCGGGCACAGCCGCCCCCGTACCGGCCGAACCGCCCCCCCGTACGGGCTCAGCGGCTCGCGTACCGGCTCGGCGGCGCGCCGACCGCCGCGGTGAAGTCACGGGTCAGGTGCGCCTGGTCGGCATAGCCCAGGTCGGCGGCGAGCGCGGCCCAGTCGATGTCGGCGCCGCCGTCCGCGCGGGCCGCGGCCTCGTGCAGCCGGGCCCGGCGCAGCACCCACTTGGGGCTCGCCCCCACGTACTCCGCGAAGAGCCGCTGGAGCCGCCGTACGGGCAGGTCCAGCTCGCGGGCCAGCTCGTCCACCCGGAAGAACTGCGGGCCGGCGGTGATCCTCCCGCGCTCATCGGCCGGGGGGACCCCCCTCTCGATTCTCTCGACCAGGTCCGCCACCTCGGCCACCACCGGGTCCTGCCGGGTGTCGGGCAGCAGCTCCAGCAGATACTCCTCGGCCAGCGCCGTCATCGCCGCCAGGTCGTCCAGCGCCAGGATCTCCCGGCTCAGTGCCTCGACGGCCCCGGCCGGGCCGCCCAGCAGACCGGCCGCGGGCACCGCGCGGTCGGCCAGCTCCGCCACCGGCCCGTCGATGAACGGCCGGAAGGCGCCCGGCCGGAATTTCACCCCGAACACCTGGTCGCGCCCGTGCAGCACACGGCTGAACACCCCGCGCTGCACCCCGTACACCAGTGGCTCAGGGGCCTCGAAGACCAGATGGACATTGGGGTGGGCGAGCACCTTCTGCTCGTGGTCCGGCCGCCCCCGCAGGTCCCAGCGCGGATTCCAGTAGAAGTCGACCAGAGCCGCCAGCGCGGGCCGCGGCTGCTGCCGCCGTACTTCGACGCGCCCGCCCGCCGCCTCCGGCCTCAGCACCCCGCGCCCCAGCCCGTGCCCGCTCATGCCCGTCACTGTAAACGCGGCCACCGACAACGGCGCGGGCACGCGCGGGCACGCGGGAGCACCGGCAACGGCGCGGCCACGCGACACGGGCCGGGTGTCGCGTTTCTTCAAGACCGCCGTCCCCGGTCGCGCCTAGCGTCGAGGGCATGAACTTCCACGCACAGATCGCCGACAGTGCCGCGGAGGCCGCCCGGGTCGCCGCCGGGATCACCGACGACCAGCTCACCGGCCCCACGCCCTGTCCCGACTACGACACCCGCACCCTGATCAACCACTGGGTCGCGTACACCGGCCTCGGCATGGAGCTGCGCGCCCGCAAGGAGCCGCACCCCGCCGACCTCGGCGAGCGCGACTTCACCGCGGAGCCCGGCTGGGCCGCCGCCTACGCGCGGCAGCTCGACCGGGCCGCGGACGCCTGGGCCGACCCGGCCGCCTGGGAGGGCGAGCTGGACATGGGCGGCATGGCGATGCCCGCGAAGGACATCGCCGGAATGCTCTTCATGGAGCTGCTGCTGCACGGCTGGGACGTCGCCAAGGCCACCGGGCAGGAGTTCAGGGCCGACGAGAAGTCCGGCGCCCTGCTGCTGGCCGTCGTGCGCGAGCAGGCCGAGATGTTCCGGCAGTACAAGGGCTTCGCGGAACCGGTCGCACCGCCCGCCGGGGCCACCGACTTCGAAACCGCTGTCGCCCTGTCCGGCCGCGACCCATACTGGGCGGCATGATCCAGCACGACCTCATCGCCCGGGTACGGGACATGTGCCGCGCCGACGAACGCCTCGGCGCGGCACTGATGTACGGCTCCTTCGCCGCGGGGGAGGGCGACGCCCACAGCGACGTCGAATTCTGGCTCTTCTTCGACCCGGAGCGGCGCGCGGAAGTGGAACCCGAGCAGTGGTGCCGGGAGATCGCCCCGGCCAATCTGGTGCTGCTCAACGAATTCGGCAGCCATGTCGTGCTCTTCCCGGGCCCGGTGCGCGGCGAATTCCACTTCGCGACCACCGACGACATCCCGACGGTCGCCACCTGGCCCGCGCGCGGCGCCGCCGTCGAGCGGATGGTGGTCGTCGACCGCGAAGGGCTGCTGACGCCCGTGCTCGAAGCGGTGCCCGAGCACCCCGTGCTCCCCGCGGCGCCCGACGAGATCGCCGACCTGTGCGGCCGGTTCGCCAACTGGCTGGTGCTCGCGCTGCACGTCACCGCGCGCGGCGAGCACCTGCGCGCGCGGGACGCGCTCTGGCACGCGGCCCGCCATGTGCTGTGGATGGCCCGGCTCGCCGAGGACAGCACCGCGCACTGGCTGACGCCGTCGCGCGCCGCGGAGGCCGAGCTGCCCGCCCGTACGATCGCGGCCGTGGCAGAGGCCAACCCCGTGAGCCTCTGGCACGAGGGTCGCGACCGCTGGCTGACCCTGCTGCCCAGGACCGGCCGCCCCGCCCCGACCGCCCTGTTCGCCGAACTCGACCGCCTGACCGCCGAGACGGCCCAGCCCGCCGGGACGGCCCAGCCCGCCGGGACGGCCCAGCCCGCCGAGACAACCCAGCCCGCCGGGACGGCCGAGGCCGCCGCGACGGAACCGCCCGCAGGGACGGCGGCCCCCACTTCCTAGTCCCGGCGAAGCACCCGCTCGACCCCTTCCCGCACCTCCGGCGTGTCGAGACCGCGGATGGTCAGCGTCGTCCGCCGCCGCAGCACGTCGTCCGCGTCCTGCGCCCACTCGTGGTCGCGGGCGTAGACGACCTGGGCCCAGATCTCCGGGGCGTCCGGGTGCACGCGCCGGGCCAGCTCCGGGTCCTCGTTGGCCAGCCGCGCGATGTCGAAGGCCAGCGAGCCGTAGTGGGTGGCCAGGTGCCTGGCGGTGTCGGCCGCCATGCGCGGTCCCGGCGCGTCGCCGTCGATCAGCAGCCGGTGGGCGACCGCGTCGGGGCTGGCGAAACCGGGCAGCGGGGCCCGGCGCGGCAGCGACGACATCGGCTCCATGTCGTCGGACAGCGGATGCCCGGGCAGCTCGGCCAGCTTGGTCATCACCGTGCGGCCGATGTGCCGGAAGGTGGTCCACTTGCCGCCCGCCACCGACAGCATGCCGCCGGTCCCCTCGGTGACGACCGTCTCCCGCTTGGCCTTCGAGGTGTCGCCGGGACCGCCGGGCAGCACCCGCAGACCCGCGAAGGAGTACGTGATCAGGTCGCGGGAGAGCTGCTGGTCGCGGACGGAGAAGGCCGCCTCGTCCAGGATCTGCGCGATGTCGGCCTCGGTGACCCGCACATCGGCCGGATCGCCCTCGTACACCTCGTCCGTGGTGCCGAGCAGCAGCATGTCCTCCCAGGGCAGGGCGAAGGTGATGCGGTACTTGTCGATCGGGGTGGCCAGCGCCGCCCGCCACGGCGAGTGCCGCTTGAGCACCAGGTGCGCGCCCTTGGACAGCCGGATCGACGGCGCCGCGGCCGGATCCTCCATCCGCCGCAGGTGGTCCACCCACGGCCCGGTGGCGTTGAGCACCAGCCGCGCGTCGACCCCGAATTCGGTGCCGTCCACGCGGTCGCGCAGATCGGCGCCCGTGACCCGGCCCCGCGTGAAGCGCAGCCCGGTGACCTCGGCGTGGTTGAGCACGGTCGCGCCCGCGTCGACCGCGGCCCGTACCGTCATCAGCGCCATCCGGGCGTCGTTCATCTGCCCGTCCTCGTAGACGGCGACCGCGCGCAGATTGTCGGTCCGCAGCTCGGGCACGTCCCGCGCGGCCTTGGCCGGGCTGATCACATGCCCGACGCCGTCGCGGAAGGCGGACAGCGCCGAGTACGCGAAGACGCCCGCGCCGAGCTTGGCCGCGCCGTGCGGGCCGCCCTTGTAGACCGGCAGATAGAAGGTGAGGGGGTTGGCCAGGTGCGGCGCGATGTCACGGGAGACCGCGCGCCGCTCCAGGTGGTTCTCCGCCACCAGCTTCACCGCGCCGGTCTGGAGGTAGCGCAGGCCGCCGTGGAGCAGCTTGGAGGAGGCGGAGGAGGTGGCCCCGGCGAAGTCACCGGCGTCCACCATGGCCACCCGCAGCCCCGACTGCGCGGCGTGCCAGGCGGTGGTGATGCCGAGGATGCCACCGCCGATCACCAGCAGGTCGTACGTGGCACGGCCGAGCAGATCCCGGGTCTCGGCCCTGCCGGGGTTGGCGCCTGCGGTCGGATGCGAACCCAGGGCGGGAACGCGCTGCGAGGTGGTCATGGGGTGAATCAGTGCTCCTCTGCGGTGCTCTCTTCGAGCCAGCCCATCGTGGCCTGCACGGCCTTGAGCCAGCTCTTGTACTCGCGGTCCCGTTGGGCCGCGTCCATGCGCGGGGTCCACTCGGCGGCGCGCCGCCAGTTGGCCCGCAGTGCCTCGGTGTCGGGCCAGAAGCCGACCGCGAGACCGGCCGCGTAGGCCGCGCCCAGGCAGGTGGTCTCGGCGACCATCGGGCGCACCACGGGCGCGTCCAGGAAGTCGGCCAGGGTCTGCATGAGCAGGTTGTTGGAGGTCATGCCGCCGTCGACCTTGAGGGCGGCCAGTTCGACGCCGGAGTCCTTGGTCATGGCGTCGGCGATCTCCCGCGTCTGCCAGGCCGTCGCCTCCAGCACGGCGCGCGCGATGTGCGCCTTGGTGACGTAACGGGTCAGCCCGGCGATCACCCCGCGCGCGTCGTCGCGCCAGTAGGGGGCGAACAGGCCGGAGAAGGCCGGTACGAAGTAGGCGCCGCCGTTGTCCTCGACGGACGAGGCCAGCGTCTCGATCTCGGCGGCGGTGCTGATCAGCCCCATCTGGTCGCGCATCCACTGCACCAGCGCGCCGGTGACGGCGATCGAGCCCTCCAGCGCGTAGACCGGCGCGTCGTCGCCGATCCGGTAGCCGACGGTGGTGATCAGGCCGTTGTAGGAGTTGACCGGGGTCTCACCGGTGTTCATCAGCATGAAGGTGCCGGTGCCGTAGGTGGACTTGGCCTCGCCCTCGGCGAAGCAGGTCTGCCCGAACAGCGCCGCCTGCTGGTCGCCGAGCGCGGAGGCCACCGGCACGCCGTCCAGCACGCCGCCGACCGTGCTGCCGTACACCTCGGCGGAGGAACGGATCTCCGGCAGTACGGCGGCGGGTACGCCGATCGATTCCAGGATCTTGTGGTCCCAGTCCAGGGTGCGCAGGTTCATCAGCAGGGTGCGGGAGGCGTTGGTGACGTCGGTGACGTGCCGGCCGCCGTCGACACCGCCGGTGAGGTTCCAGATCACCCAGGAGTCCATGGTGCCGAAGAGGATCTCGCCGCGCTCAGCGCGCTTGCGCAGGCCCTCGACGTTGTCCAGCAGCCAGCGGATCTTGGGTCCGGCGAAGTACGAGGCGAGCGGCAGGCCGGTCTCGCGGCGGAAGCGGTCCTGGCCGACGTTGCGGCCCAGTTCGCGGCAGAGCACGTCGGTGCGGGTGTCCTGCCAGACCAGCGCGTTGTGCACCGGCTCACCGGTGTTCTTGTCCCACAGCAGGGTGGTCTCGCGCTGGTTGGTGATGCCGATCGCCTTGACGTCGGCGGCGCTGAAGCCCTCGTTGTCCTGGGCGGCCTTGGCGATGGCGCCCTCGACCACCTCCTGGACATTGGTCCAGATCTCGGCGGCGTCGTGCTCCACCCAGCCCGGCTTGGGGAAGATCTGCTCGTGTTCCTTCTGGTCGACGGCGACGATCCGGCCGTCCCGGTCGAAGACGATGCAGCGGCTCGACGTGGTGCCCTGGTCGATCGCGGCGATGAACGGGCCGGTGCCGTGCGAGTGGGTGCCGGCGGCGGCGGTGGTGTCGGTCACGTGGTGCTCCTCGGGATCTGCGCGGGGGAAGTGGCTGCGGGGGAGTGGGCGTGGCGGTCTCGCGGCGGCCCTACGTGAAGGCGAGCTTGTACAGGCCGCCGGCTATCGCGGCGCCGGCCAGCGGGCCCAGCACCGGGATCCACGCGTAGCTCCAGTCCGAGCCGCCCTTGTTGGGCAGCGGCAGAAGGCTGTGCACGATACGCGGGCCGAGGTCGCGGAACGGGTTGATCGCGTACCCGGTGGGGCCGCCGAGCGACAGGCCGATACCGACGACGAGGAGCGCGGTGAGCAGGATGCCGGTGCCGTTGAGCGCGAGTCCGGTCGTCATGCCCTGGGTGAGGATGAAGAGCACCAGGACGGCGGTGCCGATGACCTCGGTGAGGAGGTTCTGCACCGGGTTCCGTATCTCGGGTCCGGTGGAGAAGATGCCGAGCACGGGTCCCGCGGGCTGCCCCTTGCGGTCGGTCTCCGGGCCCTCGGGGGAGGTCGTGCCCCCGCCGACGATCTCGGGGTCGGTCAAGTGCGCCTGGAACTGGCCCAGGTAGGCCACCCACACCAGGAAGGCGCCGATCATCGCGCCGAGCAACTGCCCCATCAGGTAGAAGGGCACGGTGTGCCACACACCGGTCTTGATCGCCACGCCGAGGGTGACCGCCGGGTTGAGCTGGCCGCCCGAGTAGCCGTTGGCGATGTAGGCGCCGCCGAGCACCGCGAATCCCCAGCCGAAGGAGATGGCGACCCAGCCCGCTCCCCGGGCCTTCGACTTCTTGAGCGTGACGGCGGCGCAGACGCCGCCACCGAGCAGGATGAGCACGGCGGTGCCGAAGGTCTCGCCGATGAAGATATGGCCGTTGGACACAGCGACTCCTTTGTCCAAGTGTCTTTACGTCAGGGCACGGGCGACCCGAATCGCGTCCGGCGTTCGACAATGTCGACCGTACAGCGAATATTTTCTCTCCGGGAGCGGCAGGTCAAGAGGAGTGGACGGTGAACCGCGGAAGAGGGCCGCGCGGGCGCGGCGTCGAGGGCCGGATACGGGCGGGGCGGATCAGAAGCGGGCGGCGCCCAGATCGCGGGAGACGGCGCGGGCGCAGTCCCGTACCGCCGCCACCAGCCGGGCCTGGATGCCGCCCTCGTCGCAGACCCGTTCCACGGCGCCGGTGATGCCCACCGCGCCCACCGGCATCCGCCGCCGGTCGTAGACGGGCGCCGCGACCGAGGCCACGCCCTCCCATGTCTCCTCCAGGTCGGCGGCCCAGCCGCGCGCCCTGGTGAGGTCCAGCAGCGCCTCGAAGTCGGTGATGTCGGTGACGGTGCGCGCGGTGAGCGTCGCCCGCTCGTGCTCGGTCACCTCGTTGTGCGCCACCGGGTCGAAGGCGGACAGCACCTTGCCGAGCGCGGTGCTGTGCAGCGGGTGCATCGCGCCCACCTCCAGCGCCTGGCGGCTGTCGTCCGGCCGGAAGACGTGGTGCACGATCAGTACGCCGTCCTGGTGCAGCACCCCGAGATACGCCGCCTCGCCGCTGGACCTGGCCAGGTCGTCGGTCCACACCAGCGCGCGGGCCCGCAATTCGTGCACGTCCAGATAGCTGTTGCCCAGCCGCAGCAGCTCCGCGCCGAGCTGGTACTTGCCGGAGACCGGCTCCTGTTCGACGAAGCCCTCCTGCTGGAGGGTGCGCAGGATGCCGTGCGCGGTGCCCTTGGCCAGGCCGAGCGACGAGGCCACGTCGGTGAGCCCCAGCCGGCGCTCACCGCCGGCCAGCAGCCGCAAAATCGCCGCCGCGCGTTCCAGCGACTGGATGGGACCTGGCATCGGCGGCACTCCAAGCAGAGGGGGGTGTCATGATCAGCGGTCGACAATGTCGACCGCCATCATCTCAGAGATGATTCTGGCACCACGGTCCGCCCATCGGAATGCCTTCGAGCCCGGACGGTGCGGCCCGCTAGGCTGGCCGGGTGCGCGTCCCGCCGCCCTCCGATGCGTCGGCGCCGACGGGGAACGCATAGCCGACAGCCGTCGCATCCCAGGGAGCACGTTCCATGGCCTCGCTTTCTCCGTCGTCCCCTACGTCTGGTACGTCCGGTTCCTCCCCATCGGGGACGAACACGGCGCCGACGCGTACCTCCCCGACCGCGTCGCCGATGGACGCACCCCGCGCCGCCGCCCTCCGCGAGGCGCTCGCCTCCCGCGTGGTCGTCGCCGACGGCGCCATGGGCACCATGCTCCAGGCGCAGGAGCCGACGCTCGACGACTTCCAGCAGCTCGAAGGCTGCAACGAGATCCTGAACATCACCCGCCCCGACATCGTGCGCTCGGTCCACGAGGCGTACTTCTCGGTCGGCGTGGACTGCGTCGAGACCAACACCTTCGGCGCCAACCACTCCGCGCTCGGCGAGTACGACATCCCCGAGCGGATCCACGAACTGTCGCAGGCCGGCGCCCGCCTGGCCCGCGAGGTCGCCGACGGCTTCGCCGCCGACGGCCGCCCGCGCTGGGTGCTCGGCTCGATGGGCCCCGGCACCAAGCTGCCGACGCTCGGCCACGCCCCGTACGGCGTACTGCGCGACGGCTACGAGGCCAACGCGGCGGGGCTGATCGCGGGCGGCGCCGACGCGCTGATCATCGAGACCACCCAGGACCTGCTCCAGACCAAGGCGGCCGTGATCGCGGCCCACCGCGCGATGGCGTCGGCCGGGGTGAGCCTGCCGCTGATCTGTTCGGTGACCGTGGAGACCACCGGCACCATGCTGCTCGGCTCGGAGATCGGCGCGGCGCTCACCGCGCTCGAACCCCTCGGCATCGACATGATCGGCCTCAACTGCGCGACCGGACCGGCCGAGATGAGCGAGCACCTGCGCTATCTCGCCCGGCACTCGCGTATCCCGCTGTCCGCCATGCCCAACGCGGGCCTGCCGGTGCTCACCAAGGACGGCGCGCACTACCCGCTCACGGCCTCAGAACTGGCCGACGCGCACGAGACGTTCGCCCGCGAGTACGGCCTGTCCCTGGTCGGCGGCTGCTGCGGCACCACGCCCGAGCACCTGCGGCAGCTCGTGGAGCGGGTCGGCGGCCAGGACCTGCACCCGCGCAGGCCGCGCCCCGAGGCGGGCGCCGCCTCCCTCTACCAGACGGTCCCCTTCCGCCAGGACAGCTCGTACCTGGCGATCGGCGAGCGCACCAACGCCAACGGCTCCCGCAAGTTCCGCGACGCGATGCTGGAGGGCCGCTGGGAGGACTGCGTGGAGATGGCCCGCGACCAGATCCGCGAGGGCGCCCACCTGCTCGACCTGTGCGTGGACTACGTGGGCCGGGACGGCGTCGCCGACATGGCCGAGGTCGCCGGGCGCTTCGCCACCGCCTCCACCCTGCCGATCGTGCTCGACTCCACCGAGGTGGACGTCCTGCGGGCGGGACTGGAGAAGCTGGGCGGCCGGGCGGTGCTCAACTCCGTCAACTACGAGGACGGCGACGGCCCCGAGTCCCGGTTCGCCAAGGTGACCGCGCTCGCCCAGGAGCACGGCGCCGCGCTGATCGCGCTCACCATCGACGAGGAGGGCCAGGCCCGTACGGTCGAGAAGAAGGTCGGGATCGCCGAGCGGCTGATCGACGACCTGACCGGCAACTACGGCATCAACGAGTCGGACATCCTGATCGACTGTCTGACCTTCACCATCTGTACCGGCCAGGAGGAGTCCCGCAAGGACGGCGTCGCCACCGTCGAGGCGATCCGCGAGCTGAAGCGCCGCCACCCCGACGTGCAGACCACCCTCGGCCTGTCGAACATCTCCTTCGGCCTCAACCCGGCCGCGCGCGTGGTGCTCAACTCGGTCTTCCTCGACGAGTGCGTCAAGGCGGGCCTGGACTCGGCGATCGTGCACGCCTCCAAGATCCTGCCGATCGCCCGCATCCCCGAGGAGCAGCGCGAGGTCGCGCTCGACCTGATCCACGACCGGCGGCGCGAGGGCTACGACCCGCTGCAACGCCTGATGGAGCTGTTCGACGGCGTCGACAACAAGTCGCTGAAGGCCAGCCGCGCCGAGGAACTGCTGGCGCTGCCGCTGGACGAGCGGCTCCAGCGCCGGATCATCGACGGCGAGAAGAACGGCCTGTCCGCCGACCTGGACGAGGCGCTGGCCGAGCGGCCCGCCCTGGACATCGTCAACGAGACGCTGCTCGCGGGCATGAAGGTGGTCGGCGAGCTGTTCGGCTCGGGCCAGATGCAGCTTCCGTTCGTGCTCCAGTCCGCCGAGGTGATGAAGACCGCGGTGGCGTATCTGGAGCCGCACATGGAGAAGTCGGACGACGAGGGCAAGGGCACCATCGTGCTGGCCACCGTGCGCGGCGACGTCCACGACATCGGCAAGAACCTGGTCGACATCATCTTGTCCAACAACGGCTACAACGTCGTCAACCTCGGCATCAAGCAGCCGGTCTCGGCGATCCTGGACGCCGCGCAGGAGCACCGCGCCGATGTGATCGGCATGTCGGGCCTGCTGGTGAAGTCCACGGTGATCATGAAGGAGAACCTGGAGGAGCTGAACCAGCGCGGCCTGTCCGCCGACTTCCCGGTGATCCTCGGCGGCGCCGCCCTGACCCGCGCCTATGTGGAGCAGGACCTGCACGAGATCTACGAGGGCGAGGTCCGCTACGCCCGCGACGCGTTCGAGGGCCTGCGGCTGATGGACGCGCTGATCGGCGTCAAGCGCGGCGTGCCGGGCGCGGCGCTGCCGGAGCTGAAGCAGCGCCGGGTGCCCAAGCGCGAGCAGCCGGAGCCGGACGGACCGGACAAGGCGGTCAACCTCGGCCAGATCCGCTCCGACGTCGCGGTCGACAACCCCGTCCCCACCCCGCCGTTCTGGGGCAGCCGGGTCGTCAAGGGCATCCAGCTCGCCGACTACGCGTCCTGGCTGGACGAGGGCGCCCTGTTCAAGGGCCAGTGGGGCCTGAAGCAGGCCCGCTCGACCGGTCCGACGTACGAGGAGCTGGTGGAGTCCGAGGGCCGGCCCCGGCTGCGCGGGCTGCTGACCAGGATGCAGTCGGAGGGCCTGCTGGAGGCCGCCGTGACCTACGGCTACTTCCCGTGCGTGTCCAAGGGCGACGACCTGATCGTGCTGCGCGAGGACGGCACCGAGCGGACCCGCTTCACCTTCCCCCGCCAGCGCAGGGGGCGGCAGCTCTGCCTCGCGGACTTCTTCCGGCCCGAGGAGTCCGGTGAGACCGACGTGGTGGGCTTCCAGGTCGTCACCGTCGGCAACCGGGTCTCCGAGGCGGCCAACGAGCTGTTCGCGACCGACTCCTACCGGGACTACCTGGAGCTGCACGGCCTGTCCGTGCAGCTCGCGGAGGCACTCGCGGAGTACTGGCACGCGCGGGTCCGCTCGGAGCTGGGCTTCGCCGGTGAGGACCCGGACGAGGTCGAGGACATGTTCGCGCTGAAGTACCGCGGCGCGCGCTTCTCGCTGGGCTACGGGGCCTGCCCCGACCTGGAGGACCGGGCGAAGATCGCGGACCTGCTGGAGCCGGGCAGGATCGGCGTGGAGCTGTCGGAGGAGTTCCAGCTGCACCCCGAGCAGTCCACCGACGCGATCATCATTCACCACCCGGAGGCCAAGTACTTCAACGCGCGTTGAGCGCGGCTCACCAGCGAGTCGTACACTTGACGGTCCGGCACAGGCCGGTCGCCTTCCCGTCCGCGGGACGCGGCGACCGGCCTTTGTGTCCCCCGGAAACGGGACGGGCCGGCCCGACCGGCACCGGGAACCGCGCGAGCCGAGGAGTGGGGCGTATGACCAGCAGCATCCCTGTCGCCGACACCCGTATGGCGCAAGGCCCCGCCCTCCAGGCGGTGCTCCTCGACATGGACGGCACCTTGGTGGACACCGAGGGCATCTGGTGGGCGGCGGAGAGTGAGGTCTTCGCGGACCTCGGGCACGTGCTGGACGAGGCGCACCGCGAGGTGGTGATCGGCGGCCCGATGGCCCGCAGCGTGGGGCACCTGATCGCCGCCACCGGCGCGGACGCGACGCTGGCCGAGCTGATGCTGGCGGTCAACATCCGCTTCGAGAAGCTGATCGCCCGGGGCGCGCCGCTGATGCCCGGCGCCCGCAGGCTGCTCACCGAGCTGGCCGCGTACGGCGTCCCGACCGCCTTGGTGTCCGCCTCGCACCGGCGGACCATCGATGTGATGCTGCGCACGCTGGGCGCGGAGAACTTCGCCTTCACCGTCGCGGGGGACGAGGTGAGCCGCACCAAGCCGCACCCCGAGCCGTATCTGACCGCCGCCGCCCGGCTGGGCGCGGACCCGGCCGCCTGTGTGGTCGTCGAGGACACCCTGACCGGTGTGGCGTCCGCCGAGGCGGCGGGCTGCCGGGTGGTCGCGGTGCCCTCGCTGGTGCCCGTCGAGGCCGCTCCAGGGCGTACGGTCGTCGGTTCGCTCGAAGAGCTGAGCGTGCCTTTCCTGCGCGCTTTGAATGCGCGCGTTCACTGAGCGTATTTGCTGAATAGGAACCGTCCAGAGGCGTCTCACAGGTCGGAATCCGGCCCCTGGTGATCTATGTCACGCGCGGGGAGGTCGACACCGCGCTGTCCTGCCTGGATGAGATCCGCAGATCGGGACGTGCGGCGCGGCCGAATGTCCGCAATGTTCCGACCGGGGAGGGATCGTACCGCCGTCCGTTTATCGGTGCTCCGAGCCCCGTTATCGGTATGTAATTCCGCCTCAACTTCGCCGTGCTCTAGCGGAGTAGGTCCCTCCGGCTAGTGTCCCTGCTGGTCAATGCCGAATCGAACGACCGGCATTTGAGCAAGGGGATTCACTGGATGTCACGTAACAAGCGTGTCGTCGCCGCAGCCGCCGTGGCCTTCCTGGCCGTCGGTGCGTCCGCGTGTGGTGGCAAGAAGGACAACTCGTCGGCCGGTGGCGGAAAAGGCGCCGTGATCGTCGGAACCATCGACTCGGTGTCGTCACTCGACCCCGCGGGAGCGTACGACTACGGCTCCTGGGAGGTCATCGACAGCGTCTACCAGAAGGTCATGCACTTCCCGACCGGCGGCACCACGCCGGAACCGGACGCGGCCAAGTCGTGCGCCTTCACCGACCCGAAGACGTACGCCTGCACGCTCCAGCCGGGGCTGGTGTTCTCCAACGGCGACAAGCTCACCGCCGCGTCGGTGAAGTTCTCGTTCGACCGCATGGTCGGCATCGCGGCGCCCAACGGCCCGTCCAGCCTGCTCGCCAGCCTGGACAGCACCGAGGCCAAGGGCGACGACCAGGTGGTCTTCCACCTGAAGAACGCCGACTCGACCTTCCCCTCGGTGCTCGCCACCGACGCGGGCGCGATCGTCGACGAGAAGACCTTCCCGAAGGACAAGCTTCTCGACGGCTCGAAGATCATCGGCTCGGGTCCGTACACGCTGGACAAGTACACGCCCAAGCAGCAGGCGTCGTTCCTGGCCAGCAAGACCTACAAGGGCCCGGCCAAGCTCAACAACGGCCAGTTCGTGCTCCAGTACTTCTCCGAGGCGTCCGCGCTCAAGCAGGCCGTCAAGGACGGCACGGTCAACGCGGCCTTCCGCACCCTGTCGCCCACCGACACCGCGGACCTGAAGAAGACCTCCGGCATCCAGGTGCTCGACGGCACCGGCACCGAGAAGCGCTACCTGGTCTTCGACGCCAAGGTGAAGCCGTCCGACCAGAAGGCGGTCCGCCAGGCCGTCGCCCAGGTCATCGACCGCGAGGGCATCGCCAAGGACGCCTACGACGGCACCGTGGCCCCGCTCTACTCCATGGTCGGCAACGGCATCCAGGGCCACACCGAGGCCTTCAAGGACAAGTACGGCGCCCCGGACAAGGCCAAGGCCGCCGCGATACTCAAGGACGCGGGCATCACCGCCCCCGTCGACATCGCGTACGCCTGGACCCCCAGCCACTACGGCGCCGCGGCGGCCGACGAGGCCACCGCGATCAAGCGGCAACTGGAGGCCACCGGCCTGTTCAAGGTGAAGCTCAGCTCCACCGAGTGGCAGCAGTACCAGAAGGACGAGAAGTCCGACACGTACGCCTCGTACATGATCGGCTGGTTCCCCGACCTGCCGGACGCCGACAACGACGTCTCGCCGTTCCTGGGCAAGCAGCCCTTCCTCGGCACCGGCTACGACAACCCGGAGATCCAGCAGCTCCTGGTCAAGGAGCAGGGAACCGACGACGCCAAGGTGCGCGACCAGGCGTTCGCCGACATCCAGAAGATCGTCGCCGACGACGTCCCGATCATCCCGCTCTGGCAGGGCAAGCAGACCGTGGTCATCCGTGACGGCGTGACCGGCGCCGACAAGGCGCTCGACCCGACGATGTTCCGGTTCTACGAGCTCGGCTCCAAGTGACGGACGGCCGGTCCGCGGGGGTGACGCCCCCGCGGACCGGCCGCCGCGGCTGTTCCCCAGCCCGTACCTGAGCCGTACCTGAGCCTGTTCTGTTCCTGAAGAAAGACACACTCAGTTGAGCAACACGAGCAAGCAGTCCGGGTCGCTGCGCCGCTACGTCCTCACCAGGATCGCGCTCGCCGTGCCCATGGTCCTCATCCTGCTGGTCCTGGTCTTCGTCATGATGCGGGTGGCGCCGGGCGACCCCATCTCGGCCTCGCAGGGCGGCAAGCTGAGCGCGGCCGAACTCGCCGCCAGACGCCACGCGGCGGGCTTCGACGCCCCCGTCTACCAGCAGTTCTGGGACTACCTGAAGTCCGTCGGCACCCTGAACTTCGGCACCACGTTCTCCGACCGCCGCAGCGTGCGGGACATCATCGTCGAGAACGGCGGCGCCACCCTCACCCTCACCGCGGGCGCCCTGGTCTTCGCCGCCGTCATCGGCATCCCCGTCGGCCTGCTCGCCGGCCGCTACCGGGACCGCGCGGTCGACGTCACCAGTCGGCTCTTCAGCACCGTCAGCTACGCCGCGCCCGTCTTCGTCACCGCGCCGCTGCTGATGCTCGCCTTCGGCTCCACCTCCGGCCAGGCCTCCCCGCTGGTGCAGCTCAACGTGCCCACCCAGACGCACATCCTCATCGTGGACGCGGTGCTGGCCGGGGACTGGGACGCGGTCGGCGACATCACCCAGCACCTGATCCTGCCGTCGGTCTGCCTCGGCCTGCTCGTGGTCGGCGTCTTCATCCGGATGATCAGGATCAACCTCATCCAGTCGCTCCAGGGCGACTACATCGAGGCCGCCCGCGCCCGCGGCGTCAAGGAACGCCACGTCGTGGCGCGGCACGGCTTCCGCAACGCCCTGGTGCCGGTGATCACGGTCCTCGGCCTCCAGGTCGCCATGCTGCTCGGCGGCGCGGTGCTCACCGAACAGATCTTCAACTGGCCCGGCATCGGCCGCCAGTTGATCGACTACATCAACCAGCGCGACTACGTCGCCGTCCAGGGCATCGTCACCGTCTTCGCCCTGGTCGTCGTCGTGATCAGCATGCTGATCGACTTCGTGAACGCGCTGATCGACCCGAGGGTGCGGTACTGATGGCCCAGACAACCCCCATACCCCCCGGCCCGGCCACCGAGGCCCCGCAGGCACAGCTGCCCGCCCCCAGGTCGACCCGCTTCGGCGGCCTGCGGCGGATCTGGGCGGCGATCCGCGAGGCCCGCGGCGTACCGCGGTTCATGCTCTGGACCGGCGCCCTGATCTCCGCGCTCTTCGTGATCATGGCCGTCTTCGGCCCGCTGATCGCGCCGTACGACTTCGACACGTACCAGTCCGGCGGCACCCGCTTCCCCAAGCAGGGCGCGCCCGACGGCGACCACTGGTTCGGCACCACCGTGCAGAGCCTCGACGTGCTCTCGCGCACCATCTACGGCGCCCGCACCGCGCTGGAGGTGATGGTGCTCGCCGTGGTGTTCTCGCTGATCATCGGCGTCCTGCTGGGCCTGCTCTCCGGCTACTTCGGCGGCTGGCTCGACCGCATCCTGGTGCTCGTGATGGACGCGCTCTTCGCGTTCCCCTACCTGCTGCTGGCGATCGTCGCCGGATTCGTCTTCGCCGGGATCGCGGGCGGCAGCATCATCACCGCCGCCCTGTCGATCACCGTGGTCTACATCCCGCAGTACTTCCGGGTGGTCCGCGCCTCCGCGCTCTCCGCCCGCGAGGCGACCTTCGTCGAGGCCGCCCGCGCGATGGGCGCCAAACCGTCCGTCGTCATCCGCAAGTACCTCTTCGGCAACGTCATCCAGTCGGTGCCCGTCATCACCACGATGAACGCCGCCGACGCCATCGCCACCCTGGCCGGCCTCGGCTTCCTGGGCCTGGGCATCCAGCCCACCGACGCCGCCGAGTGGGGCTACGACCTCTCCCGCGCCATCGACGACGTCAACGCGGGCATGTGGTGGACCTGCCTCTACCCAGGCCTGGCCATGGTCATCGCGATCCTCGGCTTCACCCTGCTCGGCGAGGGACTCAACGACGTCCTCAACCCGACCATGCGCCGCCGCCGGATCTCCAAGGTGCTGCTCCCGCCGCACACCCGCCGCCGCACCGTCATCACCCCCGAAGGGACGGCCGCCAAGTGACCACCGTGACCGAACCCGTCCCCGCCGGGCCCGCACCCGCCGGACCCGTCCTGTCCGTACGCGACCTGCGCGTCTGGTACGGCACCGACCGCGGCCCGGTCCGCGCCGTGGACGGCGTCAGCTTCGACGTACGCCCCGGCGAGACCCTCGGCCTGGTCGGCGAGTCCGGCTGCGGCAAGTCCACCCTCGGCCGCGGCGTCCTCGGCCTCACCCCGGCCGCCGCCGCGGTCGACGGCGAGGTCGTGCTGAACAGCGAGGGCGGCGCGGGCCGCAACCTCACCGAACTGTCCGACCGCGAGATCCAGAAGCTGCGCGGCCCGGAACTCGGCCTGATCTTCCAGGAGCCGATGACCCGGCTCAACCCCCTCATGCGGATCTCCCAGCACTTCGAGGAGGCCCTGCGCACCCACCACAAGAACCTCCCCAAGCGCGAGGTGAAGGCGCGCGCCCTGGAGGCGCTGCGCGGCATGGGCATCCCCGAGAGCCGCTACGAGAACTACCCGCACGAGTTCTCCGGCGGCATGCGGCAGCGCATCATGATCGCGCTCGCGCTGGTGCTGCGGCCCGCGTTCATCGTCGCCGACGAGCCCACCACGGCCCTCGACGTCCTGGTCGAGGCGCAGATCATCAAGATCCTCGCCGACCTCAGGAAGAACTTCGACACCTCACTGGTGCTGATCACGCACAATCTCGGTATCGTCGCCGAAGCGTGCGACCGGGTCGCGGTGATGTACGCCGGCCACATCGTCGAACAGGGCGATGCCCGCGCGGTGTTCGCCGACCCGCAGCACCCGTACACCAAGGAACTGCTCCGCTCGACCATCTCCCTGTCCACCACGGGACTGCACTACATCCCCGGCAGTCCGCCGGATCTGGTGCGACCGCCGGATGGCTGCCGGTTCCATCCGCGCTGTCCGGTGGCGATGGCGGGATGCGCGACGGCGGAGCCGCCCGAGGTGACGCTGCCCTCCGGCGTGCGCAGCGCCTGCTGGCACCAGGCCATCGAGGCCGATCCCTCGCTGGCCGACGAGTTGGGAACGGGCGGGCGCGAGCCGCTCGCCGCGGTGAAGGAGATCAGCGTTGCTGACGAAGCCTGATGTGATGCCCTCCGGCGGCGCCGCCGGGGACGGCGCGGAGGCGCTCGTCGAGGTCGACGACCTCGAAGTCCACTTCGGCCTGCGCGGCAGCCTGCTGGGACGCTTCGGCGGCCGGGCGGCCGGCGCGGTCAAGGCCGTCGACGGCGTGAGCCTCACCCTGCGCAAGGGCGAGGTGCTCGGCCTGGTCGGCGAGTCCGGCTCGGGCAAGACCACCCTCGGCCGCACCCTGATCGGCCTGAACAAGGCCACCGGCGGCTCCATCCGCTACCGCGGCCAGGAGATGGGCGGCCTCGGCGAACGCGCGCTGCGCCCCCTGCGCCGCAAGCTCCAGATGGTCTTCCAGGACCCGCACGCCTCCCTCAACCCGGCGATGGACATCCGCACGGCTGTCGGCCACCCGCTGCGCATCCACCGACTCGTCGACAGCGAGCAGGAGTACGACGCCAGGGTCACCGACGCGCTGGAGCGCGTCGGCCTCACCCCGCCCGAGCGCTACCTCTCCAAGTTCCCCGCCGACCTGTCCGGCGGCCAGAAGCAGCGCGCCGTACTGGCCCGCGCGATCATCGCCGAGCCGGAACTGCTGGTCGCCGACGAACCCATCTCGATGCTCGACATGAGCGTCCGCGCCAAGATCCTCCAGCTCATGCTGGACCTCAAGCGCGACCTGGACCTCACGTACGTCTACGTCACCCACGACCTGGCGAGCGCGAAGTTCTTCTGTGACACCATCGCCATCATGTATCTCGGCCGGATAGTCGAGTACGGCCCGACCGCACAGGTCTTCGCCGACCCGCAGCACCCCTACACCAAGGCCCTGCTCGCGGCCATCCCGGAGCCCGACCCGCGGCTGGCCGTGGAGCGCGAACTGCCGCGCGGCGAGATCCCGGACGCCGCCGCACCGCCCCTGGGCTGCGCCTTTCACCCGCGCTGCCCGGTCGCGGTCGCCGAGTGCGGCTGGGAGGCCCGCGACCTGCGCGCCCTGCTGGAACGCCGCTGGCTGGAGCTGCCCCCGCAGGACAGCACCGCGGAGAAGGCGCTGTTCGCGGACCTCGATTCACTGTCCGCTCCAGGGCTCGGCCACGTATCGATCGCCCCCGGAAGAAGCCACACGGCCGAGGATGTGCTGGAATACCTCCGGCGTCTGCGCGAGGAAGCATCGGCGGCCGAACCGCGTGAGCCCTTCTGGCGCGGAGTGGTCACGATGCGTGCCGAAAGCGGCCGGGTCGTGGTGGAGTTCGCCCCGCCACGCGATCCGCGCCTCAACCTGATTCCGAAGACCGGCGTGCAAGTCGCCTGCCACCTGCACCAGCACGCCGCGAGCGCCCAGGGAACATGAGCGGGAACAAGAGGAGAACGACGACGATGAACCGCAAGCTTCTGGTGCTGCCCGCCCTGCTGGGCGTCATGACACCCCTGATCGCTGGGTGCGGCGGTACCGGCGGGGGGAGCGGCGACAGCGGCAAAGCCATCGTCGTCGGCACCACGGACAGTATCGAGCTGACCAAGGACAACCCGGCCCCCCTCGACCCGGCGACCTCCTACGACAGCGCGACCTGGAACATCTTCTACAACACGTTCCAGATGCTGCTCACCTACCCGCGCGGCAGCACCACCCCGACCCCGGACGCGGCGAAGGAGTGCCACTACAACGACACGTCCGGGCTGACGTACACCTGCACGATGCGCGACGGCCAGAAGTTCTCCAACGGCCACGACCTCACGGCGGAGGACGTCAAGTTCTCCATCGAGCGCATGCAGAAGATCAACTACAAGGTCGGCCCGGCCTCCCTCATATCGGACGTGAAGTCCGTCGAGGCGCCCGACTCCAAGACCGTGATCTTCCACCTGAAGGCCGCCGACGCCACCTTCCCGGCCAAGCTCGCCACCCCGGCCGCCGCGATCGTCGACAGCCGGGTCTACGAGATGGACAAGCCGTACACCGGCTTCAAGCTGGTCGGCTCGGGACCGTACACACTGGACTCCTTCGTCCAGGCCAAGCAGGGCGTGTTCTCCAAGAACTCGCACTACGGCGGCATCCTCAAGCTCAACAACAGCAAGGTCGACCTGAAGCTGTTCGCCGACTCCAAGAAGATGGAGGCGGCGCTCAAGGCCGGCAGCATCGACGTGATGTCGCGCACGCTGAACCCGGACCAGATCAACAACCTGCTCCAGAGCACCGACCCGAACGTGAAGCTGACCGAGGCCCCCGGCGGCGAGGCGCGCTACCTGTTCCTCAACACCGACTCGCCGAACCTCAAGGACGTCGCGGTCCGGCAGGCCATGGCATGGGTCCTGGACCGCCAGGCGATCACCCGTGACGTCTACAAGCGCACCGCCGAGCCGCTGTACTCGGTCGTGCCGCAGGGCATCACCGGTCACATCAACTCGTTCTTCAACAAGTACCAGGTGCCGAGCGTCAGCAACGCCAAGTCGCTGCTGCACCACGCGGGCATCGACGACAAGGTCGAGCTGACCATCAACTACCGCCGTGACACCGGCGGCACGATGAACCAGCCGGAGGCCGAGGAGATCGCCCGGCAGCTCAACGCCAGCGGCCTGTTCACCGTCACGGCCAAGAGCGAGCAGTGGAACGCCTTCCTGTCCAAGGCGTCCTCCCGCGCCTACCAGATCTTCGCGATCAGTTGGCTCCCGGACTTCCCGGACCCCGACAACTACATCGCGCCGTTCTTCGACAAGGACAACTTCCTGAACCTGCCGTACAAGAACAAGCAGATCCAGGACCAGATCCTGCCCGCCACCCGCAAGCAGGCCGAACGGTCCACCGCCAGCGCCGACTTCGCGACCGCCCAGAACCTCATCGCGCAGGACGTGCCGATGCTGCCGCTGTGGCAGGGCAAGCAGTACATCGCGTCGCGCCCCGACATCACCGGTGTCGAGTGGGCGCTCAACTCCTCGACCACCACGCAGTTCTGGGAGCTGGGCCGCGGCGTCTCCGGCTGACCCGGAGACCGGCCGTCCGGTGACGGCGCGACGACGAAAGCGGCCGGCCGCGGTCCCGAACCTCAGGGACCGCGGCCGGCCGCTTCGCGCATGCCGTGCGCCCGCGGGGGACGTCAGCCCGCGCCGGGGCGCACCAGCCCGCTCTCGTACGCGTAGACCGCCGCCTGGACGCGGTCGCGCAGCGCCAGCTTGGTCAGCACATGGCCGACATGGGTCTTGACGGTCGTCTCGCTGACGAACAGCTCGGCGGCGATCTCCGCGTTCGACAACCCGCGGGCCACCAGCTTCAGCACCTCGACCTCGCGCTCGGTCAGCGAGTGCAGCGGCTGCGGCACCGCGTCCTCACCGGACGGCAGCCGGCCCGCGTACTTGTCCAGCAGCCGTCGCGTGATGCTCGGCGCGAGCATCGCCTCACCGGCCGCGACCACCCGGATCGCCTGCACCAGCTCGGCGGCGGGCGCGTCCTTGAGCAGAAAGCCGCTGGCCCCCGCCCGCAGCGCCTCCACCACGTACTCGTCGAGGTCGAAGGTGGTCAGCACCAGCACCTTGGCCGGGCCCGACCGGTCGGGCCCGGTGATCTGCCGGGTCGCCTCCACCCCGTCCATCCGGGGCATCCGGATGTCCATCAGGACCACATCGGGCTGCAACGCCCGCACCTGGTCCAGGGCCTGCTGGCCGTCCCCGGCCTCGCCGACCACGACGAGATCGCCCTCGGCCTCCAGGATCATCCGGAAACCGGTACGCAACAGGGGCTGATCGTCCACCAGCAGGACGCGAATAGCCACGGGTTCTCCTTCGCCTTCGCTAGATCGGGCCATTCTCGCCCACGACAGGCAGCGCACCCGCTATTTCCGCCAGGGGATAGGGCGGGGGAGTCCCCCCGAACTCGGGACAGAACGCCTGGTGGTCGCACCAGCCGCACAGCGGCGTACGGCGCGGGCGCCAGTCCCCGCTGGCCGTCGCCTCCCTGATCGCCTCCCACAGGGCCTGCAACTTGCGCTCGGTGGCCCGCAGATCGCCCTCGGTCGGGTCGTACGTCAGCACGTCCCCGCTGCCCAGGTAGACGAGCTGGAGGCGGCGCGGCACCACACCGCGCAGCCGCCACAGCACCAGCGCGTAGAACTTCATCTGGAACAGCGGCTCCTCCGCGTACTCCGGGCGCGGCGCCTTGCCCGTCTTGTAATCCACCACCCGCAGGTCGCCGCTGGCCGGTGCCACGTCCAGCCGGTCCACGTATCCGCGCAGCGTCAGCCCGGACTCCAGCACCGTCTCCACGTACAGCTCGCGCTCGGCGGGCTCCAGACGCGTCGGGTCCTCCAGGGTGAACCAGCGGTCCACCAGCCGCTCGGCGCTCTCCAGCCACTGCGCCAGCGCCCCCGCGTCCACCGCGTCGTCCGCCGCCCGGAACAGCGACGCCAGCTCGGGGCGGGCCGCCAGCAGCTTCCGCCACTCGCCCGGCACCATCGCCCGGGCCCGCTCGGCCGTACGCTCGGCGGCAGGGGCGTCGAAGAGCCGTTCGAGCACGGCGTGCACCACGGTGCCGCGGGTGGCCGCCTCGCTCGGCTGCTCGGGCAGCCGGTCGATCACCCGCAGCCGGTACAGCAGCGGGCAGCGCATGAAGTCCGCCGCGCGCGACGGGGACAGCGACGACGGCGGTCGCGGCGGGATGCTCTCGGTGCTGGTGCCCATGGCAGACGACCCTACGGCCTGCCACCGACAGTGCGGGTGTCCCGCCCGGAACAGCGGGGCAATAGCATGGCTGCGGAGCCCGTCGTCCCGCATGATCGACTCAGGGTCCGTATCCGAACGAGGGGAACCAGTGAGCGAGAGCGGCCGGCCGCCGTCCAAGAACACCAACATCCCGGGCCGGGACGGCGGCAGCGACAAGCCGCCGCGCGAGCCCGGAGGCGGCATCCTCATGGGCCGCTTCTACGGTGTCCCGATCTACGTCGCCCCGAGCTGGTTCCTGGTCGCCGCCCTGATCACCTGGGTCTTCGGCGGCCAGCTGGAAACCGTGCTGCCCGAGCTGGGCCGCATCCGCTACCTGGTCTCGCTCTTCTTCGCGGTCGCCTTCTACGCCTCCGTGCTCATCCACGAACTGGCCCACACCGTCGCCGCGCTCCGCTTCCGGCTCCCCGTACGGCGGATCCAGCTCCAGTTCTTCGGCGGCGTCTCCGAGATCGAGAAGGAGTCGGAGACACCGGGCCGCGAATTCGTGCTCGCCTTCGTCGGCCCGCTGCTCTCGCTGGTCCTGGCCGGGGTCTTCTTCGGCGGCATGCAGTTCGTGGAGTCCGGCACCGTCCCCGGAGTGCTGCTCGCCGGACTCATGGTCAGCAATCTGATCGTGGCCATCTTCAACTTCCTGCCCGGCCTGCCGCTGGACGGCGGCCGGATGCTGCGCGCCGTGGTCTGGAAGATCAGCGGCAAGCCGATGACCGGCACCGTCGCCGCCGCCTGGGTCGGCCGGGGCCTGGCCATCGCCGTACTGATCGGCCTGCCCCTGCTGTCGTACGCGGGCGGGCTGCGCAACAACGGCGACGGCAGCGGCGCGGACTCGCTCACCGACGCCCTGCTCGCCGCGATCCTGGCCGCCATCATCTGGACCGGCGCGGGCAACAGCCTGCGCATGGCCAGGCTGCGCGAGCGGCTGCCGGGACTGCGCGCCCGCACCCTCACCCGCAGGGCCGTGCCCGTCGCCTCCGACACCCCGCTGTCCGAGGCGCTGCGCCGGGCCAACGAGGCGGGAGCGCGCGCCCTGGTCGTGGTGGACGGCGCGGGAGCCGCGACCGCGCTGGTCCGCGAGTCCGCGATCGTCAACATCCCCGAGCACCGCCGCCCCTGGGTCGCCGTCAGCGGCCTCGCCCAGGACCTCACCCCCGGCATGCGCGTCTCGGCCGAGCTGTCGGGCGAGGAGCTGCTCGACGCCCTGCGGGCCGCCCCCTCCACGGAGTACCTGGTGGTCGAGCCCACCGGCGAGATCTACGGCGTCCTGTCCACCGTGGACGTCGAACGCGCCTTCCTCTCGGCGATGTCCCGGCCCGACGCGTGAACAGGCCGACGCGTGATCGGGCCACGTCGGCGGCCCTGGTGAACGGGCGGCCGGAAGCCGCGTGAACAGGCGGCCGTAAAACAGCCGGTAGGGTGGTCTTATGTCCGAACCGACCGGTGCCGCCCGCCGACGCGGGCCCTTCAAAGTCGGGGACCAGGTCCAGCTCACCGACCCCAAGGGACGCCACTACACCTTCACGCTCGAAGCCGGAAAGCAGTTCCACACCCACAAGGGCGCTTTCCCGCACGACGAGCTGATCGGTGCTCCCGAGGGCAGTGTTGTCCGAACCACGGGAAACGTCGCCTACCTCGCGCTGCGCCCCCTGCTCCCCGACTACGTCCTGTCCATGCCCCGCGGCGCCGCCGTGGTCTACCCCAAGGACGCGGGGCAGATCCTGGCGATGGCCGACATCTTCGCCGGCGCCCGGGTCGTCGAGGCGGGCGTGGGCTCCGGCTCGCTGAGCAGCTTCCTGCTGCGGGCGATCGGCGACCACGGCATGCTGCACAGCTACGAGCGCCGCGCCGACTTCGCCGAGATCGCCACCCAGAACGTGGAGCGCTACTTCGGCGGCCCGCACCCCGCCTGGCAGCTCACCGTCGGCGACCTCCAGGACCACCTCTCGGACACCGACGTGGACCGGGTCATCCTGGACATGCTGGCGCCCTGGGAGTGCCTGGAGCCGGTCGCCAAGGCCCTGGTCCCCGGCGGCATCCTGTGCGCGTACGTGGCCACCACCACGCAGCTCGCCCGTACCGTGGAGGCCATCCGCGAGCACGGCACCTTCAACGAGCCCGCGGCCTGGGAGACCATGGTCCGCACCTGGCACGTCGAGGGACTGGCCGTCCGCCCGGACCACCGGATGATCGGACACACCGGCTTCCTGCTCACCGCCCGCCGCCTCGCGGACGGCGTGGAGCCCCCGCTGCGCCGCCGCAGGCCCGCCAAGGGCGCCTACGGCGAGGACTACACCGGACCCGGCAGCGCGAGCGGCGGCTCCGCCCCGGCCGACGCCGCCTCGTAGCGCCACCCGGTCAACAGCGCCGTTTCGGCCAACTTCACCCGGCCGCCGCCGGTTTGCCCTCCGATGGGCACCGGCGGCGGCTTTTTCGCGGTCCGATTCTCCGGGTCCGTGGGCCTTTCCCCGCACCGCACGCGCGGTACCACGGGCAACTGCCGCCCCGCCGTTCCCCCCTGGTGTGACGTATGGCACCATGCTGGCCACCCCCGCCGTTCGACCCCAGGAGACAGGCGAGTGCAGCCGTCCGCAGGCCCGGCCCTCCCGCACACCCGCACCCGCACGGTGCACTGGATCACCACGGCCGCCGCGCTCGGCGCCATCGTGGCCGCGGGGGCCCTCGTACAGCCCGCGGACGCCTCATCGGGCGGCGCCGAGGCGCCCGCCACCCCGGTGGCCGCGCCGGACCCCCAGGCGGTCACGTACCCGCTGGACTGCGCGGGCGCCCCGGTGGAGGTCCTGAACCACGTGTCCGGCGACCTGGACGGCGACGGGCGGCCCGAGACGGTCGTCGTGGTGCGCTGCCGGGCCGACACCGGCACCCCGCCCAGCGGCGTCTTCGTCCTCGCCGCGCCCGCCACCGCGGGCGGGCGTCCGACGATCGCCGAGACCCTGGTCAGGCCCGCCGACAAGCGGTCCGTCACCGGTTTCCGGCTCCAGGGCCGCACCGTACGGGCCACCGTGCTCGGCTATTCGAGCGACACCACGCCGCGCTGCTGCCCCGACCTGAAGCGGGACTACTCCTGGGAGTGGCGCGACGGCCGCTACGTGGCGCTGCCCGGCCCGGCGAACAACAGCATCTGACCGCGGGCGGCCGTCCGGCCGCACGGGCCCGGAGCCCGCCCCCGGCCGCCCGTCCGGCTCAGTCGGCGTCCGGGCCGTACACCTCGACCCGGTCCGCCGCGCGCCGCACGTGAATGCAGTCGCCCGGGCACTCCTTGGCCGAGTCCACCACATCCCGCAACAGCGGCAGCGGTACGGGTACGGTGGCACCAGGTGTCTGGAGCAGCTCGGCTTCCTCACCCTCCGGAGCCGGACCCTTCACATAGGCCAGCCCGTCGATGTCCAGCTCGAAAATCTCGGGCGCGTACTGCACGCAGATCCCGTCACCGGTGCAGAGGTCCTGGTCGATCCAGACCTCGAGTGCTTCGGCCGTCTCGTTGCCCACGGAAACCCTCGCCTGCCGTTCGTCGTTCAGGAAGCATCGGAAACTCATCAGCAACACCATCAGGAAGCAACAGCCTTCGCAGGGTGTTGACCGGATCGACGATACAACCGGCGGCTTTCCGATGGTGATCGGCGGGTCTCGGTGGGTATCTCACTGGCGGAGGGACGTACGCAAGGGTGAAGATCGGACACACCGCGATCGTCTTTTTGATCTAGGGGTTTACACCCCTACCGGCCCAGGTAGGGTCTGGAAACGTCCAGCTCCCCTTGGAGGAGGTGAGGACCGTGGCGGCCCACGACGACGACTACAACCGTGGCGGCCGACCCGCTCGTGGTTCGGAAGACCCCATGAGCCAGGTCGCCTTTCTTGAGCAGGAGATCGCCGTCCTGCGACGCAAGCTCGCCGATTCTCCGCGGCACACGAGGATTCTCGAGGAGCGGATCGTCGAGCTGCAGACCAACCTGGCAGGTGTGTCCGCGCAGAACGAACGGCTGGCGAACACCCTCCGGGAGGCCCGCGACCAGATCGTGGCCCTCAAGGAGGAAGTCGACCGGCTCGCGCAGCCACCTGCCGGCTTCGGCGTATTCCTTCAGGCCAATGACGACGGCACGGCCGACATCTTCACCGGCGGGCGCAAGCTCCGGGTGAACGTCAGCCCGGCCGTCGACCTCGAAGACCTCAGGCGCGGACAGGAGCTGATGCTCAACGAAGCGCTCAATGTGGTCGAGGCGATGGAGTTCGAGCGCGTCGGCGACATCGTCACCCTCAAGGAGGTCCTGGAGGACGGCGAGCGCGCCCTGGTGATCGGACACACCGACGAGGAGCGGGTGGTACGGCTCGCCGAACCTCTCCTCGACGGCGCCCTGCGGACCGGCGACGCCCTGCTGCTGGAACCGCGCTCCGGCTATGTCTACGAACGGGTCCCCAAGAGCGAGGTCGAAGAGCTCGTCCTCGAAGAGGTGCCCGACATCGACTACCGCCAGATCGGCGGACTCGGCGGCCAGATCGAGCAGATCCGCGACGCGGTGGAGCTGCCCTATCTGCACGCCGAACTCTTCAAGGAGTACGAACTGCGCCCGCCCAAGGGCGTGCTGCTCTACGGCCCTCCCGGCTGCGGAAAGACCCTCATCGCGAAGGCGGTCGCCAACTCGCTGGCGAAGAAGGTCGCCGAGGTCACCGGGCAGCCGCAGGGCAAGAGCTACTTCCTCAACATCAAGGGTCCCGAGCTGCTGAACAAGTACGTCGGCGAGACCGAGCGGCAGATCCGCCTGGTCTTCCAGCGTGCGCGGGAGAAGGCGAGCGAGGGCACCCCCGTCATCGTCTTCTTCGACGAGATGGAATCCCTCTTCCGCACCCGCGGATCCGGTGTCAGCTCGGACGTGGAGAACACCATCGTCCCGCAGCTCCTCGCCGAGATCGACGGTGTGGAGGGCCTGGAGAACGTCATCGTCATCGGCGCGTCCAACCGTGAGGACATGATCGACCCCGCGATCCTGCGGCCCGGCCGCCTGGACGTGAAGATCAAGATCGAGCGTCCCGACGCCGAAGCGGCCAAGGACATCTTCTCGAAGTACCTGGTCGACACCCTGCCGCTGCACACCGAGGACCTCTCGGAGCACGGCGGATCCAAGGCGGGCACCGTGGACGCCATGATCCAGTCGGTGGTCGAGCGGATGTACTCCGAGACGGAGGAGAACCGCTTCCTGGAGGTCACCTACGCCAACGGGGACAAGGAAGTCCTCTACTTCAAGGACTTCAACTCCGGAGCGATGATCCAGAACATCGTCGACCGGGCCAAGAAGATGGCGATCAAGGACTTCCTCGACCACGACCAGCGCGGCCTGCGCGTCTCCCACCTGCTCGCCGCCTGTGTGGACGAGTTCAAGGAGAACGAGGACCTGCCCAATACCACCAACCCCGACGACTGGGCCCGTATCTCCGGCAAGAAGGGCGAGCGGATCGTCTTCATCCGCACCCTGGTGACCGGAAAGCAGGGCGCGGACACCGGACGCTCCATCGACACCGTGGCGAACACGGGACAGTATCTGTAAGCACTACCCTCCGGCTGCGGGTCCCCACAGCGGGTACCCGCAGCCGGTGTGTTTCCGGCTCAGCACGGGCCGGAGCCGGGCAAGGAGGGCCGCATGACCGTACGGCGAGTAATGGGCATCGAGACGGAGTACGGCATCTCGGTCCCCGGCCACCCCAACGCCAATGCCATGCTCACCTCGTCCCAGATCGTCAACGCCTACGCGGCGGCGATGCACCGGGCCAGGCGGGCCCGCTGGGATTTCGAGGAGGAGAACCCGCTGCGGGACGCCCGGGGCTTCGACCTCGCCCGGGACTCGGCCGACTCCACGCAGCTCACCGACGAGGACATCGGCCTGGCCAATGTGATCCTCACCAATGGCGCGCGGCTGTACGTCGACCACGCGCACCCCGAGTACTCCTCGCCCGAGATCACCAATCCGCGGGACGCGGTGCTGTGGGACAAGGCGGGGGAGCGCATCATGGCCGAGGCGGCGCTGCGGGCGGCGCAGCTCCCCGGCGCGCAGCCGATCCACCTCTACAAGAACAACACCGACAACAAGGGCGCGTCCTACGGCACGCACGAGAACTACCTGATGAAGCGGGAGACCCCGTTCTCGGACATCGTGCGGCACCTGACGCCCTTCTTCGTCTCCCGCCAGGTCGTGACCGGCGCGGGCCGGGTCGGCATCGGCCAGGACGGCCGTGAGGACGGCTTCCAGATCAGCCAGCGCGCCGACTACTTCGAGGTCGAGGTGGGCCTGGAGACCACCCTCAAGCGCCCGATCATCAACACCCGCGACGAACCGCACTCCGACGCCGAGAAGTACCGCAGGCTCCATGTGATCATCGGCGACGCGAACCTCTCCGAGATCTCGACCTACCTCAAGCTGGGCACCACCGCGCTGGTGCTCTCCATGATCGAGGACTCCTTCATCAAGGTGGACCTGGCCGTCGATCAGCCGGTCCGCACCCTGCACGAGGTCTCCCACGACCCCGCACTGCGACAGCTCGTCACACTGCGTAACGGCCGGACGCTGACCGCGGTACAGCTCCAGATGGAGTATTTCGAGCTGGCCCGCAAATACGTCGAGGAGCGCTACGGCGTCGACGCGGACCCGCAGACCCGCGATGTGCTGGCCCGCTGGGAGGACGTGCTCAACCGGCTGGAGAACGACCCGATGAGCCTGTCGGGCGAGCTGGACTGGATCGCCAAGCGCGAGCTGCTGGAGGGCTACCGGCGCCGCGACAACCTGGGCTGGGACGCCGCCAGGCTGCACCTGGTCGACCTCCAGTACGCCGACGTACGCCCCGACAAGGGCCTCTACAACCGGCTGGTGGAGCGCGGCCGCATGCGGCGGCTGCTGGACGAGCCCGATGTCGTCAGGGCCGCCACCAAGCCGCCCGAGGACACCAGGGCGTACTTCCGCGGGCGCTGTCTCGAACAGTACGCGGACGACGTCGCCGCCGCCTCCTGGGACTCGGTGATCTTCGATCTGCCCGGCCGGGACTCGCTCCAGCGGGTTCCCACGCTGGAGCCGCTGCGGGGCACCCGCAAGCACGTGAAGGAGCTGCTGGACCGCTGTCGCACGGCGGAGGACCTGGTACGGATCCTTTCCGGCGGCTGATCCGCGGCTGAAACGGTCCAGAACCGGGAAACAACCCAGTGGCACTCGTACGTTGACGTAATCGAGCGCTGATGTCGGGCCCTGCTTGTAGGGTCTGATCTTGTAGGCAGTCAACCGAGCGCACGGAATAGCGGGGTGAGGGACATGGCTACCAAGGACACCGACGGCGGACAGCAGAAGGCGACGCGTTCCACGGAGGAGGTCGAGGAGGTCCAGCAGGACGCCCAGGCGGCCGACGACCTCAAGGAGCGCCAGGAGAAGCTCTCCGACGACGTGGACTCGGTGCTGGACGAGATCGACGACGTACTCGAGGAGAACGCCGAGGACTTCGTGCGCTCCTTCGTGCAGAAGGGCGGCGAGTAGGTGGCAGCCGGCACGTATGGCACCGGACGGCTCCCGGCGGCGTTCCTGACGCCGGGATCCTCCTCCTTCCTGGACTTCCTGGGCGACCACTCGCCGGAGCTGCTGCCGGGCAACCGGTCGCTCCCGCCGGTCAAGGGCGCCGTCGAACTCCCGCACGGCACCACCATCGTGGCCGCCACCTTCAGCGGCGGGGTCATCCTCGCCGGTGACCGGCGGGCCACGATGGGCAATGTCATCGCCCAGCGCGACATCGAGAAGGTCTTCCCCGCCGACGAGTTCTCGGCGGTCGGCATCGCGGGCACCGCGGGCCTCGCGGTGGAGATGGTCAAGCTCTTCCAACTGGAGCTGGAGCACTACGAGAAGATCGAAGGGGCGACGCTGTCCCTGGAGGGCAAGGCCAACCGGCTGTCCACCATGATCCGCGGCAATCTCGGCATGGCGCTCCAAGGGCTGGCCGTCGTCCCGCTCTTCGCCGGATACGACACCGAGCGCGAGAAGGGCCGCATCTTCTCGTACGACGTGACCGGCGGTCGCAGCGAGGACGTGGGCTTCACCGCGACCGGCTCCGGCTCGGTCTACGCCCGCAGCTCGCTGAAGAAGCTCTACCGCAGCGACCTCACCGAGCGTCAGTTGGCCACCGCCGTCATCCAGGCGCTCTACGACGCCGCGGACGACGACTCGGCCACCGGCGGCCCTGACATCACCCGGCGGATCTACCCGATCGTCGCGGTGATCACCGAAGAGGGCTTCCGCAGGCTCAGCGAGGCCGAGGTCTCCGAGATCGCCCGCGCCGTGCTGGACGGACGTCTGGAGCACCCCGACGGCCCGCGGGCCGAAGTGCTCTGAGAGCCGGTCAGTTGAGAACCGGTCAAGCGACGCATCCCTCAGAGCCGACAGCAGAAAGGCACGGTTAGCCGGTGTCCACGCCCTTTTACGTTTCACCTCAGCAGGCCATGGCCGACCGCGCCGAGTACGCCCGCAAGGGCATCGCGCGTGGCCGCAGCGTCGTCGTGCTCCAGTACACCGACGGCATCGTCTTCGTCGCCGAGAACCCGTCCCGCGCACTCCACAAGGTCAGCGAGATCTACGACCGGATCGCCTTCGCGGCGGTCGGGAAGTACAACGAGTTCGAGAATCTGCGGATCGGCGGCGTGCGCTACGCCGATCTGCGCGGATACACCTACGACCGCGAGGACGTGACGGCCCGTGGGCTGGCCAACGTCTACGCGCAGACCCTGGGCACCATCTTCTCCAGCGTGGGGGAGAAGCCCTACGAGGTCGAGCTGATCGTCGCGGAGGTCGGCTCGGCCCCCGAGGACGACCAGATCTACCGGCTGCCGCACGACGGGTCGATCGTCGACGAGCACGGCGCGGTCGCGGTCGGCGGCAACTCCGACCAGATCGGCAGCTACCTCGACCAGCGGCACCGCGACGGCATGACGCTCGCCGAGGCGCTGGCGCTGGCCGTCGAATCCCTCGGCCGCGACAACAACGGCAGCGACCGCCAGCTCACCGCCGAGCAGTTGGAGGTCGCCGTCCTCGACCGCACCCGCCCCCAGCAGCGCAAGTTCAAGCGCATCCTCGGCCGCCAGCTCTCCCGCCTGCTGGAGACCGAGTCCGCCTCGACGGCCACCACGGACGACCCTTCGGACGAGGAGGAGTAGCGCCCCGCAGGCGCGCGGCCCGCCCCCCGCGGGGGGCGGGCGGTGACCTGGCGAGGGATCAGGCCGGCGGGGGGGCCGAGGAGCCGCGGACGACGAGTTCGACGGGGAGTTCCACCGGCCCGACGGAGCCCCCGTCGAGAAGGCTGAGCAGCGCGGTCATACCGCGGTCCCCGACCGCCTCGGCGGGCAGCCGCACGCTGGTCAGCTCGGGATCGAGCGCGGTGGCCAACGCCAGATCGTCGAAGCCGGTGACGGACAGGTCCGCGGGCACCCGGAGCCCCAGGCTCCTGGCGGCCTTGCACGCCCCCGCGGCCAGGATGTCGTCGTCGCACAGCAGGGCGGTGGGCCGGGGGCCCGGCCCGCGCAGAGCGCGCAGGGCGGCGGAGCGACCGGCGTCCACGTCCAGGGAGCAGCGCTCGGAGGTGAGTTCCGCTCCGGGAACCGCGGACAGCTCGGCCGCGACCGTCCGCGTGCGCTCGTGGAAGGTCCAGCTGTCGATGTCGGCCGCGACATGGGCGATCCGCCGGTGCCCGAGCGCGACGAGGTGGCGCACCACCTGCCGGAATCCGTCGCCGACCGCCAGGTCGACCGTGGGGGGACCGCCCGGCGCCGCCGGACCGCTGTCCAGCATCACCAGCGGCAGTTCGCCGCCGCCGATGCCGGTCAGGGCGTCCGCGGCCATCGAGGAGGCGATGACCCCGTCGATGGCCGCCCGGGCGGAGCCGAAGGGGTCGCGGGCCGGTCCGACGCCGTCGGGTGACGGGTAGAGCACCACGCCGAAGCCGTGCTCGGCGGCGACCAGCGCCGCCCCCGTATAGACGCGGGCGAAGTACTCGTTGGTGAGCGCGGGCACCACCATCAGGGCCGTCCGGGTGCGGCCGAGCCGCAGATTGCGGGCGGCGAGATTCGGCCGGTAGCCGAGCCGCCCCGCCGCGTCCCGCACGGCGTGCGCCGTCCGCTCCGACACCCGGCCGTGCCACTTCCCGCCGAGCACGAGCGAGACCGTCGCCTGCGACACTCCGGCCGCCCGCGCGACGTCACGAGAGGTCGGCCGCGTACTCCCCGTCAACCTTCCGCACCCTTCCCGTTCGCTCCTGCGGGTGGACCCGCCGACTGCCGACATGGTACGTATGACCGTAGACGTTATACGTAACACGTGAGCGGTCGCGGCCTTCGGGTCGCGGTGCGGGTCGCGGCCGTGACCCGCCGGTCACGGCGGCGAGGCACCGGGGACCGCCGGGGGAGAGGGGCCGGGATGGCTGGGCAGACCGCGGGATACGGGGACCTGCTGCGTACACGGCACGCCGCACGGCTGCTCGGCGGGACCCTCCTCGGACGGCTGCCCAACGCCATGGCGGCGCTCGCCATCGTGCTCTTCGCGCGCTCCGAGGGCGCCGGATACGGCCTCGCGGGCACCCTGTCCGCGATCTACGGCGCCGCCGTCGCCATCGGGCAGCCGCTGCTCGGCCGGGCCGTCGACCGGCGCGGCCAGCCGCGGGTGATGACCGCCGCCGCGCTGCTGGCCGCGGCGGGCTTCGGACTGCTCGCGGCCGTCGGCCCCGACCCGCTGCCGCTGGCCGTCGCCGCCGTCGTCCTGGCCGGGGTCGCCACACCGCCGCTGGAGGGCGGCCTGCGGGCCCTGTGGGCCTCCGTGCTAGGCGACGAGGAGCGGGTGCAGAAGGCGTACGCGCTGGACGCCGCCGCGCAGGAGGTGCTGTTCACCCTCGGGCCGCTGCTGGTGACCGTCATCGTCTCGGCCGCCTCGCAGGCCGTCGCCCTGATCGTCACCGGCGCGCTCGGCGTCGCGGGCACCCTCGTCGTGGTGACCTCCCGCCCCTCCCGGCAGTGGCGGGCCGTCCCGCACGAGGCCCACTGGCTCGGCGCGCTGCGCTCACCGGGCCTCGCCGTCCTGCTCGGCGCCTTCTTCTTCGTCGGCATCGCCCTCGGCGCCGTCTCGCTGGCCGCCGTGGCCTACGGCGACGCGCACGGCGGCGGCCCGGTCGCCGCGTACGTCCTGGCCGCCAACGGCGCGGGCGCCCTCGTCGGCGGCCTCACCTACGGCGCCCGCGTCTGGTCCGGCGTGCCCGAGCGCCGCCTGCGGCTGCTCTCGGTCGGCCTCGCCCTCTGCTACCCGCCGCTGGCGCTGGTGCCGGGCCTGCCCTGGATGCTGCCGCTGGCCGCGCTCGCCGGACTCTTCCTCGCCCCCGCCCTGGCCTGCGGCTTCCTCGTGGTCGACCGACACGCCCCGGCCGGCACCGTCACCGAGGCGTTCTCCTGGGTGGTGACCTCCGCCGGGGTCGGCGCGGCGCTCGGCACGGCCGCCGCCGGAGTCGCCGCCCAACACGGCGGAACGGCCGCCGGATTCGGGGTCGCGGGCGCGGGCGGCGCGGTCGCGATGCTCGTCCTGCTGTGCACCGGCCGAATCCTGACGCCGCCAAACCTCCGGAGCCCCTCCGAAAAAGATCGAAACGGAGCGGTCGAACCTCGTTTCAGCACCACGCATCAGGCGTAATGTTCAGACATGGACCGCCGCATTTTCGGGCTGGAGAACGAGTACGGCGTCACATGCACGTTCAGGGGACAGCGGCGTCTGTCCCCTGACGAGGTGGCGCGGTACCTCTTCCGCCGTGTCGTGTCATGGGGCCGGAGCAGCAATGTTTTCCTCCGCAACGGTGCCCGCCTCTATCTCGACGTCGGTTCGCACCCGGAGTACGCCACTCCCGAGTGCGACAACGTCACCGAACTCGTCACGCACGACAAGGCCGGCGAACGCATCCTTGAGGGCCTTCTCGTGGACGCCGAACGGCGCCTTCACGAAGAGGGCATCGCAGGCGATGTGTACCTCTTCAAGAACAACACCGACTCGGCCGGCAACTCCTACGGATGTCACGAGAATTACCTGGTCGCCAGGCACGGGGAATTCTCCCGGCTCGCGGACATCCTCATTCCGTTCCTCGTCACCCGGCAGCTTCTGTGCGGCGCGGGGAAGGTGCTCCAGACCCCGCGCGGCGCCGTTTTCTGCGTGAGCCAGCGGGCCGAGCACATCTGGGAGGGTGTCAGCTCCGCCACCACCCGCTCCCGTCCGATCATCAACACCCGCGACGAGCCGCACGCCGACGCCGAGCGCTACCGGCGCCTGCACGTCATCGTCGGCGACTCCAACATGTCCGAGACCACGATGCTGCTCAAGGTCGGCGCCACCGACCTCGTCCTGCGGATGATCGAGGCGGGCACCGTGATGCGCGACCTGACCCTGGAGAACCCGATCCGGGCCATCCGCGAGGTCAGCCACGACATCACCGGCCGCCGCAAGGTCCGGCTCGCCTCGGGCCGCGAGGCGTCCGCCCTGGACATCCAGCAGGAGTACTACTCCAAGGCCGTCGAGTTCTGCGAGCGCCGCGGCATCCGCAGCGGTGTCATCGAGCAGGTCCTGGAGCTGTGGGGCCGCACCCTGGACTCCATCGGCAGCGGCGACCTCGCCCGGATCGGCACCGAGATCGACTGGGTGATGAAGTACCAGCTCATCGAGCGCTACCGGAACCGGGACAACATCACGATGTCCCACCCCCGGGTCGCCCAGATCGACCTCGCCTACCACGACATCCACCGCCGCCGCGGCCTGTACTACCTGCTGGAACGCAAGGGCCAGGCCAAGCGGATCTGCACCGACCTGAAGATCTTCGAGGCCAAGTCGGTGCCCCCGCAGACCACCAGGGCGCGGCTGCGCGGCGACTTCATCCGCCGCGCGCAGGAACAGCGCCGCGACTTCACCGTCGACTGGGTGCACCTGAAGCTCAACGACCAGGCGCAGCGCACCGTGCTGTGCAAGGACCCCTTCCGGTCGGTCGACGACCGGGTGGAGAAGCTCATCGCCGGTATGTAGGCCGGTACGCGAGCCGATATGTCCTACCGGCGGCGTGACATCCCGGTACGACCTGTCGGTTAGACGTACCGGCGCACGCCATGACCCGGCGTCACAGACAGCACACAGGCCCCGTGCAGAACTCGTACGGGGCCTGTGGCACGCCGTAGGGTGTGGGACGGCATCCAGCCGCCGTTCCCGAACCCGATCCGAACCGAGGACATCCGTGCGCCGACGCTCCGTACTGCTCGCCGTGCCCGCGCTCATGCTCACCGCCGCCGGTTGTGGCAGCGACGACAGCAAGAGCAAGAGCGACCCGGCGGCATCCGAATCCCCCTCGACCTCGGGCTCGCCGTCCGCGTCCGCCACGCCCAGCACGAAGATCGTGGCGGGCCCCGTACCGGACATCACCGGCGGCACCAAGTTCGGCGAGAAGCCCACCGTCGCCAAGGGCACCGGCACCCCGTCCACCGACCTGGCCGTCAAGACCGTCATCCAGGGCGACGGCGCCGCCATCGTCGCGGGCGACTACGTCACGACCAACTACCTCGGCCAGATCTGGGACACCGCCAAGGTCTTCGACACCTCCTACGGCCGCGCGCCGTACACCAACGTCATCGGCCAGGGGAAGGTCATCCCCGGCTGGGACAAGGGCCTGGTCGGCCAGAAGGTCAACAGCCGCGTCGAGATGGCGATCCCGCCGGCCCTGGGCTACGGCACCTCGGGCAACTCCCAGGCGGGCATCAAGGGCACCGACACGCTGGTCTTCGTGATCGACGTGCTGGCGACCTACAACGCCAAGAGCTCCGCCAAGGGCAAGGCCGTCCCGCAGAACGACGCGAATCTGCCGAAGGTCGGCACCAACACCGACGGCAAGGCGCCCAGCATCACGGTGCCCAAGGTCAAGGCGCCGACCAAGCTGGTCTCCGAGTACATCCTGGAGGGCGACGGCGCCGCGGTGAAGGCCACCGACACGCTGCTGCTCCAGTACAAGGGCGTGCTGTGGGACGGCGGCAAGGAGTTCGACGCCAGCTACACCGCCGGTCAGCTCGCCGCCTTCCCGCTCGCGCAGCTCATCAAGGGCTGGCAGGAGGGCCTGGTCGGCAAGAAGGCGGGCAGCCGCGTCATGCTGGTGACCCCCGGAGACCTGGCCTACGGCGCCACGCCGCCCAGCGGCAGCAACATCCCGGCCAACGCCACCCTGGTCTTCTCCTTGGACATCCTGGCGATTCTGTAAGACTGTCCAGGTTGCCCGCAACGCACAAGGAGCATTGAAGTGAGCATCGAGAAGCCCGAGATCGACTTCCCGGGCGGCGAGCCGCCGGCCGACCTGGAGATCAAGGACATCTGGGAGGGCGACGGCCCGGTCGCCAAGGCCGGGGACACGGTCTCCGTCCACTACGTCGGCGTGGCCTTCTCCTCCGGCGAGGAGTTCGACGCGAGCTGGAACCGCGGCTCCGCGCTCCAGTTCAAGCTCGGCGTCGGACAGGTCATCGCCGGCTGGGACCAGGGCGTGCAGGGCATGAAGGTCGGCGGTCGCCGCCAGCTCATCATCCCCGCGCACCTCGCCTACGGCGACCGCGGCGCCGGCGCCGCGATCAAGCCCGGCGAGACCCTGATCTTCGTCTGCGACCTCGTCGCCGTCTGATCGGGCCCGTCCGCACAGCCGTCACAGGAGCCCCGGCCTGCCAGGCCGGGGCTCCTCGGCTTTTGTCGCGGGACCTCGGGGCGGTACGGTCGGCGACGAGAGCCGAACGAAGGGTGCGGGATGGCGATTGCCAAGGCTGAGCGGTTGATGAATCTCGCACTGTGCCTGATGAACACCCGGCGGCCGGTCAGCAAACGCGAGCTGCGCAGCTCCATCGAGGCGTACCACGAGGTCACCTCCGACGACTCCTTCAACCGGATGTTCGAACGGGACAAGGACGACCTGCGCGAGCTGGGTCTGGTCATCGACACGGTGGAGAGCATCGACGGCGAGTTCGGCTACCTGGCGCGGCGCGACCGCAACCGGCTGCCCGACATCGCCCTCGATCCCGAGGAGGCCGCCGCGCTCGCGCTGGCCGCCAAGGTCTGGCAGCAGGCCAGATTCGCCGAGGCCGCCAGCGGCGCGCTCCAGAAGCTGCGCGCGGCGGGCGTCCCGTACGAGGACACCCACAGCGCCCTCGAACCGCGCATCCCCACGCCGGAACCCGCCTTCGAGGCCCTGATGCTCGCCACCCGCGAGCGGCGCGCCGTCTCCTTCGAGTACCGCAAGGCCAACGCCGCACGGCCGGAGCCGCGGCAGATCGAGCCGTGGGCGCTGGAGTGCTGGCGCGGCCACTGGTACGTGGCGGGCTGGGACCGCGACCGCGGCGCCGTCCGCGTCTTCCGGCTCTCCCGGATCAGCGGCAAGGTCCGCGCCCGCGGCGCCTTCACCACCGAGGTGCCCGCGCACGTCGACGTCCGCGAGGCGGTGGCCCGCTGGGCGGGCGAGGGCGCCACCGCCACCGCCCGCATCCGGCTGCGCCGCGACAGCGGCTACCCGCTGCGCTCCCGCGCCGTGACGACCACCCCGGTGGACGCCGACTGGGACGAGCTGGAGATCCCCTACGGGCACGGACTCGACGCCTGGCTGGCCGAGTTCGGCCCCGACGTACTCGTCCTGGCGCCCGAGGAGCTGCGCACGGACGTACTGGACCGGCTGCGCGCCGTGGCGAAGGGCTGACGTGGCCGACGTGAGCGACGCACGCGGGGCCGCCGGGCGGCGGACCAGGACGACGGCCGCGGCCTTGCGCCGGGCGGGCACGGAAGCGAAGAACAGGCGGGGGACGGCGGCGTGAGCAACGCGATCGACCAGACGCGCAGGATGCTGTCCCTGGTGACGTATCTGCGGGAGCGGCCCGGAGCACGGGTCAGCGAGGTGGCACGGGCCTTCGGGGTGACCGAGGCCGAGCTGATCGGCGACCTCAATGTGCTGCCGCTGTGCGGCACCAGCTTCCGCGGCGGCGACCTGCTGGACATCGACACCGACGGCGAACGGATCTGGTGGCACAACCCCGGCACCGCGGACGACGTGGCGCAGCCGCTGCGGCTGGCCGCGGACGAGGCCACCGCGCTGCTGGTGGCCGCCCGCGCGGTGGCCAATCTGCCGGGCCTGCGGGACAGCGACCGGCAGGCGCTGCTGCGCGCCGGGGCGAAGCTGGAGGCCGCCGCGGGCGAGGCGGCCGGGGCCAGCGCGCAGCTCTCGGTGACCTTCGAGTCCGAGGGCAGCGTGTTCGCCACCGTGGACCGGGCGATCACCGAGCGGCGGCGGCTGTGGATGCGCTACTACTCGCCCGCCAGGGACGCGCTGACCGAGCGCGAGGTCGACCCGATCCGGCTGTTCGCCGTCGGCCACACCTACTTCGAGGGCTGGTGCCGCCTCTCGGAGGACCGGCGCACCTTCCGGCTGGACCGGGTCGAGGAGATCCGGCTGCTGGACGAGCCGTCCGACCCGCCGCGGCTCCAGCCGCGCGACCTGTCGCAGGGCCTGGTCCAGCCCGCGGGCGACGACCCCGAGGTAGTGATCGAAGTGGGCCCCGGCGGGCGCTGGGTCGCGGAATACTATCCGCACGACAGTGCCGAGGAGCAGCCCGACGGCGGCCTGCGCATCACCTTGCGCACCCCCGACCCCGGGTCGCTGCGGCGGCTCGCGCTGCGGCTCGGCAAGGACGGCCGGATCGTGTCGCCCCCCGAACTGGCGGGGGACGCGCGCGACGCCGCCGTGCTGGCGCTCGCCGCCTACGGGGAGTGAGAGGACATCACGATGACGGCCACGGCGTCCGGCTGCGCGCCCATGACCATGCCCGTGCTCTTCCGCGCGGGCTGCCCGCACTGCCGCACCAGCTTCGAACTGTCCGCGGGAGCGCTGCTGCTGGCGATCGGCGGCTCGGCGCGTACGACCTTCTACTCCTTCACCTGCCCCGAATGCGACACCGCCGTCCGCAAACCGGCGGGGGAGCGGATCGTCGAACTGCTCACGGTCGGCGGGGTCCGCACGATGCGACTCCACGCCCCCTGACGGGTGTTCACGTCGGGCGGCCGCGGCCGGGCCCGGTGCGCACGGGGGTGGTACGGAACAGGCCGGTACGGAACAGGCCGGTACGGGTGGCGTCGGCGCGGAAACGGAACCGGTAGGCTCGCGGCCCATGTGGTGGCTCTATCTCTGCGTCGGCCTGGCGACCGCGGGACTCCTGGTGCTCGGGGTGCTGGCGGTCCGGGTCTTCGCCGCCGTCCAGGAACTGGCCCGGCAGGTGGCCGCGGCCACCGACGCGCTGGCCGCCGCGGGCGACCGTCTGCAGCGCGCCGCCCGCCCGTTGAGCGAGCGTGCCGGGCAGATCTCCAGAAGCTGAGCCTGCCGCGAGGCCGCGAACGCGGGGTACGCTGACCGGGCGGCCCGTACTCACGAGCGCGGCGAGGGTCGCAATCCGGCGGATTCCGGGGCATTCCCCGGTGTTCACCGGTGCACGATACGATCACAGCCAGCGCGGCGGCCGGGCACCTGCCCGAATCGTCGTGCACCTGCGGAAGCGGACGCGCGAGCGCCACGCCCTCGCAGTCACGGAACACGCCGCCCACCGGTGAGAAGGTAGACATTTTATGCTCGGCAATCTCAAGCCCCTAGAGATCGTCCTGATCCTTCTCGTCGTCGTCCTGCTCTTCGGCGCGAAGAAGCTGCCCGACATGGCCCGGTCGCTCGGCAAGTCGGCGCGCATCCTCAAGAGCGAGGCCAAGGCGATGAAGAACGACGACTCCGGCACCGCGGAGTCCACCGCCGCCCCGGCTCCCCAGGAGCAGGCCGCACCCCGCACCATCCAGGCCGCGCCCGGCGACACCACGAGCGCCCGTCCGGTCTCCGAGCCGGCGGACCGCACGCCCCGGGCCTGACCTGACCCTCTGCTGAAGGACGAAGCCGACCGCGAGCCGGGCGGCTGCCGCACGAGACGAGGACGTGGGTGCTCAAGACTGCCCGCAAGCAGGAGAAGGACCCCGAGGGGCGGATGCCCCTCGCGGACCACCTGCGTGAGCTGCGCAACAGGCTGGCCAAGTCCGTCCTGGCGATCCTGGCCGTCACGATCGTGGCGGCGTTCGTCTACAAGGACATCATTCACTTCTTCCAGCACCCGATCCTCAAGTCGGTCGGCTGTGTGGACGGTGCGACGCACCAGAAGAACGGCCAGCCCTGCGCCCAGATGACCGTCAACGGTCTGCTCGGCGGTTTCTCCATCGCGCTGAAGGTCTCGCTGATGGCGGGCATCCTCTGCGCCTCGCCGGTCTGGCTCTACCAGCTCTGGGCGTTCCTCGCGCCCGGCCTGCACCGCAGCGAGAAGCGGTACACCCTCGGCTTCGTCGGCGCGGGTGTCCCGCTCTTCTTCGCCGGTGCCTGGCTGGCCTACGCGATCCTGCCGCAGACCGCCAGGATCATGATCGGCTTCGTGCCGGACGACACCACCAACCTGCTGGCCCTCGACGACTTCCTCGACCTCGTCGTCCGCATGGTGATCGTCTTCGGCCTCGCCTTCGAACTGCCCCTGGTGCTGGTGCTGCTCAACTTCACCGGCATGGTCAGCGGCCGTCGCATGCTCGGCTGGTGGCGCGGCATGGTGATCGGCATCACCGTCTTCGCCGCGGTCGCCACGCCCACCGGCGACCCGCTCACCATGTGCCTGCTGGCCGCGCCGATCGTCTTCCTGTACTTCGTCGCCATGGGCATCTGCTTCTTCAACGACAGCCGCCGCAAGCGCCGACTCGAAGCGAACCCGGACTACGCCCTCGACCCGGACGAGGCGTCCACCCTGGACCACGTCCCGGAGCAGATCGCCGCCGAGCCGTACGAGGACCGGACCGGCGAGCGCGTCGACGACGGCTACGACGACGCGACCTGAGCGCACGACCGCCCGGCCGGCCCCTGACACCGCCGCCCCCCACCGCTACTGGTGGGGGGCGGCTGTCCGGTAGGGTCCGCGCGTGACCAGCGAGATCACCCTCTTCGTCAATCCCGTCGCCGGACGCGGCCGGGGCGCCCGCGCCGCCCAGCCCGCCGCCCACGCGCTCCGCGAAGCCGGTTACGGCGTCCGTACCGTCGTGGGCGAGGACGCGGCCGACGCGCTGGCCCGCGCCCGGCAGGCCGTCGACAGCGGTACGGGGGCGCTGGTCGCGGTCGGCGGTGACGGCATGGTCTCGCTGGCTCTCCAGGCGGTCGCCGGGACCGACACGCCGCTCGGCGTGGTCGCCGTCGGCACCGGCAACGACTTCGCGCGGGTCAACGGCCTGCCGGTCCGGGACGCCGCCGCGGCCGGTACGGGCATCGCCGAGGCGCTGCGGGACGGCCGCAGCCGGGCGCTGGACCTGGGCAGGACCGGGGAGCGCTGGTTCGGCACCGTCCTCGCCTCCGGCTTCGACTCGCGGGTCAACGACCGCGGCAACCGTATGCGCTGGCCCGTCGGCCGCTTCCGCTACGACCTGGCGATGCTCGCGGAGCTGGCGGCGCTGCGGCCGATCCCGTACCGGGTGACCTTCGACGACGCGCCGGAACGGCAGATCGAGGCCACGCTGATAGCCGTCGGCAACGGCTCGTCGTACGGCGGCGGCATGCGGATCTGCGCGGACGCGGTGATGGACGACGGGCTCTTCGACGTGTGCGTGGTCGGCCCGTGCAGCCGCACCACCCTGCTGCGGGTCTTCCCCCGCGTCTACCGGGGCACCCACCCGAGCCACCCGGTCGTCAACGTGCACCGCGCGGCCCGCGTCCGGCTGGACGTCGACCCGGCGCAGGGCGTGACCGGCTACGCGGACGGCGAGCGGATCGGGCCGCTGCCGCTGGTCGCCGAGACGGTGCCGAAGGCCGTACGGCTGCTGGTCTGAGCCGGTTGCCGCGCGGGTGCGCGGTGCCCCATGGGGGGCCTGATCCGGGCGGCGCGGCGGGCCTGATCCTGCCGCTCGACGGGTATAGCGGCAATAAAGATCACGTGCCGTGTCAGTGGTGGCGGGTAGGCTCGGAGCCAAGATGACCGATGAGAAGTCCGCAGATGAGATGGCGCTCGATGAGATGTCGCCCGCCGAGCGCTTCGCCGCCAGCCGTCGCCGCGCAGCGGAGAACGCAACGGCCCTCGCCCAGTTCCGTGAGATGTACGAGTTCGGCCTCGACCCCTTCCAGGTCGAGGCGTGCCAGGCGCTGGAGGCGGGCAGCGGCGTCCTCGTCGCCGCCCCGACCGGCTCGGGCAAGACCATCGTCGGCGAGTTCGCCGTCCACCTCGCCCTCGCCGAGGGCCGCAAGTGCTTCTACACCACGCCCATCAAGGCCCTGTCCAACCAGAAGTACAGCGACCTCGCCAAGCGCTACGGCGCCGAGAAGGTCGGCCTGCTGACCGGTGACAACAGCGTCAACGGCGACGCGCCGGTGATCGTCATGACCACCGAGGTCCTGCGGAACATGCTGTACGCCGGCTCCGCCGCCCTCGACGGCCTCGGCTATGTGGTGATGGACGAGGTGCACTACCTCTCCGACCGCTTCCGCGGTGCCGTCTGGGAAGAGGTGATCATCCACCTCCCGCAGTCCGTCACCCTCGTGTCGCTCTCCGCGACCGTCTCCAACGCCGAGGAGTTCGGCGACTGGCTCGACACCGTCCGCGGCGACACCGAGGTCATCGTCTCCGAGCACCGCCCGGTCCCGCTGTGGCAGCACGTGCTGGCCGGCCGCCGGATGTACGACCTCTTCGAGGAGAAGGCCGGCGCCACCGACGGCAAGGGCCGCCGCGAGGTCAACGCCGATCTGGAACGGCTCGCGCGGATGGAGAACCAGCGCAGCTACCACCCGCGGGCCAAGCGCGGCCGCGAGGCCGACCGCGAGCGGGAGCGGCGCGCCCGCAGCCGGGTGTGGACGCCCAGCCGCGCCGAGGTCATCGACCGGCTGGACAACGAAGGACTGCTCCCCGCCATCACCTTCATCTTCAGCCGCGCGGGCTGCGAGGCCGCCGTCCAGCAGTGCCTCTACGCGGGCCTGCGGCTGAACACCGAGGACAAGCGCGCCCAGGTGCGCGCCATCGTGGAGGAGCGCACCCGCGCCATCCCCGACGAGGATCTGCACGTCCTGGGCTACTTCGAATGGCTCGAGGGCCTGGAGCGCGGCATCGCCGCCCACCACGCGGGCATGCTCCCGACCTTCAAGGAGGTCGTCGAGGAGCTCTTCGTCAAGGGCCTGGTCAAGGCGGTCTTCGCCACCGAGACGCTGGCGCTCGGCATCAACATGCCCGCCCGCTCCGTGGTGCTGGAAAAGCTCGTCAAGTGGAACGGCGAGACCCACGCCGACATCACCCCCGGCGAGTACACCCAGCTCACCGGCCGCGCGGGCCGCCGGGGCATCGACGTCGAGGGCCACGCCGTGGTGCTCTGGCAGCGCGGTTTCGACCCGGGCGCGGTCGCCGGACTCGCGGGCACCCGTACGTATCCGCTGCGGTCGTCCTTCAAGCCGTCGTACAACATGGCGGTCAACCTCGTGGGGCAGTTCGGGCGGCACCGCTCGCGCGAGCTGCTGGAGACGTCCTTCGCGCAGTTCCAGGCCGACCGCTCGGTGGTCGGCATCTCCAAGCAGGTGCAGCGCAACGAGGAAGGGCTCGACGGCTACAAGCAGTCGATGACCTGCCACCTCGGCGACTTCGACGCCTACATGCGGCTGCGGCGGGAGCTGAAGGAACGCGAGTCGGAACTGTCGAGGCAGGGCGCGATGCAGCGCCGCGCCGCGGCCTCCGACGCGCTGGAGAAGCTGAAGCCGGGCGACATCATCCACGTCCCCGCGGGCAAGTACGCCGGGCTCGCGCTGGTCCTCGAACCCGGTGTCCCCGCGGGCCGTTCCAACGGCCACCCGCATCGCAACGAGGAATTCGCCGACGGCCCGCGCCCGTTGGTGCTCACCGCGGAGCGCCAGGTCAAGCGGCTCGGGCAGATAGACTTCCCCGTTCCCGTCGAGGCGCTGGACCGGATGCGGATCCCCAAGTCCTTCAACCCGCGCAGCCCGCAGTCCCGGCGCGACCTCGCCTCCGCGATGCGCTCCAAGGCGGGCACCGCGGGCTGGGCCGCACCCTCACGGCACCGCAAGCAGCGGGCCGCCGCGGCCGACGACACCGAGATCTCCCGGCTGCGTACCGCGATCCGCGCGCACCCCTGTCACGGCTGCGAGGAGCGCGAGGACCACGCCCGCTGGGCCGAGCGCTACCACCGGCTGCGGCGCGACACCCAGCAGTTGGAGCGGCGCATCGAGGGCCGCACCAACACCATCGCCCGCACCTTCGACCGGATCTGCGCGCTGCTCACCGAACTGGGCTATCTCCAGGCCGAGAAGGTCACTCCCGAGGGGCGGCGGCTCGCCCGGCTCTACGGCGAGTTGGACCTGCTCGCCAGCGAATGCCTGCGCGAGGGCGTCTGGGACGGCCTCGGCCCGGCCGAACTGGCGGCCTGCGCCTCGGCGCTGGTCTACGAGACCCGGCAGGCCGACGACGCCGTCGCGCCCAAGCTGCCGACCGGCAACGCGAAGGAAGCCCTCGGCGAGATGGTCCGTATCTGGGGCCGTCTCGACGCGCTGGAGGAGTCCCACCACATCAACCAGGCCGAGGGCGTCGGCCAGCGCGAGCCCGACCTCGGCTTCGCCTGGCCCGCCTACCGCTGGGCCTCGGGCCACGGCCTGGACGCGGTCCTCTCCGACGCCGACATGCCCGCCGGTGACTTCGTCCGCTGGTGCAAGCAGCTCATCGACGTCCTGGGCCAGATCAGCGACGCCGCTCCCGAGGGCAGCCCGGTCCGCCGCAACGCCCGCCGGGCGGTCGACGGGCTGCGACGCGGGGTCGTCGCGTACTCCTCGGTGGGGTGAGCCGCCCCTGCGGCGTGCACCTGTGCGGCCCGGTCCCGGAGGATGACGGGCCGCACGGGCGGCCCGCGCGTTGACTCACGGCATTACGGCATTACGGCATTACGGCCTTACGGCCGCACCGACACACCGACGCCCCGACTCACTGACCGGTGAGCTTGGTGCAGGTCAGGGAGCCGTTGACGGTGATCGACTTCCTGTCGTCGCCGTGGTTGCCCGCGATGACGAGGTCCTTCACCGTCACTTTCCAGGTCCCGGCGCTCTTGGCGGCCGTCACGCTGCCGGACGACCGCTGGGAGTACGAGTCGGTGGCCGTCGGCTGGAGCATCGCCAGCTTCTGGAGGCCCCCGGTCGTCGCGATGAACGACGGGGACTTCGGCGCCGACGCGTCCGTCCTGTCGGGGGCGGTCACCCCGACCAGCTTTCCCGCCACGACCTCGCAGGAGATCGCCGAGGTGAACAGGGCGGTCCCGGTGGTGTCCCCGGTGTACTCCAGCCTGCCGTTGGCGTTCTTCGTCGGCACCGCCGAGGTCGTCGGCGTGGCCGACGGTGTCCCGGCCGAGGCGGACGGTTTGGCGCTCTCGTCGGACGAGTCCGACGACGAACAGCCCGCCAGGGCCGTCCCGGTGAGCGTGACGGTCAGCAGAGCAGTGGTGATTGCGGTGACGCGGCGCATACGGCCGTGGTCCTCCCCGTCGGTGAACAATCCGCACAGTGTACGGAGGGTGCCGCTGGGTGGCGGGGGACGGGTGGGGCGACTTCTCCGCGTCCGCCGTCGAGGTTCATGCCCCGGACCGGTCGGCGAGGTACGCGCGCCAGCCGCCGTAGGCCGTGATGTCCTCGGAACTGTCGAGCGCCGACGGCTCGCACAGGAAGCCGGGGCAACTGGTGCCGTCGGACAACTCGACGCTGCCCAGGGCCATCGGGCGCGGCAGGGCGGCGGTGAGCGTGCCGAGACCGGCGGCGGGCAGTTCCCAGACCTCGGCCTCGACGGCGGCGCCGCCCTTCTCGGTCCGCACCAGACCGGGCTTGGCGGGTTCGGTGTCCAGGGCGTAGAGCCGGTACGCGGGGGCGGTGGTGGTCGTGGCCGTCAACCGGGCTCCGAGCGCGACGAGTTGGTGGTTGAGGGGCTGGCCGCAGAGGTGGGCGCCGACCACGGCGACGCGGAGAGGCGGCTCCAGCAGGGCGGCGACGTCCGCGATCCGGTCGTCGGTGTGCGCGGGGCCGAGCAGCATCACGCCGAAGGGCCGGCCCTCGACGGTGCCTGCCGGGACCGCGACCGCGCAAAGGTCCAGCAGGTTGGCCGAGTTGGTGAAGCGGCCGAGGCGCGCGTTGGCGCCGAGCGGGTCGGCGGCGACCTCGGCGAGTGTCGGGTGCCCCGGTGCGGTCGGCAGCAACAGGGCGTCGGCGTCGCCGAGTCGCGCCATGGCCTCGGTGCGCAGTGCGGCCAGCCGCCGCTGGTCGGTGAAGAGGCGGTGCGCGGGCAGGTCGCGGGCCGCCGTGATGACGGCCGTGACGGTCGGGTCCAGGTCGGGGGCGTCCCGGTGCGCCTCGATGAACTCGCCCACGGCTGACCAGCGTTCGGCGACGAAAGCGCCCTCGTAGAGCAGCGCCGCCGCCCGCGTGAACGGCGTCAGGTCCAGCGTCCGCAGCTCGGCCCCGGCGGCGGCCAGCCGGTCCGCCGCCGCCTCGTAGGCCGCCGCCCATCCGGCGTCCATCTCGCCGAGTTGCGCTCGCGCCGCCACCGCGACCCGCCACGGTCCAGGGCGGCGCGGCGGTGCCTCGCAGCTCGCGAGGAGCGCCATCGCGCGGCGGGCCTCGGGCAGTGTCCTGGCGAAGACGGACACGCAGTCCAGGCTCGCGCACGCCGGTACGACGCCGCGCGTCGACACCAGGCCGCGGGTCGGCTTCACCCCGACGATGCCGTTGAACGCCGCCGGGACACGGCCGGAGCCGGCCGTGTCCGTACCGAGCGCCACGTCCACGAGGCCGAGTGCCACCGCTACGGCCGAGCCCGAACTGGAGCCGCCGCTCACCCGCTCCGGGGTGACGGCGTTGCGCACCGCGCCGTAGGGGCTTCGCGTGCCGACCAGGCCCGTCGCGAACTGGTCCATGTTCGTGCTGCCCAGCACGATCGCGCCCGCCGCGCGCAGGGCCCGCACCGCCGGGGCGTCCTCCCTCGGCGCGTACGCGTACGACGGGCAGCCCGCCGTCGTCTCCAGGCCCGCCACGTCGATGTTCCCCTTCACCGCCAGCAGCCGCCCCGCCAGCGGCAGCGCCTCCCCGGCCGCCCTTCTCTCGTCCACCTCCGCCGCCTCCGCCCGCACCTCCTCCTCCGCGCGCAGCGCGATCCACACCTCCGGGCGGTCCACCTCCGCGATCCGCCGATACGCGGCCCGCACGCGGTCCTGAGCGCTCTCCATGGGCTTCCTCCGTCTGATGTGCGGGTGCGGGTGCGGTGGCAGGGGGCCGCTCATTGCCGCTGGGGCTAGTCCTCAATCGCCGGACGGGCTGATTTTTTGCTTCTGGCATGTCGCACACGCCTGGCCGCATGCGGGGTGAGTTGCGATCGGCGGTGGCGGCACAAATCAGCCCCGCCGGCGATTGAGGCGGCGTGAGCCGGAAGGGGGTGGGTTAGGGGGAGAGGGTCAGGAGGGGGGTGCCGGGGGTGACTTGGTCGCCGGGGGAGACGAGGACTTGGGCGACGGTCCCGCCGGTGGGGGCGGTGACGGGGGACTCCATCTTCATGGCCTCCAGGGTCAGGAGGTGCTGCCCGGCCGCGACGCAGTCGCCGGGGCGGACGGCGATGTGCCAGACGGCGGCGGCGAATTCGGCGTCGACCGTACGGCCGCCGGGCGGCACGGTGACGGCGGCGGGGGCCGGGACGGCGGCGGCCGAGTCGTCGGTGCGGGCGAACTCACCGGCGGCTTCCCACGCGTCGCGCTCTGCGGCGAACGCGGCCCCCTGCCGGGCGCGGAAGGCCGCGATGGACTCCGCGTTGTCGGCGAGGAACCGCTGATGGTCCGCGAGAGCGAAACTCCCGTCCTCCACCCGCAGCGGCAGCCGCCCGGCCGCCATGTCGGCCCGGAGGTCGAGGAGTTCGCCGGCGGAGACGGGATACCACTTGATGCGGTCGAAGAAGCGCAGCAGCCACGGCTGTCGGCGGGCGCGGCTGGACCAGACCTGGATCGTACGCCCGACGAACTGGTAGCCGCCGGGCCCTTCCATGCCGTAGATACAGAGGTAGGCCCCGCCGATGCCGACGGAGTTCTCCGCCGTCCAGGTGCGCGCCGGGTTGTACTTGGTGGTGACGAGCCGGTGGCGCGGGTCGAGCGGCGTGGCGACGGGCGCGCCGAGGTAGACGTCGCCGAGCCCGAGCACGAGGTATTCGGCGTCGAAGACGGTCCGGTACACGTCGTCCACGGAGTCGAGACCGTTGACGCGGCGGATGAACTCGATGTTCCACGGGCACCACGGCGCGTCGTCGCGGACGCCCGCCATGTAGCGCTCGATGGCCTCACGCGTGGCGGGGTCGTCCCAGGACAGCGGCAGGTGCACGGTCCGGCTGGGCACCACGAGCCGGTCGGTGGGCGGCAGTTGCTCCTCGGCCTCGCGCACGGCGTCGAGCAGTTTGGCGGTGGGCAGCGCGCCCGGGTCGGCGTGGATCTGGAGGGAGCGGATGCCGGGTGTGAGGTCGACGACGCCGGGCAGGCGTTGGGCGGCGAGGTGTTCCGCCAGGGCGTGCACCCGCATCCGGAGCGCCAAGTCGAGCTGCATGGGCCCGTATTCGACGAGCAGATTGTCGTCGCCGCTGCGGCGGTACGTCACGGCCGGGCGTGTCGCGGTCGCTTCGGCGCGCCCGAGGACACCCCCGTCGGCGATGACGGGCCGCGATGGCGTCGGCATGGTCGCGGGCGCGCGCCGCAGCCCGGCGGCGGCGTCCTCGCTGACCGGCACGAATCGTACGGTGTCGCCCGGCCGGAGCTGCCCGAGCTTCCAGCGCTGACCGGTCACGACGGTCGCGGGGCACACGAATCCGCCGAGCGAGGGGCCGTCGGGGCCGAGCAGTACGGGCATGTCGCCCGTGTAGTCGACGGCGCCGACCGCGTACGGCGTGTCGTGGATGTTGGACGGGTGCAGTCCCGCCTCGCCGCCGTCGGAGCGCGCCCAGCGCGGCTTCGGGCCGACGAGCCGTACGCCGGTGCGCGCGGAGTTGAAGTGCACGCTCCACTCGGCGGCGTAGAAGTCGCGGATGTCGTCCTCGGTGAAGAACTCCGGCGCGGCGTGCGGGCCCTCGACGGCGCCGATCAGCCACCGCGTCCCCCACTCCGGCCGCAGCGAGGCCGGTACGGGGCCGCTCGCCTCCGTCGTCGTACCGCCGTGCAGGACGTCACCGACGCGCAGCGCCCGGCCGCCGTGGCCGCCGAATCCGCCGAGCGTGAAGGTGGCCGCGCTGCCGAGGAAGCGGGGGACGTCGAGGCCGCCCGCGACCAGCAGATATGTGCGCAGCCCTGCCGCCTCCGGCGCGCCGATGTCGAGCAGCGCGCCCGCCGGTACGGTGACCGGCTCCCAGCGCGGCACCGGGTGTCCGTCGACCGTGACGGTCGCGGGGGCGCCGGTCACGCAGACGGTGGTGGGGTGGCTGAAGCGCAACGCCGGTCCCTGGAGGGTGCATTCGAGGCCGGGCGCGCCCTCGTCGTTGCCGAGCGCTTCGTTGCCGAGCCGGAAGGACAGGTCGTCCATCGGGCCGCACGGCGGAACGCCGACGTGCCACAGACCGGTGCGGCCCGGCCAGTCCTGGACGCTGGTCAGGGTGCCCGCGCGGACCACGTCGATCCGGCGGGTGGGGTCGGTGACCGCGTCGAGGGTCGCGGTGCTGTGCGTCGCGGCGTGCAGCGCCGGATCGGCGACGGCGGCCCGCAGCAGCCCCAGATTGGTCTCGATGCCGTCGATCCTGGTCGCGGCGAGGGCGTCCGCGAGCCGGGAGAGGGCCTGCGCCCGGTCGGCGCCGTGCGCGATCACCTTGGCGAGCATCGGATCGTAGGAGGTGGTGACCTCGGTGCCGGTCTCGATCCAGGCGTCGACGCGGACCCCCGGCGGGAAGACCACCTCGGTGAGCCGTCCCGCGCTCGGCAGGTGGCCGCGCGTGGGGTCCTCGGCGTAGATCCGGGCCTCCACGGCGTGTCCAACTCGCTTTGTCGACAGGTCAATCGGCGTGTCGTCGCCTGTGCTCAGCGGTGTGTCGCCCTGCGCGAGCCGCAGCATCCACTCCACGAGGTCGACGCCGTACGTCTCCTCGGTCACCGGATGCTCCACCTGGAGACGGGTGTTGACCTCCAGGAAGTACGCCTGGCCGCGCGCCGCGTCGTACACGAATTCCACGGTGCCCGCCGAGCGGTAGTCGACCGAGGCGCACAACGCCCGCGCGCTGAGCGCCAGTCGCTCCCGCAGGGCGTCGGGCAGGCCGGGCGCGGGGGCCTCCTCCAGGACCTTCTGGTGGCGGCGCTGGAGCGAGCAGTCGCGGTCGCCGAGGGTCAGGACGCGGCCGTGGCCGTCGCCGAAGACCTGCACCTCGACGTGCCGGGCGCTCTCCACCAGCCGTTCCAGGAAGACGCCCGCCGAGGAGAAGCTGGCCGCCGCTACACGCTGCACCGAGCCCCAGGCGTCGGTGAGTTCGGCGGGGGAGTGGCAGGCGCGCATGCCGATGCCGCCACCGCCGCCGGTCGCCTTGAGCATCACCGGGTAGCCGAGCGACGCGGCGGCCGTCAGCGCGCTGTCCACGTCGGGCAGCAGTCCGGTGCCGGGCAGCAGCGGCACCCCGGCCGCCTCCGCCGCGGCGCGCGCGGTGTGCTTGGCGCCGAAGAGTTCGAGCTGGTCCGGCGTCGGACCGACGAAGGCGAGCCCCGCCGCTTCGCAGCGGCGCGCGAAGTCCGCGTCCTCCGACAGGAATCCGTAGCCGGGGTGGACGGCGCCCGCGCCGGTCTCGCGGGCCGCCGCGAGCACCGCGTCCACGTCCAGATAGCTGGACTTGGCCGGTGCGGGGCCCAGCCGTACGGCGGCGTCGGCCAGGTGTACGTGCGGCGCGGCGCGGTCGGGGTCGGAGAAGACCGCGACCGTGCGCAGCCCCATCCGGCGGGCGGTGCGGATGATCCGGGCGGCGATCTCGCCGCGGTTGGCGACCAGCAGGGTGTCGAAGCGCGTGGGGGCGCGCTTCACGGGCTCGTCGGTCATCGGACCGCCTCTCCGGACGGCGCGCCGACCGTGTCCCCGGCCCGGCCCGGCGTCCTGACCGTCATCAGGACCGGGGTCGGATCGAAGCCGTTGCAGGGGTTGTTGATCTGCGGGCAGTTGGAGACCAGGACCAACACGTCGGTCTCGGCGCGCAGTTCGACCTCAAGGCCGGGCGCGGAGATGCCGTCCACGATGCCGAGGGTGCCGTCCTCCTCGACGGGCACGTTCATGTACCAGTTGACGTTGCTCACCAGGTCGCGCTTGCCGAGGCCGTAACGCGCGCCCTCGGACAGGAAGTTGTCCACGCAGGCGTGCTGCGACCACGTGTGGTGGCCGTAGCGCAGGGTGTTGGACTCCTTGGAGCACGCGCCGCCGATCGTGTCGTGCCGCCCGCAGGTGTCGGCGACCACGGTCATCAGCGGGGTGTGCTCGTTGGACAGCAGCACGCTGCCGGTGGTCAGGAAGAGGTTGCCCTGGGCCTGTACGGTGTCGGGCGCGCTGTAGCGGACGGCGGTGTCGTGGGCGTCGTAGACCAGGAAGTCCACGGCCTGGTTGCCGTGCAGGTCGGTGATGGTGAGGTGGCCGCCCGCCGGGATCACCGTGGACCAGGGTGCCCGCGCCGGTACGGTCACGGAGGTCGCGCCGCCCCGGGGGGACGGGTCCTCGGTACGGTCCTGGCCGCCGGTCCGGTCCGCGCCGTCCGCGCCGTCCGCGTCGTCCGTACGGCCCCGGTCGTCCGTCACCTTCTGGCCGTTCATACGATCCCCCTGGCGGTGAGGTGTTCCGCGGTGTTGAGGAAGGCGCGGCGGCCCTCGGGTGTCGCGTCCCACAGCGGGTCGCCGGGCGCGGTGGCGGCGCCGGGCCGTGCGCGTACCTCCAACGGGCCGCAGGTGTAGGCCGGTCGGGGGTCCAGCGGGTGCGGCACATTGGCCAGCAGTACGGTCAGCGGCTGCTCGGCGCGCAGGGTCACGCTCGTGCCGGGCCCCGCGGAACCGATGAACTCCAGTGCCCCGTCGGGCTCCACGCGCAGTCCCTGGAAGAAGGAGAGCGACGGCGGGAGGTCGCGTGCCCCCAGCCCGTTCTTGGCGGCGGCCAGCAGGAACAGCTCGCGGCCGGCGGGGGAGCGGCCCTGCGCCGAACCGTCCCCGTACCGCGCGGCGTTGCGCGCAGCCGACGACGTACCGCACAGCGTGTCGTGCCGCCCGCTGGTGTCCGAGACCAGGGAGGCGAGGACACGGCCCTGGTCGGACAGCAGGAGGCGGCCCGCGCCGAGATACGCGTTCCACTGGACCTTGACGGTGTCGGCCGCGTTCAGCCGCTCCCAGGGGCGGCCGTCCACGAAGAGCAGGACGTGCGCGCACGCGTCGCCGGTCGGGTCGGCGAGCCGCAGTTCGCTGCCGCGGGCCAGCACCTTGTGGGTGTAGCCGCCGCCCGCCACGGTCTCCGACCACAACAGGCCCTCGGGCGCGGGCACTTGGGGCATCGCGGCGGCGCGGGCCCCTTCCTGGGCGCGGGCGTGCTCCCTGGCCTCGTACGTGGTCCCGGTCGGGCGCGGGGCCCTGCGGGATGTCCTGCGGGCCGTGCTCTGGCCGGTCTTCCTTCCACCGGTCGTCCCTGTCGCCACGGGGCTGCACCTCCGTCGTCTCACGGCTCCTGCTCCACACGAATTTCTGTCGCTCGACAGAAATTAGGCGGCGGTGGCTTCACGGCGATTGCCCGGTTGTTGCCGCCCGGTTACCGGCCCCTCACCGGACTGCCCGCCGTCGTCGTCGCGTCGCCGCGTGCGACGATCGGCGGGTGAGCACGAGCGGAAAACGGGTCGGCAGGCCGCGCGCCCAGCAGCGGCCGGACAGCGGCATGAGCGTGCGCGAGGAACTGCTCGCGGCGGCGGCCGAACTCTTCACCACGCGCGGCTATACCGCCACCACCACGCGGGCGGTCGCCGAGCGGGCCGGGATGCGGCAGGCGTCGATCTACCACTACGTCGGCGGCAAGGAGGATCTGCTCGCCGAACTCCTCGAAGGCACGGTCACCCCGTCCCTCGACCTGGCCCGCGCGCTGCTCGCCGACGACACCCGCCCCGCCGAGGCCCGGCTCTGGGACCTGTGCCGCTACGACGCAGAACTCCTCTGCGCGGGGCCGTACAATCTCGGCGCCCTCTACCTCCTGCCCGAGGTCGCCGCCGAGCGCTTCACCGCCTTCCGCCGCGCCCGCGCCGACCTCAAGGCCGCCTACGCCCGCCTGCTGGCCGCCACCGCCCCGGGGCGCGCGCTGCCCGCCCCCGAACTGGCCCTCCGCACCGACCTGATCTTCGCCCTCATCGAGGGCGTCATCCTCGTGCACCGCTCCACCCCGGGCCGCCCCGTCCCCGCCTTCGCCCGCGCCGCCGCCGACGCGGCCCTGCGCATCGCGGACATCCCCGCTCCCTGAGCCGGGGGACCGCCGAGGAGGTGGCCGAACTGAGCTGCCCGCTCAGCTCAGTTGCTCGGCCAGCCCGACGATGATGCCCTCCGGGCCCCGGACGTAGCAGAGCAGGAAGCTGTCCTCGAACCGGGCGATCTCGCCGAGGACTTCGGCGCCGTGGGGGCGCAGGCGGGCCACGGTGTCCTCGATGTCGTCGACGGCGAACATGACGCGGTGGGTGCCCAGGATGTTGTGGGGCCGGTCGCGCGGTCCGCCGCTGATCGCCTCGGGGCTGCGGTACTTGGCCAGTTCGAGCCGGCTGTGACCGTCCGGGGTCCTGACCATCGCGATGTCGCAGTGGACGCCGTCGAGTCCGGTGCACTGGTCGGCGAAGCGGCCCTTGACCTCGGCCCTGCCCTCCAGCTCCATACCGAGGTCCACGAAGAACGCGATGGCGGCGTCCATGTCCTCGACGACGATGCCGACGTTGTCCATCCGCTGAATGGCCATGCTGGTCTCTCCTTCGTCCTCGCGCGGCCGGTGGCGACCGCCGCTGTCCCTGGGACGGAGCCGGTGGCTCGTTCTCGACATCTCTCGTGCCCGACATCGCTCGCCCTCGACATCGCTCGTTCTCGACATCTCTCGTCCTCGGCATTTTCGGGCAGGGGCCGCGCCGCCGCGCGCCCTGAGCGCACCGGCGTCTCGTGCCGGTACACCGCCGAGAACCGGCAGGCCATGATGGACTCCCGGGTGGATTCGGCGCGGGCGGTCGGAAAGGCGATCGCCGCCGCTGCGCGGCCACCGCGCCTCTGGCTCCAGATGAGTACGGCGACGGTCTACGCCCACCGCTTCGACGCGGCACACGACGAGGCGACCGGAGTGATCGGCGGCTCGGAGGACGGAGTGCCGGACTACTGGGCGTACAGCGTCGCGATCGCCGAGAACTGGGAGCGCGCGCAGACCGAGGCGCCGACCCCCGTGACCCGCAAGGTGGCGCTGCGCTCGGCGATGGTCATGAGCCCGGACCGGGGCGGTGTGTTCGACGTGCTGTCACGACTGGCGCGCCTCGGGCTCGGCGGCCCGGTCGCCGGTGGCGCGCAGTACGTCTCCTGGATCCAGGACGAGGACTTCGTGCGGGCGGTGGAGTTCCTGATCGCGCGCGACGACATCGAGGGGCCGGTGAACCTCGCCTCGCCCGGCCCCCTTCCCCAGCGCGACTTCATGCGGGCGCTGCGCGCGGCCTGGGGCGTCCCGCTGGGGCTGCCCGCGACGCGCTGGATGGCCGAGCTGGGGGCGTTCGCGCTGCGCTCGGACACGGAGCTGCTGCTCAAGAGCCGTCGGGTGGTGCCGGGGCGGCTGCTCGCGGCCGGGTTCACTTTCGCCTGTCCCGAGTGGGGGAGCGCCGCCACGTCCCTCGTGGAGCGGGCCAGGCCGCGGCGCGTTGCCACGAAGCGGGTCCGTGAATCGGGCGATGCCGCGTAACCGGCCACGGGCCTGCGGCTGGCCTGGTCGTTGTCGCCGCGGGCCCGCCGTTTAGGATCCGGGCATGACGTCACAGACCTACCTCTCCGAACTGTTCTCGCTGGAGGGACGGGTCGCCGTGGTGACCGGCGGCAGTTCCGGCATCGGCCGCGCTGTCGCCGGGGCCCTCGCGCACGCGGGGGCGAGCGTCGTGGTCGTGGCGCGCCGGGAGGCGGAGCTGGCCGCGACGGTCGGCGAGCTGGCGGCCGACGGCTGCCGGGCGGCCTGGGTGAGCGCCGACCTGAGTACGCGTGACGGCATGCGCGTGGCCGCCGAGGAGGCGGCCGAGGCGTTCGGCGAACCCGACATCCTCGTCAACTCCGCCGGGATCAACCTGCGGCCCCCGATGGGCGAGTTGGGCGAGGACGTGTGGGACACCACGATGGCGGTCAACCTGGAGGCGCCCTACCTGCTGGGGCAGCGCTTCGGGCCCGGCATGGCGGAGCGCGGCTTCGGGCGGATCATCCACATCACCTCCCAGCAGGCGCACCGGGCCTTCGTCCAGAGCGGCGCCTACGGCGTCTCCAAGGGGGCGCTGGAGTCACTGGCCCGCTCGCAGGCCGAGGCGTGGTCGCCGTACGGCGTCACGTGCAACACCCTGGTGCCCGGATTCGTCATGACCCCCCTCAATGCGCGCCTGTCGTCCGACCCCGAGAAGGTGGCGGCCCTGGCCGCCCGCACGATGGTCGGGCGCAACGGCCTGCCCGAGGACTTCGCGGGCGCGGCGGTCTTCCTCGCGAGCCGCGCCTCCGGCTACGTCACCGGCCAGGCGGTCTTCGTCGACGGCGGATTCTCCGTTCACTGACGGGGCGGGAGGACGGGGTGGGCCCTGGCAGGACGCGGTAGGCCCCGGTGCGAGCGGGTGCGGTCGCTCACGCGCCGGGAGGCCGCACGGGCGGCCACTCTTCGCTGCTCTCCTGCCGGAACAGCCTCCCGGACACATGAAGGGCCTGTTCCGGCAGCCACCCCTCGCAATAGTCCGGGTCGTCACGGAACGCCAGCGCCAGGCGCCGGACATGCAGGCAGGGCCACTGCTCCACGTCGATGCGGAAGAAGCTTGTGAACAGCGAGCCCGGTTCGATGCGCGAGCACGTGACGCAGCCCGTGAACATCACCATCCTCGACGCGAAAGCCGCGTCAAGGCGTCGGCGGAGTTGCGGAGTTGAGCCATTGGCCGCCCAGGGTATCCGGGACGTTCGCGGGAAGAGTCCGGTAACCGTCCCCCTGTCGGCGCCGCCCCATAGGCTTTCGCCATGAGCGACGACACGCGTGTGATACGGATCAGGCCGGGCAGCCCGGCCGACGCACCAGCCGTGTTGGACATGCTCGACTCCGCCGTGGTCTGGATGAACGATCGCGGCAATACCGAGCAGTGGGGCACGACACCGTATTCGAAGAAGCCCGGTGGTGCGGAGCGGGTCGAGCGGTACATGACCGAAGGCGCCCCACATATAGCGGAGTTGGGCGGAGCACCGGTCGGGGCCATGGTGCTGGACTCCGGGCCCAGTCCCCAGATGCCGATCGCCCCGGCCGGGGAACCCGAGCGGTATGTACGGCTGTTGGTCTCCGACCGACGGCACGCCGGTTTCGGCATCGGGGCGACGCTGCTGGCCCATGCCGTGCGGGAGACCCGGCGGGCAGGCGTCGACCTGCTGCGGGTCGACTGCTGGGCGGGCGGCGGCGGCGAACTCGTCGCGTTCTACGAGCGCAACGGATTCGTTCCCACCGATCCTTTCCTGTTCGGGACGTGGCCGGGACAAGTGCTGGCCCGACGGGTCGGCGCGCATCGCTGACCGGGAGAGACGCCGGAATCCCCGTCAAAGGCCGGCCCCGCCCGGCGTTGACGGGCGCTCACGTCCGGGCGTATCGGCGTCACTCGCCTCGGCGCAGGGCATCGTCCAGCGTGCTCATCAGGTGGGCGACGCGACTGCTGCCGCGCGTCGCGGGCGGGTAGCGGCGCAATACGTCGATGAGCACCGGTGTCGCGCGCCGACGCGACCGTTCCAGCAGGGCCTCCGCGACGGCGAGGTCGCCGCCCGCTTCCAGTTCCCCGACACGGGCGGCGCTTGCGCAGGCCCGCAGGATGTGGCCGACCTGAGCGGCCTGGGCGAGAGGGTGCAAATACGCGGCCGACGCGGCGTCCCCGGCGGACCGCGCGGCCAGTCGCGCGGCTTCGGAGGGCGCGGACCGGGCGGCCCGATGGGCGTCGAAGGCGGCGACCCGCTGCGATGCCGTCCGATTGGCGCCGTTGACGAACGCCCGGGCCGCGTCGATCGCCGCCCGCGGACGCGGATCATCGGGAACAGCCCGCTCGAAGACCGGCAGGACCTCCTCCGCGTGCCCCACCACGTAACGCGCCACGACGCGCAGCTCGTCCATCGTCAGATCGAAGTCCCCGGACCCGGTCCGCGCGTTCCTCGCCATATCCCCTCATCGTATCCCCGACCTCCCGCCCCCGGCCCCCCTCAGCCGCCGCTCAGGCCACGCGCCCCCGATGTGCCCTCAGGGTCCGCCAGAGGAAGCCCACCAGCAGCACGGCCAGCAGAAATAGCACGGTGAACCACTGGAAGTACCAGTGGCCGCCGGAGGGGTCGTAGACGGTGGCGCGGGGCCAGGCGAGGTTGACGGTCATGGCGAGGCCGTAGAGGAGGGCGAGGGCGTTGACGGGGAGGCCCCAACGGCCCAGGGAGAACAGGGGGTTGCCGGAGGGGTCGGTGGCCGGGGGGAGGGGGGAGCGCAGGCGGCGCAGGAGTTGGGGGCCTGTGACCATCGCGTAGGCGAGGTAGAGCATGACGATGCAGGTGGTGCCGATGGCGAGAAAGGCGTCGGGGGAGCCGAAGTTGAGCAGCAGGAGGGCCGCGGCGAGGACGCCGACGACGAGGGCGGGGGCGGCGGGCTGGCCGGTGCGGGGGGAGACGCGGGCGAGGGGCCCGGAGAAGGGCAGTGCCCGGTCGCGGGCCATCGAGAAGAGCATCCGGGTGGCCGACGTCTGGATGGCGAGGGTCGCCACGGTGACGGCCACCGCGACGTCACAGAGCAGCGCGCGCCCGACACCGTCGCCCAGCCGGCTGGTGAGCACGTAGGACAGGCCCTCGGTGCCGAGCCGCCCGTCGGTGAGGCTGGGCGCGGCCAGCAGGGCGGCGAGGACGAGGAGCGTGGCCAGGGCGCCGGCCGCGGCGAGCGCGGACAGGATCGTACGGGGCGCGACGCGCTGCGGATCGCGGGTCTCCTCGCTCATCTCGCCCGCGCTGTCGAAGCCGATCATCACGTACGCGGCGGCGATCGAGCTGACGAGCAGCGCCGACGAGCCGCCCCCGCCGTGCACGGTCATCGACGGCGTGCGGTCGGCGTGCGTGAAGAGCAGCGTGACGATGAGCACGGCGCCGATGATCTCGGCGGTCACGCCGACCCGGTTGACCAGCGACATCACCGTGTTGTCGAGGAGGTTGACGACGGTGGTCAGGACGAGCAGCGCGATCCCGAGCAGCGCCGCGTTGGCCGCGCCGTCCGACGAGACCGGTGACGTGTCGGTCCCGATGAGCTGGAAGCCGGACCAGACGGCGGGCAGGACGACCTGGAGGGCGAGCGCTGCGGCGGCCACCACCACGACCTGGCCGATGACCATGATCCAGCCCGCGTACCAGCCGAAGACGGCGTTGCTCAGCCGGGTCGACCACTGGTAGACGGCGCCGGAGATCGGGTAGCGGGCGGCGAGTTCGGCGAAGCAGGCGGCGACGAGGAGTTGGCCGATCAGGACGGCGGGCCAGGTCCAGAAGAAGCGCGGGCCGCCGAAGGAGTAGCCGAAGGCGAAGAACTGGAAGACGGTGGTCAGCACCGAGATGAAGGAGAAACCGGCGGCGAAGGACGCGTACCGGCCGAGGCTGCGGTGCAGTTCCTGGCGGTAGCCGAAGCCCGCGAGCCCCGCGGTGTCGGTGCCCGCGGTGTCGGTGCCCGGCGCGTCGGTGGCCGCCGCGTCGGCGGCGGTGCCGTGGTCCGGCGGGTCTGAGCGGACCTCGGAAGGTGCGGTGGCGGTCATGGGCCTGGCCCCCTGTCACGAATTCCTGTCGGGCGACAGAAATTAGGGACCCGGTGTTTCGCCGGAATGACACGGCCGTGTCGCGCGCGGGCCGAAGTCCTCACCCCGCCTCGCGCGCGGGTGCCTCACCGCGCGGGAGCACCGACGGCCTGCGGAGAAGCACGGCTTCGTGGAGGTCGCGGGGGTCCAGCGGCAGGGCAACCGGCCGGAGCGCACGCTCTACGGGCTCACCGCCGAGGGCCGCACCGAGATGCGCGACTGGCTCGCCGACATGGTGCCCGTGCCCGCCAGGGAGTACCCCGCCTTCGAGTCCGCGCTGTCGCTGATCATGGCGCTGCACCCGGACGAGGTGGCGGAACTGCTCGCCGAGCGGGCCAACACGCCGGAAGTGCACAGCGCGGCCCTGCGCGGCGTCCTGGACAAGCTGGACGGTGAACTGCCCCGGATCTTCGTGGTGGAGACCGAATTCCAGGCCCACATGGTCGCGAGAGCATCATCGGCACCAACATGTTCCTGCTGCTGCCGCTGACTTCCTGTCCTCCGCCTTCATGGCACCCGGCCTGATGCCGTCCTGGATGCGGCACATCGCCGACGTCAACCCGGTCAACTGGGCTCTGGTCGCGGGCCGTTCCGCGATGTCCGCCGACCCCGACCGCGGCGACGTCCTCAGCCGCGGCGGCGGACTGCTCGCCCTGGCCCTGGTCGCGGTGTGGCTGTCGACCCGCACCTTCCGCTCGTACCAGAAGTCGGTCCAGCCCTCCGGCCCGAGCGGCATCAACGGTCCGAGCGGCATCAACGGTCCGAGTGGCGAAGGCGGCTCCCGGCGGCAGCGGTTCGCCCCGCGCGGCGGACGGCCCGCCCCCGGTCACCCACTCGGGCCGAACGGGCGGCGGGCCGCCGCCGCGCGTGTCCACGGCCGGGAGACGTTCCATCCACGGCCGGGGGACGCTCCATCCGCGGCCGGGCGGGCAACGGGTCGGCCCGGCTCCCCGTCCGTCAGGGACGCCCGCCGCGCGCTCACGCCCGCCGCGCGCTCAGCGCCCGGCGCCGCTTTCCTGCTCGCGCTCCACCTGCTCGTTCCACTCCCGCTTGGACGCCTGCCAGCCGTCCTCGTCGGCGCCGCGGCGCCAGTAGCCGGAGATCGACAGGCGCTCGCGGGGGATCGAGCGGTCGAGGCGGAGGTGGCGGCGGAGGTCCTTGACGAAACCGGCCTCGCCGTGGACGAAGACCTGGACGTCACCCGGCGGGAACTCCAGACCGGTGACGGCCTCGACCAGCGCCTCGCCGACCGGCCGGGCACCGCGGTGCAGCCAGACGATCTCGGCGTCGCCCGAGGTGGCCAGCTTCTGCTCCTCCGCCGGGCCCTCGACCTCCACGAAGACCTTCGCCCGTGCCCCCGGCGGCAGTTGCTCGACCGCCGCGGCGACGGCGGGCAGCGCGCTCTCGTCGCCCGCGAGCAGGTGCCAGTCGGCGGCGGGGTCGGGCGCGTAGGCACCGCCGGGGCCCATGAAGTAGATGCCGTCGCCCGGCCGGACACCGGCCGCCCAGGGCCCGGCCAGCCCTTCGTCGCCGTGGTGGACGAAGTCGATCGTCATCTCGGGCGCGACCGGGTCCCAGGCGCGCACGGTGTACGTACGGGTGGTCGGCCACTGCTCGCGCGGCAGGTCGCGGCGGACGGCCTCCATGTCCAGCGGCTCGGGGTACGTGACCCCGGGAGGCGCGAAGACCAGCTTGACGTAATGGTCGGTGTAGTCGCCCACGGGAAGCCCGGCGAGCCCGTCGCCGCCGAGCACCACCCGGATCATGTGCGGGGTGACGCGCTCGGAACGGATCACGCGGGCGTGGTTCAGCCGCGGGGCCCGGCGCGCGGGGCGCTCGGCGGCGGCGGGTGCCGCCCGCTCCTCGGCCCGCGGGCCCTGCGTCGCCGCGCCCGTCTGCTGGTCCGTCGCCCGTCCCACCGGTCGGTCTGCCATGGGCGTGCTCCGCTCTCTCGGTGCTGTGCCGTACTGCGTGGTTCGCGCTGCGCCCGGGCTGTTCCCCCAGGCTTAGTTAGGTAAGCCTAACTGATTACGGGCCAGGTGTCGGCGACCCCGCTCGTATGACTCCAGCACCCCGCTCCGGCACCTCTTCGGTGCAGCCCCCGGCCCCGCCCCCTACCCGGCTTCACTACTTGAAGCCTGTGTTTCCTCTTGACGCCACTCGCGTGTCCTCGCTTCCATACGGTTACGAATGGGAGCGCTCCCACCGGGCTTCCGCCGTCCACCCCCACCACGAACTGAAGCGTTCCGTCCCCCCACCGAGAGGAATCGCCACCGTGGTCCCCTTTCCGGGCTCGCTGAGCCCCCTGAGAAAAACGAACAGGCTGCGGGTCTTTCTGGCCGCCGCCGTCGCGGCGGCGCTGCTCGCGCTGCTCTCCCTCGCCGGACAGACGCACGCCACGGCCGCGGGCGCGCCCGCGGCTCCGGCGGCGGCCGAGGCCGCCACCGGCTACTGGCACACCAGCGGACGCCAGATCCTGGACTCCACGGGCAAGTCAGTCCGCATCGCGGGTGTCAACTGGTTCGGCTTCGAGACCAGCAACTACGTGGCCCACGGCATCTGGTCGCGCGACTACAAGAGCATGATCGACCAGATGAAGCAGCTCGGCTACAACACGATCCGACTGCCGTACAGCGACGACATCTTCAAGGGCACGATGCCCTCCAGCATCAACTACTCCGGCGGCATGAACGCCGATCTCCAGGGCCTCAACTCCCTCGGCGTGATGGACAAGATCGTCAACTACGCCGGTTCCATAGGGCTGCGGGTCATCCTGGACCGGCACCGTCCGGACTCCGGCGGCCAGTCCGCGCTCTGGTACACCGCCGCCGTCCCCGAGTCGACCTGGATCACCAACCTCAAGGCGATGGCGACCCGTTACCTGAACAACCCGGCGGTCGTCGGCATCGACCTGCACAACGAGCCGCACGACCCGGCCTGTTGGGGCTGCGGCGACACCACGATCGACTGGCGTCTTGCGGCCGAGCGCGGCGGCAACGCCGTCCTCGGCGTCAACCCCAATCTGCTGATCTTCGTGGAGGGCGTCCAGACCTTCAACGGGACGTCCGGCTGGTGGGGCGGCAACCTGATGGGCGCGGGGCAGTACCCGGTCGAGCTGAACGTGGCGAACCGGGTGGTCTACTCGGCGCACGACTACGCGACCAGCGTCGCCCAGCAGCCGTGGTTCAGCGACCCGAGCTTCCCGGCGAACATGTCGGCGATCTGGGACAAGTACTGGGGCTATCTGTTCAAGCAGAACATCGCCCCGGTCTGGGTCGGCGAGTTCGGCACCACCCTCCAGTCGACCGTCGACCAGACCTGGCTGCGGACGCTGGTGGACTACCTGCGGCCGACCAGCACCTACGGCGGCGACAGCTTCAGTTGGACCTTCTGGTCGTGGAATCCCAACTCCGGTGACACCGGCGGCATCCTCAACGACGACTGGACGACGGTGAACACCGTCAAGGACGGCTACCTGGCCAGCATCAAGGCGCCCGGCTTCGGCGACTCGGGCGGCACGACCGGCGGCACCGCCAACGGCGGTACGTCGTCGGGCACGTCGAGCGGCACGTCCTCCGGCACGTCCTCCGGCACCTCGTCGGGCACCTCCTCCGGTACGACGACCGGCACGTCGACCGGTACGACCTCCGGCTCCACCGGCGGTCCGACCGGCGGCAGTTCCGGGTGCACGGCCACCTGGCACACCGACAACCAGTGGAGCGGCGGCTTCACCGCCACCGTGACCGTGGCCAACTCCGGTACGGCCGCGACCAAGAGCTGGAAGGTCACCTGGACGTGGCCGGGCGGGCAGCAGGAGACCAGCGGCTGGAACGCGGACATCCACCAGGCCGGAGCGGCGGTGACCGCGGGCAGCCTCGCCTACAACGCCGCGCTCGCCCCGGCCACCACGACCACCTTCGGCCTCCAGGGCACCTCCAGCGGCACCCTCGGCGCACCCGCGCTGACCTGCACCGCCACCTGACGCACCACTGATGTGCCGGCGCTCCCCGCGGGGCGCCACCGACCGGCGGGTCCCGTTCAGGGGCCCGCCGGTCCCCGTTGTGCGCGGGGCCGGCGCGGCCCGCCCCGGCCTTGATGCGACGCGGAATTGACCCCGTGCAGACCCCTAGGCATACCGACCAGTCGGTACTAGCCTCTGGCCACACCTTCGGGGCCGGCCGCACCGCACCCCCGAGGGGCCGCAGCAGTGCCGTCCCCGTGCCACTCCACCCGGTCTCCAAGCATCTCCAGGAGGAGCCGTATGTCCGCCACCCCGACGCCGCTCGACGCCGACAGACCCGGGCCCGACGCCCGGTCCGCAGGCGCCCGTACCGCGCTCAGTCGGCTCTACCGCCGTGACCTGGCCGAATATCCGGCCACCGGGCGTCGTATGGCGTATCTGGCGATCGTGGTGATCACCACGGTCGTGCTGTACTACATGCTCTACATCCAGTACGCGGTCGCCACGTCGATCATCACGCACTTCGACATGACCTACCGCTACTTCGTGTGGGTCTCGGTGATCGGCAACGCGGTAGGCGCCTTCGCCTCGCTGGTGGCCGGGCTCGCCGACCGCTGGGGGCGGGCGAATCTGGTGGTCTACGGGCTGCTCGTCGCGTCGCTGCTGGTCTTCCTCGGACTGCCGAACGCGGGCGGCAAGACTACGTATCTGGTGCTGTTCGCGCTGGTCAGCTTTATCGAGGGCATCGTGCTCGTGGCCACGCCCGCGCTGATCCGCGACTTCTCGCCGCAGGTCGGGCGGGCCACCGCGATGGGCGCCTGGACGATGGGGCCGGTGATCGGCAGCCTCGTCGTCACCACCGTCACCAGCAACACCCTGGACACGTCGAGCTGGCAGGACGAGCTGCGCTACTCCGGCGTCTCCGGTCTGGTGGTCTTCGTGATCGCGCTCTTCGCGCTGCGCGAGCTGTCCCCCGGACTGCGCGACCAGATCATGGTGACGCTGCGGGACCGGGCGCTGGTCGAGGCGCGCGCCAAGGGCATCGACCCGCAGGCCGCGAGGCGCGGCGAGTGGCGGCAGATGCTCCGGCTCGACGTGGCGGGCTCCGCGCTGGCGATCTCGCTCTTCCTGCTGCTGTACTTCGCGGCCGTCGGCAACTTCGTCGTCTACTTCGCGACCACCTACGGCTACACCGAGCAGCGGGCCAACGCGGTCGCGAACTGGTACTGGGCGGCGAACGCCATCGCCCTGGTGGTGATCGGCGTGATCTCCGACCGGCTCAAGGTGCGCAAGCCGTTCATGATCGTGGGCGCGGTCGGTTCCATCGTGGTGACCGCGATCTTCGCCTCCCGCGCCACCCACCCCACCACCGGCTACTACACCTTCGCGTGGCTGTTCATCGGGATCGGCGTCTTCAGCGGCATCGCCTACGGGCCGTGGATGGCGAGCTTCACCGAGACCGTCGAGAAGCACAATCCGGCGGCCACCGCGACGGGCCTGGCGGTGTGGGGCTGGACGATCAGGATCGTGGTCGCGGTCTCGGCCGCCTTCATCCCGGTGCTGGTCACCTCCGTCACCCCGCTGGTCGACCACGGCACCGAGGTCACCGTCGCGCAGCGGCAGGCGGCGCCCGCGCTCGCCGTCGTCAACGCCCATCCCCAACTCTTCGCGGAACTGGGCAAGTACCCGCCGGGCAAGGCGCCCGCGGCCCTCACCCAGCAGGCGGTCCAGGAGGTCGGCCCCGCCGACCTCGCCGTGGTCCAGAAGGCGCAGCCGCAGTTGGCGGTGCTCACTAAGTACGGCGCCAAGGTGCAGAAGGCCGCGCACGACGGCCCCGGCCAGTGGCGTACCTGGTGGTGGATCTGTGTCGGCGGCCAGGTCCTCTTCCTGCCGTTCGTGTTCGTGATGGCCGGTCGCTGGAGTCCCAAGCGGGCCAAGCAGGACGCCGATGAGCACCAGGCGGCGGTGGACCGCGAAATGGCGGCGCTCGCGGCGGAACCCGCCTGAGGCACACGGCACACCCGCGAAATCGCCCGCCGTGCTCAAGAAATGACACAGCGTCAGTCATGCGGGGGTAATGGCCCGGTCATGGGCCCGTCAGGTGCCTCGGCGCCCGGCGGGCCCATGAATGATGTGCGACGGCCATGGCGCGCCTGTGTGAATCGCCGGTCACGGCGGCCTGTGAGGGCTACAGTCCCGATCATGAGCGAACGTCCGTTTGAGGCTCTGGGGTTGAGTGCCGACGCGGACCGGGCCTACCCGTTGCTGGTGGCCACGCGGGGAGTGGCCGATGCGGAACTGGCTCGGCAGATGGGGGTGTCGAGGGCGCGGGCGGAGGAAGCCTGCGGGGAGTTGGCCGGGCGCGGCCTGGCGAAGCTCGGGCGCGACGGGCGCTGGTATCCGGTGCCGCCGCAGAGCACGCTGCTGCCGCTGGTGTCCCGCGCCCAGGAGCAGTTGCGGCGCGGCCGGGAACTGCTCGACCGGCTGGGCGTGGAGTACCAGCGGGTGCACGAGGGCCATCGGGCGGAGGAGATCGTCCGGGTGGTCGAGGGCCAGGCCGCCATCGGCCGCTGGGCGGAACAGCTCCACGCCTCGGCCGTCTCGGAGTTGATGGCCTTCGTCCGTACCGACAAGGACACGGCGGACGACGCCGTCCCCGACCCGCTGGCCTGCGGCTCGGCCGCCGTGCCGGGGATACGCCGCCGGGTGGTCTTCGAGCGGGCGGGCCTGGAGTCGATGGGCCTGGACCCGCTGGCCGCGCTCGACCCGCCGGGTACCCGGCAGCAGGCGTTCGTCCGGGTCACCGACCGGCTGCCGGTCCGGCTGTGCGTCGCCGACCACTCGCTGGCGCTGCTGCCGCTGCCCGCCGACGCGCGGCCACCGGACCCGGTGATGCTGGTGATCCGGCCGAGCGGACTGCTCGACGCGCTGGTCACGCTCTTCGAGTCGGTGTGGGCGGACGCGGTGCCGCTCGGCCGCCCCGACGCCGGACCCTCGCCGGCCCGCGCCGACGCGGGACCGGCCCGCAGCGCCGTCCAACTGCGCATCCTGGCCATGCTGGTGAGCGGCAGCACGGACGCGGCGATGGCCCGCGCCCTGGGTGTCGCGGTGCGGACCGTGCAGCGGCACATCGCGGCGATGCAGCGGGACGCCGGAGTCGACAACCGTATACGGCTGGTCTGGCACGCGGCCCGGCACGGCTGGCTGGACGACGGATACGGACGCGGTGAGGTTGTGCCGTCTGGTTGACGTGAACGCGACGTGCAGTTCCGGTGTGGGTGATGTCAGGTATCCGACAATCACTTCGGGTTCCAGTGGTGCGTGTGAGGCACAGGTATACGCCAGCGGTTCGATCGGACCGCAACCGGCCACGACCTCGTCATGGCACGGTCCCCTCCGGCATCACGGAGTCCCGCCTTGCGCATATTTCCCAGACGGAGCGGAGGTCGGCGCGCCGCTACCGCGGTAGCCGCCCTCGCGTCGGCCACCATCGCCCTGCTCGGCCTTCAACTGCCCGCCGCGGCAACGGCGTCCGCCGCACCCTCCTCCCGGCCCGACGTCGTACGGCAGTGCGGCGACGCCCAGCCGGGTCAATTCCGCTGCTTCGCGCTGCGCCGCACCGACGTGGCCGCGCACAAGGGCATCCAGCCGCTCGCCGCCACCCCGGCCGGCTTCGGTGCCACTGACCTCCAGGACGCGTACAACCTGCCCGCCGACGGCGGCGCGGGCCAGACCATCGCCATCGTCGACGCCTACGACGACCCCACCGCCGAGGCGGACCTGGCGATCTACCGGGCGCAGTACGGCCTGCCCGAGTGCACCACCGCCAACGGCTGCTTCAAGAAGGTCAGCCAGCGCGGCGGCACCGACTACCCGTCACCCGACCCCGACTGGGCGGGCGAGATCTCGCTCGACGTCGACATGGTCTCGGCAGCCGCCCCCAACGCCCACATCCTGCTCGTCGAGGCCGACTCGGCGAACTTCGCGGACCTGGGCGCCGCGGTGGACGAGGCGGTCGCGCTCGGCGCGAAGTACGTCTCCAACTCCTACGGGACCGGCTACAGCAGCACGCCCGGCAGCGGCGAGGACCCGTCCGAGACCACGGACATGGACCCGTACTACAACCACCCGGGTGTCGCGGTGGTCGCCTCCTCCGGCGACGACGGCTTCGGCGTCAGCTACCCGGCGGCCTCGCAGTACGTGACCTCCGTCGGCGGCACCGCGCTCGCCAAGGACACCGGCACCAGCCGCGGTTGGACCGAGTCCGTGTGGAACAACACCTACGGCGGCCCCGGTTCGGGATGCTCGCTCTACGAGCCCAAGCCGGCCTTCCAGACCAACGGCTTCTGTGACAAGCGGTCCGTCGCCGACGTCTCCGCGGTCGCCGACCCGGTCACCGGCGTCTCCGTCTACCAGGGCTACGGCGGCAACGGCTGGGCGGTCTACGGCGGCACCAGCGCCTCCTCCCCGCTGATCGCGGGCGTGTACGCGTCGGCCGGCACCCCGGCCGCGGGCACGTACCCGAACTCCTACCCGTACGCGCAGGCCGGCGCCCTCAACGACGTCACCGCGGGCAACAACGGCACCTGCTCGCCCACCCAGCAGTGCACCGCGGGCCCCGGCTACGACGGCCCGACCGGCCTCGGCACCCCGAACGGCCTGGCGGCCTTCCGCAGCGGCCCGCACGGCGTGCTCACCGGCAAGGTCACCGACCACGCCACCGGGGCGGCCATCGCGGGCGCCAAGGTGACCGCGGGCGACTACAGCGCCACCTCCGACGCGACCGGCGGCTACAAGCTGGACGTCCCGCCGGGCAGTTACGACCTGACCGCCGCCGCCTACGGCTACGCGAGCAAGACCGCGTCCGCCGTCGAACTGGCCGACGGCGCCACCGTCACCACCTCCTTCGCCCTGGACGCGGTGGCCAAGCAGACCGTCGCGGGCAAGGTCACCGACGGCTCGGGCCACGGCTGGCCGCTGTACGCGAAGATCACCGTCGACGGTGTCCCCGGCGCGCCGGTCTACACCGACCCCGTCACCGGTGACTACTCGCTGACGCTCCCCCAGGGCAGCGCGTACACCCTGCACGTCAGCGCCAACTACCCCGGCTACAAGACGGTCGACAAGAGCCTCCAGATCGGCACCGCCGACCAGACGCTCAACGTCCCCGTGCCCGTCGACCCGTCGTCCGACCAGGCGCCCGGCTACGCGGTGCACCTGACCGGCAGCAGCGAGGCGTTCACCTCCACCACCGGACCCCCGGCGGGCTGGTCGGTGACCAACGCGGACAGCACCAACGGCGGTTGGGTCTTCAACGACCCGGGCGCCCGCGGCAACAGGACCGGCGGCAGCGGCGGTTTCGCCAACATCGACAGTGACAACATCGGCCAGGGTCTCAGCCAGGACAGCTCGCTGCTGTCCCCGTCCTACGACCTCACCGACGTCGCCGCCCCGGTGCTCGGCTTCGACACCGACTACAAGGCGTTCAGCAACTCCACCGCCGACGTGGACGTCTCGACCGACGCCGGCGCCACCTGGACCACCGTCTGGCACAAGACGACCACCTCGGTGGCCGGTCCCACGCACGTCGAACTCCCGCTGGCCGACTACGCGGGCAAGAGCGACGTACGGCTGCGCTTCCACTACAAGGGCAACTGGGCCTACTGGTGGCAGCTCGACAACGTTTTCGTCGGCAAGCGCACCTACGACCCGGTCAGCGGCGGCCTGATCGTCGGCAACGTGACCGACAGCAACACCAAGGCGGGCGTCAACGGCGCCACGGTCACCAGCACCGACGCGCCCGACGACCACACCACCACCAACGCCACGCCCGACGACCCGAACCTGGGCGACGGCTTCTTCTGGATGTTCTCGCACCTCACCGGCAAGCACCCGATCACGGCCACCGCGTCGAAGTACACCTCGGCGACCGCGACCGTGAACGTCCCCAGGGACGGCGTCGGTTCGCACAACCTCGCCCTCAAGGCGGGCCAGATCAAGGTCACCCCGGCGAGCATCAGCAAGACCGTCGCCTGGGGCAAGAGCGCGAGCCAGGTCGTGACGGTGAAGAACACCGGTAACGCCCCGGCCACCGTCACCCTCGGCGAGACGCCGGGCGGAGTCGTCCTCCAGAAGGCCGGCGGCGCCCCGCTCAACCTCGTCAAGGGCCACTACTCGCCGCTGTCGCTCACCACGCACGGCGCGAGCGCCAAGAAGGGCGCGCTGTCGCCCGGCGGCAAGGCCACCACCGACGCCGCCGCCAACGCGCAGGGCGCGGCGGGCGACGCCTGGCAGACCATCCCCGACCTGCCCGTACCCACCGGTGACAACGCGGTGGCCGTGCACAACGGGACCGTCTACTCGGCGTTCGGCTTCACCGGCGTGGCCGACACCAGCGACCTGTACGCGTACAGCGCGGACAGCGGCGCCTGGACCAAGCTCGCCTCCGCCGCCGACACCCGTGAGGCCCCGGTCCACGGCGTGATCGGCGACAAGTTCTACGCGGCCGGCGGCTGGGGCGCCAGCGGCAACCCGGACGCCAAGCTGGAAATCTACGACATCGCCTCCAACACCTGGAGCACCGGAGCCAATTCGCCCAAGCCGTACGCGGGCGCGGGCAGCGCGGTGCTCAACGGCAAGCTGTACTCGGTCGGCGGCTGCACCGCCAACGCGTGCGGCACCGCCGACGTCACCTCCTACGACCCGGCGACCAACACGTGGGCCAGCGCCGCCGCCTACCCGGAGCCCATCGCCTGGGAGTCCTGCGGCGCGGTCACCGGCAAGCTCTACTGCTCCGGTGGCACCACGGACGCGGGCAGCACCACTCACGCGTACGTCTACGACCCCGCCGCCGACTCCTGGTCGCCGATCGCGGACCAGCCGACCGACGCGTGGGGCGCCACGTACACCTCGGCCAACGGCGTGCTGCTGGTCAAGGGCGGTGCCATCAACGCGGGCGCCGCGCTGACCAACCAGACGTGGGCCTACCAGCCCACCGACAACACCTGGACGGCGCTGCCCAACGCCAACGCCTCGCTCTACCGCGGCAGCGGCGGTGCCGGCTTCTACTCGGTCGGCGGCCTGGCGGGCCAGACCCCGGCCAAGAACGCGGAAGTGCTCCCCGGCTACGACCAGCCCGACGTCACCGATGTCACCTGGCTGTCGGAGAGCGCCACGTCCGTCACCGTCGCACCCGGCGCCAGCACCACGCTGACCGTCACCCTGGACGCGTCCGTCCCCGAGATCACCCAGCCGGGGACGTACTCGGCCTCGATCGGCCTGGCCAGTGACACGCCGTACAGCATCGCCCCGATCCCCGTGTCGCTGACCGTCAAGCCGCCCGCCACCTGGGGCAAGATCACCGGCACCGTCAGCGGCGGCGGATCGCCGCTGGCCGGGGCCACCGTCCAGATCAACACCTGGGCGACGCACTACACGCTGAAGACCGCCCCCGACGGCACGTACGCCCTGTGGCTGGACGTCCGCAACAACCCGCTCCAGCTCATCGTGGCCAAGGACGGCTGGCAGCCGACCGTGGCCACCGTGAAGATCACGAAGGGAGCGACCGTCACCAGCAACTTCACCTTGCTGAAGGACTGATCGGGACTCCTTCGCAGCAGCGCGCCCCCGTCGCCGGTTCCCACCGGCGGCGGGGGCGCCGCCGTGCGAGGGGCGTCAGTCGGTGAGGCCGGTGACGCGCAGCGTCAGATTGAGGCGTCCGCCGCTCAGCCCGACGGCCGGATCGCCGGTGTGCGGAAGGACTTTGGGCACCCCGTGGAAGGCGTAGCGGGACGGCCCGCCGAAGACGAAGAGGTCACCGGAGGCCAACTCCACGTCGGTGTACGGCTTTCCGCGCGTCTCGGTGTTGCCGAAGCGGAAGACGCAGGTGTCGCCGATGCTCAACGACACCACCGGTGCACCGGACTTCTCGTCCTTGTCCTGATGCATGCCCATCGTGGCGCCCTCGCCGTAGAAGTTCACCAGCACCGTGTCCGGCGCGTACGCCGCCCCCGCGGCCCCGTCCTCGTACGCGTCCGCCACCGCGCGGCGGCCCAACTCGCCGAGCCGCTCGGGGAACGCGGCGACCCGGGCGCCGTTCACGTCGTGCGCGATCCGCGAGTACGCGTACGGGCTCCAGTGCCAGCCCAGACACATCGTGTGCACCGACATGACGCCGCCGCGCGGCAGCCGGGTGCGCCGCATCGGCACCGGGCCGCGCGCCCACGCGCGGCACGCCGCCACCAACTCGGCCTGTTCTTCGGGGGAGAGCCAGCCGGGCACGTGGACGGCGCCGGGCGCGGGCCGCGAGCGCGGCCGGGGGATGAGCGCGTTCACGCCGCGCTCCTGGCCCGCGCCTCGCGCAACAGGCGGGCGATGACGTCGAGTTCGGCCGCGACCAGGCGCTCGGCCGCGTCCGCGTCGCCGTCGAGCACCGCCGCGACCAGCGCTTCGTGACCGCCAGGACCCGCGGTCCCCAGGGCCAACAGGGACTCGCGCAGCGCGGGCGCGAACTCGGCGAACAGATCGGTGAGTACGGGATTGCCGGCCGCGGCCACCAGCGCCGCGTGCAGCGCGAGGTCGGCGTCCACGCGGGCCGCCGGATCGGCGGCGGCCTCCGGCCGGGCGGCGCGTGCGGTGGCCGTGAGCGCCGAGGCCAGCGCTGCGTCGAGCGCCGCCGCGTCCTCGCCGGTACGGCGCCGCGCCGCCAGCCGTACGGCCCGCGTCTCCAGCAGCGCGCGCACCTCGTGGACGTCCGTCGCCGCCGCCCTGCCGAGCTTGGCCGACCACTCCTCGACCGGTTCGGTGGCGATGACGAACACCCCGGCGCCCTGCCGGGTCCGCAGCTGCCCGGCACCGGCCAGGGCGCGTACCGCCTCGCGGACCGTGGACCGGCCGACACCGAGCGAAGCGGCGAGAGCCGTCTCGCCCGGCAGCCTGGCTCCCACCGGCCAGCGTCCCTCGGCGATCTGGTCCCGCAGGCGCTGCGCGGCCTGCTCGACGAGCGGACTGGGGCGCAGTGATCCGACGGTCATCGGCGTCTCACCTCGCAGGTCTCAGGTTCTCTGAGGAGTCGTCCCAAGATCAGTTTACTCGGGGCCACCGGGACGGCGACCCGAGCGGGACGGCGGCCGAAAGCGGGGCTCGATGCACGGGCTCGATGCGCGGGCCGGGTGCACGGGCCCGGTGCGCGGGAGGGGCCTCAGGGCTTGTAGATCTTCCCCGGCTCCGGCTTCGCGGGGGCCATCAGCTCCGGCACGGTCACCAAGGTATAGCCCTCGGCGCGCAGCGAGTCGATGATCCCGGGCACCGCGGGCACCGTCCCCTTGTAGAGGTCGTGCAGCAGGATGATCCCGTCCCGGTGCGCGTCCTTGAGGATGCGCTTGTGGATCAGCGCGGAGTCGGTGGTCGCGTAGTCGCTCGCCGTGTCGTTCCACAGCACCAGCGACAGGCCCAACTCCTTGGAGATCTTGGCGACTTCCTTGTTGGTACGGCCCTGCGGCGGGCGCATCAGCGTCGGCCGCTTGCCGGTCAGCTTCTCGACCGCCGTGTTGAGCCGGTCCAACTCGGTGCGGATCTCGGCCGGTTTGAGATCGGTCAGCCTGCGGTGGGTCCAGGTGTGGTTGCCCAGCACATTCCCGTTCCGCCCCATCTGCGCGACCAGGTCCGGGTACTTGTCCACGTGGTTGTGGCCCAGCAGGAAGAAGGTGACCCGCACCTTCTTCTCGTCGAGGACCTTCAGCAGCGCGGGGGTGTGCTCACTGGGGCCCGCGTCGAAGGTCAGCGCGATGCACTTGGCCTTGCGGCAGTCGACGGCTCCGGCGGGCAGCGCCGCGTCGGCCCCGGCCTTCTTCGCCGCCGCGTTCCGCGCGCTGCGCGGGGACTGCGTGTCATAGGTGGTGCACCCGCTCAGCGCCGTCGCCAGCGCCACCGCCGCCACCGCGGCTCCGGCGCACCGGCGTCGTATGGCTGAGGGCGTTCCTGGCATGGCGGGTCCTCCGGGTCTGTGCGTGGGCGCGCCGCGCGGTGGCTCGGAACGGCACCGCGCGGCTGCGTACGGCTGCTCGGCACGGGGCTCCGCCCGGCCCGCCGCGCGGGCTCGCCGGGCGACATCCGTGCGAAGTCTGTATGTCCGCTCTGTGTCTGCTGAGCGGACGGAGACTCACCCTACACACCCGCTATGTACGGCATGTATAGCGGGGTGTTTCGGCCACGCCGCAGGTGGGACAGGGGTGCCCCGGTGCATGAATGTCCGTTGTGTCGACACTTCGGGCAGAACCGGTCGCCCTCGTGCCATATCGAAAAGGATCTTCGCGCAAAACAGCGCGCGACCGATCGGTTCCAGTGTGTACTGGGCACGGCCCGCCCCCGGGCGGCCCGCCGTCCCGCCGTTCCCTGATCCTCCGAGGCCGATTCGATGATCGAGATACCGGACCTGGCCGTCGCCGGCCTGGCCGCCGGGACCGTGTCCGCCTTAGTGCTCGGCGGCGGCCTGCTGCGCTCCTTACGGCACAGGACCCGGCAGCGCGCGGAGATCGCCGGGCTGCGGTCCCGGCTCGACGAGGCGCGGCAGGAGACCGAACGGGTCACCACGGCCGTCGCCGCCGAGATCGCCCACCTGGCCGCCGCGCGCATCCCCGCCGAGGCCACCCGCGCCGCCCACCCGCACGTCCGGGTGCCGGGACCGCTGCACCCCGGAACCCTCGGCGGCCGGGCCACGGCGGACGCCGAGTCCCCGGACGGCCGACCGCCGCACCCCGACCCCCCGCACCCCGGACCCCCGGCCGCTGAACGCCCGGCCCCCGGACCCCCGCCCGCCGACATCGAAGCCGCCCTGGGGGACGTCCTCACCGCCGTCCTCGCCGCGACCGCCCGGGAGCGCAAGCGGGTCGACGCAGCCGCCCGTGCGGGCATGCGCGGCGCCACCCGCGACATCCAGGCCGGGCTCTACCGCCTCCAGGACGTCCTGCGCGGACTCCAACAGCGTTACGACGAACCCGAGTTGGCCCAGACGCTGTTCGCCCTCGACCACGAGAACGAGCAGTCGCTGCGCCGCGCCCAGGTGACGGCCGTGGTGTGCGGGGCTTGGGTCGGCCTGGCCCGTGAGGAGTCGCACCTGGTCGAGGCGGTGACCGGCGGCCAGTCCCGGCTCGTCGGCTACCACCGCGTCCGGGTCAACAACCACCTCGAACCCGGTACGGCGCTGGTCTCGCACGCCGTCGAGCCCGTCGCCATCATCGTGGCCGAGCTCTTGGACAACGCGCTGCGGCACTCCGCGCCCGACACCGCCGTGGTGGTCAACCTCGAAGCCGTCCACCACGGTGTCTCCGTCACCGTGGACGACGCCGGCGTCGGCATGGCCGCCGACGAGCGGGCGTACGCGCAGAAGATGGTCGCGGGCACCGACCCGATCCTGCTCTCCGACCTCGGCGACCCGCCGCGCATGGGCCTGGCCGCGATCGGCCAGCTCACCCGGCGCTTCGACCTGTCCGTCGACCTCTCCTCGCCGTCGCCCTACGGCGGCGTCCGGGCCGTCCTGCTGGTCAGGAAGCACCTGCTCAGCCATATCGACCCGGTCGAGCAGCCGCCCGCCGCCAGCACGCCGCGCTCCACCCGCCCGGCCGTCGCGGACGACGGCGCGCCCGACCCGGCCCACGCCCGCGCCGGGTCCCCGGCGGACACCGAGCCCGCAGCCGTATCCGCCTCCGCGGCCGTACGCGAGACGGCGGCCGGGCACCAGCGGGCGGCCGAGACGGACGCCGGACCCGGAACGGCACCCGAACGCGAAACCGGACCCGAACCGGACGCCGGACCCGAAACGGGACCCGGACGTAAAACCGGACCCGGGGCCGACAGCGGTACGGGCGCCGACGACACCGCCGCGGAGGTGCTGCCGCAACGGCGACGCAAGGCCCGCGCCGCCCACGGGAGGGCGGCGGAGAACGGGACCGCCGCCGCGCCCGCGGCACCCGCCCGCACACCGGAGGAGGCCGCCGCGGCCCTCGGCGCCCTCCAGGCCGGAACCGCCGCGGCCAGAAACGCCGTCGACACCGAAGGGAACGACCCGCGATGACCAGCCGCGACACCGGCGACACCGCGTGGGTGCTGGATCCGATCCTGGAGATCCCGCATGTCACCGCAGCCGTCCTGCTCACCAGGGACGGTCTCGTCTCCGGGTACTCGGAGGCGCTGTCCCAGGCCACCGCCGAGCGCACCGCAGCGATCACCAGCACCGTCCAGGGCGCCTGCCGTACGGCCGCCGCCGCCTTCGCGGACCGGACAGACGCGCGAATCCGGCAGGTGGTGATCGAGTCCGACCACGGCTACATCCTGGTCGCGCCCACCGAACACGGCACGTGCGTGGCCGCGTTCGGCGGTCCCGAGGTCCGCCTCGACCTGCTCGCCCACCGGGTCCACTCGCAGGTGGCCAGGCTCGGCGAGAAGGCCATGACCGCCGCGCCCCGCGCGGGCGATGGCGGCACCGCGGAATGACCGGCCGCCGGACCGGCCGCCCGCTGGTCCCCGCCTATCTGTCCACCGGCGGGGTGGCGCGGCCGAGCCGGGACAGCCTGGAGCGGCTGTCGGTGCTGACCAGCACCGACGCCGACGGCGCGATTCCCGCCGAACTCCCCGCCGCCCAGCACGCGTTGCTGGAGCTGCTGGACGGCGGATCCCTCACCGTGGTGGAGACGGCGGCCCTGCTGGGGCTGCCCGTCTCCGCCGTCCGGGTACTCGCCGCGGAGCTGACCGACCGGGGGCTGGTCAGCGTCCGTCCGCCCGTACCCGTAGCCGACCTACCGGAACCCGACCTGCTGAAGAGAGTGGCCGATGGCCTCCGCGCCCTCAAGCACTGACCCCCACCGAGGCGACGTACATCTGCCGGACAGCGCCCGCGAGTTGGTGAAGATCCTGGTGGCGGGTCCGTTCGGGGTGGGCAAGACCACGCTGATCGACTCGGTCTCCGAGATCCGCCCGCTGCACACCGAGGAACACCTCAGCGAGGCGTCCGCCGCCGTCGACGACCTCGACGGCGTCCGTGACAAGACCACCACCACCGTCGCCATCGACTTCGGCCGGATCAGCATGGCGGGCGGCGTCGTCCTGTACCTGTTCGGCACCCCGGGGCAGGAACGGTTCCGCTCGCTGTGGGCCGACATCGCGTACGGGGCGCTGGGCGCGCTGGTGCTGGTCGACACCCGCAGGATCAACGACTCCTTCGACGTCCTCGGCCTGGTGGAGGAGACCGGCCTGCCGTACGCCGTCGCGCTCAACACCTTCCCCGACGCGCGGACGTACACCGAGGCCCAGTTGCGGCAGGCGCTCGACCTGGAGCCCGGCACGCCGATGGTGGCGTGCGACGCGCGCGACACCAACTCCTCCATCGACGCGCTGCTCGCGCTGGTGCAGCACCTGATCGACCGCAAGGACGCCGACCCAACGCCCGGAGCCCTCTGATGAATCACCCTCCCGCAGCGCCCTCTCCCGCGCCCGCCGCGCCGTCTTCCTCCCCATCGTCCTCCTCCGCGCCCGCCACCCCCGCCGACACCTTCGCCCGGTCGGCGCCGGTCCGGCTCTGGGAGGACGGCTTCGCTGCCGACCCGCACCGCTACTACGCGGCGCTCAAGGCGCAGGGCCCGCTCGGCTGGGCCGAACTCGCGCCGGGCGTACCGGCGTACGTCGTCACCGACCGGCGCGCCGCGCTCGACCTGCTGCGTGACGCGGAGACCTGGTCGCACGACCCGCGCCCGTGGGAGTCCACGGTCGCCGAGGACGCGCCGATCCTCGGCATGATGCGCTGGCGGCCCAACACCCTTTTCTCCGACGGCGACGCGCACGTCCGCTACCGCCGCGCCTTCGCCGACGCGGTCGACCTGGTGGAACCCGCCGATCTGCGCGAGCGGGTGCACCGCGCGGTGGACATCCTGATCGGCCGCTTCGGACCCGTCGGCCACGCCGACCTCGTCGCCGACTTCGCCCGCCCGCTGATGTCGCTGATCTTCAACAACCTCTTCGGGCTGCCGGACAGCGAGAGCGGCCGACTGGAGGTCGCGCTCGGCAAGATGATGGAGGGCGGCGTCCAAGCGGCCGAGGGCGAGGCCGAGTTCGGGGCGTACGTGCTCGGACTGATCGCCGTTAAGAGCGAGACCCGCGGCCCCGACCTGACGAGCTGGCTGCTGGACCACCCGGAGGACCTGACGGCCGAAGAGGTGACCTGGCAGGTCTTCCTCACCCTCGGCGCGGGCCACGAGCCGACCGCGAATCTGGTCTCCAACGCGCTGTCGCGCATCCTCGGCAACCCCGACTTCTACACCACGCTGACCAGCGGCTCCCGCCCGGTCATGGACGCCGTCGTCGAGGTCCTGCGGTACGAGACGCCGCTGTCCAACTACGGCATCCACTTCGCGCGCGAGCCGCTGAGCTTCCACGGCGTGTGGGTGCGGGCGGCCGTGCCCGTCGTCATCTCCTACGGCGCGCTGGGCCACTTCGCCGAGCAGGAGTCGGGCGGCGCCCACCACCCGGGCGACGCCTCCCACCTGTCCTGGTCGGCGGGCGAGCACTCCTGCCCGGTCAAGCAGCACACCCTGCTCATCGCCACCGAGGCCATCGAACGCCTCACCCAGTGGCTGCCCGACCTGGAACCGACCACCGACCGCGACCGCCTCACCTGGCGGCCGGGCCCGTTCCACCGCTCGCTGACGGCGCTGCCCGTCCGCTTCACCCCGCGCACCCCCGACCAGACCGGAGACCGCGCATGACCGCGCCCGCCGCCCGTGTGGCCATCGACCCGTTCGGCACCGACATCCCCCTGGAGAGCGCCGAGTTACGGGCGCTGGGCCCGGTGGTGCCGGTCGAACTGCCGGGCGGCATCCCGGCCTGGGCGCCCACCGGCTACGACACGCTCAAGTCGCTGATCCTCGACCCGCGGGTCAGCCGCGACCCGCGGCAGCACTGGGCGCTGTGGTCCGAGGTCGGCGACCACCCCGCCTGGGGCTGGGTCCTCGGCTGGGTCGGCGTGGTCAACATGCTCTCCACGTACGGCTCCGACCACGCCCGGCTGCGCAAGCTCGTCGCGCCCAGCTTCACCGCCCGGCGCACCGAGGCGATGCGGGTCCGCGTCGAGACGATCACTCAGGAGCTGCTGAGCGTACCGGAGTTGGCGGCGGCCGACGGCCGGCCGGTCGACCTGCGCGCCGCGTACGCGCACCCGCTGCCGATGCGGATGATCTGCGAACTCTTCGGCGTCCCGGACCACTTGACGGAGGCGACGGGCACGCTGATCGCCGCCATCATGGACACCTCCGACCCGACCCCGGAGCACGGACGGTTCGTCCAGGAGCAGATCGGTGTCGTGCTGCCCGCGCTGATCGGCCACAGGACCGAGCACCCCGGCGACGACATGACCACCGAGCTGATCCGGATGCGCGCCGAGGACGGCGACCGGCTCAGCGACGAGGAGTTGCTCTACACCCTGCTGCTGGTGATCGGCGCCGGGTTCGAGACCACGGTCAACCTCATCGGCAACGCGGTGGTCGCGCTGCTCACACACCCCGGCCAACTCTCCGCCGTACGGGCGGGGGAGATCGGCTGGGACGCGGTCATCGACGAGGTGCTGCGCGTCCACCCCTCGATCGCGGCGCTGCCGCTGCGCTTCGCGGTCAGCGACATCACGGTGGACGGGGTCACCATCCCGGCGGGCGACGCCATCGTCACCACGTACGCCGCCGCCGGCCACGACCCGGCGCACTACGGGCCCACGGCCGCCGAGTTCGACGCGACGCGGGCCGCCGACGACCATCTCGCCTTCGGCATCGGCGTGCACCGCTGCATCGGCGCCCCGCTGGCCCGGATGGAGGCGCGCACCGCCCTCCCGGCCCTCTTCGAGCGCTTCCCCGACCTCCGACTCGCCGTCCCGCAGGACGAGTTGAAGCAGGTGCCGTCCTTCATCGCCTACGGCTGGCAGCGAATCCCGGTCCATCTGCACGGCTGACGCCGCTTGCCGTACGGCCGCACGCGAAGGCCCCCAGCACGTAAGGGCAGCACGTCAAGGCCGCACGTGAGGAGGATCAGCGCGCGCCCTTGGCGGCGAGCGTGTCCAGCAGCCGGGTCAGCGAGCCGCCGAGCCCCCAGCGCTCCGCGAGCGACTCCAGCACCTCGGGGTCGGCGGCCTCGCCCGGCAGCGTCGGATCGAAGTCCGGCAGCGGTACGTCGGCGGCGACGGCCACGACCTTGGGCGCCACGTCGAGATAGGCGGCGGCCTCCACGATGTTGCGCCGCCTGGCCGGGGTCAGCTTGGACATCGGGTCGGTCGCGGCGGCCCGCACACCGGCCAGGTCCCCGTACTCGGTGACGAGTTGGGCCGCCGTCTTCTCGCCGATGCCCTTCACGCCGGGCAGCCCGTCGCTCGGGTCGCCGCGCAGCGCCGCGAAGTCCGCGTACTGCCCGGCCCGCACCCCGTACCGGTCCTGGATGGCCGCCTCGTCGATGACGTCGCAGTCGCCGACGCCCTTGCGGGGGTAGAGCACGCGCACGCCCCGCGCGTCGTCCACGAGCTGGAACAGGTCGCGGTCCCCGGTGACGATCGCCACCGGCGTGCGGGAGGCGGTGGCGAGGGTGCCGATGACGTCGTCCGCCTCGTAACCGGCGACGCCGACCCGGGTGACGCCGATCGCGTCGAGCACCGCCTCGATCACCGGCACCTGCGGGGACAGCGTGTCGGGCACCTCCTCGACGCCCTCGGTGTCCTCGACCACGCGGTGCGCTTTGTACGACGGGATCAGGTCCACCCGCCACTGCGGGCGCCAGTCCGCGTCCATGCAGGCGACCAGCGCGGTGGGGGAGTGGTCGGCGACCAGCCTGGCGATGAAGTCCAGCAGCCCGCGCACCGCGTTCACCGGTGTGCCGTCCGGTGCCTTCACCGATTCGGGCACCCCGAAATAGGCGCGGAAGTACAGGCTCGCGGTGTCGAGCAGGAGCAGTTTGCCGCCGGGCGTGTCGTCAGTCACGGCGCCAGCATCGCACGGGGGTCGGACAGTCCGTCGTACGGTGGGCGGGTGAATCAGGGCCGTTACGCCGTACGCCGGGTGGTCTCGCTGGTGCCGTCGCTGACCGAGGCGGTCGCCGCCACCGCGCCGGAACTGCTGGTCGGCGCGACCGACTGGTGCACCCATCCGGCGGACCTCGACGTGGTGCGGATCGGCGGCACCAAGAACCCCGACGTGCCCGCCGTCGTCGCCCTCGCCCCCGACCTCGTGGTCGCCAACGAGGAGGAGAACCGCGCCCCCGACCTGGCCGCGCTGCGGGCCGCGGGAGTGCGCGTCCTGGTCACCGACGTACGGACGCTGCCCCAGGCGTTCGGCGAGCTGCACCGGATGCTGGTCGACGGCTGCGGGGTGCCGCGCCCGCGGTGGCTGGACGAGGCGGAGGCGGCCTGGCGGGGGATTCCGGCGGCGCCCGCGGTCACGGCGACGGCGGTCGTGCCGATCTGGCGGCGGCCGTGGATGGTGCTCGGCCGCGACACCTTCGCCGGTGACCTGCTGGCCCGGCTCGGCGTGCGCAACGCCTACGCCGGACACGCCGAGCGCTACCCGGCGGTCCCGGTCGAGGAGCTGCGGGCCGTGGGCGCCGACCTCGTCGTCCTCCCCGACGAGCCGTACCGCTTCACCGCCGACGACGGCCCCGAGTCCTTCCCCGGCCTGCCCGCCGCCCTGGTCAGCGGTCGCCATCTCACCTGGTACGGGCCCTCGTTGGTGCGAGCGCCCGCCGTCGTGGGGGCCGCGCTGAGGGCGGCGCGCACGTACTGAGACCGGTCAAACCGGTCACCCCGTGGGCGCCGCCAGCAACCGGCCGCTCACCGTCCCCCGCAGCGTGCCCGCGCCCGCCGCCAGCCAGGCCACGACCAGCGCCGCGTACAGCCCGACCGCCAGCCAGCCCAGCGCGTGCAGACCGGTGTGCCGGGCCAGGCTCGCCGCGCCGGTCACGCAGGTGCCGACCGGGAAGGTGAAGGCCCACCAGGTCATCGCGAACGGCATCCCGCGCCGGGCCGCCCGTACCACCAGGGCCGCCGCCACCGCGAGCCACAGCAGCGCGAAGCCCATCACCGGGACGCCGTACAGCACCGCGAAGCCGCGCAGCGCCGTCGCGTACGGGGCGGGGACGGCGCCGGAGGCCACGTCGGCGCCCTGGCCGACCGCCGTCGTGGACTGCCCGAGCGGACCGAGCACCAGGAAGAGCGTCGGGGTCAGGGCGAGCGGCAGCGGCCCGCGGCGCACCAGGCGCGACCACACCAGCGGCAGCATCGTCAGCGTCGCCAGCAGGCTCAGCCCGAACATCGCGTAACAGCCCAGCAGCAGCGCCTCCCTGGCCTGCACGGCGTCGGCGGGCAGACGCGGGATCAGCGCGGGCCCGGTGGCCGCCGCGACCATCGGCGCCACCACCGGCAGCAGCCACACGGGCGACGCGTCGTCGAGGCCGATGCGGTGTCTGGCCACCATCAGATACGGCACGGCCGCCGCGACCACCAGCGACGACGCCGTCCCGACCGCCCACAGCGCCGCGTCGACCGTGACCGCCGTACGCTCCCCGAGCACGGGCGGCCCGAGCAGCAGCGTGCCCGCGCCGACGGCCAGCAGCGCCATCGGCAGACAGCCGTAGAACGGCGCCACGGCCGGGTCGCGCAGATGGCGCCGCGCCTGGTCGGTGTGCCAGGCCCAGTGCGCGCAGCGGGCCGCGAGGACCGCGACGAGCAGGACCGCGGACAGCGCCCACACCCCGGTGCACACGTCCCGCAGCCAGCGCTGCCCGCCCGGCAGCGCCACCCCGGCGTTCGCCACGATCGCCGTCCCCATGACGGTGGCGTACCAGTTGGGACCGACGTGCCGTACCGCGGGGACACGGGTACGGACCTGGGCGAACGGCTGCGCGGCGTGAACAGTGGCCATGCTCCGACCCTCCCCTCCCGCGGGCCGCCCCGGTAGAGCCCGCGAGGCTATGAGGGCATAACGTGGGCTTATGGCTCAGCCGTCCACCGCGCCGCCCCCACCAGGCACTCCGCTCGCCCGCCGGGTCCCCGACCTCGCCGCCATGGAGCTGCTGCTGGCCGTCGCGCGGCTCGGCAGCCTCGGGCGGGCCGCGCGGGAGCTGGGCATCAGCCAGCCCGCGGCCAGCGGGCGGCTGCGCGGCCTGGAGCGGCAGCTCGGCGTGGCGCTGGTCCGCCGCTCGCCCGGCGGCTCGCGCCTCACCGACGAGGGGGCGCTGGTCAGCGAGTGGGCGCGCAAGGTGCTGGAGGCCGCCGAGGCGTTCGACGCGGGCGCGCGGGCGCTGCGCGGCAGGCGCGACTCCCGGCTCCGGGTCGCGGCCAGCATGACCGTCGCCGAATACCTGCTGCCCGGCTGGCTGATCGCCCTGCACGGCAGCCACCCGGACACGGCCGTCTCGCTCGCCGCGGGCAACTCCGCGGCCGTCGCCCGGCAGGTGCTCGCGGGCACCGCCGACCTCGGCTTCGTCGAGGGCGTGGACGTCCCCGCGGGTCTGGACGCCGTCGTGATCGCGCACGACCTGCTGCTGGTCGTGGTCGCGCCCGCCCACCCCTGGGCCCGCCGCCGCAAGGCGCTGACCGCGGCCGAACTCGCCGCGACCCCGCTCGTCCTGCGCGAGGAGGGCTCCGGCACCCGGCAAGTGCTCGACGCGGGCCTGGCGGGACACGGCGGCCCGGCCGTACCGCTGCTCGAACTCGCCTCGACCACCGCCGTGAAGGCCGCCACCGTCAGCGGCGCGGGGCCCGCGGTGCTCAGCGAACTCGCCGTCGTGGAGGAGCTGGCCGCCCGCCGCCTCGTCCGCGTCCCCGTCGCCGGTCTTGACCTCGGCCGGTCGCTGCGCGCGGTGTGGACGGCGGGCCACCGCCCGGCGGGCCCGGCGCGCGACCTGCTGACGCTGACCCGAGGCAAGAGCGGCAAGAGCGGCAAGCGGTAGGAGCGCCGAGGGGCGAGAGGGACGGGCAGCACGGGGACGGGCGGCCGGGCGGCCGGGCGGCCGGAAATCGCGGTGACAGAACGGGTGTAACCGGGCTGTGACCGACGCCCTTACGGGATTCTCATGCAGGGGCCATAGGGTGACGGCCGTGACGACGACGACCCCGCCCGGCTGGTATCCAGAACCCGGGCACACAGGCAACGGCCCGGCCATGGAACGCTGGTGGGACGGGAGTACGTGGACGGAGTACACCAGGACCGCGCCCGTCCCGGTGGACGCGGTCCAGCAGCCCTACGCGGGCTACCCCGGCACGCCGGGCTATCCGGGCGACGTCGTGGCCGGCGGCCCCGGCGGCGGCGGTCGCCGTACCGGTGCGGTGGTCATCGCGATCGTGGCCGCGCTCGTCCTGATCGGTGGCGTGGTCGCCGGAATCCTGGTCCTGGGCAAGGACGACAAGAGCGACAAGAACGCCTCGCCGACGCCCAGCGCCTCGGCGCCGCACCGAGGCGAGTCCCGGACACCGCGGTCGCCGGGCGGCGGGTCGCCCGACCCCGACTCCCCGGACGGCTCGCAGGGTCCCGACGGCGGCAGCGACGGCAAGGCCGTGGACGGCTACGACGGCATCAGGCTCCCCGTGCTCAACGGCTGGACCGGCACCTCGGGCGCCAACGGCATCGGCGCCAGCGTGGTCACCGGCGGCTACCCGTGCCCCGGCGACGCCACCAAGGACTGCGTGCGCGGCGGCGTCTTCGCCCAGCCCGCCGAGGCGCTCAAGCTCACCGCGACCGGAGCGGAGGCCGCCGCCAAGGCGGACATCGCGCAGAACGCGGCCGACGCGTACAGCACCGACATCTACGGCGCCACGACCTCGCACCAGCAGATCGCGTCGCAGCCGGTCACGGTCGCCGGGCAGAAGGGGTACTTCGTCCGCTGGAAGATCGTCACGAAGTCCGGCACCAGCGGGTACGTGGAGTCCCTCGCCTTCCCCTCGCCCCGCGACCCGAAGAACATCGCGGTCGTCCGCTTCGGCTTCGACATCGGCTCCAAAGCCCCGAGCCTGGCCGTCATGGACCAGATCACCCAGGGCATCAAGGCCGACAGCAGCGGCGGCACCGGCGGCACGGGCGGCACCGGCGTCTGACCCGCGTCCCGCGCGAGGCCGTACGCGACAGGGGGCGGCGCCCGGACCCCGGGTGCCGCCCCCTGCCGCCTTCAGCGGCTACAAGAACGTCTTGCCCTCACCGCGGTACGTCGGCACCGTCGCCGTCACCCGGTCGCCCTCGACCAGGTGCAACTCGGCGAAGCGCTCGCACAGTTCACCGGCCTTCGCGTGCCGGAACCAGACCTTGTCGCCGATCAGCAGGTCGTCCGCGGGCGACCCCAGCAGCGGGGTCTGCACCTCGCCGGGACCCTCCTGCGGGTCGTAGCGCAGCCCCTCCGGCAGATACGGCACCGGCAGCCGGTCGGGCCCGGCCGCGCCGGAGGCCGGGTAGCCGCCGCCGAGCACGGTCACCACGCCGACACCGGGCCTGCGCACCACCGGCTGCGCGAAGAGCGCGGCCGGACGGCCCCGGAAGGACGTGTAGTTGTCGAACAGCCGCGGCACATAGAGCCCGGAACCCGCCGCGATCTCGGTCACCGCGTCCTCGGCCGCGGTGGTCTGCACGCTGCCGGTGCCGCCGCCGTTGACGAATTCCAGCTCCGGCGCGACCGCCCGCACCGCGCGGACCGCCTCCGCGCGCCGCGCCGCCAGCTCCTTGCGGGCCGCCGACTGCATCAGCCGTATGGCCCGCGACCGCAACGGACGGCCCGCGACCGCGTCGCCGACCCCCGCGACATGCCCCTCGTACGCCATGATCCCGGCCAGCCGGAAGCCGGGCCGCGCGGTGACGGTACGGGCCAGCGCCGCCATCCGCTCCGGGTCGTGCAGCGGCGAGCGCAGCGCGCCGATCCGCAGCCGACCGCCCAACTTCCGCAGGCTGGTGTCCATTTCGAGACAGACCCGGACGGTCTCGTCGCCGCCGCCGCGGGCCGCGTCGATCAGGTCGAGGTGCGAGACGTCGTCCACCATCACCGTGACGGCGGCGGCCAGCTTGGGATCGGCGGCCAACTCCGCGAAGCCGTCCCGGTCCGCCGACGGATACGCCAGCAGGATGTCGGTGAAGCCCGCGCGCGCCAGCCACAGCGACTCGGCCAGGGTGAACGACATGATGCCCGCGAAGCCGTCGCGGGCCAGCGCCCGCTCCAGCAACGCCCTGCACCGCACCGACTTGGACGCCACCCGGATCGGTTTGCCGCCCGCGCGGCGCACCAGGTCGTCGGCGTTGGCGTCGAACGCCTCCAGGTCGACGATCGCCACGGGGGCGTCGAGATGGGCGGTGGCCCGGTCGTACCGGGTGCGGTCGGCAGCGCGTTCTGACATGTCATGAAGCTTGCCAGACAGGGGCTACCGGGCGGTAGGGGCGTACGGGGCACGTCCGCCGCCGTGTCACGCGGACGGCTGCCGGACGGCCTGCTGGACCACGACGTCCGGTCGAACCCGTAGAGTGACGCGCAAGCCGTGAGGACATGTCACGAGGGGGCGCCGGTGAGCACTGGAGTGGACAACGGAGGAGGCTCCACGTCCCCGTCGTTCCCCCCGCTCCAACCTCGCCGGGAACAGAGCCCGCAGACTCCGCCGACGGTCCCCCCGCACCCCGAGGGACCTCCGCCGCCCGCGGCCGGACCGCCCCCGGCCGTCCCCCCGCCTCCGGCGCGGCCCCCCGCACCGCCGTACACCCCACCGCCCGCCGCCGCGCCGCGGTTCACGGCGTACGGTCCCGGCGGACACGCGCCCGCCGGATACGACCATGGGCCCGCGCAGGCCGTCGCCCCCGCCGCCCGCGGGGCTTCGGCCCGGATCTGGGCGGCGCTCTGCCTGGTGCTCGGGCTCGGGCTGATCGGCGGGGCGGTCGCCGGGAGCGCGATCAACCACAAGCCGCGGGCGGAGCCGCCGTTGGTGGACGGGAGCGTCAAAGCGTTCGCCGCCGTACGGGAGGTGTGGCGCAGCACGCCGGTCGACGAGCTGTTCCCGCGCACGGTGTCCGCCAACGGCGCGGGTCCCGGCGGGGCCGACCGCGCGTGGACCAGGATCGGCGTCGCCGCGCCCGGCGGCTGCGCCGCCGCCTTCGACCCGCTGCTCCAGCAGGTACTCGCCCCGGTCGGCTGCGCGCGCCTGCTGCGCGCGACCTACGTGGACAGCACGTCGACCTCGGTCACCACGGTGGGCCTGCTGGTCACCACCGCCGAGTCGGCCACCATGCGCGGGTTCAGCGGACGCTGGGCCTCGCAGCACCTCGGCGACCGCGCGGACCTGATCCCGCGTCCGGTGGCCTTCCCCGGCACGGCCGCCGACTCCTTCGGCGTGAAGCAGCGCGGCAGCTGGGACGTGCAGGTCTCCGCCGACCTGCCCTTCGTCGTGTACGCGGTCACCGGCTTCGCCGACGGGCGCACCCTCACCCCGCAGTCCGCCGACAAGGCCACCAAGTCCGGCGCCACCAGCGTGGCCGCCCAGGCCGGCCTCGGCTACGACGCGACCGGCCTGGCCTCGGCCGTCGACGACCGCCTGCACAGCGCGGTGACCGCGTTGCTCAGGCCGTCCAGCGGCCCCGGCGGTCCCGGCGCCACCGGCACGGAGAAGTCCCGATGAGCCGCCCCTCCCGCCCCCCGGCCCGCCGCCTGCTCGGCGCCCTGACCTCGCTCGCCGCGGGCGCCGCGGCCCTCGCCCTGGCCGCCCAGCCCGCCGCCGCCGACGCCGTGCGCAACGCCGACTGGGCGCTGAGCGCCCTGCACGCCGAGAGCGCGTGGCGTACGAGCCAGGGCGCGGGCGTCACGGTCGCGGTGCTCGACACCGGGGTGGACGCGACGCACCCCGACCTGACCGGGCAGGTGCTGACGGGCAAGGACATGGTCGGCTTCGGCGCCGGGCGCGGCGACCGCTCCTGGGCCCGGCACGGCACGGGGATGGCCGCGATCATCGCGGGGCACGGCCACGGTCCCGGCCACGACTCGGGCGTCATGGGCATCGCGCCCAAGGCGAAGATCCTGCCGGTGCGGGTGATCCTGGAGGACAAGGACCCGCAGCGGTCCAAGGCGCGTACGAGCAAGGGCAACGCGCTGCCCGACGGCATCCGGTGGGCGGTCGACCACGGCGCCGACGTCATCAATCTCTCGCTCGGCGACGACAGCGCCACCGCCGCGCCCGTCGCCGCCGAGGACGAGGCGATCCGGTACGCGCTCGGCAAGGGCGTCGTGGTCGTCGCGTCCGCGGGCAACGGCGGCGAGGAGGCCGACCGTTCCTCCTACCCGGCCGCGTACCCCGGAGTGATCGCGGTCGCGGCCGTCGACAGGAACGGGCAGCACGCCGCCTTCTCCACCCGCCGCTGGTACGCGTCCGTCTCCGCGCCCGGCGTCGACGTCGTGATCGCCGACCCGGACCGCACCTATTACGAGGGCTGGGGCACCAGCGCCGCCTCCGCGTACGTCTCCGGCGCCGCCGCCCTCATCAGGTCCGCCGACCCGAGGCTGAGCCCGGCCCAGGTCAAGCGGGTGCTGGAGGACACGACGCGGGACCGGCCCAAGGACGGGCGCAGCGACGAGATGGGCACCGGTCTGATCGACCCGGCCGCCGCGCTGAAGGCCGCCGCGAAGCTGAGGCCCGCGCCCCCCGTACCGGCCGCAGTCGGCTATCCGCGGACGTACTTCAGCCCCGGCCCCGCGCCGCCGGTCCGCGCGCCCGAGCCCGCCCGCTTCCTCGGCGACGGTGTCGCGACCGTCTTCGCCGTGGCCGGAGCCGCCCTGGTCGTGGTCGCCGCGCTGCTGTGGTTCCGCCCCCGCCGCGCGGGACGGCCCGCCCACGGTCTGTCGGCGGACGGCGGATAGGGTTCCGGGGTGGCGCTGAAGAACATCCCCGACCCCGGTTTCTCCGACGACGACGGCTCGGCCGACGCGGCACTGGCCGACGCGTTGACCGGCTACGCGCGGGACCCCGGGACGGAGGCGGCCGTGGTCGCCGCGCTGCACGGGGCCCGGCTGCTGGTGCCGGTGGTCGCGGTGCTCGGCGAGGCCGAGACCGGCGAGGACGGGCTGCGCCGCGAGAAGAGCAGCGACATGGCGGTGCCGACGATCCAGGCGCCGGACGGGCGGCGGGCGCTGCCCGCCTTCACCTCCGTGGCGGCGCTGGCCCGCTGGCGGCCGGAGGCGCGGCCGGTCGCCGTACCGCTGGCGCAGGCCCTCCAGGCGCTCGCGCACGAGGGGGCCGACACGCTGCTGATCGACCTCGCGGGGCCGGTCACGTACGAACTGACCGGACCCGCCCTGCGCGCCGCCGCCCTCGGGCCCGGCCGCGCGGACCCGACCGCCGACCCCGCCGTACGGGAGGCGCTGCGGGCCGCGGTGGCCGCCGAGCCCGGTGTCGTAAGGGCGCACCTGACGCCGGGGACCGACGGCGACGGCACGCTCGGCCTGGTGCTGGCGCCGGACGCCGACGTCCAGGAGACCGGGCGCAGGATCGCCGCCGCGCTGGCCGCCGACGAGGTGCTGCGGGCTGGCCTGGTGCGCGGCCTCGACCTGGCGCTGCTGCCGCCGGGCGCCGTACTGCCGGGCGAGCCGCTGTTCGCGCGCTGAGACCCATGAGCTGAGCCTCGGCGCTGAGACCCATGAGCTGAGACCCATGAGCTGAGACCCGCGCGCTGAACCTCGTGCGTCGAGCCGAAAGCCTACGGGTGGTCGGCGCCGCTCCAGAACGCCGTCCGGACCGGTTCATTTGCCCTAAATGACCCGAGATGTGGATTTCATCAGCAAGGCCGAGAATGGCGTGAGCAGGCTGTGCTCGTCACAAGGAGGTCCGATGGACAAGCGAACAGTGACCTGTGAATTCCTCGGCACGCTCCTGCTGGTCTTCTTCGCCGTGGGGGCCGCCGTGCTGTCCGGCGAGTACATCGGCACCCTCGGTATCGCGCTGGCCTTCGGCTTCGTCCTGCTCGCGCTGGCCTACACCTTCGGCCCCATATCCGGCTGCCACGTCAACCCGGCCGTCACGCTGGGCATGCTGGTCGCCCGGCGGATCACGGTGCGCACCGCCGTCGAGTACTGGATCGCGCAGTTCCTCGGCGCCATCGCGGGCGCCGCGCTGCTCCTGCTGGTCGCCAAGCAGGTGCCGGGTCTCAAGACGCACGGCGCCTTCGGCACCAACGGCTACGGCTACCGGTCCGCGGTCGGCATCAACACCGCGGGTGCCTTCATCGCCGAGGTGGTGCTGACCTTCCTGCTGGTCTTCGTGGTGCTCGCGGTGACCCACCGGGTCGCGGTGGTCGGCTTCGACGGTCTGCCCATCGGTATGGCGCTCGCCGTCATCCACCTGGTCGGCATCCCGCTGACCGGCACGTCGGTGAACCCGGCGCGGAGCCTGGGCCCCGCGCTCTTCGCGGGCAGCCCGGCGCTCTCGCAGCTCTGGCTGTTCATCGTGGCCCCGCTGATCGGCGGCGCCCTCGCCGCCCTGGTCCACCAGGTCACCCACCCGGCGCTGGTCGCCGCCAAGGCCGCGCGGGCCGCCGCCGTCGACGAGGCGCTGGCCGACAAGGGGGACGGCGCGACCGAGGCGTCATGAGGTCCCGCGGGCCGCGCCGCCCGGCACCGGCCGCGCCGGTCCCGGACCCCCTCGGCGGCAGAGGTCAGACGTAGACGGGCCCGGTGTACTTCTCGCCGGGCCCCTGACCCGGCTCGTCCGGCACCAGCGACGCCTCGCGGAAGGCGAGCTGGAGCGACTTGAGCCCGTCGCGCAGCGGGGCCGCGTGGAAGGAGCTGATCTCGGTGGCGCTCGCCGTCACCAGACCGGCCAGCGCCTGGATGAGCTTGCGGGCCTCGTCCAGGTCCTTGTGCTGCGGGCCCTCCTCGGCCAGCCCCAGATTCACCGCGGCGGCGCTCATCAGGTGCACCGCGACCGTGGTGATCACCTCGACGGCGGGCACATCCGCGATGTCGCGGGTGAGGCTGTCGAAGTCCGGGGTCTGTTGTTCGTCGCTCATGCCGCACACGATATGCCCCGTCCGGCGGATTACGGGCTTCGGTCAGCCTTTGGTATGGTGGGAGAACGACCGGCCGGGCACCCGTGTGTCCCGGCCATCAAGTGGAGGCTCCGATCTCCCACCTGGTTGGCCTTTCGGCCGACGGGTCCCCGGTCAGACGGTTTCCGGTCAGCATGACACCACCGGGCACCGTCCGATGCGCCCCGCGGAATAACGCGGCGGTGCTCCCCGGTTGTGAGGAGCCCCGCCTGTGTACCGTACGGGGCGTTTTTTGCGCCTTGGGTACGGGGTCGGAAGAACCAGACAGACTCATGCGCGGCTGTCGGCCAGTCAGCCGCGTGGTGCAACCGAGGAGGCCCCATCAGCGCCGAGCCCCGCATCAACGACCGGATTCGCGTTCCCGAGGTTCGACTTGTCGGTCCCAGCGGCGAGCAGGTCGGCATCGTGCCGCTTGCGAAGGCCCTGGAGCTTGCGCAGGAGTACGACCTCGACCTGGTCGAGGTCGCGGCGACCGCCCGTCCGCCCGTGTGCAAGCTCATGGACTACGGGAAGTTCAAGTACGAGTCGGCCATGAAGGCCCGTGAGGCGCGCAAGAACCAGGCGCACACGGTCATCAAGGAGATGAAGCTCCGGCCGAAGATCGACCCGCACGACTACGACACCAAAAAGGGTCACGTCGTCCGGTTCCTCAAGCAGGGTGACAAGGTCAAGATCACGATCATGTTCCGTGGTCGCGAGCAGTCCCGGCCGGAGCTGGGTTACCGGCTGCTGCAGCGGCTCGCGGAGGACGTCCAGGACCTCGGCTTCATCGAGTCGAACCCGAAGCAGGACGGCCGGAACATGATCATGGTCCTCGGTCCGCACAAGAAGAAGACCGAGGCAATGGCCGAGGCCCGCGAGGCGCAGGCCGCCCGCAAGGCCAGCCGCCTGGGTGAGGCCCCGGCCGACGACGACGACGTCTCCCACGACGAGGCCGTGTCCCACGACGACGTCGAGGTGCCGGACGAGGCCCAGGCCGACGCCTGAGACGAGACGAACACCCCGGAGCCTCCGGCTCCGGGCCGTAATGCAGGACTGACGCTCTCCGTGCGCCCACCGGCGGACGGGAGGGCCAGCGACGAGGAGACTACGGCGCCATGCCGAAGAACAAGACGCACAGCGGTGCGAGCAAGCGCTTCAAGATCACCGGCTCCGGCAAGGTGCTGCGCGAGCGCGCCGGCAAGCGCCACCTGCTTGAGCACAAGCCGTCCAGCAAGACGCGCGCCCTCACCGGCACCGTCGAGGTCGCCAAGTCGGACGCCAAGAAGATCAAGAAGCTTCTCGGCAAGTGACGGCGGTGCCCCGACGGGGGCACGCCGTTCCGATCCGGGACCTCATTCGCTTTCGGACCGTGTGAGCATCACCGCGGTCCCCTAGAAGGAGTTATCAAGTGGCACGCGTCAAGCGGGCAGTCAACGCCCAGAAGAAGCGCCGGGCAATCCTCGAGCAGGCCAGCGGTTACCGCGGTCAGCGTTCGCGCCTGTACCGCAAGGCCAAGGAGCAGGTCACCCACTCCCTGGTCTACAACTACAACGACCGCAAGAAGCGCAAGGGCGACTTCCGTCAGCTCTGGATCCAGCGGATCAACGCCGCTGCCCGCGCCAACGGCATCACCTACAACCGCTTCATCCAGGGCCTGAAGGCCGCCAACGTCGAGGTGGACCGCAAGATCCTCGCCGAGCTGGCCGTCAACGACGCGAACGCCTTCGCGGCGCTGGTCGAGGTCGCCCAGAAGGCGCTGCCTTCCGACGTGAACGCGCCCAAGGCGGCCTGACGCCGACACGCGCCCTGTTCACGGTACGGTTCCGGGCCCGCGGGTGGTTGTCCCCTGCGGGCCTGTGCCATGCCCGCTTCCCCCGGATCCGGAAGGCGAGTCACCCATGCCAGCCCCCGAGCTGACCTCGTTGCGTTCGACGCGCGTCACCGCCGCGCACCGGCTGGCCAAGCGCAGCTTCCGCGGCAAGGAGCGCCGCTTCCTCGCCGAGGGACCGCAGGCCGTACGGGAGGCCATCGCGCACCCCGGCACCGAGGGCGGCAGGACCCTGGTCGAGCTGTACGCCACACCGGAGGCCGCCGAGCGGCACGCCGACATCGTGGCCGCCGCCCGTACCGTCGGCGCGCCCGTACTGACCGCGACCCCCGAGGTGATGGCGGAGATCTCCGACACCGTCACCCCGCAGGGCCTGGTCGGGGTGTGCCGCTTCCTCGACTCGCCGTTCGAGGAGATCCTGCGCGCCGGGCCCCGGCTGGTCGCCGTGCTCGCCAACGTCCGCGACCCCGGCAACGCCGGTACGGTGCTGCGCTGCGCCGACGCCGCGGGCGCCGACGCGGTGGTGCTCACCGACGCGTCCGTGGACCCGTACAACCCCAAGGCCGTACGCGCCTCCGCGGGCAGCCTGTTCCACCTGCCGGTCGCCGTCGGCGTGCCCGTCGACACCGCCGTGGCAGGACTGCGGGCCGCCGGGGTACGGGTGGTGGCCGCCGACGGCGCGGGCGGGCGGGACCTGGACGCCGAGCTGGACGAGGACACCATGAACGGCCCCACCGCCTGGATCTTCGGCAACGAGGCGTGGGGCCTGCCCGAGGAGACCCGCGCGCTGGCCGACGAGGTCGTCCGCGTCCCGATCCACGGCCGCGCCGAAAGCCTCAACCTCGCGACGGCCGCCGCCGTCTGCCTCTACGCCTCCGCGCGGGCGCAGCGCGCGCCCGGAGGGTGCCGCAGCGTCACATCCACCTAGTAGGGTGGCGGCCCGGGGGCCCTGAAAGGGGAGTGGCGGGGATGGATGTGACGGTGCCAGAGGACGAGGCGCGCAGCGCCGTCCTGGGCCGGACCGCGCGCTCTGCGGGACCGCGGACACCGGGGCCCGCGGGCCCCGAAGCGGAATCGCGGGACACCGCGCCGCGCGCCGCCCGCCCGCTCGGCGCGGAACCGTTCGGCGTCGACTCCCTGGGCCTGGACCCGGACGACCTCCCCGACGGCCTGGTGGTCGCCGACGAGCGCGGCCGGGTGATCGCCTTCAACGCCGCCGCCGCCCGGATCACCGCCCTGCACCCGCGTGACGTGCTCGGCAGGTCCGTGGAGCGCGCGCTGCCGCTGGAAGACCTCGAAGGCCGCCGGTGGTGGGCGCTCACCGACCCGTACGGCGGACTGGCCATCAGGGTCGGCCAGCCGGAACGCAATCTGCTGCTGCCCGGCGGACGCGAAGTGCTGGTCGCCGCCCGCTATGTGCGCGAATACCCCACGGGACCGGTGCGCCGTCTGGTGGTCTCGCTGCGCGGCACCGAGGCCCGCCGCCGTACCGAACGCAGCCACGCCGAGCTGATCGCCACCGTCGCGCACGAACTGCGCTCGCCGCTCACCTCGGTCAAGGGCTTCACCGCCACCCTGCTCGCCAAGTGGGAACGCTTCACCGACGATCAGAAGAAACTCATGCTGGAGACCGTCGACGCCGACGCCAACCGGGTCACCCGGCTGATCGCGGAACTCCTCGACATCTCCCGGATCGACTCCGGCCGCCTGGAAGTGCGCCGCCAGCCGGTGGACATGGCGGCGGCCGTGCAGCGGCACGTGGACGGCCATGTCGCCGCGGGCCAGCGGGCCGACCGCTTCCGGGTGCGGGTCACCCAGCCGCTGCCCGCGCTGTGGGCCGACCCCGACAAGGTCGACCAGGTCCTCGGCAATCTGCTGGAAAACGCGGTGCGGCACGGCGAGGGGACTGTCACCATCGACGTAGAGCCCTCGTTCTCCGCGCAGGAGCGGAGCTGCACCGGCACAGCGGTGACCGTGAGCGACGAGGGCCCCGGCATTCCGGAGGAGTCGATGGGCCGCGTCTTCACCCGCTTCTGGCGGGGCAGCAAGCGCGGCGGCACCGGCCTCGGGCTGTACATCGTCAAGGGCATCGTCGAGGCGCACGGCGGCACCATCTCCGTCGGCAGGGCCCCCGGCGGCGGCGCCCAGTTCCGATTTATTCTGCCCGTCGGGGCACCCGCTTTCATGGCCTGACCGGCCGCGCGGGCAGAGCGTTCGCCGGGGATGTCGTCCCGGCGGACCCCCGACGGGCGTGATCAGGCGGTCCACGCGGCGCCGGTAGAATCGGGCTTCGGTATGTGTCCGGTCGGGCAGAGCCTCCACTCGGAGACTCCGTCCTGGGAGGCGCCCCCACCACCATCCACTGCGGAACGGGAAAAGATGTCGGCACCGAACAAGTCGTACGACCCTGTGGAGGTCGAGGCGTTGAAGCCGGAGGAGATCGAGCGGATGCGCGACGCGGCGCTGGCCGCCGTCGCCGCCGCCACCGACCTCGACGCGCTCGCGCACGCGAAGACCGCGCACACCGGCGGCGCCTCGCCGCTGGCGCTCGCCAACCGCGAGATCGGCGCGCTGCCGCCGCAGGCCAAGGCGGAGGCGGGCAAGCGCGTCGGCCAGGCGCGCGGCGCGGTCAACAAGGCGCTGGCCGCCCGGCAGGCCGAGCTGGAGGCGGAGCGCGACGCCCGCGTGCTGGTCGAGGAGGCCGTGGACGTCACGCTGCCCTACGACCGGCGCCCGGTCGGCGCGCGGCACCCGCTCACCACGCTCTCCGAGCGCATCGAGGACATCTTCGTGGCCATGGGCTACGAGGTCGCCGAGGGTCCCGAGGTCGAGAGCGAGTGGTTCAACTTCGACGCCCTCAACTTCCCGCCCGACCACCCCGCCCGCGAGACCCAGGACACCTTCTTCGTCGAGGGCCCCGAAGGCCCCGGCGGCAGCGGCGAGTCCGGCGTGGTGCTGCGCACCCACACCTCCCCGGTGCAGATCCGCGCCCTGCTGGAGCGCGAGCTGCCCGTCTACGTGATCGCGCCGGGCCGCGTCTACCGCTCCGACGAGCTGGACGCCACCCACACCCCGGTCTTCGCGCAGGTCGAACTGCTCGCCGTGGACGAGGGCCTGACCATGGCCGACCTCAAGGGCACCCTCGACCACATGGTGGTCTCGCTGTTCGGCGAGGGCATGACGACGCGGCTGCGGCCCAACCACTTCCCGTTCACCGAGCCGTCCGCCGAGATGGACATGCTCTGCTACGTCTGCCGCGGCGACTCGGTCGGGAACCCCGACCGCCCCTGCCGCACCTGCTCCTCCGAGGGCTGGATCGAGCTGGGCGGCTGCGGCGTCGTCAACCCCAGGGTGCTCACCGCCTGCGGCGTCGACCCGGAGAAGTACAGCGGTTTCGCGTTCGGCTTCGGCATCGAGCGGATGCTGATGTTCCGCCACAGCGTCGAGGACATGCGAGACATCGTCGAGGGTGATGTGCGCTTCACCCTTCCGTTCGGGATGGAGATCTGATGCGGGTCCCGCTTTCTTGGCTGCGGGAGTACGTCGAACTGCCCGCCGGTGAGACCGGCCGCGACGTCCAGGCCAAGCTCATTTCCGCCGGTCTCGAAGTCGAGACCGTCGAACAGCTCGGCGCCGGGCTCAAGGGCCCGCTGGTCGTCGGCAAGGTGCTGACCATCGAGGAGCTGGAGGGCTTCAAGAAGCCGATCCGCTTCTGCACGGTCGACGTCGGCGACGCCAACGGAACCGGCAAGCCGCAGGAGATCGTCTGCGGCGCCCGCAACTTCGCGGTCGGCGACAAGGTCGTCGTGGTGCTGCCAGGCGCCGTGCTGCCCGGCGACTTCGCGATCGCCGCGCGCAAGACGTACGGCCATGTCTCGCACGGCATGATCTGCTCCGCGCAGGAGCTGGGCATGGGCGACGACCACGAGGGCATCATCGTGCTGCCGCCCGAGCACGAGGTGGGCACCGATGCCGTCGAGCTGCTCGAACTGGTCGACGAGGTCCTGGACATCGCCGTCACGCCGGACCGCGGCTACGCGCTGTCGATGCGCGGCGTCGCCCGCGAGGCGGCCATCGCGTACGGTGTCTCGCTGCGCGACCCGGCGCTGATCGACGTGCCCGCGCCCAACGCGTTCGGCTACCCGGTCAAGGTCGCCGACCCGGTCGGCTGCGACCGCTTCACCGCCCGTACGGTCACCGGTCTCGACCCCGAGGCGCGGTCGCCGATCTGGCTCCAGCGCAGGCTCCAGAAGGTCGGCATGCGGCCGATCTCGCTGGCCGTGGACATCACCAACTACGTGATGTTCGAGCTGGGCCAGCCGCTGCACGCCTACGACCGCTCGCGGATCGAAGGGCCGATCGGGGTGCGCCGCGCGCTGCCCGGCGAGAAGCTGACGACGCTGGACGACGTCGAGCGCACGCTGGACCCCGAGGACCTGGTCATCACGGACGACTCCGGGGCGATCGGCCTCGCGGGCGTGATGGGCGGCGCGAACACCGAGATCGCCGCGCCCGCCACCGACCCGGAGACCGGCGTCGTCACCGGCACCACCGAGATCGTCATCGAGGCCGCGCACTTCGCGCCGGTCACCATCGCCCGCACCGCGCGCCGCCACAAGCTCGGCTCCGAGGCGTCCAAGCGGTTCGAGCGCGGCAGCGACCCGCAGGCCACCTCGGCCGCGGCCCAGCGCGCGGTCGACCTGCTGACGGGCCTGGCGGGCGGCACCGCGGACCCCGGCGTCACCGAGGTCGTCTCGCCGTCGGCCCCGCGCACCGTCGCGATGGCCGCCGACCACCCGGACCGCGTCGCGGGCACCGAGTACGGTCGCGAGACCGTCGTCCGCCGCCTCCAGGAGATCGGCTGCGACGTCTACGGCAGCGACGAGCTGATCGTCACCGTGCCGAGCTGGCGTCCCGACCTGGCCTTCCCCAACGACCTCGCCGAAGAGGTCATCCGGCTCGAAGGCTACGAGAATCTGCCGTCGACGCTGCCCAAGCCGCCCGCCGGACGCGGGCTGACCGAGTCGCAGCTCCTGCGCCGCCGGGTCGGCCGGGCCCTGGCCGGCGCCGGATACGTGGAGGCGCCGAGCTACCCCTTCGTCAGCGCCGAGGTCTTCGACCAGCTCGGGCTCGACGCGGACGACCCGCGCCGCCGCACGGTGACCGTCGCCAACCCGCTCTCGGACACCGAGCCCGGTCTGCGCACGACACTGCTGCCCGGTCTGCTGGCCACGCTGCGCCGCAATCTGGGCCGCGGCACGCACGACCTGGCGCTCTTCGAGACCGGTCTGGTCTTCCTGCCGACCGGCGCGGAGAAGGCGCCGCCGCGTCTCGCGGTCGACCGCCGTCCGACGGACGCGGAGATCGCGCGGCTCCAAGAGGCGCTGCCGGACCAGCCCCGCCGGGTCGCCGTCGTGCTCTGCGGTGCCCGCGACCGTAATGGCTGGTGGGGCGCCGGACACCCGGCGACCTGGGCCGACGCGGTCGAGGCGGCCCGTACCGTGGCCCGCGAGGCCGGGGTCGAGCTGAGCGTCCGCCAGGACCAGCACGCCCCCTACCACCCGGGCCGCTGCGCCGCGCTGTACGCGGTGGTCGACGGTCAGGAGACGCTGGTGGGCAACGCGGGGGAGCTGCACCCGCGGGTCACCAAGGCGCTCGGCCTGCCCGAGCGGACCTGCGCGATGGAACTGGACATGGACCAGGTCGAGCGCGCGGGCGGCGACCGGCCCACCGGGCCGCGGGTGTCCACCTTCCCGGTGGCGACCCAGGACGTGGCGCTCGTCGTCGACTCCTCGGTCCCGGCCGCCGACGTCGAGCGCGCGCTGCGCGACGGCGCGGGTGAACTCCTTGAATCGCTCCGGCTGTTCGACATCTTCACCGGCGAGCAGATCGGTGAGGGCCGCAAGTCCCTCGCCTACGCGCTGCGCTTCCGGGCCCCCGACCGCACGCTGACGGCCGAGGAGACCACGGCGGCGCGTGACGCGGCGGTCGCCAGCGCCCACGCCCTCACCGGGGCGGTGCTGCGCGGCGCCTGACGGCGCGCAGGACCCGAGAAGGGGGGCCGTCCCGGACGCACCGGGGCGGCCCCCCTTCGTCTTTCGGGGAGCGCTCAAGGGTTTCGTCGCTCATTCGAGTGATTACCCCGTTCGGCGGGCCACTTGTGCGCGGGGAATGGCCAGAATCGGTCGGGATGCGGGAGCCGGGCATGCGGGCCGCGGCTCCGACGCTGCCGCGACCGCGGCTTCTGGGGGGAGCCGGGCGGATGATCCGAAACCGGGCAGTCCGTGCGCTGCGAAGGGTGCCGTGGGCGCTGGTACCCGCCGTGTGGGTGGCGGTGATGGGCGTGCTCACCTGGCAGTTGTCCGAAGGCGCGGACGTGCTGCCCGCCCTCGCCGTGACTCCCGCGGTGGCCTGCGCGGCGGGCGCCCGGCGGCTCTGGGTGTTCGGCAGCGGGCTGCTTGCGCTCGGCGTGCTGGGCGCGGAACTGGCCGACGACTCCTTCGACGGCTTCGGCCCGGTGCTCGGCGCCGCGGCCACCGTGGTCGCGGTGATAGCCGCGGCGATGTGGACCGCCCGCCGCCGGTCGCTGCTCTGCGACGAGCTGGACCGTACGCGGGAGATCGCCGTCGCCGCCCAGCAGGTGCTGCTGCGGCCGCTGCCGCGCAGAGCGGGCGGCTGGACGGTGGCGGGGGAGTACGTGTCGGCCAGCCGGGGCGCTCACGTCGGCGGCGACTTCTACGAGGTGCTGGCCACGCCGTTCGGGGTGCGGGCGCTCATCGGGGACGCGCGCGGCCACGGCCTGCCCGCGATCGGCATGGTCGCCGCGCTGCTCGGCAGCTTCCGCGAGGCCGCCCATCAGGAACCCGAACTGGCGGGCGTGCTGCGGCGGTTGGACGGGGCCCTGCGACGCCATCTGCGGGAGCGGACCCGCGGTGAGCACCCGGCGGCGGCCGGTGTCCCGCCACAGGATCCGGTCGCCGAGGAATTCGCCACCCTCCAACTCGTCGAGCTCGCCGACGACGGCGCCTACCGGATCGTCAACTGCGGCCACCCGCAGCCGTATCTGCTCGACGCCGCGCCCGGTCCGCTGCCGATCGGCGAACCCCTGCCGCCGCTGGGCCTGTTCGACCCGGCGCGGACGGCCGCACCGGCCGCCACCGGCCATGTGCCGCCCGGCGACGGGCTGTTGCTCTGCACCGACGGCATGCAGGACGCGCGGGACGCCGAGGGCGTCTTCTTCCCGCTGGCCGACGCCCTGGCCGACGCGGCCGACGTACGCCCCGGCACCCCGCTGTCCGGCCGCGCCGTCGCCGCGGACCTGCGCGCCGCCGTCCTGCGGCACGCCGCCGACCGCCCCGCCGACGACGTGGCCCTGCTGGTACTCGTCCGGGACGGTGTACGTCCGGCGGCCCGGCCGCGTACGGCGGCGCTCTCCGGAGTGCCGCGCCGCTGAACGCCCCCTTCCTTGGTAGATATGGGCGGATTGCTCGCCTCTACGAAGGAAGGGGACGGCGTGGTGACAGTGACCGGGCACAGCGCCCCCGCACACGGCGTCGCGCCCGCCGCCGTATCGGCCGCGGAACTCCTGGCCGTCATCGGCCCCGCGGGTCCCGAACGCACCGCGATGCTGGTCGCGCTCGGGCGCGGGCTGCGGCCCGGCGGGCGCAGGACCGGCGTGGCGCGGGTGTACGGCCCCGGGTCCCCCGACCCGTACGACCGCGTCGGTGAACTCCTCGACCTGGCGGCCGTCCACGCGGGCCTGCGTGTCGGTGCCCGGCGCATCCACGAAGCCCTGGCCGCCGCCGGGCTCACCCTGGCCGACCACCCGGACCCGGAGCGGCCGGGCGTCGTCCCCCGCCGCGCCCGCTTCGAACACCTGGAGGTCTGCGACCAGCTTCTCCTGGCCGTCGCCCTGGCCCTCATCCCGGCCCCGGACGTCCTCCTGGTCGACCCCGTCGACCTCGCCGTTCCGGCCGAGGGCCGGATCTGGGCCCGCCTCCGCGGGGTCGCCGCCGCGGGCACCCTCGTGATCGCCGCCGCCCCCACGGCGGACGTGGCGGGCGACCACGCCCACCGCACCGTGGTGCTCCCGCACGGGGAAGCCGTTTGACCTGCCGGTCACCACCGGCACGTGGACGGCCTTCGACCTGCCGGTCACCACCGGCACGTGGACGGCCTTTGACCTGCCGGTCACTACCGGCCCCGGTGGGGCGGTTGCCGCATCCCCCCGACCACCCGCCGGTGATGGGTTTCCCGCGCAGTTCCCCGCGCCCCTTCGGGCGCGCGCCGTAGCCCGGCCGGGTGTTCGCCGACTTCCGGTGCGTTGTGGTTGCTCGCGCAGTTCCCCGCGCCCCTGCGGGCGAGCGCTGTGGGTCTGGCGGGGTGTTTGCCGGGTGCCGGTGCGTTGTGGTTGCTCGCGCAGTTCCCCGCGCCCCTTCGGGCGCGCGCCATTGCCCGGCCGGGTTTTCGCCGGGTGCCGGTGCGTTGTGGTTGCTCGCGCAGGTCCTCGCGCCCCTTCGGGGGCGTGGGTGCTCGGCTGGGTGCGGCGGGTTTTTAGGGGCGCGGGGAACTGCGCGGCCGGCCGCGGCGGTGGTGCGCTGTGCGGACCGGCCTCAGCGGGGCAGGTCCTGTGGGGGTCCGGGCCGGAGACCCGGTAATCACGTGGAAGCCTGGAGCGCAGCGACGACGGCTGAGGTGAGGGCGTCGAGCTGCGCTCGGGAGTAGGCGGCGCGCATGACGGCCAGACGCCAGTAGAGCGGGCCCGCGATGAGGTCGAGGGCGAGCTCGGGATCGGCGCTGGGGGACAGCTCGCCGCGCGCGGCGGCCTGGCGTATGACGGCGACGGTGATCCCGCCCTGGGCCTCACGCAGCGCGGTGCGCAGCGTGTCGGCCAGCTCGGGACTGCGAGCGGCCTCGGCCAGCAGATCGGGGATGATCTGCGCCGCGACCGGATGCCGCAGGGCCCGCGCGCTGACGTCGAGCAGGGCGCGGACGTCCCCGTACAACGTGCCGGTGTCGGGCACGGGAAGGCCCTGCGCGGCGAAGTCGGACACCATGTCGAGGACCAGCGGCAGCTTCGAGCGCCACCGGCGGTACACGGCGGCCTTGCCGACCCCCGCGCGCCGGGCGATGCCCTCCATCGACATGCGCCCGTATCCGACGGCGGCCAGTTCGGCGAAGACGGCCGCCCGGATCGCCTCGGTGACGTCCTCGCGCAGCACGGCGGCGCCCGCCGGGGCGCGGCGCGGACCGCCGGTCGTCGTGGACGGAGAAGCGGCCTCGGCGGAGTCGGTCATGCGAGCGATCCTAACCCGACGTGACGACGGAACGGTTGCGTTCCATCCCGCGACTGCTCTACCGTCGACCGTGACGACGATACGGGCCCGTTCCGTTGTTGCGCAGGTGTCTCCCCATGCCCGTCACCCGAAGGCAGCCGCCCATGCCCGTCGCCTCTCCCGCCGTGATCACCGCCCCGCGCCCACCCGCGCGGCCGGGCCCGCCCGGCCCCGCGGACCTCGCTCCCGCCGCGCTCGCCGCCGCCCACGGCCTGACCGTCAGCGGCGCCCGCCCCGGAATCGTGGAGTACACCCGGCGGCTCTGGGCCCGCCGCCACTTCGTCACCGCCTTCGCCGGCGCCCGGCAGGCCGCCCTCTACAGCGACGCGCGCCTCGGCCAGCTCTGGCAGGTGCTCACCCCGCTGCTCAACGCGGCCGTCTACTTCCTGATCTTCGGACTGCTGCTCGGCGCGGGCCGCGGCGTCACGGACTACATCCCGTTCCTGTGCGCCGGGGTCTTCGTCTTCACCTTCACCCAGTCGGCCGTCCTCGGCGGCGCCCGCTCGCTGACCGACAACATCGGACTCGTCCGCGCCCTGCACTTCCCGCGCGCCTGCCTGCCGATCGCCGCCACCCTGCTCCAGCTCCGGCAGCTCCTGCTCTCCCTCGGCGTGCTCTCGGTCATCGTGGTCGCCGAGGGCATCCCGGTCACCACCCGCTGGCTGCTCGTCGTCCCCGCGCTGGCCCTCCAGTCGCTCTTCAACGCGGGGCTGGCCCTGGGCCTGGCCCGCGTCGGCGCCAGGACCACCGACTTCGCCCAGGTGCTGCCCTTCGTGCTGCGGACCTGGATGTACGTCTCCGGGGTCTTCTACGACCTCTCCCGTTTCACCGTCGGCGCGCCGCACGCCGTCGCGGTGATGCTCAACGTCAACCCCGCCCTGGTATATGTCGGTCTGATGCGTTTCGCGCTGATCGACAGCGTCACCCGCGAACAGCTCCCGCCGCACATCTGGCCGCTCGCGGTCGGCTGGGCGGCCGTGGCCGCCTGCGCCGGGTACGCGTTCTTCTGGTCGTCGGAGGAGGAGTACGGCCGTGGCTGAACCAACGGACGAGGCAACGCAGGAGACCGCGCTGAACGCCGTCCCGAACAGCGCCAGGGGCCTGGCCCCCGAGCTGGCTGCCGCCCTGGACCCGAAGATCGCCCCGGAGGTCGCCCCGCGCCTGGTCCGGCCCCTGGTGCCCACCGTCATCGTCGACGGGCTGCACGTCGTCTACCGGATCTACGGCGCGGGCACCGGCCGGGGCAACGCGACCTCCGCCCTGCACCGGCTGGTTTCCCGCAGGGCCTCGCCGAACGTCCACACCGTGCACGCGGTCAGGGGCGTCACCTTCACGGCCTACCGCGGTGAGGCGATCGGCATCATCGGCTCCAACGGCTCGGGCAAGTCCACCCTGCTCAAGGCCATCGCGGGCCTGCTCCCCGCCGACCGCGGCCGGGTCTACACCGACGGCCAGCCGTCCCTGCTCGGCGTCAACGCCGCCCTGCTCAACGACCTGACCGGCGAGCGCAACGTCATCCTCGGCGGCCTGGCCATGGGCATGTCCCAGGAGGAGGTGCGCGAGCGGTACGACGGCATCGTCGAGTTCTCCGGGATCAACGAGAAGGACGACTTCATCTCGCTGCCGATGCGGACGTACTCCTCCGGCATGGCCGCCCGGCTGCGGTTCTCGATCGCGGCGGCCAAGAACCACGACGTGCTGATGATCGACGAGGCGCTGGCCACCGGTGACCGCGCCTTCCAGAAGCGCTCGGAGGACCGGATCAGGGAGCTGCGCAAGGAGGCGGGCACCGTCTTCCTCGTCAGTCACAACAACAGCTCCATCCGCGACACCTGCGACCGCGTGATCTGGCTGGAGAAGGGCGAGCTGGTGATGGACGGCCCGACCGAAGAGGTCGTCGCCGCCTACGAGGAGCACAGCGGCGGCGGCTGAACCGCTGGTCGCGGCACATGTCGATGCCGTCGGGGCTTGAAGTACGGAGCCCGCTCCTGCATCGTCTCCAGGGAGATCACCGCGCCGGGGCGGCTTTCGAGCGGCCCGTACCCGGCGCGGGTGCGGGGACACCGGTACCCGGACGGCTCGCGGTCACGAGCCGATGTGGTGCCGGCCACTGTGTTCACAGCACAGTGCGCCACGATTCTCTGCGTCGTCGGCACATTGTCGGGTGTATCCGGGCTTTCTAGCCTCGGACCCAGGGCCTCGGAGTACCCGGGGCCGCCCGGCCCCATCGACCAGGCTCCCGTCCCGCACCGCGTCGAACCAAAGGACGACAGCAATGACCAGGAAGCACCTCAAGCCGTCCGTCGCGGTCGCGGCATGTGCGGTCGCGGCCGTAACGCTCGCCGCCTGCGGTTCCGGCTCAGGCTCCGGCGCCAAGGCGAGCGCAGGCCCGACCTCGTACGTCTCCGGCGGCACGTTCAACGTCGGGCTCAACGACGACCCGGGCAGCCTCTCGCCGCTCACCGGGGTCTCGCTCGTGCAGCGCCAGCTCGTGCCGTACGCCTACGAATCGCTCGTCTACACCTCGGGGGACGGCCAGTCCCTGCCGTGGCTCGCGCAGAGCTGGACGCAGACCCCCACCTCCGTGACGTACACCCTCAAGGACGGCGTCACCTGTTCCGACGGCAGCACGTTCACGGCCGCGACGGCCGCGAACAACATCACCTACCAGGCGGACGCCAAGCACGGCACCTTCTGGCACGGCTCCGACGTCACCGCCGACATGAAGGCCACGGCCGAGGGCAACAAGCTCACGATCACCTCGAAGACCAGCAACCCGTTCCTGCTCAGCATGACGGGCGAGGTCGAGATGGTCTGCCAGGGCGGCCTCGACAAGCCCGACTCGCTGAAGAACGCGACCAACGGCACGGCACTGTTCCACCTGACCACCGCCAAGGCGGGCAACGAGTACGTCTACACCAAGCGCACCGACTACACCTGGGGACCCCAGGGCGTCACCAGCAGCACCAAGGGGCTGCCCGACAAGGTCGTCGGGAAGGTCGTGACCGACGAGTCCACGGCGGCGAACCTGCTGCTGTCCGGCGGACTCAACGCGGCAGGCGTGGCGGGCACCGACCGCGACCGCCTCCAGGCCGCCAAGCTGGCGTCCAAGGGCGTGCCGAACCCGATCGGCGAGATGCTCTTCAACGAGCGCTCCAGCCGGCCGACCTCCGACGAGCGCGTGCGCAAGGCGCTCACACTCGCCCTCGACCGCTCCTCGGTCGGCGACCTCGTCACCAACGGCCACTCCGAGGAGATGAAGTCGCTGGTCGTCCAGGCGCCGTTCCTGTGCGTCAAGGGCGGCCCGAAGTGGACGCTGCCCGCCACCGACAAGGCGAAGGCCGGCGCGCTGCTGGACGAGGCCGGGTACCCGGCAGGCTCCGGCGGCAAGCGCTCCAAGGACGGCAAGCCGCTGACCATCCGCTTCCTGTACGACGCGGGCACGCCCAGCCACTCCGCCGCCGCCGAGGAGATCCAGGCCGAGTGGAAGGAGATCGGCGTCGACACCAAGCTCGTCGCCGAGGACCCGACCGGCTGGTCCACCGACCTCTACCAGTCCTACGACTGGGACACCGGCTTCATCCAGCTCGCCCCCAACAAGCCCTCCACGCTCAGCCTGTTCTTCCTCGGCGCCACCAGCGAGAAGGGCGGCTACAACTTCATGGACGTGCGCAACCCCGCGTACGACGACCTGGCCAAGCAGGCGATGACCGCCAAGGACACCACGGCGGCGTGCGACCTGTGGCAGAGCGCGGAGAAGGAACTGATCGACCGGGCCGACGCCTACCCCCTCGCGCAGACCGCGGCGCCGACCTTCTTCAACAAGGCCACCGCCGACGTGCCCTGGGGCATCGCGCCGACGACCATCCGCATGCTGGGCTGACGGCATGACGATCCCTTCGAACGCGGTCACCACCGCCGCGCCCCCCGAGCAGGCCGAACCGGCCGCCGCTCGGGCCGGGCGCCCCCGGCTCCTGGCCGGATCGCCGAGGCTCGAATTCGTCCTGCAACGACTGCGTCGCGCGGCGATCTCGTTCGCCGTCGTGCTGGTGGCGTCGTTCTTCATGGTCCAGCTCGTGCCGGGCGACCCGGTACGAGCGGCCCTGGGGCCCACCGCCCCGCTGTCGACGGTGAACGCGCTGCGCCAGCAGCTCGGCCTCGACCAGTCGCTGTGGGCCCAGTTCACCCACTACGTCACCGCGCTGCTGCACGGCGACCTCGGTACGTCGATCACCTCGCAGCGACCGGTCTCCCAGATCCTCGGCGAGCGGCTGCCCACCACGCTGCTGCTGGCCGTGATCTCCTTCCTCGTCGCCGTCGTCGGCGCGTTCCCGATCGGCGTCGCCACGGCGGTCTCGGCCCGGAGCGGTCGCCGCCGCTTCCTCGACCTCGGGGTGTCGGGACTGCTCGGCATCCTCATCGCGATCCCGAACTTCCTGCTCGCGGTGCTGCTCATCGCGACCCTCGGCGTCGGCCTGCCGCTCTTCCCGCCCGCGGGATGGGGCACGCCCGGCCAGGCGGTGCTGCCCGTGCTCGCGCTGGCCATCGGGCCGCTGGCCTACCTGGCCCGGATCGTGCACATCGAGATGCTGCGCGTGCTGGACGCCCCGTACCTGACCACCGCGCGCAGCAAGCGGCTGCCCGGCCGGCTGCTGTACCTGCGGCACGCGCTGCCCAACATCGTCACCGCCACCCTCACCGCGGGCGGCGTGGTGCTGGTCGGACTCGTCGCGGGCACCGTGCTCGTGGAGACGGTGTTCACCGTGCCCGGCATCGGGTCCACGATCGTCTCCTCGATCACGGCCAAGGACTACCCGCTGATCCAGGGGATCGTGCTCGTGTACGCGCTGCTCGTCCTCGGGGCGAACCTCGTCGTGGACCTCGCCATCGCGGTCCTGGACCCGCGCTCGACGATCGCGGAGGCATGACCATGCTGCGCCGTACCCTCCTCACCCCGCAGGGCATCGCCGTACTCGCCGGTCTCACGCTCGTCGTGCTCGCCGCGGTCGTCGGCCCCTTCGTGTTCGACCACGCGGCCACCACCCGGAACATCGCGGGCCGCCAGGCACCGGTCAGCCTCTCCCACCCCTTCGGCACCGACGAACTCGGCCGCGACCTGTTCGCCCGCACCGTCGTCGCCACCCGCCTGTCGGTGCTGCTGACCCTGGGCGCCGCGGGCATCTCCGTCGCGGGCGGCGTCGTGCTCGGCATCGTCGCCGCGGTGCTGCCGCGCGCGCCGCGCCGCCTGGTCACCGCCTTCATCGACATCCTGTTGTCGTTCCCGTGGCTGCTGCTCGCGCTGTTCTTCTCCGTCATCTGGGGCGCGACGGCGCGCGGCGCGATGTTCGCGATCGGCTTCGCGGGCGTCCCGGTCTTCGCGCGCCTGGTCTCCACCCTCGCCTCGTCGGTCGCCAACACCGACTACGTGCACGCCGCGCGGCTGGTCGGCAGCCCGCCGCTGCGCACCGCGCGGCGGCACGTCCTGCCGAACATCCTGCCGCCGCTGGTCGTCAACATCGCCGCGCACGCGTCGGCCACGCTGCTCTCCTTCGCCGCGCTGTCCTTCCTCGGCCTGGGCGTGCAACCCACGCAGTACGACTGGGGACGGCTGCTCAACGAGGGCTCCAAGCGCATCTACTCGGCGCCCATGGCGGCGATCGGGCCGGGCATCGCGATCGTGCTCACCGGTGTGCTGTTCTCGCTGCTGGGTGAGGTGCTCAGCCAGTCCCGCGCCCGGACCGTGCACGCCGTACGCCCCCGGTCGGACGGCGCGGGCGTCACCCCGGCCGAGGGCGACGCCGTCGCCGAGGTGAAGAACCTGCGGGTCTCCTTCCGCGCCGACGACGGCTCCCTGGTCCAGCGGGTGCACGGCGTGGACCTGACGATCGGACCGGGGGAGGTCGTCGGCATCGTCGGCGAGTCGGGCTCCGGCAAGTCGGTCACCGCCATGGCCCTGGCCGGACTGCTCGGCCCCGAGGCGCTGGTGGAGAGCGAACGCCTGGTCTTCCGCGGCATCGACATGGAACGGCGGCCCAGGGCCGCCGAGCGCCGCAGGCTCGGCCTGGAACAGGCGATGATCTTCCAGGACCCGCTGTCCTCGCTGAACCCGGCCCTCACCGTCGGCCGGCAGCTCACCGAGGCCAGCGAGATCCACGCGGGTGTGGCGCGCGGCGCCGCGACGAAGCGGGCCCTGGACGCCCTCGCCCTGGTGCGCATCCCCGACCCGGAACGGCGGATCCGGCAGTTGCCCCACGAGTTCTCCGGCGGCATGCGGCAGCGCGCCATGATCGCGATGGGCCTGATGGGGACGCCCCGGCTGATCATCGCCGACGAGCCCACGACCGCCCTGGACGTGACGGTGCAGCGGCAGGTGATGCGTGCGCTGCGCGACGCCCGCGAGCGGACCGGCGCCGCGATCCTGCTGATCTCCCACGACATCGCCCTGGTGAGCGGCTTCTGCGACCGCATCGCCGTCATGCGGGACGGCGTGGTGGTCGAATGGCTGGACGCGCGACGGCTGGACGAGGCGCGGCACCCGTACACGCGCGGTCTGATCGCCTGCGTGCCCGACATGACGACCGACAGGACCCGCGCGCTGCCGGTGGTCGGCGTCGCCACACAGGAGGAGGCGACCGCGTGAGCACGCTCGAATTCGACCACGTCACGGTGCGCTTCGGCCACGGCCGGGCCGCCCAGACCGCCGTCGACGACGCCTCGCTCGTCGTCCGCTCCGGCCGGACGCTCGGGCTCGTCGGCGAGTCGGGGTCGGGCAAGTCGACCATGGCGCGGGTTGCCGTAGGACTGGCGCGCGCCGACGCGGGCACCGTACGCCTCGACGGCGTCGACCTCACCGCCCGCTCGCGCGAGGCCAGACTGGCCCGCCGCCGGGTGCAGATGGTCTTCCAGGACCCGCTGGCTGCGCTCGACCCGCGGATGCCCGTGGGCGTCTCCGTCGCGGAGGGCCTGCTCGCCACCGGGCGGCGGCTCAACCGGACCGACCGGGAGACACGGGTCCGCGAACTGCTCGACCTCGTCCACATCGACCCGTCCCGGGCGGGCGACCGACCGGCCCGCTTCTCCGGCGGCCAGCGGCAACGGATCACCATCGCGCGGGCGCTGGCGGCCGAACCCGCCGTACTCGTCGCCGACGAGATCACCTCGGCGCTCGACGTCAGCGTCCAGGGCGTGGTCCTCAATCTGCTGCGCGAGCTCCAGAGCGAACTCCACCTGACCATGCTGTTCATCTCGCACAACCTCGCCGTGGTGCGCTACGTGAGCGACGAGGTCACCGTCATGCGGGCCGGCCGCGTCGTCGAGCACGGGCCCACCGACGCCGTCCTCGCCGACCCCGCCGATCCCTACACCCGCGAACTGCTGCGGTCGATCCCCGTGATGGGAAGGCCGCTCGATCTCGACGACCTCGACGACGCTTCCCTCGACGACACCGCCGACCTCGATGACACCGCCGACCTCGACGCTGCTCCCGACCTCGACACCGGCCTCGACCTCGACGGCACCCCTCGACCCTGAAGACCCCTGAGATCCGGAGGAACACCTGAGATGCGGTCGCCCATGAGCCCCGTGCCCGACCTCGTCCTGCGCCGCGCGCGCATCCCGCGCACCCCGGGGCAGTGGGACCTCGTGCTGCGCGACGGCCTGATCGAGAGCGTCGCGCCGACCGGCGGCGACCTCCCGGCGGCGGCGGCCCTCGACCTCGACGGGCGCTTCGTGCGCCCCGGCCTGTGGGACGCGCACACCCACTTCGACCAGTGGGTCATCCGCAGCCGCCGGGTCGACCTCGCCCCCGCCACGTCCGCCGCGCACGCGGCCACGATCATGCGCGACGCGCTGGCCGCCACCGCGTCCGACCTCCTGGTCGGCTACGGCTTCCGGGACGCGCTGTGGCCCGACGCCCCGAGCCTGGCCGCCCTCGACGCGATATCGGCCGACCGCGGCCTGGTGCTCGTCTCCGGCGACCTGCACTGCGGCTGGCTCAACTCCGCCGCCGCGCGCCGCCTCGGCGTGCGCCCGCCCGAGGACGGCGTGCTGCGCGAGACCGAGTGGATCGGAACGCTCGACGTCCTCGACCGCGACCACCGGCCCGAGGCCGCCGACCACCGGGCCGCGGCCCAGGCCGCAGCGGCCAGGGGCGTCGTCGGGATCGTGGACTTCGAGAACGCCGACATCACCCGCTTCTGGCCCGAGCGGGTCGCCGCCGGAGTGACCGCGCTGCGCGTGGAGGCGTCGGTGTGGCCCGACCGGCTCGACGACGCGATCGGCCGTGGCCTGCGGACCGGCGACCTCCTCGAACCGAGCGGGCTCATCACCATGGGGCGGCTCAAGATCGTGGTCGACGGCTCCCTCAACACCCGTACGGCGCTGTGCTGGGACCCCTATCCGGGGCTGCCCGCCGACCACCCGCACCCGTGCGGGGTGCAGTCCGTCGCACCCGAGCGGGTCGGGGAACTGCTCGCCCGCGCGGACGCGGCGGGCATCGCGGCGGCCGTCCACGCCATCGGCGACCGCGCCAACACCCAGGTGATCGACGCCTTCGAGCGCCTGGGCATACCGGGCACCGTCGAGCACGCCCAGCTCGTGTCCGCCGCCGACTTCGCCCGCTTCGGCCGGCTCGGCCTGGTCGCGAGCGTGCAGCCCGAGCACGCCATGGACGACCGCGACGTCGCCGACACGCACTGGGCGGGCCGCAGCGACCGGGCGTTCGCGTTCCGCTCGCTGCTGGACGCGGGGGCGACCCTCGCGCTCGGCTCCGACGCGCCCGTCTCGCCGCTCGACCCGTGGGTGGCGATCAGCGCCGCCGTCTCGCGCAGCCGCGACGGCCGCGAGCCGTGGCACCCGGACGAGCGGATCACCCGCGAGGCGGCCCTGTCCGCGAGCGCCCGCGGCCGGATGGACGTGACGGCCGGTGACCCGGCCGACCTCGTCGTCCTCGACGAGGACCCGCTGGAGCTGGACGCCGAAGCGCTGCGCACCCTGCCGGTCGCCGCCACCGTGCTGGGCGGCCGGCCCACCTGGACGAACCTGTAGGAGATCCGATGCCCACCCTCATCACACCCGCCGGCATCGAGGTCCATTACGAGACCGACGGCGACCCGGCCGGGCGTCCGCTGGTGCTCGTGCACGGCGGCGGCGCCCAACTCATCGGCTGGCACGACGCGTTCGTGGCGCTGTTGGCCGACGCGGGCTTCTACGTCGTACGCCCGGACAACCGGGACGTCGGGCTCTCCCAGCAGACCGGCGGACCCGACGAGTTCGCCGCCACGTACGACCTCTCCGACATGGCCGACGACGTCGTCGCGCTCCTCGACCACCTCGGCATCGGCCGCGCGCACCTGGCCGGTATGTCGATGGGCGGCTACATCGCGCAGTTGGTCGCGATCGAGCACCCCGGACGGGTCGCGAGCCTGGGCCTGATGTCGACCTCGCCGTCGAGCGAGCCGGAGTTCCTGGTCGGGACGCACGGGGACGGTCGGCCGGTGTCGCGGGCGCCCGAACGGCTGGACCGCGCGGCCTACATCGAGATGTTCGTCGGCGGCCAGCGGAACTACCAGTCGCCGGGCTTCCCCTTCGACGCCGAGGAGTCGGCCGCCCTCGGCGCCCGCTACTACGACCGGGTCTACCGCCCCGACGGCCTGGTGCGGCAGTGGAACGCCATGCTGCGCGGCCCGTTGGAGCGCCGCGACGACCTTCGCGAGGTCACGGTGCCGACGCTGGTCATCCACGGGCGCGGCGACCAGTCACTGCACTGGCGGGCCGCGCTGGCCTTCGCGGAGATCATGCCGCGGGCCGAGGTGCACCTCTACGAGGAGATGGGCCACGACATCCCGCGCGAGCTGTGGCCCGACTTCGTCCGCGCGTTCGCGCGCACGGCGGCGCGAGCGGAGCGGAGCGACCATGCGTGAGACCCCCGAGTACACCGGCGGCGGCCTCGCCTGGGCCGCGGACCTGCTGCGCGGACACCCCTGGGCGACCATGGTGTCCAACGGCGCCGACGGCGCGGGGCCCGTCGTCTCGCACTACCCGTTCCTGATCGAGGAGCCCGAGGAGTCCGGGGCCCCAGAAGACTCCACGGCCCCCGGCGAACTGGTGCTGGTCAGCCATGTCGGCCGCCCCGACGAGGCGCTGCACCGGCTCGGCACCCAGGAGCTGTGCGTGGTCGTCTACGGCCCCAGCGGCTACATCTCGCCGAGCTGGTACGACCTGCCCACCGCCGTACCCACCTGGAACTTCGCCACCGCCCACCTGTACGGCGTGCCCGACATCCTCCCGGACGAGGAGAATCTGGCCGTCCTCGACCGGCTCGTGGCCCACTTCGAGGCGCCCGTGCCCAACCCGTTCCTGATGCGCGGCACGGCGGAGAACGCCGCCTACGCGCAGCGCATCGTGCACGGCACGGTCGGCTTCCGCATGCGGGTCACCCGCGCGGTCACCAAGGAGAAGATGAGCCAGGACAAGCCAGAACCGGTCGTCGCGCGCATCCTCGCGGCCCTCGACGGGGACGGCCCGTACGCGAACCCCGGCCTTGCCGCGCGGATGCGCGCCGTGCGCGACTGACCGCGCCGTGCCCGGCGCCGTCGCTCAGCGGCGGCTGGCGCCGAGCAGCCGCACCCGGCAGGCGAGTTCGACCGCGAAGCGCGTGTCCGGGTCGTCGAGGTCGAGCTGGAGCGTGTCGCGGACCCGCTTGAGCCGGTAGCCGACGGCGTTGGGGTGCAGATTCAGCTCGCGGCCCGCGTGGGCCAGGGAGTTGCGGTGCGACAGGTAGGCGAGCAGCGTCTGCACCGAGATGTGCGCCCGCTCGGGTCCGAGCGCGTCCAGCGGCAGCAGGATGTCCGCCAGCAGGCTGCGGCTGGTCGGGGAGGCGTACACGTCGAGCAGCACCCGGCGCAGGCCCGTCACGTCCGTCAGTTCGACGCTGCCGAGGCGCCCGGCCGCGATCGCGGAACCGGCGGCGATCCGCGCTTCCGCGGCCGACGAACGCAGCCCCGCCGCGCCCGTCTGCGGGGTGCCGAGGCCGAGCGTGTACTCCCACCCGTGCCCGGTCAGGCCGCGCGCGTACTCCTGGAGCCGGACGGCCACCTCCCGCAGCCGCCGCTGGTGGTCGCCCGCGCCGTGCTCCTCGGTGCTGACCAGGAGCAGGTCGTCCTGGACGAACGCGACGTGCCACATCTCGTCCCGGCCGTCGACCAGTTGGAGCGCGAACAGCTCAAGCGCGGGCTGCACGCTTCGCGGAGCCCGCGCCTCGGGGTTGTCGAGGCCGGTCGGGATCAGCCAGGCCGCGACGTGCGAGAGCTGGAGGGGGAGGCCGAGCATCGCGGCCTGGCCGACGAAGCCCTCGACCCGGTGGGACTCGGCGAGCACCAGCTCGACGATGAGGTCCGACCGCGACTGGGTGGGCGCGAAACGGTCGCTGATCTGGCGCTGGGCGGCCCGCGACAGCAGCGAGGCGACGACGGGCAGGGCGATGGCCATCGCCGGGTCCGACCGGTTCCCGACGAGCCGCCCGATCGGCACCTCGCCGACGCAGACCGCGTCGGCCGCCGACCAGGTCACGGTGGCGTCCTCCACCACGGCGAGCTCCGAGCCGAGCATGCGGTTGGCCTCGGCGAGGATGTGCTCGGGCGTCCCGTCCGGTCCCGCCGCGGCCTCGGTGGCCTTCTCGATGGCGTGCGTCGCCCGCATGATCGCCTCGGACGCGCCGCCCGACAGCAGCCGGTCGACCACGAGGGCCAGATCGGCCGACCGCGCGCCGGGAGCGGCGAAGACCGGCACACCGCCGCGGTCGGCGAGCACCCTGGCGGTGTCGGGCAGGGTCAGCTCGGTCGTGAACACGAGCCCCGCGACCTCGCGCGCGCTCGCCTGACGCAGCGCCACGTCCAGCCGGTACGGCGGCGGGTGCTCGGTGCCGGGAACGATGACGAGGGTTCCGGCGGGCACGGTGCCCAGCAGGTCGAGCGGCGAGACGTCCACCCGTACGACGGCGCGCCCGTCCGCGGGCCCGGCGCGGTGCCGGATGCCGAGGCGGTCGCCCTGGGCGGCGAGGTCGGAGACGGTCAGTTGTGCCATCAGCACAGTATGACGCGATTCTCTGGACTCTCGGGCCATAGGTGCGGTCAGGGCGTCGCCATATCGTGAGGCCCATGGTTCACACACCCCTCGACGCGCCCGCCCCTCACAGGGCCTCCGCCGTCGCGGCCTCAGACGTCGCGGCGCTGGCCGCGGGCACAGCGATCTTCGGCACCGGGGGCGGCGGGGCGGTCTACACCTCGCAGATCGTCGCCGAGGAAGCGCTCCGCGCGAACGGCCCGGTGCCCCTGGTCACCGTCGACGATCTCGGCCCCGACGACCTGGTGATCCTCATGTCGGGCATCGGCGCCCCCACCGTGGGCATCGAGATGCTCTCCTCCAACCGCCAGGTCGACCTCCTCGTCCGCGAGGCAGAGGCCGTCGCCGGCCGCCCCATCACCGCCCTCATGGCCGCGGAGATCGGCGGCAGCAACGGCGTCGGGCCGGTGGGCTGGGCCTCCCGCCTCGGGCTGAAGCTGCTCGACGCCGACGGCATGGGCCGGGCCTTCCCCGACGCGGCGATGGTCGCCATGAACGTCGCCGGAGTCCCGTGCGACTTCTCCGTCCTGAGCGACGTGGTCGGCAACGTCTCGGTGCTCAAGACCGTCGACCTGCACTGGCTGGAGCGGCACGCGCGCGCCCTCACCGTCGCCAGCGGCTCCATCTGCCTCGGCGTGCACTACCCCCTCACGGCCGAGACGGCCAAGGGCGCCGTCGTCGAGGGCACGGTCAGCGCCGCCATCCGCGTCGGCCACGCCCTGCTCTCCTCACCCGAGCCGGTCGCCGCCGTGGCCGCGGAGCTCGGCGGCTCGATCCTGCTCACCGGCAAGATCACCGACCTCGACCGCCGCACCGTCGGCGGTTTCTCCCGCGGCTCCGTGACGATCGCCGGTACGGGCACCGACCGCGGCAGGCTCCAGCGCCTGGAGATCCAGAACGAGAACCTGGTCGTCCTGGAGGACGGCGAAGTGCTCGTGAGCGTCCCCGACAACGTCACCATCATCGACGCCGAGACCGGCCACGCGATCACCACCGAGATGCTGCGGTACGGCCAGCGCGTCTCCGTACTCGCCTGGGCCTGCGACCCGATCTGGCGGACACCGCGCGGCCTGGAACTGGCCGGACCGCGGGCGTTCGGATACGAGCTGACCTACACCCCCTTCGAAGGAAGCACCCGATGACGGCCACGCGCGATCTCTCCATCGGCGTCGACGTCGGCGGCACAAACACCGACGCCGTCGCCATCGACAGCACCGGCACCGTGCTCGCCCACACCAAGCAGGCGACGACCGACGACGTCACCGGCGGCATCAGGGCCGGAATCGCCCATGTGCTCACAGCGCTCGGCGAGGACCGGTCACGGGTCTCACGGGTCATGCTCGGCACCACGCACGCCACCAACGCGATCGTCGCCCGGCGGCAGCTCGACCGGGTGGCGACCATCCGGCTCGGCGCCCCGGCGGCGACCGAGTACCCGCCGCTGCTCGGCTGGCCGGGCGATCTCGCCGGGCTCATCCTGGCCGGGTCCGCGATGGTCGGCGGCGGCCACATGGTCGACGGCACGCCGATCGCGCCGCTGGACCGGGACGCCATCCTGCGCTTCCTCGACGGCCTCGACCACTTCGACGCCGTCGCCGTGACCGGCATCTTCAGCCCCTCGATGCCGGACCAGGAACTCGAGGTCGCCGAACTGCTCCGCGCCCACCTCGGCCCCGACGCGCGCGTCTTCCTCAGTCACGACATCGGTCCCACCGGTCTGCTGGAGCGGGAGAACGCCACCGTCCTCAACGCGGCGCTGCACAGCGTGGCCCGCTCGGTCACCGAGGCCCTGGTGACGGTCGTCGACGAGGAAGGGCTCGACGCCGTCACCTTCTTCGCGCAGAACGACGGCACGCTGATGTCGCTGGACTACGCCGCCCGGTACCCGGTGCTCACCATCGGCTCCGGCCCCGCGAACTCCATCCGCGGCGCGGCCTACCTCTCCGGCGCCACCAACGCGATCGTCATCGACGTCGGCGGCACCACCTCGGACCTGGGCGTCGTGGTGAACGGATTCCCCCGCGAGTCCACGCTGCCCCGCGAGATCGGCGGCGTACGGACCAACTTCCGGATGCCCGACATCCTCAGCCTCGGCGTGGGCGGCGGTACGACCATCGACCCGGTGACCGGCGCTGTCGGACCGGGCTCGGTGGGCTACCGGATCGCGACGGAGGGCCTGCTCTTCGGCGGCCGGACGCCGACCCTGACCGACGCGGCGGCCCTCGCGGGGGCCTCGATCGCCGGACGGACCCTCCCCGCCCAGACGGCCGCCAACGAGCAGGCGCTGCGCGCCGCCCTGGAGCGCGCGCACGTGCTGATCGAGGAAGCCGTGGAACGGCTCTCCCTCGGCCGCGCCGACCTGCCGCTCGTGGTGGTCGGCGGCGGCGGCTTCCTCGTACCCGACGACCTGCCGGGCGCCGGTCCCATCGTGCGGCCCGACCACGGCGACGTGGCGAACGCGGTGGGCGCCGCGATCTCGCTCGCCGGAGGCCGCGCCGACCAGATCAGCCCGCTGGAGGACCGGGAGGCGGCCATCGCCCAGGCGTCGGAGGCGGCGATCGCCAAGGCGATCCAGGCGGGCGCCGACCCGCTGGAAGTGGCCGTCGTCGACGTGCTGGAGACCCCCGTCCCCTACAGCGACCGGCCGACCGTGGAAGTGTCGGTCAAGGCCGCGGGACCGCTGGCGCGGCTCGGCGAACGGGCCGCGGCGCGGTGACGGGGTTCACCGCGGGTGACGCGGCGCTCGCCGACCTTGTGGCGCTGCGCCGCGCGCTGCACGCCCACCCCGAGGTCGGCCTCGACCTGCCCCGGACGCAGGCGGCGGTCCTCACCGCGCTGGACGGCCTCGGCCTGGAGATCACCACCGGGGACGGTCTGACGTCGGTGACGGCCGTGCTGCGCGGCGGCCGGCCGGGCCCCGTCGTCCTGCTGCGCTCCGACATGGACGCCCTGCCGGTCCTGGAGGCCACCGGCCTGCCGTTCGCGGCGGCCAACGGCGCCATGCACGCCTGCGGCCACGACCTGCACATGGCGGGCCTGGTCGGCGCCGCCCGGCTCCTCGCGGCCCGCCGCGCGCAGCTGCCCGGCACCGTCGTGTTCATGTTCCAGCCCGGCGAGGAGGGATACGCGGGCGGTCGGCTGATGATCGAGGAAGGCGTCCTGGACGCGGCGGGCGAGCGCCCGGTCGCCGCGTACGCCGTCCATGTCGACTGCGTGACGCCGAAGGGCCGGGCGGTCACCCGGCCGGGTCCGATGATGTCGAGCGTCAGCGCGCTGCACATCCGGGTGACCGGGACCGGGGGCCACGCCGCCTACCCCCACCACGGGTTCGACCCGGTCCCGGTCGCGGCAGAGATCATCCTCGCGACGCAGTCCTTCGTGGCGCGCCGGATACCGGTCGCCGACCCGGCCGTGGTCTCGGTGACCCGTGTCTCCTCCGACTCCGCCGCGGGCAACGTCCTCGCCGCCTCCGTCAGCCTGGAGGCGAACATCCGCGCCCTGTCACCCGCGACGCTCGCGCTGGTGCGTGACGAACTCCCGGCGCTGGCCGTCGCGCTCGGCGAGGCGCACGGCTGCGCGGTCGACACCGAGTACGTCGAGTCGTACCCGGTGACGGTCAACGACCCGGCAGAGACCGAGCGGGTGCTCGCGGTGCTCGACGAGCGCTACGGCGACCGGGTGGTGCGCCTGCCGTTCCCCGGCATGGCCTCGGAGGACTTCGCCTACGTGCTCGAAAAGGTGCCCGGCACGCTGGTCTTCCTCGGCGTACGGCCCGAGGACGGTACGAGCGGTCCGATGCACTCCGATCGGGCGGTCTTCGACGACTCCCGCCTCGACGAACACGCGGCGCTCCTGGCGGAACTGGCATGGCGCCGCCTCGCGGGCCGAGGGGCGCCGCGCCCGCGGTGACCGCTCAGCCGAGCGCGCGCTCGAACAGGCGCGAGAGGACGGTCGCGCTCCGGGTCCGGTAGAGCCGGTCGGTGCGGCGGATCTGCTCGATGGTGTCCTCCAACTCCGCGATGGAGCCCGCCAGGACACGGACCAGGGCGTCCGCGACCCCCGACACGTTCCACACCCCGACACGTTCGAAACAAACGTTCAAGGAGGACATTGTGCACGCAGAGACCACCGTTCCGCAGCGCCGGGTGAGCCGTCTCGCCAACAACTACGCGCCCCTTCCGGTGCGGGCCGAGTCCGCGCGGGGCGTCTGGGTCACGGACGCCTCGGGCAGCCGCTTCCTCGACATGCTCAGCGCCTACTCCGCGATGAACTTCGGCCACGGCAACCCCACCCTGCTCGCGGCGGCCCACGACCAGCTCGCGGCCATGACCCTGATCAGCCGCGCCTACGACCACACCGAGATGGAGCGGTACGCCGCGGCCCTCTGCGACCTGGCCGGCAAGGACATGATGGTGCCGATGAACACCGGCGGGGAGGCCGTCGAGACCGCCATCAAGGTCGCCAGGAAGTGGGCCTACGAGGTCAAGGGCGTCCGCGAGAACCGGGCCGAGATCATCGTGGCCTCCGGCAACTTCCACGGCCGGACGACCACCGTCGTCGGCTTCTCCGACGACCCCGACGCCAGGAACGGATTCGGACCGTTCACCCCGGGCTTCGTGACGGTGCCCTACAACGACGCCGCGGCCCTGGAGGCGGCGATCACCCCCGACACCGCCGCCGTGCTGCTGGAGCCGGTGCAGGGCGAGGCCGGTGTGATCATCCCCGACGCGGGCTATCTGCCCGCGGTGCGCCGGATCTGTGACGAGCGGGGCGTCCTGTTCCTCGCCGACGAGATCCAGTCGGGCCTGGGGCGCACGGGGGAGACCTTCGCCTGCGACCACGTCGGAGTGACGCCCGACGTCTACATCCTGGGCAAGGCGCTCGGCGGCGGCATCGTTCCCGCGTCCGCGGTGGTCGCCGACAGCGACATCCTCGGTGTCCTGCGCCCGGGGCAGCACGGCTCGACCTTCGGCGGCAACCCGCTGGCCTGCCGGATCGGGACCGCCGTCGTCGACCTGCTGAGGACCGGGGAGTACCAGGAGCGCGCCCGGACCCTGGGGGCGCGACTGCGGGACGAGCTGACGCCGTTGGTCGGCCAGGGGCTGGTCTCGGTCCGGACCATCGGGCTGTGGGCGGGGATCGACGTCGACCCCGCGCTCGCCACCGGCCGTACCGTCTGCGAGGAACTGGCCCGGCGCGGCGTCCTCGCGAAGGACACCCACGGCTCCACCGTGCGGCTCTCGCCTCCCCTGGTGATCGAGCCGAGCGAGCTGTCCTGGGGCGTCGCCCAGCTCGCCGACGTCCTGCGGGCGCTGGCGTAAGCGGGTTCCGCCGTCCACGGGACGGCAGTGACGAGGGCCCAGGATCCGGCGGTGGTGATGGACGGTGGGCCCATCGCCGCCGGTCGGCGCCACGGCTATCGTGCGGCGCAGAGGCGGAAACAGACATACGGCACGCGGGCCGTGTCCACGCGGCGGAGCCGACGAGAACGAAGAGGCAGGGGTGCTCGATGCACAGGGACCAGCCGGAGACCGGCGCCGACGGCAGGGCCGCACTGACCGGAGTGGTCGTCGTCGACCTGTCCCACGTCCTGGCGGGACCGTACGCCGCGCAGACGCTGGCCGACCTCGGCGCGACCGTCATCAAGGTCGAGAACCCCGCGAACCCCGATGTCTCGCGCGGCTTCCCGCCGTACCTGCGCTCGGACGACGAGGAGTTCAGCGGGTACTACGGCCAGTACAACCGCGGCAAGCTCGGTGTCTGCCTCGACCTGGCCCGTGACGAAGGCAAGCAGGCCCTCAAGGACCTGGTCGCCCACGCCGACGTCCTCGTCGAGAACTTCCGGCCCGGCACCATGGACAAGCTCGGCCTGGGCTACGAGGTGCTGGCCGGGATCAACCCCCGCCTGGTGTACACGGCCATCTCCGGCTACGGCCAGACGGGCAGCCGCCGCCGCCGTCCGGCCTTCGACAGCACCGCGCAGGCCGCGGGCGGCCTGTGGTCGATGAACGGCTACCCCGACACCCCGCCGGTGCGGGTGGGCGTCACCATCGGGGACCTGTCGGCCACGATGTTCGCCGTCATCGGCACCCTGGCCGCCCTGCGGCACGCCGAGAGCACCGGCGTCGGCCAGCTGGTCGACGTCGCCCAGGTCGACAGCGTCGTCGCCATGACCGAGACGGCCGTCGTCGACTACACCGTCGACCGGAAGGTCGCGGCACCGGCCGGGAACGAGCACGCCTGGGTCAGGCCGTACGAGCTGTTCCCGTGCGCCGACGGGCAGGTGTTCTTCGGCGGCTACACCGACAGGCTCTGGGCGGCCAGTTGCGCGCTGTTCGGCACACCGGAGGCGGCCACGGACCCCGAGATCGACACGATGCGCAAACGCTTCGACAAGGAGACGTACGACCGCCGGGTGAAGCCGCTGGTCACCGGCTGGTTCGCCGGGCGGACCCGGCAGGAACTCGAAGACCTCGCGGGCGATGTCATCCCGCTGACGGCCGTCCGCGACATCGGGGAGGTCGTCGAGGACCCGGGCACCGCCGAGCGGGACATGATCGTCGAGGCCGACTACGGCCCGCTGGGCGCGCTGCGGATGTTCGGCTCGCCCATCAAGCTCAGCGCCACCCCCGCCGTGCCGGGGCGACCGGCCAACAAGGTGGGGGAGCACACCGACGAGGTGCTGCGCCGCTTCGCGGGCTACGACCGGGCGCGGATCGAAGAGCTGCGCGCGGCGAAGGTGATCTGACGATGGGTCAGGAGATCGTCCGTCGCGAGCCGTTGCTGACCGGGCCCGCCGCCGCGTATCGCTCCACCTTCGCGCCCAGCGCCCCTGAGCCGGTCCCCGGCGAGCCGCTGCCCCCGGGCTGGGAGGGGATCTACTTCCCCTTCGACGCGGCCTTCGCCGACCTGCGCCCCGACGGCTCGCCCGGCGGCGACGGCACGGTGCCCGACCCCGGCCTGCCCCGGCGCATGTACGCCGGTGAGGACACCCGCTTCCTGCGGCCCCTGCGCTACGGCGACACGGTCGAGCAGCGCACCGCGCTCGGCGCCGTGACCCGCAAGCGCGGCCGGGCGGGGGAGCTGGTCTTCGCCGACATCGAGCGGAGCTACCTGGTGGACGGCGCCGTCGCGGTCACGAGCACCTGGCACGACGTGTTCCTGCCCGCGAGCGACCCCGCCGCCGCGCCCGCCGACGTACCGGCGGGCGAGGCCGAGCAGTGGGACTGGTCGCGGCGGGCGACCCTGGACAGCCGGCAACTCTTCCGGTACTCGGCGCTGACCTTCAACACCCACCGGGTGCACTACGACCGGGCCTGGGCGCAGGACGTCGAGGGCCTGCCCGACCTGCTGGTGCACGGCCCCCTGATGCGCATGCTCCTGCTCGACTTCGCGACGCGCTCACTGCCCGGCCGCACGGTCCGCGAGTTCTCGATGCGCTCGGTCTCGCCCGCGTTCGTCGACCGGCCGGTGACCCTGGTCGGCCGCGAGGACGCCGACGGCGTACGGGTCCGCGCCCTGGACGCCGACCATCGCGAACTCGCCCGGGGCCGGGTGCGTACGGACACGCTCTAGAGGCGGCGCAGCCGCTCGGCGATCTCGTCCAGGCGGACGGCGAGCGACAGTCGGAAGAACAGCTCGTCGTCGCGCCAGCCCTCGCCCAGGAGCCGGGTCAGCCGTTCGAGCCGCTGGAGGATCGTGTTGGTGTGGAAACCCAGCTCCCGGCCGGTCCTGGTCGGGCTCGACTGGTTGCGCACGAAGGCGCGCAGGGTGGCGAGCAGATCCGTACCGTGCTCGGCGTCGTAGCGCCGTACCGGCCCCACCATCGTGTCGAGATACGCGGTCAGGGCGGCGGGGTCGGGCTCGAAGACGGCCGCGTAGGGGTGGTAGTCCTCGGCCCGCGCCGCGAGGTCGCCCGCCCCCAGCGCCTGGAGCAGCCGGACGGTGCGCTGCGCTGTCACCACCGCCGCGGGCAGGTCGCCGGACGCGGCGGCGCTCACCGACAGGACCGGGACCGACAGCGCCGCGCGCAGCTGGTCGTGGAGCCGCTGGACCGTGACGCCGGGCTGCCGGGACGACAGGGCGACGGCGACATGGCCGCCGTACTCGCCCACCAGCGCCCGGCTGTGCAGCGGACCGAGCAGCGTACGGGTCGCCTGCGGCCGGTGCTCGCCCGGCACGGCGAAGAGCACGAGGGTGTCGAGGTCCTGGACCGGGACGCGCAACCGCTTGGCCCGGCGCACCGCGTCGCGACGGCGGTCGGGCGAGCCGTCCAGCAGATCGGCCAGCAACTCGCCCTGCCTGCGGTGCTCCGCGTCGGACACGGCCTGCCGCTGCATGGCCAGGAGCGTGCCGACCTGCGCCCCCCGCTCGATGGTCCGCAGGTCGACGGAGCTGAGCGGGAAACCGCCCGTACCGAGCAGCACGGCGCCGAAGTAGTACGAGCCGGTCGTCAGGGCGGCGACCGCCCCGATGTCCCCGCCGTCCTCGACCAGGACGCAGCGGCCCGAGTCATGGCTGGCCCGGACGGCCTCGGCGACGGGTGCGCGGCGCAGTTCGTCGGCGGACAGGGCGCGCCCGGCCGTCACGATCACCTCGCCGTACTCGTCCACGACGGCCACCGCGCGGTCCAGGGCCTCGGCGAGCTTCTCCGCGATCGGCGAGAAGTCGCTGTCCTCCAGCACGGACCGGATGAGCTGCTGATGCACCGCGTTGGCGCGGTCCCGCTCGACCAGGTGCTCCCTCAACCGCTCCAGGGCGTCGCGCGCCTCCTCCTGCGAGCGCTGGAGGCGCTGGAGCCGCTGCGCGGTCTGGAGCACCACCGAGGCGTGGTTGGCGAGCGCCGAGAGCAGCGCGACCTGCTCGGGGGTGAAGGCGTGCTCGTCGCGGGTCCCGACGAACAGCACCCCCAGGACGTCCTCGTCGGAGAGCAGCGGCACGCCGAGGAGCGAGACCAGGCCCTCGGCGGCGACCGCCTCGGACAGCGAGTCCTCGTGCCACCCGGCGGAGTCGTCCTCGTAGCGCGTCACCCACTGCGCGGCGCGGGTCTCGACCACGAGGCTGGCCAGTCCGCGGCCGGGCGGCACCACCAGGCGCTGGAAGCGCGGGCTGACCGAGCCCGCCGTCTTGCGGACCCGCAGCGTCAGGCTGGCGGCGTCGAACTCCGACAGATACGTGACGTCGGAGTCCATCATGTCGTGCGCGCGCTCCACCAGCCGGGCCAGCAGCGCGTCGGCGTCCCGCTCCTCGGCCAGCTCCCGGGCGCTGGAGAACAGGGCGGTCAGCTCGTGCTCACGGCGGCGCAGCCGCAGTTGGTCGCGCCGCAGCCGGTACAGCCGCTCCGCGGCGCCCGCCGCGGCACCGCCGGTCACGCCGAGGTCCGCGAGCGCGCCGTCCAGCCGGTAGGGGTCCACCGCCTGTTCGCCGACGGCCGCGTCCAGGACGACCGCCAGCGCCCGCGCGCGGCCTTCCGCCGTACCGCCGTCCGCCGTACTCCGGTCCGCCCGCTCGGCTCCGCTCTCCACCGCGACCGCTCCCTCCGCGCGCCGCGCCGGCCTCTGCCGTCGGCCGCTGTGCGCTGCGCACACTCAGCGTGCCGTACGGCGTGCTGATGGTCCATAGCGGGGGGTTCCGCGCCGTCGTTAGCGTGACCAGCACCCGAGGGACGCGCCCCCGCGCGTCCCTCGGCACCACCGCTCCCGCCCGTGACCGCTTCCGGAGGAAGGCCATGGCATCGTGACCAGCCGTCTGTCGGGTTTCAGGAATCTCTCCGTCGACCAGCGCCGTGCCCGCGCCGCCGAGGCCATGGAGGTGCCCCTCGCCCTGTTCGACGCGCTCTCGCCGGACCGGGGCCTCTCGCTCGACCAGGCCGACCACATGGTCGAGAACGTCGTCGGCGTCCTCGGCCTCCCGGTCGGCATCGCGACCAACTTCGTGGTGAACGGCCGCGACGTCCTCGTCCCCATGGCGACCGAGGAGCCCTCGGTCGTCGCGGCGGCCTCGAACCTCGCCCGGATGACCCGCGACCACGGGGGCTTCCGTACCTCGTCCAGCGTCCCGCTCATGCAGGCGCAGGTGCAGATCCTCGACGTCGCAGACCCGGCGGGCGCGCGGGTGCGGCTGCTGTCCGCGGCCGGGGAACTGATCGCGCTCGCCAACGAACAGGACCCCGCGTTGGTCCGGTTCGGCGGCGGGGCGCGCGAGATCTCCGTGCGGCTGGTGCCCAGCAGGCGGCAGACCTACGTGGTGCTGCACCTCGTGGTCGACGTGCGCGACGCCATGGGCGCGAACGCGGTCAACACCATGGCCGAGGCCATCGCCCCCCGCGCGGCCGAGATCGCCCGCGGGCGGACCCTCCTGCGCATCCTCACCAACAAGGCCGACCTGCGCCTCACCCGTGTCTCGGCGACCTTCGACGCGGGCCTGCTCGGCGGCCCCGCCGTCGTGGAGAACATGCTGGACGCGGCCGAATTCGCCGTCGCCGACCCCTACCGCGCCGCCACCCACAACAAGGGCATCATGAACGGCGTCACCGCCGTCGTCCTGGCGACCGGCAACGACACCCGCGCGGTCGAGGCGGGCGCGCACTCCCACGCGGTCGGTCCTGACGGCCGCTACACCGCGATGTCGCGCTTCGAGAAGAACGCCGACGGCGACCTGGTCGGCACGCTGGAGCTGCCCATGCCGGTCGGACTGGTCGGCGGTGCCACCAAGGTGCACCCCGTGGCGCGGGCCAACGTCACACTGCTCGGGGTGGAGACGGCGAGCGAGCTGGCCGAGATCATCGTGGCCGTCGGCCTGGCCCAGAACGCCGCGGCGGTGCGGGCGCTGGCCACCGAGGGCATCCAGCGCGGCCACATGTCGCTGCACGCGCGCAATGTGGCCGTCACCGCGGGGGCCACCGCCGCCGAGATCGACACGGTCGTCGCGCGGATGGTCGCGGACAGGTCCGTACGCGCGGACGCCGCCGAGCGGATCCTGGCCGAACTGCGGGACCGGCCGTGACCCGGTCACCGGCCGCGCTCGGACTGCCCGTCGCCCACCGGTCGCCAGGACTGCCGGACCGGGTGACGGTCTACGAGGTCGGGGCCCGCGACGGGCTCCAGGCCGAGAAGGCGCGGGTGCCCACCGCGGCCAAGGTCCGGCTGATCCGCGACCTGACCGCCGCCGGGCTGCCCGTGGTCGAGGCGACCAGCTTCGTCTCCCCGCGCTGGATCCCGCAGTTGGCGGACGCCGCCGACGTGCTCGCCGCGCTGCGGGAGGCGGGCGCGGACCTGAGCAGACACCCCGTCCTGGTGCCGAACGACCGCGGTCTTGACCGCGCCCTGGACGCCGGGGCGTCGGCCGTCGCGGTCTTCGTCAGCGCGACCGAGACCTTCGCGCGCCGCAATCTGGCGATGGGCCGCTCGGAGGCGGTCGAGGTCGCGGGAAAGGTGACCGAGCGGGCACTGGCGGCGGGCGTCCGGGTCCGCGGGTATGTCTCGATGGTCTTCGGCGATCCCTGGGAGGGGCCGGTCCGCCCGGAGCGGGTCGCGGAGGTCACCCGGGACCTGGCCGACGCCGGGTGCCACGAGGTGAGCCTCGGCGACACCATCGGCGTCGGCACACCCGGCCATGTGGGCGCGGTCCTGGCAGCGGTCGCCGAAGCGGGTGTGGCCCGCGACCGGATCGCCCTGCACTTCCACGACACCTACGGCCAGGCCCTGGCCAACGTGCACGCGGGACTGCTCGCCGGGGTCACGACCTTCGACGCCTCGGTCGGCGGCATCGGCGGCTGCCCGTACGCGGGCTCCGCCACCGGCAACCTCGCGACGGAGGACCTGCTCTGGATGCTCACCGGTCTCGGCATCGAGACCGGGGTCGACCTGGACGCGGCGATGCGCGCGGGGCTCCGCGTCACCGCGCTCCTCGGCCGGCCGTCCCCGTCACGGGTCGTCCAGGCCCTGGACCGCGACTGGCCGGACGGGGACGGGGACCGGCCGGACGGGGACCGGGACCGCTGAGGCGCGGGCGGTCAGTACGGGCAGGCGGTCAGTGCTGGCGGACGGTCAGCACGGCCGGGCGGTCAGTACTGGTAGAAACCCGCGCCCGTCTTGCGGCCGAGGCGGCCCGCGTCGACCATCCGCTGAAGGATCGGCGGCGCCGCGTACAGCGGCTCCTTGTACTCCGAGTACATCGAGTCGGCGATGGCGGCGACGGTGTCGAGGCCGATCAGGTCCGACAGCTTGAGCGGGCCCATCGGGTGCGCGCAGCCCAGCTCCATGCCGTTGTCGATGTCCTCGCGGGTCGCGATGCCCGACTCGAACATCCGGATCGCGGAGAGCAGATACGGCACCAGGAGCGCGTTGACGACGAAGCCGGAGCGGTCCTGGGCGCGGATGGCGTGCTTGCCGAGCACGTCGGTGACCAGCGCCTCGGTCCGCTTGAGGGTGTCACTGCCGGTGGTGAGCGCCGGGATCAGCTCGACCAGGCGCTGCACCGGGGCGGGGTTGAAGAAGTGGATGCCGATGACCTGGTCGGGCCGCGAGGTCGCCACGGCCAGCTTGACCAGCGGGATCGAGGAGGTGTTGGAGGCCAGGATCGCGTCCTGCCTGCTCACCACCTGGTCGAGCACCCGGAAGATGTCGATCTTGACCTGCTCGTTCTCCACCACGGCCTCGATGACCAGGTCGCGGTCGGCGAACTCGCCCAGGTCGGTGGTGAAGGTCAGCCGGCCCAGCGTCTCGTCGCGCTCAGCCTCGGTGATCTTGCCGCGCTCCGCGGCCTTGCCGAGCGAGTTCGTCAGCCGGGTGCGGCCCAGCTCCAGGGCCTCACCGGTGGTCTCCGCGACCCGGACGTCGAGCCCGGCCTTCGCGCACACCTCCGCGATGCCCGCCCCCATCTGGCCCGCGCCGACCACTCCGACGCGCTGGATGTCACTCACTCGTCAGCCCCTGCCGCTTCCGTGCACCGCTTCCGTGTACCGGACAGACGTTACCTGTGTCCGGTACGCGCGGGACCGGCCGGGTGCCGGTCCCGCGCGTAGCCGAAGGAGCCGGGGTCAGCCCACGGAGCAGGCGGAACCGTTGAGCGAGAAGGCGGCGGGGGAGGTGTTCGTCCCCGGCGCGTTGCCGGTGAAGCCGAAGGTCGCGGAGCCGCCCGCGGGCAGCACCGCCGCGTAGCTCGGCGCGGTGACCGTCACGGCCGCGCCGCTCTGCGTGTAGTTCGCGCTCCACAGCGACGTGATGGTCTGGCCGCCGCCGAAGGACCAGGTCAGCTTCCAGTTGGAGATCGCCGCCGAGCCGTTGTTCTTGACCGTGACCGACGTCTGGAAGCCGCCGGGCCAGGAATTGGTGACGTCGTACGCCACCGAGCAGGCGCCGGAGCCGGGCGGTGTGGTCGGCGGGGTGGTGGGAGGCGTGGTGGGCGGGGTCGTCGGAGGTGTGGTCGGGGGAGTCGTGGGCGGGGTCGTCGGGGGAGTGGTCGGCGCAGTCGTACCGCCGGAGCCGTCCGAGGTGTCGCCGTAGACGATGCCGCGGCCGTTGGTCGCGATGTAGACGCGGCCGTAGACCCGGGGGTCGCCGGTGATCGCGGTGTTGGTCACGCCGTACTGGTGGGCGTTGTCGTTGATCCGCACCCAGTTCGCACCCGCGTCGGTGGAGCGGAAGATGCCGCGGACGCCGCCGATCTTCGCGCTGGTGTAGAGCGCTTGGTAGGCCGCGCCGGGGGCGGCCTTGCCGAAGCCGATGGTGTCGGCCTCCTGCACGTTGGCCAGCTTGGTGAAGCTCGCGCCGGAGTTGGTGGAGTGCCACAGGCCGTACGCGCCGCCCGTGCTGCCGCCCGCCACCCACACGTCGCCCTCGGCGCCGGGCAGCGCCTTGAGCTTGCCCGCCTCCGCGGGCAGCCCGGTGGCCGCCGTCGCGGCGAAGGTCGCTCCGCCGTCGGTGCTCACGTAGAACTTGCCGCCGTAGACGCCGTAGAACTTCTTCGGGTTGACCCGGTCGGAGCCGATGGCCGCGCCGGTCGGGATGCCGGTGGAGTCGGACCAGGAACCGCCGAAGCCGACCGAGTACTTGACGCCGGTACCGGACGGGGCCCACAGGAAGCGGCTGCCGTCGGCCGCCGCGGCGACCGTACCGCCGCCGCTGACCCCGGACGGGTCGGTGCCCGCGAACCAGTTGGCGCCGTTGTCGGTGGAGAAGGCGACGTGCGCGCCGCTGTCCGCGTTGCCGACCCTGACCATGGTGTTGGCGTTGGTGGCCGCGAAGTCCAGGCTCGTGGTGGTGGTGAAGTTGGGCTGGGTGAACATCATCGGGGGCACGGCGGTGAGGTCGGTGTGCCGGAAGCCGCCGATGTCACCGAGCGCGCTGATCAGCGGCGCGCCGGTCGGCGGGCTGATCAGGTCTTGGACCGACGTCTCCTCCAGGCCCCTGGCGTTGGGCTTGACGGTGAACTTCGCCCCGGTGTCCCAGTTGGTGAGGTTGTCGGTGCCGTAGACGGTGGCCCCGGTGCCGTACCACATGCGGTTGGAGTTGAACGGGTCGATCTCCAGCGACTCGGTCATCCAGCCGAGCTTGGGGGTCTCCTCCGGCGGCGACGGGTTGGCGCCCCAGCTCAGCCAAGGCGACGAGGAGACGTCCATGGTGTAGCGGTCGGCGCGGTTGGGGTAACTGGTGAAGTCCCAGGCCCGCGTCCAGGTCGCGCCGTTGTCGGTGCTGCGGAAGATCTGGGTGTCGGCCCACCACGAGCTGTAGCCGGTGACCATGATCGTGCCGGGGTGCTGCCGGTCGACGGTCATACCGCTGTAGCCGAAGTACGTGTCCGCGTCCGACATCGGGCTGATGTTGGTCCACGCGCCCGTCGCGGTCGCGTACCGCCACACCTGGCCCTTGGCGCCGTCGTACGGGCCGCCGGTGTCGCTGGTGGCGAGGTAGAGGTAGCCGTTCACCGCGTCCAGCACGCCCTTGTGCGCGATGTACCCGGTGGGCTGGCCCGCCAGCCGGGACCAGGTGGCGCCGCCGTCGGTCGAGCGGTAGACGGTGTTGGCCTTGTCGGCCACACCCACGTAGACGGTCTGCGTGGCGGAGCCCTTGGTGCCGGTGCGCGGGTCGAAGGTCACCCACACATCGCCCTGGTTGTCGCTCTGGTAGCCGCTGCTGTCGGACGGATCGGCCACGTAGTTCCCGACGTTGGGGAAGGCGGTGACCTTCGCCCAGGTGACACCGGAGTCGGTACTGCGCCACAGCCCGTTGCCGCTGGGCGCGGCGAAGTACAGGACGCTGTCCTTGTTGGGGTCGATGGCCAGCCGCTCGCCCATGCCGCGGCCGGGCATGTTGCCGCCGAGCTTGAACGGCAGCGCGGTCGCCGCCCAGGTCGCGCCGCGGTCGGAAGAGCGCAGGATGGCGCCGTTGTCGGGGTCCCAGGAGTTGGTGTACATGCCGACGGCCGCGTAGACCTTGTCGGGCGCGAGCGCGTCGGTGGCGAGGCTGACCACGCCGTTCCTGTTCCAGTCGGTCCAGCCCACCGAATCCAGTAGCGGCGTCCAGGACTTGGTGGCCTCGTTCCAGCGGTAGGCGCCGCCGATGTCGGTCCGCGCGTAGGCGAGGTTCTTCTCCGACTGGTTGAAGACGATGCCGGGCACGAAGCCGCCGCCGTCGATCCTGACGTTCTTCCAGGAGTACGTGTCCGCGACGGCGGCCGGTGCGGCGGTGGCCGGGGCCGCGGTGGCCGTGGCGGTGACCGCGGCGACCGCGGAGGCGCCGCCTATCAGGGACAGGGCCGCGACGAGCGCGGCGAGTGGTCTGCGGAGCATGGAAAGGCGTCCTCTCCGTACGGACGCGGGCCGCGCCGGGCCCGCGCGTGCGGGTGGTGGGGGGATGGACGGTGGCGCTATACATAGGAGGTGTGGGAGCGCTCCCATGATGTTAGCGCCCGCGCCGACGCCCGAGAAGGGGTCGTCAACGCTCCGTCCCGGCGGGGGCCGCACGAGGGAGTGGACCGAACGGCGGGTTGCCCCGGCGCCGGAAGTCACCCATCATCGGCGGATCATGACGGATGATCAGGAGGCTCGGATGGACCGGCTCACCCGCAGGACCTTCACTGTCGCGGCGGCGGGCGCGCTGGCCGCCGTCATCCCCGGCTCGGCGGCGCGGGCGGCCGAACCCTCCCGCGCCCCCCAGGGCGCACCGGGTCCCGCGGGTCACGGCGGACCCGGTGGTCACGGCCGCGACCTGCGCGGCATGTGGATCGCCTCGGTCGCCAACACCGACTGGCCCTCGGCCCCCGGACTCCCCGCCGACCAGCAACGTCAGGAATTGCTCGACCTGTTGGACACCGCGGTCGAACGGGGGCTCAACGCGGTGGTGTTCCAGGTCCGGCCGACCGCCGACGCCTTCTGGCCGTCGGCGTACGAACCCTGGTCGCGGTACCTGACGGGCACTCAGGGGCAGGACCCCGGCTGGGACCCGCTGGGCACCGCGGTGCGCGAGGCGCACCGCCGCGGCCTGGAACTGCACGCCTGGTTCAACCCGTACCGCGTCTCGATGGACACCGACGTCACCAAGCTCGCCCCCACCCACCCGGCCCGCCTCCACCCCGAGTGGATCGTGCCCTTCGGCGGCAAGCTCTACTACAACCCCGGACTGCCCGAGGTCCGACGTTTCGTGCAGGACGCGATGCTGGACGCCGTCCGCCGCTACCCCATCGACGCCGTCCACTGGGACGACTACTTCTACCCGTACCCGGTCGCCGGCCAGGTCTTCGACGACGACGCCGCCTACGCGCGGTACGGCGCCGGATTCCCCGACCGCGACGCCTGGCGGCGGGACAACACCGACCGCCTGGTGCGCGAGACCGCCGCCAGGATCAAGCGGATCCGGCCGAGCACCCAGTTCGGCATCAGCCCCTTCGGCGTCTGGCGCAACGCCGCCACCGACCCGCTCGGCTCGGCCACCACCGCGGGCGTCCAGACCTACGACGACCTGCACGCGGACACCCGCAAGTGGGTCAGGGAGCAGTGGATCGACTACATCGTTCCGCAGGTCTACTGGAACATCGGCTTCGCGGCGGCCGACTACGCCGCCCTCGTCCCCTGGTGGTCCGACGTCGTCCGTGGCACCAACGTGCGCCTCTACATCGGCGAGGCCCTGTACAAGGTCGGCGTCGCGGGCCAGCCCGACGCCTGGCAGGACCCGGCCGAATTGACCCGCCACCTCGACTTCTGCGCCCGCTACCCGCAGGTCCGCGGCAACATCTACTTCTCCGCCTCGCAGGTCGTCGCCGACCCCTTGGGCGCGATGAGCCTGGTCGCCGCCCGCTACCACCACCGCGGACGCCGCTGACGGCGGGCGGTCGGTCCTTCCTGCCCGGCCACGTCCGTACCGCCTGGCGTCAGCCGCCCCACGGCAGAAGGCCGGCTCAGGCGATGCGGGGCCGCGCCGCAGCGCCGGTCCGGCTCACCAGGGCCGGACCACGGTGTCGGTTTCCGCGTCTCACGGCGAGGGTGCGAGCACATTGCGTATGCGGGTGGCGATGTGCAGGTTGAGGCGCGTCTCGACGTCACCGAGGTCGTGGCCGGTGATCTCGCAGATGCGCTGGAGGCGGTAGCGGACGGTGCTGCGGTGGATGTGGAGTGCCTCGGAGGTCGCGTCGTAGCTGCCGCCGCTCTCCAGATAGCGCGAGAGCGTCGTCACCAGCCCGGTGCGGTGGCGGGAGTCGTAGTCCAGCAGGCGTCCCAGCCATTCGCGGACGAATCGGTCGGCTTCCCGTTCGCCTTCGCCGGTGCCCAGCATGCGGCACAGGCCCAGCTCCTCGAAGCCGGTGCTGCCGTACGGGTCCTGGGAACCGCGGCGGACGGCGAGGGCGCGGACGGCCTCGTCGTAGGAGCGCGGCAGATCGGCGACGACCTCGCAGCGGCCGCCGATGCCGACGGCTCCGGCCCCGGTGCCGAGCTCCTCCGAGACGGCCCTGTACAGCGCGCCTTCCGGGGCACCCCGGTCTTCCCGGGGCTCCAGGACGACCGTGGCCGAGCCACGGGAGCCGACGAGGACGTTCAGGCGCAGCCGCCGGGCCGCCCGCGCCGCCGCGTCGCCGAGCGCGGCCCTGCCGACCGTCCCGGCCCACTCCAGTACGGCGACCCTGTACGGCCGGTGCAGGTCGTGGCCGAGGACCGCCGCCCGGGCGAAGTCGTCGTCGGTCGTCTCGCCCGAAATCAGCCGGTCGACCAGGCCGTGGCGCAGCAGGGGCTCCAACTCGGCCAGCCTGCGCTCGTGCGAGAGCGCGGGGGCCAGCACCAAGGCGGCCTGTTCGAGCGCTGAGCAGTCCGTTTCCGTCGCCCGCCGGTCAGGATCGACCAGCGCGGCCACGCCGAGCACTTCCCCGGCCATTTCGATGGGGACGAGCAGCCGGTCACCGTCGCGGACGGCGCCGGGACGGTGGCGCGCGTCACGGATCAGGGCCTCCCGGTCCCGGTGTCCCGGGGCCGGGCGCGGCCCACTCCCGGGCCGCCCGGAGGGTTCGCCCCCGCCGTGCCCCGCCCAGGCCCGCGGGTTGCCGAAGCGGTCCTCGGTGAGGACCGCGAATCCCGTATGGTCGCGCAGGGCCTCCAGGACTCCCGACTCACCGCTGCCCGAGGCAGCGGCCCGGGAGAGCGCGTGGTCAGCGGCTAGCCGTGCGGCCAGGGCGGAGACGCTCGCGCCGGGGCCGGCAGTCGGCGAGAGGCTCTCTGCCGTCGGCGGCCCTGCGATCCCCGGCCAGTGGTGTGAGCGGGCCCCGACCGGCTCTCCCCGGCGCCGGCTGAGGCGTGCCAGGGCGATCCCGGTCTGCTGCGCGAGCAGATCCGTCAGCGCGGTTTCGTCGGTCGAGGGTGCGGTCGCGCCCCCGACGACGAGATAGCCGAGGCAGTCGTCCCCGTATCGCAGCGCGACGGCCCGCGCCCACCGTCCGTCCGCCCGGTGCAGATTCCGGCTGCGGCCGTCGAGAGCGTCGATCCGCCGGTCGAGCCGATCGGCGGCCACCATCTCCGCGGCTGCCTCGGCCGGGGCCCGGCCGTTCGGCTCCGCACCGGGCTCCCGCGCCACGGTGCTCCCCGGTCGGGCGTCGGCGGAGGCAGCCTCCGGGCGTGGAGGGCAGCGCCGCGCCGCACCATGGTGCACGGCGTACGCCGCTTCGGCGACGAAGGGACCGGCGGCGGCGATCGCCGCCATGGCACCCCACAGCACCTCTCGCTCGTCGTCGCCGTCGAGCATGACCGTCACCAGCCGTAGCAGCGCGTGACGCGCGGCCCCCGGCTGCGGCACGGGGTGAGGCGGGTCGGCGGTCGGAAACGGAAGAGCGTCCATCGCAGGTCCATTCGCGGCTCGAATCAGCCCCCTCTCAACGTACGCCGCTCGGCACGGGCCCTCACCTGCGAGCCGTCGCCGCCCCCCGTCCTCGGGGACCGGAAAGGCGGCGCGGATTGGTCACCCCGGGGCGAGGAAGTCCACCGCGTACTGCGTAAGGCTCGCAGACTGTGCGGGTCCGGCGCCGTGCGCCCGGCGGCCCGCCGGCCGGTTCCGCCTCGCGACGGAGGAGATTCTTATGGCGAAGGCAGTAGGCATCGACCTCGGTACCACCAACTCGGTCATCGCCGTCTGGGAGGGCGGTGAGCCCACCGTCGTCCCGAACGCGGAGGGGGCCAGGACGACCCCGTCGGTGGTCGCCTTCTCCGATGACGGCCAGCGGCTGGTCGGACAGCTCGCGCGGCGGCAGTCGATCCTGAACCCCAAAGGCACCATCACCTCCGCGAAGCGGTTCATCGGACGTCGCTACGACGAGATCTCCGACGAGGCCAAAGCGGTCTCCTTCGACGTGGTCGAGGGGCCCGGCGGGGTGGCCCGCTTCGAGGTGAGCGGCAAGCAGTACGCGCCGGAGGAGATCAGCGCGCAGGTGCTGCGCAAGCTCGCCGACGACGCCGGGAAGTCGCTCGGCGAGAAGGTGACGGAGGCGGTCATCACCGTACCGGCGTACTTCAACGACGCCCAGCGCCAGGCCACCAAGGACGCCGGGAAGATCGCCGGCCTCGAAGTCCTGCGGATCATCAACGAACCGACAGCCGCGGCGCTGGCCTACGGACTCGACAAGCAGGGCCACGAGACGGTCATGGTCTTCGACCTCGGCGGCGGCACGTTCGACGTGAGCCTGCTGGACGTCGGCGACGGCGTCGTGGAGGTCCGCGCCACCGCGGGCGACTCCCATCTGGGCGGCGACGACTTCGACCGCCGACTGGTGGACCACTTGGCGGACGGCTTCCAGGCGTCCGAAGGCATCGACCTGCGTAAGGACCCGCAGGCATTGCAGCGCCTGTTCGAGGCGGCCGAGAAGGCGAAGACGGAGCTGAGTTCGGTCACCCAGACCCAGGTGAGCCTGCCCTTCATCACGGCGGACGCCTCCGGGCCGAAGCACCTCACCGAGACCGTCCGCCGCTCCACCTTCGAGCAGATCACCTCGGACCTGGTGGAGCGCTGCCTGGAACCGGTCAGGACGGCGATGAGCGACGCCAAGGTCACCGACAACGACATCGACGAGGTCATCCTCGTCGGCGGCTCGACCCGCATACCGGCCGTGCAGAACCTGGTCCGCCGGCTGACCGGCGGCAGGGACCCGAACATGAGCGTCAACCCCGACGAGGTGGTGGCGCTGGGCGCCGCCGTCCAGGCAGGCGTGCTCAAGGGCGAGGTCAAGGACGTCCTGCTCCTGGACGTCACCCCCCTGTCGCTGGGCGTCGAGACGGCCGGCGGCGTGATGACCAAGATCATCGACCGGAACACCACCATCCCCGCCCGCCGGTCCGAGACCTTCTCCACCGCCGAGGACAACCAGCCGGCCGTGGACATCGTCGTGCTTCAGGGCGAACGCGAACTGGCGGCCGACAACCGCGTGCTGGGCCGCTTCCGGCTGGAGAACCTGCGGCCGGCCAGGCGTGGGGAGACCCAGATCGAGGTCACCTTCGACATCGACGCCAACGGCATCCTCAAGGTCAGCGCCAAGGACCGGGACACCGGCGCCGAGCAGTCGATCACCATCAGCGAGGGCTCCAACCTCGACCCGTCCGAGGTCGAGCGGATGATCAACGAGGCCGAGAACAACCGCACCAGCGACCAGGCCCTGCGCGAGGCCATCGACGCCCGCAACGAGCTCGACGCCGCCGCCTACCAGGTGGAGCGCCGGCTGGACGACCTCGGCGACGCCGCACCGGAGCACGAGCGCGCCCGCGCCCAACTGCTCACCGACGAGGCGCGTACCGCCGTCAGGGAGGAGGCTCCGGCGGAACGGTCCCGGAGCCTGACCTCCGAACTCCAGCAGATCCACGCGGCGCTGGCCGCCCACGCCGCTGAACCGGGCGGAGCCGGGGGCGGCGGAGCCGAGCCCGGCCAGGGGCCCGGGGGCGACTCCCCGAGGGGCGACGACGACGTCATCGACGCCGAATTCGACAAGAGCTGAGGCGGCGACATGTCGGACCAGGAACAGACGCGTCCCGCCGAGGACCGCTCCCCGCCCGAGTCCGAGCCGACGCCGCCCGAGTCCGAGCCGACGTCGCCCGAGCGGAGTGCCGCACCGCGGACGCCCCCGCGGGCCCCGGAAGCCAGGGAGCGGGAGGCGGAATCCACACGCCGCGGCCCCGGTGCGGAGGAGCTGGAGGACCGGTGGCGGCGAGCCCTCGCCGACCTCGACAATCTCCGTAAGCGCTACGCCCGTGAGCTTCCCCGGGAACGGGAGGCCGAGCGGGCCAAGGTGGCCGCGGCGTTCCTCCCGGTCGTCGACAACCTGGAACTGGCCCTCGCCCACGCGGGCGCCGACGACCGCGGCGCGATCGTCAGCGGAGTCCGGGCGGTACGCGACCAGGCCGTCGAGGTGCTGCGAAGCCTCGGCTACCCCCGCTACGAGGAGACCGGCGTCCCCTTCCACCCCGAGCAGCATGAGGTGGTGTCCGTGGTCGATGAACCCGACACACCTGCGGGCACCGTCGTCCAGGTGCTGCGGCCCGGTTACGGCGACCCCGGTCACCAGCTGCGGCCGGCCGCGGTAGCGGTCAGCCGCAAGCAGGAGTGAGGCCGCCATGGCAGAGGACTACTACGAGGTGCTCGGCGTCCGGCGCGGCGCCGACGCGGCCGAGATCCAGCAGGCGTTCCGTACCCTGGCTCGCCGCTACCACCCGGACGTCAACCGCGATCCGGCCGCCGAGGAGCGCTTCAAGCAGATCAACGAGGCGTACAGCGTGCTCTCCGACCCCGGCACCCGGTCGCGCTACGACCGTTTCGGCCCGGACTTCCGGCAGATCCCGGAGGACTACGACGAGCGCGTCGCGGCCGGCCAGGGCTTCGGCGGCGGAGCCGGCGCGTACCGCGGCAGTCCCTTCGCCGGCACCCGAGGCGACGGCCGGGCAGGCGCCCGGACCTGGACCGAGTCCGACTTCGACGCCTCTGGCGTGGACTTCGAGGATCTCTTCGGAGGCGTGTTCGGCGGCCGGGCGCGCGGCGCCGGGCGGGGCAGCCCGATCCCCGGCGCGGACCAGGAGGCCGAACTCACCCTCAGCGTGGAGGAGGCGTACCGCGGCGGCCGACGGAAGATCACCCTCGGCGGGCCCGGCGGGGAGCGCAGTTACGACGTCACCATCCCGGCGGGCGTCGTCGACGGGCAGCGCATCCGGCTCGCGGGGGAGGGCGGCCGGGGCCGCGGCCCGGGTTCCGCCGGGGACCTCTATCTGGTGGTCCGTATCGCCCGCCATCCCCGCTACCGGCTCGTCGGGCACGACGTCCACGTCGATCTGCCGGTCACCGCCTGGGAGGCCGCGCTGGGGGCGACGGTGCCGGTCTCCGGTCCGGGCGGGACGGTCAAGGCGCATGTGCCGCCCGGCACCTCCACCGGCCGCCGGTTGCGGCTGCGCGGCGAGGGGATGCCACGCCCCAAAGGTTCCCCGGGCCACCTCTACGCCGAAATCCAGGTGATGGTGCCGCCCTCGCCCAGCCCGCGTGAACGTGAGTTGTTCGAGGAACTGGCCGCGGTCTCCTCCTTCGACCCGAGGAAGCAGACATGAGAGCCGAACACCGTTCTCCCGCCGAAGGCGCCGGACAGCCCGGCTCCAGGGCCGCCTATCCGCTGGTGCGCGTCCACCGGACCAGTACCACCCCTTATCAGCTCTCCATGGCCGCGGTGGCCGGCCGCAGTGGACTGCCGCCCGAACTCGTCAGGCGTTTCGTGGCTCTCGGTCTTGTCGACGCCGAGCGTGACGCCCGGGGCCGGCTGTGGTTCCGGGCGAGCGCGCCGTCGGCCCTCGCCCGAGTGCAGCGGCTGCGGGACGGACTGTGTCTCAACTACGCGGCCATCGGCGTCGTCCTGGACATGCTCGACCGCATCGAACGCCTGGAAACCGCACTGCGGCGCAGCGAACGAGCCGCCAAGGAGCCCACACCATGGACATGAATCGCCTCACCCAGAAATCCCAGGAAGCGCTCCAGGAAGCACAGAGCGCCGCGGTCCGTATGGGCCACACCGAGGTCGACGGGGAGCACCTGCTGCTGGCCCTGCTCGATCAGCGCGACGGCCTGACCACCCGTCTGCTGGCCGACGCCGGTGCCGACCCGGCCGCCCTGCGGGCCGCGGTCGAGGCCGATCTCGTCAAACGCCCCCGCACGACGGGGCCGGGCGCCGCCCCCGGCCAGGTGATGGTGACCCAGCGGCTGGCCCGGCTGCTCGACAGCGCCGAGCAGGAGGCCAAGCGGCTCAAGGACGAGTACGTCTCCACCGAGCACATGGTGCTGGCCCTGGTGGACGAAGGGGCGACCAGCGCGGCCGGCCGCCGGCTCGGTGAACAGGGCGTCACCAAGGACTCCTTCCTCACCGCCCTCACCACGGTGCGCGGGAACCAACGGGTCACCTCCGCCACTCCTGAGGACGCCTACGAGGCCCTGGAGAAGTACGGGCGCGACCTCGTCGTGGAGGCCCGCACCGGCCGCCTCGACCCGGTGATCGGCCGGGACGCCGAGATCCGCCGGGTGATCCAGATCCTCAGCCGCAAGAGCAAGAACAACCCCGTCCTGATCGGCGAACCGGGCGTCGGCAAGACCGCCATCGTCGAGGGTCTGGCCCAGCGGATCGTGCGCGGCGACGTGCCGGAAGGGCTGCGGGACAAGACGGTGTTCTCGCTCGACATGGGGTCGCTGGTGGCCGGGGCGAAGTACCGCGGCGAGTTCGAGGAGCGCCTCAAGGCCGTTCTGTCGGAGGTCAAAGGCGCCGAGGGCCGGATCCTGCTGTTCGTGGACGAGCTGCACACCGTCGTCGGGGCCGGCGCCGCCGAGGGCGCGATGGACGCGGGCAACATGCTCAAGCCGATGCTGGCCCGCGGCGAGCTGCACATGATCGGGGCGACCACGCTGGACGAGTACCGCAAGCACATCGAGTCCGACGCCGCCCTGGAGCGCCGCTTCCAGACCGTCCAGGTGGACGAGCCGACCGTCGAGGACGCCATCTCCATCCTGCGCGGCATCCGCGAGCGCCTGGAGATCTTCCACGGCGTCAAGATCCAGGACAACGCCCTGGTCGCCGCGGCCACCCTCAGCCACCGCTACATCAGCGACCGCTTCCTCCCGGACAAGGCCATCGACCTGGTCGACGAGGCATGCGCCCGGCTGCGGACCGAGATCGACTCCATGCCCGCCGAACTCGACGAACTCACCCGGCGGGCGACCCGACTGGAGATCGAGGAGGCCGCGCTGGACCAGGAGACCGACCCGGCCAGCCGCGCCCGCCTGGAGGACCTGCGGCGCGAACTGGCCGACCTGCGCGGTGAGGTGGACGCCAAGCACGCCCAGTGGGAGGCCGAGCGCCAGGCCATCCGCAAGGTCCAGGAACTGCGCCAGGAATTGGAACGCGCCCGGCAGGAGGCCGAGCAGGCCGAACGCGCCTACGACCTCAACCGGGCCGCCCAGCTGCGCTACGGAACCGTCAGCGAACTGGAGCGCCGGCTGACCGCCGAGGAGGAACAGCTCGCCAACAAGCAGGGCGAGAGCCGACTGCTGCGCGAGGTGGTGACCGCCGAGGAGATCGCCGAGATCGTCTCGGCGTGGACCGGTATCCCCGTCACCCGCCTTCAGGAGGGCGAACGGCAGAAGCTGCTCAAGCTGGACGAGATACTGCGCGAGCGCGTCGTGGGCCAGGACGAGGCCGTCCAGCTCGTCGCCGACGCGGTGATACGGGCCCGCTCCGGGGTACGCGACCCGCGGCGGCCGATCGGCTCGTTCATCTTCCTCGGCCCGACCGGTGTCGGGAAGACCGAGCTGGCCAAGACGCTGGCCGCGGCGCTGTTCGACAGCGAGAGCAACATGATCCGCCTCGACATGAGCGAGTACCAGGAACGCCACACCGTCAGCCGCCTGGTCGGCGCGCCCCCCGGATACGTGGGTTACGAGGAGGGCGGCCAGCTCACCGAGGCGGTGCGCCGCAAGCCGTACTCCGTCGTCCTGTTCGACGAGATCGAGAAGGCGCACGCCGACGTCTTCAACACGTTGCTCCAGGTGCTGGACGACGGCCGGATCACTGACGCGCAGGGACGTACCGTCGACTTCCGCAACACCGTGATCATCATGACCTCCAACCTCGGGTCGCAGTACCTGCTCCAGGACGCCACCCAGGCCGGCGAGATCAAGCCCGAGGCGCGGGCGCTGGTGATGACCGAACTCAACGGTCATTTCCGCCCCGAGTTCCTCAACCGCGTCGACGACATCGTCCTCTTCCACCCGCTCGGCATCGCGCAGATCGAGCGCATCGTCGACCTGCTCCTCGACGAACTGCGCGACCGCCTCTCCGAACAGCGCGTCACGCTCGTCCTCACCGAGCCGGCCCGCCACCTGATCGCGGCCGAGGGCTACGACCCGGTCTACGGAGCCAGGCCGCTGCGCCGCTTCATCTCGCACGAGGTCGAGACCAGGATCGGCCGCGCGTTGCTCAGCGGCGAGGCACGCGAAGGCGTGACCATCGTGGTCGACGCCGCGGGCGGCGAACTGACCGTCTCCCTCCAGGACCAGCCGCAGGAGCCGTGATGAGCACCTCTCAGGAAGGCCGCGACGACCGCCCGGCCCGCGACGGCACCACTGGCGCGCAGGCCCGGGTACGGACCGTCGTCTGCGCCAACTGCGGCCGGACCAACCGCGTGCCCGCCGCGGCGGGCGGCAGTCCGCGCTGCGGAAACTGCCGGGCGCCGCTGCCGTGGATCGCCGAAGCGGGCGACGCCGACTTCGGTGAGGTCGCCGAGCAGGCGAGCCTGCCCGTGCTGGTCGACCTGTGGGCCACCTGGTGCGGCCCCTGCCGGATGGTGAGCCCAGCCCTGGAACAGGTCGCCGAGGACCTCGCCGGCCGGATCAAGCTCGTGAAGGTCGACATCGACACGTCACCGGCCCTGGCCAGACGGTTCGAGGTCCAGGCCGTCCCCACCCTGCTGATCCTCGACCACGGCAGGCCCGTCGCCCGCCAGACCGGCGCCGCGCCCGCGAACGCGCTCCGCCAGTGGGTGAACGAGTCGCTGTCGACGTCCCCCGGACCGGCCGATCCCGCGACCAGGAGGCCGTGATGACCACTCTTCCCGACCCGCACCTGTCCATGGTCCGGCCCGTGACGCCCAGGACACCGCAGGGCTGCGAGGACTGTCTGCGCATGGGGACTCCGTGGGTGCACCTGCGGCTGTGCCTGACCTGCGGGCACGTCGGATGCTGCGACTCCTCGCCGATGCGGCACGCCCGTGCCCACGCGGCAGCCGACGGGCACCCGATCGTGCGGTCGTTCCAGCCCGGCGAGGACTGGCGGTGGTGTTTCGTCCACGAGTCGATGGTCTGAGCCGGGCGGGCTCGCACGGCGCCTCCGACACCGCGTCCGCCGCTGTTCCCCTCCTCTGCCGTACGCGTCCACCGCTGTTCCTGACGAAGGAAGCGAACCGTCGTGATGCCGCCCCTGACCCCGACCGCCGACGTTCACGACGCCTACCCGCGGCTGACGGACGACCAGATCGCGCTCCTGGACCCCGCCGGACAGGTGCGGCAGGTCAGGGAGGGGGAACACCTCTTCCGGGCGGGCGAACGCACTGAACAGTTCTTCGTCGTCCTCAGCGGCACGGTGGCCGTGGTCGAAGGCCAAGGCGACCAGGAGCACGTCGTCCAGGTGCACGGTCCGCACAGCTTCCTCGGCGAACTCGGCGTGCTGGAGGGCCAGACCGCCTTCCTCAGCGCGGTGGTGAGAACACCGGGCGAGGTCCTGGCGGTGGGCTCGGCGGCCCTGCGCGATCTGCTCAGCCGCGAACCCGCGCTCGGCGACGTGATCCTGCGCGCCTACCTGCTGCGCCGTACGATGCTGGCCGGCGCGGGCACGGGCTTCCGCATCATCGGCTCCGCCTTCTCCTCCGACACCCGGCGGCTGCTGGAGTTCGCCGCCCGCAACCGCCTCCCGCACCGCTGGTTCGACCTGGAGAAGGACACCGAGGCCGAGGCGCTGCTCACGCGCCTGGGGATCGCTCCGCAGGAGACCCCGATCGTCGTCTGGAACGACCACCGGGTGCTGCGCAATCCCTCCAACGCCGCGCTCGCCCGGGTCATCGGGCTGCGCGCCGGGACCGCCGCGAAGGCCGTCTGCGACCTGGTGGTGGTCGGCGCGGGACCCGGTGGCCTGGCCGCCGCGGTGTACGGCGCCTCCGAGGGACTGTCCACCGTCGTGCTGGACGCCGTGGCGACCGGCGGCCAGGCCGGCACCTCCTCCCGGATCGAGAACTACCTCGGTTTCCCCGCCGGGATCTCCGGCATGGAGCTCGCCGAACGCGCCGTCGTACAGGCCAACCGGTTCGGCGCCCGGATCGACGTCCCCGCCGAGGCCACCGGCCTCGAACAGCGCGACGGGAACAGCGTGGTGCGGCTCGCCGACGGCGGCACGGTCACCGCCGCCAACATCGTGGTGGCCACCGGCGCGCGCTACCGGCGGCTGACCGCCCCCGGTGTCGAGCGGTTCAGAGGACTCGGGGTGCACTACGCCGCCACCGTCTGGGAGGCACGGACCTGTCGGCTCGATCCGGTGGCCGTCGTCGGCGGCGGCAACTCCGCCGGTCAGGCGGCCCTGTTCATGGCACGCGAGTCGCCCGCCGTCCACCTTCTGGTCCGCGGCGACGACCTGGAACACAGCATGTCCCGCTACCTGATCGACCGGATCGAGCGGCACTCCCGGATTCATGTCCGGCCGCATACCGAAGTCCGGGAGGTGACCGGCGAGGACCGGGTCGAATCCCTCGTCGTCGAGGACAACCGCACCCGCGAGCAGCAGACGCTGGCGGTCCGCGCCCTGTTCGTGTTCATCGGCGCGCGCCCCGCCACGTCCTGGCTCGCCGACGCCGTCACCCTGGACCGGCGCGGCTTCATTCCTACCGGGCAGGACGTGGTCCACCTGACAGCGGACCTCTGGAATCCCCTCGCCCGCGCCCCGCTCGCCCTGGAGACGGGTCTGCCGGGCGTCTTCGCCGTCGGCGACGTCCGCAGCGGCTCGGTCAAACGGGTCGCCTCCGCCGTCGGTGAGGGCGCCATGGCCGTCCGCCTGGCGCACGAGCACCTCGGTGAAGTGGGGCCACCCGCCGTCCGCTGACCTCAGCCCATGCCCGCCGCGAGAGGGTGACACGGCATGCCGGGGCCTCGACCGCCGCGGACAGCTCGGACCTGACCCGCGGCACCTCGCGGTGACTCGCCGCACCTCGCGGCACCTCGTGGCAAGGGGACACGTCAGCGAGGACCCGTACCGCCTTCCTCCACCACCGCCACCTCGCCGGCCGGAACGGCGACGACTCCCGGCACGCGGGCGCCGGACAGGAGGTCGGTCCCCGTGGCGGCCACATGCGCGGTCGCCTCGGTGTGGTTGACGACGAAGAGCCAGGACCGCTCCCCGGAAGGCCCGCTTCTGCGGATGACCTCCACGCCGTCGCCGGACCCCTGGGGCGCGGGCGCGCAACCGGCCTGCGCGGCCCACCGGGTAAGCAGGCGCAGGAGGGACGGGACGTCGGGGCGGGTGGCGAGATAGCGGACGTTTCCGCGGCGCAGGACCGCCGGGCCACCGGCCGCGGGCCCGTCGGCGAAGCGGCACTCCACCTCGGTCCCGGCGTCCGGGACGACCCGCTCGGCCCATACGTTCCCGGTCGAGCCGTCGTCCAGGGCGACGGTGGCTCCGGCCGTGAGCGGCAGGTACTCGTCCACGGTCAGGCCGAGCAGATCGCGGAGCGCTCCGGGGTACGGCCCGGGATGGACACGGTCGTCGGGGTCCACCACGCCGCTGAAGGGACCGACGACCAGGTGGCCGCCGCCTTCGACGTACGCCTCCAGGGCGCGCGCCGTCGAAGCGGACAGCGCGTACAGCGAGGGCACGAGCAGAAGCCGGTGCGCACCGGGGGCGGGAACGATGTCGCAGCCCAGACCGGCGGTCCACAGCGCGCGGTGCCAGGTGCGGAGCGCGTCGCCGCAGGTCAGGTCCGAGCTCGGCCGGTCGGGCAGCTCCAGGGCCCACATCGCCTCGTAGTCCAGGAGCAGCGCGACCGGGGCCGGCGGGCAGGTGCTCTCGGCGACGTCGGCCAGACGCGACACGGCGTTGCCGAGGGCGCTGGCCTCCCGCCGGACCCGGGTGTCCTCGCCGCCGTGCGGGAGCATCGCCGAGTGCCATTTCTCCGGGCCGTACGCGGACTGCCGCCACTGGAAGAACAGCGTTCCGTCGGCGCCGCGGGCGAGGTGCGTCAGGGTGTTGCGGGCCATCTCGCCCGGGACTTTGGCGATGTTGCGGGGCTGCCACTGCACCCCGGAGGTGGAGTGCTCCATGAGCAGCCAGGGCCGCCCGCCGGCCAGCCCGCGGGTGAGGTCGGCGGCGAACGCGAGCTCGGCGGCGCGGTGCGGATCCTCGGACCCGAGGTAGTGGTCGTTGGAGACGATGTCGACCTCCCGCGCCCAGCGCCAGTAGTCGCTCCAACGCAGGGCGCTTGCCATGAAGTTGGTGGTGACCGGACGGCCGGGGGAGTGGGCGCGCACGATGTCGCGCTCGGCCCGGAAGCAGGCCAGGTGTTCGGCGTCGCTGAACCGGTAGAAGTCCAGCCACAGGGCGGGCGGGAGGCGGCTGGTGCTGGTGCGCGGCGGGGTCACCTGGCTCCAGTCGCTGTAGGTCATGCCCCAGACGCCGGTGCCCCAGCGGTCGTTGAGGGCGTCCAGGTCGTCGCCGTACGTGGTGCGCAGCCAGGTGCGGAACGCCGTCGCGGAGGTCTCGCACCAGCAGTGCGCGTTGCCGTTGGCGTACTCGTTGTTGACGTGCCACATCACCACCGCGGGATGGTCGCCGTAGCGCTCGGCGAGGCGGCGGGTGACGATCGCGGCGCGCTCCCGGTAGAGCGGTGACGACGGGCAGTACGCCTGCCGCGAGCCGGGCGCCAACCGCCGTCCGTCGGCGGTCACGGGCAGCGACTCCGGGTGAGCGTGCGAGAACCACAGGGGCGGAGCGGCCGTCGGCGTGGCCAGGTCGACGGCGATGCCCGACGCGTGCAGCAGCTCGACGGCCTCGTCGAGGCCGGTGAAGTCGAAGGCGTCCCGCCGGGGCTCGATCCAGGACCAGGCGAAGACGCCGAGCGAGACCAGATTGACCCCCGCCTCGCGCATCAGGCGGACGTCGTCCTTCCACGTCGCCGCGTCCCACTGCTCGGGGTTGTAGTCGGCGCCGTATGCGGGGCGCGGAACACGGCCCCAGACGGAATGCTGCCGGTCGGGTCGCGACATGCGCGGGCTCCTGAATCCTGGAATACGAAAAGGGGTGGGGAATGCGAGGACGAGAGAAACGACGAGAACGGGGACGAGAACGGGGACGAGAGCGGGGACGAGAGCGAGGATGCGTGACGGCGCGCGAGGGCTCGGTGGGCGAACGGGGCCGGTGGAGGCACCGGTCCGGCCCCGCTCGGGTCAGGGGCGTACCGGGTGCCCCGTCCCTCAGCATTGAGCGGCGAATGCGCCCGGCGGCGAACGGACGAGGCACCTGGAAGGGAATGCGAAAGGCGCCGGGGAAAGCGTCGTGAAAACGCGCGGCGCACGTCGTGCCCGGGCGCCGAACGCGAGTGAACGCGCGGCCGGCGCTGCCTGGCCATGACGTCAGGCGCCGGTGAAGTGCGTCGGCCGGTGCGCCAACTTAGAGCGATCACCCAGGGGTGTCAACGCCCGTCGGCGGTCATCCCCGGCGCGCCCGCCGGCCGTACGGGACGGTGGCCGGGAGGGCCCCGGGTGACGTCCCGGGGAGCCGTTCCGCCGTGTCCCAGGCGCCGTTGAGGTGGCTGGAAAATCTTCCCGTCACCGTCTTGACCCCTCCCGGCAACGTGCGTACGTTTCCGGATCATACGTAGAAGCAGAGGCCATGACAGCTCAGCCACTCGTGCTCATACGTATGTGCACCCCCTTTTGTGCGCTGTATCGCCACTCACGAGGAGCAGGAGTCAGCCATGCCCACCAGAAGAGCCTTTATCGCTCGCGCCGCCGGGGCGGCCCTCGCCATACCGCTGGGGGCGAGCGCTTGCAAGAGCGGTACGGCCGCCACGGGCGGTGCGGGCAAGGGCTCGGGCGCGCTGGTCTTCGGGAAGACCGACGGCGGGACGACCTTCATCCGCAACTACAACGTCTTCGGCCCCGCCATCCAGAAGTCGCCCAACGCCGAGATGATCTATGAGCCGTTGGCGCGGGTCGACTACAGCGACGGCGCGAAGGTCAAGCCCTGGCTGGCCAAGAGCCTGGAGTTCGATCCGACGGGCACCACGCTCACCGTGAAGCTGCGCGAGGACGTGACCTTCTCCGACGGCAAGCCCATGACCGCCGACGACGTGCTCTTCTCGCTGAACCTCCCGCTGAAGGACCCCAGTTTCAACCTCGGCGGCACCACGTACGACCGCGTCGCCAAGGTGGACTCCTCGACCGTCACGGTGCACTGGCCGCACGCCGCCTTCAGCGAGCTGAGCCAACTCGCCTCCATCCAGGTCCCGGTGGTGCCCGCGCACATCTGGCAGGGCAAGAACATCAAGAGCTGGTCCAACCCGGACCCGGTCGGCACCGGCCCCTTCACTCTGGACCGGTTCGCGCCCCAGCAGATCACCCTGCGCGCGCGGACCGACTACTGGGGCGGCCGGTTCGCCGTGAAGCAGATCAAGATCATTCCGACCAACGGAGACGCCCTGCGCGCGCAGTTGGTGCGCGGCGACGTGGACTGGGCGCTGGCGGCCTGGGGCAACGGCGAGCAGGAGTACACCGCCAAGGATCCCCGGCACAACCTCTACCAGAAGTACGCGACCGGCGGCGCCTACTCCCTCTTCTACAACACCGCGAAGGCGCCCTTCGACAACGTCCACGTACGGCGGGCGCTGGCGATGACGATTCCCCGCAAGGACATCGTCACCACCCTTGAGCGCCCCGGCACCGAGGCGGGCCCGACGGGGCTGGTGGACCAGATCTACGGGGACGTCATCCTGCCCGAGTACCGGGGCAAGGTGCAGCAGGTCGACGCCGAGGCGGCCAAGAGGGAACTCGCCCTCAGCGGCTACGAGGTCAAGGGCGGCAAGCTCGTCAAGGACGGCAAGTCCTACGCTCCGAAGCTCTCGTTCAACCAGGACTTCGGGTGGGACCCCTACGCGAACATGATGGTCCGCGCTTGGCAGGAGCACCTGGGGATCAAGGTCAAGTCGGTCGGCGCGCCCGGCGCCAACCTCTACGAGCAGCAGCAGACCGGCGAGTTCGACCTCACCATCAGCACCTCGGGCGGAGCGGGCGTCGCCGGTGTCTACAGCGCCCTGAGCAGCCGGGCGTCGCGGCCGCTCGGGCAGACGGCCGCCACCAACTTCGGCCGGTGGAAGGACGCGCCGACCGACGCCGCGATCACCGACCTGCTGTCGTCGGCCGACCCGGCCGTCACCAAGAGCGCGGGCGAGAAGCTGCAACGGATCGTCGCCGAGCAGGTGCCGTACAGCCCGATCTACAACAGCTACTGGTTCGTCCTGATCAACGCCAAGCGCTGGAGCGGCTGGCCCACCCCCGAGCACTTCTCCTACGTGCCCTTCCCCGGCAACGGTCCGGACGCCACCCTCACCCTGCTCAACTTGAAGCAGGCCACCGCGTGACCGCGATCGCCGCCTCCGCCGTACCGGCGGCCGGCCGGTTCCGGATTCCGCGCCGCTGGGGATTCCTGCTGCGCCGACTGGGCTTCTACCTGGCCGCCACCTGGTCGGCGATCACCCTGAACTTCTTCCTGCCCCGGATGATGCCCGGCGATCCGTCGGCCGCGATCGTCGAGAAGCTCCAGACCGTCAGCGGTCAGCAGATGTCGCCGAGCGCCATGGAGTCCATCCAGAAGGTGTTCGGCAATCCGAACGCCGGTATCGGCCGCCAATACCTGGACTACCTCAGCCAGTTGGCGCACCTCGATCTGGGCGTCTCGATCAGCAACTACCCCACCCCGGTCACCAGCCTGCTCCGGCAGGGCCTGCCCTGGACGATGCTGCTGGTCGGCGTCACCACCGTGATCGCGTTCGTCCTGGGCACCGGCATCGGCGCGATGGCGGGCTGGAAGGCGGGCAGCCGGTTCGACACGATCGTCAGCCCGCTGACCACCTTCGTCTCGGCGGTCCCTTACTTCTGGATGGCGCTGATCGGCCTGTGGCTCTTCGCCTTCCAACTGGACTGGTTCCCGCTGGCCGGCGGATACGACGCCGACCTGACGATCGGCTTCTCGCCGTCGTTCGTCCTGAGCGTGCTGCACTACGGAGTGCTCCCGGCGGCGACCATCGTCTTCTCGGCCTTCGGCGGCTGGCTGCTGGGCATGCGCAACATGACGGTCACCACGGTCCGTGAGGACTACGTCCTGCTCGCCCAGGCCAAGGGCCTGTCCGGCCGCCGGGTGATGCTCCGCTACGCCGCCCGCAACGCGGTCCTGCCGAACTTCACCGGCTTCACCCTCGCACTCGGCCACGTCGTCGGCGGCGCCCTGCTCACCGAGGTCGTCTTCAACTACCCGGGCATCGGCTATCTGCTCTACACCTCTCTCCAACAGCGCGACTACCCGGTGATGCAGGGCGTGTTCTTCCTCATCACCCTCACCGTGCTGCTGGCCAACCTCCTGGCGGACTCCGTGTACGTGCTGCTCGACCCGCGCATCAGAGAAGGGGGGTGACCGGCCGTGCGTACCCTCTTCCTCCGCGGCTGGAAAGTCCGCATCGGCCTGGGCATCCTCGTCCTCTTCCTCCTGCTCGCCGTGTTCGGCCCCTGGCTGACGCACAGCCTGCTCGGCCTGGACCCGCGCGCCAACGACACCACCGCCATCTCCCGGTCGCCCGGCGGCGGACATCCGCTGGGCACCAACCAGTACGGGCAGGACATGCTCACCCAGGTCGTGGCCGGTGCCCGCGGCTCGATGTACGTCGGCGTGCTCGGCGCGGTGGTCGGCACGGCGATCGCCATCCTGGTCGGCGTACCGGCCGGGTTCTACGGCGGCAAGATCGACGGCGCCCTGAACTTCCTGACGAATCTCTTCCTCGTCATGCCGACGCTGCCGCTCATCATGATCGTGGCCGGTTACCTCCAGGGCACAGGGCTCACCACGATCGCCCTGATCATCGGCTTCTTCGGCTGGTCGGGCGGCGCGCGCACCCTGCGCGCCCAGGCCATGAGCATCGCCAACCGCGACTTCGTACGCGCCATGCGGATGCTCGGCGAGCGCGGTCGCCGACTGGTCTTCGCCGAAGTGCTGCCGCACCTGACCGGCCTCATCGCGTCGATGTTCCTGCACGCGATGATCGGCGCCGTCATGGCCGAGGCGGGACTGGCCTTCCTCGGCATCTCCGACTCCTCGTCGATCAGTTGGGGGACGATGATCCAAGGAGCGCAGCAGCAGAGCGCGGTCCTGCGCGGCCTGTGGTGGTGGTTCGTGCCGCCCGGCCTGTGCATCGCTCTGATCGGCACCGCGGCGGCGCTGGTCAACTTCGGCATCGACGAACTGGCCAACCCCAAACTGCGCGTCGCCCGCCCGGTGTCCGCCCGGCGCACCAGGCAACTGGCGCGGACGGGAGGCGCGGCCTGATGACCGTCCACACAGAGCCGAAGCACCGGCCGCTGATCCCCGCGGGACAGACCGTCCTCGAAGTCCGCGGCCTGACCGTCGAATACGCCACCGGAGCCGATCCGGTGCGCGCCTGCTCCGACATCTCCTTCACCCTGCGCCGAGGGGAGATCCTCGGCGTCGCCGGAGAGTCCGGCTCGGGGAAATCCACGCTGATCACCGCCCTGACCCGGCTCCAGCGCCCGCCGGCCGTCACCACCGCGGGCGAGATCCTCTTCCACGGCAGGGACGGCGCGCCGCCGGTCGACCTCGCCGCGCTCGACGGCAAGCGGATGCGCCGCTACCGGTGGACGGCCCTGTCCATCGTGCTCCAGTCCGCGATGGACGCGCTGAACCCGGTGATGCGCATCGGCGCCCAGTTCGCCGACGTCCTGCGCGCCCACGACCGCGCGCTGAACAAGCGGGCCGCCTGGGCGCGGGCGGCCGAACTGCTCGGCCTGGTCGGCATCTCCGGGGACCGGATCCGCGATTACCCGCACCAGTTGTCCGGCGGAATGCGTCAGCGGGCCGCCATCGCCCTGGCCCTGGCCTGCGGGCCGGAGTTGGTGGTGATGGACGAGCCCACGACCGCCGTCGACGTGGTCATGCAGCGGCAGATCCTCGCCCAAGTGCTGCGCCTGCGCGCGGAATTGGGCTTTGCCGTCGTCTTCGTCACCCACGACCTGTCGCTGCTGCTGGAGCTGGCCGACCGTATCGCCGTGATGTACGCGGGCCGCATCGTCGAGGTGGGCGAGGCCGCGGCCATCTACGGGGCGCCCAAGCACCCCTACACCCAGGGGCTGCGCGACTCCTTCCCGCCGCTGCACGCCCCGCTGCGCGATCTGCACGGCATCCCCGGCACACCCTCCGACCTGCGCCGTCTGCCGTCGGGCTGCCCGTTCCACCCGCGCTGCGCGCGGCGGACGGACGGGTGCGACGAGCGGCTGCCGCTGCTGCTGCCGGTGGGCCCCGGGCCGGGACACGAAGCGGCGTGCCTGCTCAACGAGACCGACGGCGACAACGGAGGCGAGACCCGATGAGCAAGCACATGACCGAGGCCGTGTCCGGTCCGGACGAAGAGGCCCGCACGCCCGACGCGGCGCACGAAGCGCCGTCGTATGTACTGGAGGCCCTCGACGTCTCCAAGCACTTCACCGCCCGCGGCGCGCTCGGCCGTACCTCCGTCGTCCGCGCGGTCGAGGACGCCACGGTCCGGCTGAAGCCCGGTCAGATCCTGGCGCTGGTGGGGGAGAGCGGCAGCGGGAAGACCACGCTCGCACGGATGCTGGCCCGCTTCCACGAACCGACGCGGGGCGAGATCCTGCTGCGCGGCGAGCCGGTGAGCCGCAGCAGGCGAGGGCGGCGCGCCTACCACTCCGAGGTCCAGATGATCTTCCAGGACCCCTTCGGCTCCCTGAACCCGATGCACCGGGTCCGCTACAACCTCGACCGGGCGCTGCGGCTGCACCACCCGCACCTGTCCGCGGCCGAACGCGAGCAGCGGATGACGCTGCTGCTGGAGAAGGTCAGCCTCACCCCGGCCGCCGAATTCGCCGCGAAGTTCCCGCACGAGCTGTCCGGGGGCCAGCGCCAGCGCGTCGTCATCGCCCGCGCGCTCGCCGTGGAACCCAAAGTGCTGCTCGGGGACGAGCCGATCTCCATGCTCGACGTCTCCATCCGGCTGGAGATGCTCAATCTGCTCCAGCGACTGCGCGCCGAGGACGGCCTGGCGCTGCTGTACATCACGCACGACATCGCCAGCGCCCGCTACCTGTGCGACGAGATCGCCGTGATGTACGCAGGGCAGATGGTGGAGTCGGGACCGAAGGAGGACGTCATCGCGTCCCCCCAGCACCCGTACACCAAGCTGCTCATCGAGTCCTCGCCCGACCCCGAGCGCGGTGTCGGCGACCGCGAGGCGTTCTTCGCGGGCGCCGACGAACTGGGCGAGCCGCCCAGCCTGATCGACCCGCCCGCGGGCTGCCGCTTCCACCCCCGCTGCCCGTTCGCGATGAAGGAGTGCGCCGAGCAGGCCCCACCGGTCACCGACCTCGGCGACGGCCACTGGGCGAAGTGCTGGCTGCACGCCAAGGGCCGGGCCGGGGTGATGGCCGGCACGACACACGCCGCGGCGACCACCGCCCGGCGGGAAGCACTCCAGGGGGCGTGATGACAGGACAACGACGCGGCAGGGCGCCCAACCAGGCGGACGTGGCACGGCTCGCCGGAGTGTCCCAGTCGGCGGTGTCCCGGGTGATCAGCGGTGACGCGGCGACCGCGCGGATCTCGGAGGAGACCCGGCGGCGGGTCTTCGACGCCGTGAAGGAGTTGGGCTACGTCGCCAACCCCGCCGCCCGGGCGATGCGCAATCAGCGCAACAACCTGCTGGGCGTGCACACCTTCGAGCGGGTCTTCCCGCACGCGCGCGAGGACTTCTACTTCGAGTTCCTGCTCGGCATCGAGGAACGCGCGGAGGAGACCGGCTTCGACCTGGTGCTGTTCACCTCCACCGGGGCCGGCGGCGACGGCGAGCGCAAGATCTACCGGGGCGGCACGAACCGGCTGAATCTGGCCGACGGCAGCATCCTGCTCGGTGTGGCGACCGACCGCGGCGAGCTGGCCCGGCTCTGGTACGAGGGGTACACCTTCGTGCACATCGGCCGCCGCGAGGTGCCCGGCGCGGAGATCCCGCAGATCATCCCCGACTACCGGTCGGCCAGCGGACAGATCGTCGAGCGCCTCGCGGACCACGGCCACCGGCGGTTCGGCTACGTGCGCGACTGGCTGGAGCTGGAACCGTACGCCGACCGCCGCACCGGCTACGCCGAGGCCATCGCGCGGCTCGGGCTGACGGACACCTCCCCTGGCCACCTCGGCGCGGCCGACCTCGACCAGGCGTGGCTGGACGAGGTGGCGGACGGCGGCGCGACCGCCGTCGTGGTGGAGAGCGTACGGCTCGCGGAATCGCTGCGTGACGGCCTCGCGAGCCGGGGCCGCAAGATCCCCGAGGACGTCTCGGTCGCCGTACTGGAAGGGGCTTCCGCGGACCTCGCCGGTCAGTGGGCCTCGCTGGAGATCCCCCGCAAGGAGATCGGCCGGATCGCCGTGGACCAGCTGCACGCGATGCTCGACGACCCCGGCAAGCGGGCCGAGAGCGTCCTCGTGCCGTGCCCGCTGGTCCCCGGCGCCACCATCGCGGCGGTGAGCTGACAGGAGCGGCCGCACAGCACGCATCTCACGACAGCGGGCGGCGTCCGTCGATCACGGCTGCCCTGAAGACACCCGGCACGACCACCGAGCCGGAACCGACCGTTCCGACCGGCAGAGACCGGTGACAAGGAGTTCTTGGGCACATGGCAGAGATACGAACAGAGATCCTCGTGGTCGGCGGTGGGCTGGGCGGCGTCGCGGCCGCGCTCACGGCGGCGCGGCTCGGCCGTACGGTGGTGCTCACCGAGCCCACCGACTGGCTCGGCGGGCAGCTCACCGCCCAGGCCGTGCCACCCGACGAGCACCCCTGGATCGAAGGCCCCGCCTGCCCACCCGGCTACGCCGACCTGCGCAGACGCGTGCGCGACTACTACCGCCGCAACTACCCGCTCACGCCCGGGGCGGCGCGGGACCCCCGACTCGATCCGGGTCTCGGCATCGTCAGCCGGATGTGTCACGAACCGCGGGTGGGCGCGGCCGTCATCGAGGAGATGCTGGCCCCCTGGCGGGCCTCCGGCGCGATCACCGTGCTGACCGGGTACGAGCCCGTCGCCGCGCACACCGAGGGCGACCGTGTCGAGGCGGTCACGCTGGCCGGACGGCACGACGACCGCCGGATCACCGTCCACGCCTCCTACGTCGCGGACGCCACCGAACTCGGCGACCTGCTGGAACTGGCCGGTGTGGAACACGTCATCGGCGCCGAGGGCCGCGACGAGACCGGCGAGCCCCACGCGCCCGACACCGCCGACCCCCTCGACCAGCAGGCCGTGTCCTGGTGCTTCGCCCTGGAACACCGGCCGGGCGAGGACCACGTCATCGACCGGCCGGACACCTACGACCACTGGCTCACCACCACCGCGCCCTTCTGGCCGGGACCGCAGCTCTCCCTCACCGACGTCGTTCCGATCACCCTCGAAGAGCGCACCTGGACGCTGATGGGCGCCGACCAGAGCGCGGGGGAGCACTTCGACCTGTGGCAGTTCCGGCGCGTCCTGGCCCGCGAGCAGTTCGCGCCCGGAGCCTTCGCCTCGGACCTCACCGTCGTCAACTGGCCCCAGATCGACTACTGGGAGGCGCCGCTGCTCGGTGTGAGCGCCGAGGCCCGGCAGGCGGCCCTCGCCGCCAGCCGCGACCTGTCGCTGTCCTTCCTGCACTGGCTCCAGACCGAGGCCCCGCGCCCCGACGGCGGCACCGGCTACCCCGGCCTGCGCCCGCGCCCCGATGTCACCGGCACCGCGGACGGCCTGGCCAAGACGCCGTACATCCGCGAATCCCGCCGTATCAAGGCGGAGTTCACCGTCCTCGAACAGCACGTCGGAGTCCAGGCGCGGCCCGAGGGCGCGGGCAGCGAGGTCTTCCACGACAGCGTCGGCCTCGGCAGCTACCGCATCGACCTGCACCCCTCCACCACCGGCCGGACCTACATCGACATCGACTCCTACCCGTTCCAGATCCCGCTGGGCGCGCTGATCCCGGTCCGGGTCGACAATCTGCTGCCCGCCAACAAGAACATCGGCACCACCCACATCACCAACGGCTGCTACCGCCTGCACCCCGTGGAGTGGGCCATCGGCGAGGCCGTCGGCGCTCTGGCCGGATTCTGCCTGGACCGGGCGCTGCCGCCGCGCAAGGTCCGGTCCGACCAGGCGCAACTGGCCGACTACCAAAGGCTGCTGAGCCGTACCCTCGGCATTTCGCTGGCCTGGCCCGAGGCGGTCAGGACCCGGACGGAGGACCGATGAACCAGGGAGAGCCCACGATGCCGAACCCGGCGCGCGCCGACGACCACGAGACCCGTATCGCCGACCTGCTCGGCCGGATGACCGTCGAGGAGAAGTTCGGACAGTTGCAGCAGCTCGCCTGGGCCTGGAACACCGGTCCCGGCGGGGGCGGTACCGGCGCGGTCGAGGCCGCGGCGCGCAAGGGCCTGCTCGGCTCGGTGCTCAACGTGGTCGGCGCCGCGAACAGCAACGCCGTTCAGCGCATCGCGGTGGAGGAGTCCCGGCTCGGCATTCCGCTGGTCTTCGGCCTGGACGTGATCCACGGATTCCACACCACGTTCCCCATTCCGCTGGCCCAGGCGGCGGCCTTCGACCCGGCCGTGACGCGGACCGACGGCGAGGTCTCGGCGGCCGAGGCCCGGTCCAACGGCGTCCACTGGACGTTCTCGCCGATGGTGGACGTCACCCACGAGCCCCGGTGGGGCAGGATCGCCGAGAGCCCCGGCGAGGACCCGTATCTGGCCGCGCGCTACGCGGTGGCCAAGGTGCACGGGTACCAGGGGGACGACCTGTCCGCGCCGGACCGGGTGGCCGCCTGCGCCAAGCACTTCGTGGCGTACGGCGGCGCCGAGGGCGGGCGCGACTACAACACGGTGGACGTCTCCGAGCAGCGGCTGCGCAACCTCTACCTGCCGCCGTTCGAGGCCGCCGTCGCGGCGGGAGCGGCCACCGTCATGGCCGCCTTCAACACCGTCAGCGGCGTTCCCGCGCACGCCGACCCCCGTACGCTGACCGGCGTTCTGAAGGACGGCTGGGGGTTCGACGGGGTCGTGGTCAGCGACTGGACGGGGGTCCAGGAGCTGATCGCGCACGGCAGCGCGGCCGACGAGGCCGACGCCGGGCGGCTGGCGCTGTCGGCGGGTGTGGACCTGGAGATGGTGTCCACCACCTTCGTCGACCACGGCCCGGCCCTGCTGGAGCGCGGCGAGTTGAGCCAGCAGCGGCTGGACGACGCCGTGGCCCGCGTCCTGCGGCTGAAGCTGCGGCTCGGTCTGTTCGAGCGGCCGTACGTCGAGGAGTCCGCAGAGATCACCGCCCCGAGCGCCGCCGCACGGGCCGCCGCCCGCGAGGTGGCGGGCCGCTGCGTGGTGCTGCTGAAGAACGACGGCGGAGCGCTGCCGCTGGACGGGACCGCCATCGGGAGGCTCGCCGTCCTCGGCCCGTTCGCGGACAGCGGCGATCTGCTGGGGACGTGGGCGCTGCCCGGAGCGCCCGAGGCCGTCCCGGTCCTGCGGAGCCTGCGCGAAGCCCTGCCGGACGCGGTTGTCACCCACGCCCCGGGCGTTCCCGCGGACGGCTCCGACGTCTCCGGCCTTCCGGAGGCCGTCGCGACGGCCGCGGCCGCCGACGCCGTCGTCCTGGTGGTGGGTGAGCCCTCCGAGATCAGCGGGGAGGCGGCGGTCCGCAGCGACCTGGGACTTCCCGGCTGCCAGGAGGAGTTGATCAGGGCGGTCGCCGCGACGGGCACGCCGTGCGTGGTGGTGCTCGTGGGCGGGCGGCCGTTGACGATCGGGGACTGGGCGGACCAGGTGCAGGCGGTCGTCATGGCCTGGCACCCCGGCATCGAGGCGGGCCCGGCCGTCGCCGACGTGCTCACCGGGGCCGTCGTCCCGGGCGGCAAGCTCCCCGTGACCTTTCCGCGGACGGTGGGCCAGGTCCCGCTGTACTACAACCACGAGCGCACCGGCCGCCCGTACGACCCGGCCGTGCCGGAGGAGAAGTACGTCTCGAAGTACCTCGACGTCCAGGACGGCCCGCGATTCCCCTTCGGCCACGGCCTGAGCTACACCGACTTCGCCCTCGACGAGCCGACGCTCAGCCGCGAGCGGATCACGGTGCGCGAACTCCTGGCGGGCGAGACGGTCGAGGTCACCGTCCGCGTCCGCAACACCGGCGAGCGCGAAGGGGAGGAGGTCGTCCAGCTCTACGTCCAGGACCCCGTGGCCGCCATCGCCCAGCCGGTCCGCCGCCTGCGGGGCTTCGACCGGGTCCGGCTGGCCGCAGGGGAGGAGCGGACGGTCCGCTTCACCCTCGGCGCCGACGACGTCGGCTTCTGGACGAACGACCCGGCCGGGGTCTTCACCGTGGAGCCGGGCGAGATCCACGTCCACACCGGCAACAGCTCGCGCACCCAAGCGCGCCGGACCTTCCGCATCACCTGACCAAAGCGATACCCGACCATCCCGATACCTGGCCTTCCGGCCCGCCTGACCATCCGGATACCTGACCAGAGCCTCCGCGCAGAGGCGTACCGCCCGCGCGGGCACATCACCTCGACCCACGGAAAGGAGCGCGCACGAGGTCCCGTGGAGCCGGATCCGGGGTCCGCGACGCCGTGAACGTCGCGGCCCGGAAGCGCACACGGACTGCCCGGCACCGCGCCGGTACACGCCGGACGCGGTTGGCCGAGGCATGCCCCCACCACGATTCATCGGCTGCGTGCCTGTGCGTCGACATACGCACGCAGTGAGGGAGAACCATGAGAGCAAAGGCGCTCACACTCGCGATCGTACCTGTCGTCCTCGGCTGTCTGCCCGCCACAACGGTCGTGGCACACGCCGCGACGGCGACGTACTACGTCTCGCCGAGCGGCAGCGACAGCAACACCGGACTGTCACCCGCCCAGGCGTGGAAGACCGTCGCGAAGGTCAACGGCTCCACCTTCCCCCAGGGAAGCTCCGTCTCCTTCGAAGGCGGGCAGGCCTTCACCGGCTGCCTGGTCTTCAACTCCGTCAACGTGCCGTCGTCGTCCGCGTCCACGCCGTTCGTGGTGAACTCCTACGGCACCGGACAGGCCACCCTCACCTCGAACTGCACCGGCGACTACTCGGCGGCCGTGACGGCCGACAACGTCAGCGGCTTCCAGTTGACCGGACTGAAAGTGGTCAACGGCTCCACGACCGCGGCCGGCGTCCTGCTGGAGAACCAGAACGGCACGGCCGCCACCCAGGGGCTGGCGGTGTCCGGCTCCGACATCTCCGGATTCTCCACACCCGCCGGAAGCAGCAGCTCGTTCGGCGGGGAGATCATGATCCTCGGCTACGCGGTCAACGGGCACAGCGGGCCTCTGAACGACGTCCAGATCCGTCACAACAAGCTGCACGGCGCCAGCGTGACCTCACCGGACGGCCCCGGCATCTACGGCTGGGGCTCCGGGGAGAACATCACCGACGTCACGGTCGAGGGCAACACGGTCTACAACCTCGGTATGCCCGCGAAGGATACGGGTGCGGGCATCACCGGCAACGGCTGGGACGGCGCGGTGATCCAGCACAACGTGATCCACGACGTGGGCGCGAACGTGACCTCCTGCGGCGGCGCGAGCGGCATCGAGACGTACACCTCGAACAACGTCACCATCAGGTACAACGAGGTCTACAACGTGCAGCCGTACCCGGCGTTCACGGCCGGGTGCGACTGGGACGGCATCGACCTCGACGGCGGCACGACGAACTCGGTGGTCGAGTACAACTACACCCACCACAACGCCGGCAGCGGCCTGCTCGCCTACACCTCGACCGTCGACTCCAAGGTGTGGGGTCCCAACACCTACCGCTACAACATCTCCGAGAACGACGACTGGGCCAAGATCCAGGGCGGCCTGATGACCGTCGTGCCCAACGCGCCGAAGAACGCGCTGTCGGTCTACGGGAACACCTTCTTCACCAACGTCGCCCAGAGCACCAAGTCCACGGCCAGCGCCTGCTTCAACTTCGGCTACAGTGCGGGCACCTGGGCCGGCGGCTCACTGATCGCGGACAACATCTGCGACATGGGCAACAGGGACCAGTACGGTCACCCCGGCCAGTTCTACTACAACGCCTACGGCCAGACCGGCATGACCCTGTCGCACAACCTGTACTACGCGGCCAGCTCCCCGGCCTGGCGCTGGGGCGGCACCACCTACAGCACCTTCGCCGCGTGGCAGGCCGCGGGAGTGGAGACCGGACCGGTCTTCGGCGACCCGCTGTTCACCTCGCCCGGCACCGGCGGCACCTGCGCCTGGACGCCGTCCTCCGGCGCGGGACCGCAGCCGTGCCCGCAGGCGTACACGCTCGCCTCCGGTTCCCCGGCCGCGGGTTCGGGAGTCGCCGTCTCCGGCAACGGGGGCGTGGACTACTACCAGAACGCGATCCCCGGCGCCCCCAACATCGGCGCCGACGCCGGTTAGCGCTCTGCCCCCGCACCTGCCGGGGCGGCCCGTCGCACGCGATGAGCGGCGGGCCGCCCCGGCGCGGCGAAGTGGCCATCGCACGGCCCGAACTGACGCCACCTCAACCAGCAGATTCCTAAGGAGCGCTGAAACGGCATGACCGCACCGCGCACTCTCCTCACCACCGAACCCGCCCGCGACAGCCGGGACTTCCGCACCGAGCGGCTCAGCGCCGACCTGGTGATCGTCGGCGGCGGAATGGCCGGTACGTGTGCGGCCGTGACCGCCGCGCGGGCCGGGGCGCGGGTCGTCCTGGTCCAGGACCGGCCCGTGCTGGGCGGCAACGCCTCCAGCGAGATACGGCTCTGGGTGCTGGGCGCCACCGCGCACATGTTCAACAACAACCGCTGGTCGCGCGAGGGCGGCGTGCTCGACGAGATCCTCGTGGAGAACATGTTCCGCAACCCCGAGGGCAACGCCGTGCTGTTCGACACCGTGCTCCTGGAGAAGGCGGTCGCCGAGCCGGGCATCACCCTCCTGCTGAACACGGCGGCGACGGCGGTGTCCAAGGACGGCGACCGGATCGCCTCGGTGAGCGCCTTCTGCGCCCAGAACTCCACGCGCTACGAGCTGACGGCCCCGGTGTTCTGTGACGCGTCGGGTGACGGCGTCCTCGGCTACCTGGCCGGCGCCGCCTACCGGATGGGCGCGGAGTCCACCGAGGAGTTCGGCGAACTCTTCGCGCCCGAGGAGTCGTACGGCGGCCTGCTCGGCCAGTCGATCTACTTCTACAGCAAGGACGTCGGACGGCCGGTGACCTTCGTGCCGCCCGGCTACGCGCTCGACGACATCACCGAGATCCCCCGCTGGCGCAGCTTCGACACCACGGTCCAGGGCTGCCGACTGTGGTGGATCGAGTACGGCGGCCGTCTCGACACCGTGCACGACACGGAGGAGATCAAGTGGGAGCTCTGGAAGGTGGTCTACGGCGTCTGGAACCACCTGAAGAACTCCGGTGACTTCCCCGAGGCGAAGACCCTGACGCTGGAGTGGGCCGGGCTGATTCCCGGCAAGCGGGAGAGCCGCCGGTTCGAGGGCCTGTACATGCTCCGCCAGCAGGACATCGTCGACCAGCGCCCCCACGCCGACGCCGTCGCCTCCGGCGGATGGTCCCTCGACCTGCACCCGGCCGACGGCGTGTTCAGCGAGCACGCCGGGAGCAACCACCTGCACGCGCGCGGGGTCTACCAGGTGCCCTACCGCTGCCTGGTCAGCCGTGACGTGAGCAATCTGCTGCTGGCGGGCCGGATCATCAGCGTCTCGCACGTCGCGTTCGCCTCGACCAGGGTGATGGCCACCTGCGCCCAGATCGGACAGGCCGCCGGGATGGCCGCCGCCGTGTGCGCGCGTGACGGCGTACTCCCGGCGGAGCTGACGAAACCCGACCGGATGCCCGCCCTTCAGCGTGAACTCCTGCGTGCCGGGCAGCACATCCCGGACCTGCGGCTCGACGATCCGGACGACCTCGCCGGGCAGGCCGCGCTCACCGCGTCGAGCGAGCTGACCGTGGGGTCGCTCCCCGGCGACGGTCCCGCGGTGCCGCTCGACCACTCGCGCGCCCAACTGCTGCCGCTGGACGCGGGAAAGCTGCCGAGGATGACGCTGACCGTCGACGTGGCCGCCCCCACCACCTTGCGGGTGGAGCTCCGTACCGGCAACCGGCCGGAGGACTACACCCCCGATGTGGTGCTGGCCGCGCGGGAGTTCAGTCTCGACGCCGGCGCCGGGCAGCGGATCGAGGTCGACGTCGAAGCGGCGGTCGACCGGCCGCGGTACGTCTTCCTGACGCTGATCCGCAACGACGACGTGTCGGTGCGGACCACCACCCGGCGCGTCACCGGCCTGCTCTCGGTCCGGCACACGGGCACCCAGGAGGCGGACGACGCCGTCGGCAAGCCGCGCGTGGAGTTCTGGACCCCCGAACGGCGCCCCGGCGGACACAATTTCGCCCTGACGATCGACCCTCCGCTCAGGGCGTGGAGCGTGGAGGGCGTCCGCAACGGCCACGACCGGCCCACGGCGCGGCCCAACGCGTGGGCCGCCGCGTACGAGGACCGCCGTCCCACCGTCCGCCTGCGCTGGCCGGAGACCCGACGCATCGGCCGACTCCACCTGACCTTCGACACCGACGCCGACCACGCCATGGAGTCCGTCCTGTGGGACCACCAGGAGCGCGCGGTGCCGTTCTGCGTACGCGATTACGTCGTCCGCGCCGGGGACCGCGTGGTCGCAGAACGCGCCGACAACCACCAGACCCACAACGTCCTCACCTTCGACACCCCCCTCGAAACGGACGAGCTGTCCGTCGAGGTGGTGTCCACGCACGGCGCCGCCCCCGCCGCGCTCTTCGCCGTCCGCTGCTACGCGGCACCGTCGTGACGCCACCGCGGGGTGGACGATGTCCTACCGCGCGCGGTGCCGCAGGACGCGGAGCTGGGACATCAGCAGGCGGATCAGCGGCGTGCGGTTGCGGTGGCTGTTCTCGTAGCGCAGCACCGTTTCCAGTTCTTCGCGCTGGAGGGAGGGGACGATCCCCTCGATCGTGAGCTTGGGCAGATGTTTGTAGTCCGCGATCGGCAGTGCGCCGGTGGGCGGCGAGCCGGTCTCGTCATCGAATATGTCCAACGAAGTCACCTCTTGGGTCACGTATGCGCGTGCCCGGAGGAGGACCGGGGAAACGGGTGTTCGAGTGGGGATCGTCACACGGGCGTCTCCTCGGCGTGCGCGGGACCTCGCCCGCCCGCCGTCCGGGGCCGCGCGGCCCCGGACGGCGGATGCGCCGTCGCTCCCGGTCAGCGCGCGAGCGCGGCCAGCCGGTCCCGTACTCCGGACATGTCCCAGCCCTGGGAGCGGTGGGAGATGAAGCGGTCGGGCCGGAGCAGGCACAGGCCGGGGCCGGTGGCCGCGAACGCCTGGTGGCAGGCGCCGTGCCGGTCGCCGAGCAGCGACCGGTCGGGGTCGCCCTTCCCGCGGGTCCGGCTCACCGCGACGACGGTGCCGAAGTCCCCGAGCGCCTCGCGGCCCGCCCGCGTCACCTCCGCGATCCGCCGCTCGTCGTCCTCGTACCCGAGGAACACCAGCAGGGCGTGTTCGCTGCCGCGCAGCCGGTGCCGCAGCGTGGTGAAGCCCGTGCCGTCGTGGACGAACGCGTCGGGGGAGAGGTCGCCGGGGCCGGGGCCGCCCGCGCCGGACCTGCGGGCGCGGTCGACCTGCGGGCTGTGCTCGTAGTCGACGAAGAGCTCGGTGACGCCGAGGGCCAGCCGATGCCGTACGGGAGGGGTCCTGCTGATCAGCCGCAGTGCCTGCGCTCGCAGCGTACGGGCGACCGGGGCGTGCGTCGTGGCCACCTTCGTGGCGCGGGTCGTGGCGTGCAGCACCCGGTCCGCCACCGGACGGCGCTCCTGCTCATAGGAGTCCAGCAGCCCCGCGCCCGCCCGCCCCTGCACGACCAGCGCGAGCTTCCAGGCCAGATTGTGCGCGTCCTGGAGGCCGACGTTCATGCCCTGTCCGCCGACCGGGCTGTGGGTGTGCGCCGCGTCCCCCGCCAGCAGGATCCGCCCCTGCCGGTAGTGCTCGGCAAGTGACTCGCGCACCTCGAAACCGCTCAGCCAGTCCACACGGGAGATCGCGCTGCCCCCGTCGGCGCCGCAGAGCGGGGTGCGCTCGGCGAGCAGCCGGTTGAGCATGTCCTCGTCCGGTTCCGGCGCGTCGGAGCCGGACGGGACATCGGCGATGACACGCCAGTGGCCGGGCTTGGGGAGCGGAAGCAGGACGAGGATGCCGTGGCCGCCCAGCCAGGGATGCAGCCGGTCCTGGGGAAGATCCCAGTCGGCCGCGACATCGGCGAGCAGGAAGGCGCGGTGCAGATCCCGGTGGTCGCCGGCGATCCCGGCCGTCCGCCGTACGGTGCTGTGCGCCCCGTCGCAGGCGATCAGCCAGTCGGCGCGAACCGTGCGCTCCGCGCCGTCGGGCATCCGCAGGGTCGCGGTGACGCCGTCCGCGTCCTGACGGCACGTGGTCAGTTCGGTGCCGCGCTCGGCGACCGCGCCCTGCCGCCGCGCGGCCGTCTCCAGTAAATCCGCCACCTCCGGCTGCGGGAGGGAGAGCGCGAAGGGGAACGGCGAGCGGATGCCGTCCAGTTCGAGCGGGATGACGTCGTCCGGGCCGGGATGGACGTCGATACGGCGCAGGATCCGGCCGCGGTCGACCGCCTCCTCGGCGATCCCGAGGTCGTCGAGCACCTCCAGGGTGCGGGCTCCCACCACCAACGCCCTGCTCTGCGTGTTCTCCTCGGTGGACCGCTCGATCAGCCGGACCCCCACACCGCGCCGGACCAGCTCCTCGGCGACCAACAGCCCGGTGGGCCCCGCACCGACCACCAGAACCTGGCAACTCGCGCCGCCGTCAACGGTGTTCGCTTCCATCGATCCTCCGCGAGACCTCATGCGTGTCCTGCCGACACGGCCTGGCCCTCGCCTACCCCGTCCCGCCCTCCGCCCGCGCGGCAAATTCGGCCGGGGCCCGACGCGCCACCGCCGCCGGGCGGGCAGCCGGTCGAGCGGTCCTCGCGGATTGCCGGTTTCGGCCACCCCTGCCTCGCCATTTTCCGTTCATAGGGGTGGCGCTCGCCGGATTAGGGGTTACTGGCGAGTGCGGAGCCGAACTAGTTTCGAAACCGCATGCATGGCACTCCTTGGGCACGTTGGGCGGATTTGTACGAATTGGAGATGTGTGTGAACCGCGAGGCATGGTTCAGCCGCTATCACCCAGCTCCGCCCGGAAGTGAACCCCGCAGACTCGTCTGTTTTCCGCACGCCGGAGGCTCGGCAAGTTTTTACCTCCCCGTTTCCAGCGCGCTGCAACCGGATGTCGAAGTCATCGGGGTGCAGTATCCGGGACGGCAGGAACGCAGGACCGAGCAACCGGTCCAGGACCTGCACGACCTGGCCGACCTGGCCGCCGAGGCGCTGGCCCCCATGGTCGACCGGAGGACCGCGTTCTTCGGCCACAGTATGGGCGCGGTCGTCGCCTACGAAGTGGCCCTGCGGCTGAAACGGAACCATGGGGTGGAGCCGACCCGGCTCTTCGTCTCCGGGCGCCGCGCGCCCTCCGCCCACCGTCCGCTGCCCGATCCGGTCCACCGGCGGGACGACGCCGGCATCGTCGCCGAACTGCGCCGACTCGCCGGTACCCACGCCGATCTGCTCGCCGACGACGAGATCGTGCGCATGATCATGCCCGCGGTCCGCGGTGACTACCGGGCCATCGAGACCTACGCGCCGCGCCCGGCACCGCCGCTGGAATGCCCGGTCACCGCGTTCGTCGGCGACCGCGACCCGCAGGTGGAGATCGCGGAAGCGGAGGCGTGGGCGGGGCACACCACGGGCCCGTTCGACATCGAGGTCTTCCCCGGCGGCCACTTCTACCTGGTGGCCGAGGGGCCGGCGGTGATCGCCGGGTTACGCGACCGGCTCGGCGTGCCGGTGTGACCGATCCGGCGGTGACCGGGTTGGCGGTGACCGGGCCGGCCGTGGCCGGCCCGGATGCGGCCGAGTCGGAGATGGCCGACTTCTTCCGCTTCCTTAACGCGCCGGGGTTGCCCGATCTTCGGAAAGCCGCGATAGAGTCGAATCGGCTTTCGGATACGGTGGGAGTTGGCTGTTTGGGATAGATGAGGATCATCTGTGCCACGGGGTTCACACCCGCAGGCGCTTTGTTGCGTTCCCGGTGTCTTTTGGGTAATGCGAATTGAACGGTTTGAACGGGGGCTGTTCACTGTCGTGGAATTTATTCAGCGTGAAGCGCAGTTAGAGTTTTTGAGCAATTCCTTGCGGGATGTCATGTCCGGCAGCGGGAGAACGGTTCTGGTCGAGGGCGCGATCGCCTGCGGCAAGAGCCAGACCCTGGAATGGGTCATCGACGAGGCGACCAGGTCCGGGGTCACCCTGCTGTGCGCGGCGGGGTCGCCCGCCGAGGCCGGCACCCCCCTGGGCGCCGTCTCCCAACTGATGGACGGCGTGCCGCCGTCGACCGCGCCACCGGTACCGCCCGACGGGGCCACCGACCAGGGAACCGGCCGGTTCGCCCGGCAACTCGCCGCGGCCGTGAAGGACATGGCCGAGCAGGCACCGGTGGTCATCGCCGTCGACGACCTCCAGCACGTCGACGCCGAGTCGCTGCGGTGTCTGCTCCAGCTCGCCCGGCTGACCCGGCGCGGACGTGTCCTGATGGTGCTCACCCAGCCGCTGCACGGCGGACCGCGGGACCCGCAGTTCGCCGTCGAGCTGCTGCGTCAGCCCGAGGTGCACCGGCTGCGGCTGCTGCCCCTGGACCAGGACGGCGTGGCCCAGATCCTGGCCGCGTATACCGATCTGCCCGCCGGAGCGGTCAACGCCGCGGAGCTGTACCGGCTGACCGGCGGCAATCCGCTGCTGCTGCGCGCGTGTCTCGAGGACTGCCACCGCGCGGTGGCCCACTGGCCGCCGGGCATCGCCCCGCCGCTCGCCGGGGAGCTGTTCGGACAGGCGCTGCTGACCTGCCTGCGCCGCGGAGGCGAGGACACCTGGGAGGTGGCCGCCGCCGTCGCGGTGCTGGGCGAGGCGGCCGACACCGAGTCCGTCGGGCGCGTCTCCGAGGCCACCTCCTGGAGCGTCGACGAGGCGTTGCAGGCACTGGAGTCCGCGGGCATCGTGGACGGCCCGCGCTTCCGCGACCCGGTGGCGCTGTCCGTGGTCCGCGACAGCCTGGACGCGGCCGAGAGCGGCCGGTTGCACCGCGAGGTCGCCGGTCTGCTCAGGGACCAGGGCGCCCGCCCCTCGGCGGTGGCCGCGCACCTGCTCGCGGGGGGCGAGGTGCCCGGCTCCTGGGGAGCGGCCGTACTGCGGGAGGCCGCGGAGGCCGCGCTGCACGAGGACGACGCCCCGCTCGCCATCGACTACCTGGAGCTGGCCTGCGCCGGGTGCGACGACGAGCGGGTGCGTACGGACATCAGGCTGCGGCTGGCCGCCGTGCTCTGGCGGATCAACCCCGCCGCGGCCGAGGCCAGGCACCTGCCGGAACTGGTCGCCTCCGCGGCCACCACCCGGCTGCCCGCCCACACCGCCGCCGGTCTCGCCGACCTGCTGATCAGCCACGGCCGCTTCGAGGAGGCCCGCGCCATCCTCGGCGGCCTCAAGGCGAGGGCGTCGTCCGGCCAGTGGGGCGCGGCGCAGGCGGCGCTCGGTCAACTGACGCCCCTGGCCGGGCAGTGGTGCGGCGAGGGCGGCGACCCCGGGGTGCAGGACCACCCGATATCCGCGGACGCGGTGGCGCATCCGTCCCCCGACGGGTCGCTGCGCTGCCCGGTCCTGTCGCCCGACACCGGCGTGGAGACCTCGGCCGAACGCTTTCTGCGGGTGTCCCCGCTGATGGACGTGACGCTGACGCCGATCGTCAACGCCGTGGTGTCGCTGTACTTCGGCGACCGGCTGGAAGCCGCCGACGACGCCTGTCGCAGATTCCAGGAGGAGGCCGACCGGCGGCGGGCGCCGGGCTGGCGGGCGGTGTTCGCCGGCCTGAGGGCCGACATCGCGCTGCGCGGAGGACGGCTGGAGGCCGCCGCGCAGTACGCGCAGGAGTCGCTGAACAGCGTCTCCGCCCACAACGGGAGCTTCTTCGTCGGCGGTCCGCTGGCCGTGCTGATCCTCACGCACACGGCCGCGGGCGACTACACGGCCGCGGCCCGGCGGCTCAACCAGCCGATTCCCGACGCCCTGCTCAAGAGCGTCTACGGTCTCGGATACCTGCGGGCACGCGGCCACTTCTACCTGGCCACCGGCCAACCCGAGGCCGCGCTCACCGACTTCAAGACCGCGGGCCGCTTCGCCGTCCGCTGGGGCGTCGACCGACCGGTGCTGCTGCCCTGGCGCACCGACGCCGCGCAGGCGCTGTGCCGTCTCGAACAGCCCGACCGCGCCGAGCGGTTGATCGTGGACCAGCTGCGGATGCCGGACGCGGTGCACCCGCGGGTGCGCGGCGTCACGCTGCGGCTGCGCGCGCAGAGCGTCGACCTCAAGCTCCGGCCGTCGCTGCTGGCCCGGGCGGTCGAGGACCTGCACCGGTCGGGCGACCGGCTCGAACTGGCCCGCACCGTGGGCGTGCTGGGCGAGACGTACCGCGAACTGGGAGAGACCACACGGTCGATCGCCGTCACCCGCCGGGCCCTGCACCTGGCCCGCGAGTGCGGCGCGGAACCGCTGTGCGCGGAGTCCGGGCAGCGGCTGCGTGAGGGCGAGCGGGAACGGGCCCAGGATCTCGCCCCGGCCGCCGCCGCGCTCGCCGAACCGGTCGCCGCCGACGCGCTGGGCGCGGAGGCCGAGGCGAAGCTCAGCGATTCCGAGAAGCGGGTCGCGGCCCTGGCCGCCTGCGGATACACCAACCGGGAGATCTCGGCGAAGCTGTTCGTGACGATCAGCACCGTCGAGCAGCACCTGACCCGGGTCTACCGCAAGCTCAACATCACCAGGCGGCACCAACTCCCGCTGGAAGTGCACATGCCGACCAACGAGATCGCCTGACCGCCGGGTCACAACGGGAGGACCGCTCATGCAGCAGATCATCGACGCCGTGCGCGCGGGTGCCGGAGCCGAGGACTTCCTCGCGCTCCCGGTGCCGGAGAGCTACCGCGGCGCGGCCGTGCTCCGCGAGGAGACCGACATGTTCGAGGGACTGGAGACCCGCGAGAAGGACCCCGCCAAGTCCCTGCACACCATCGACGTCGCCACCCCGGAACCCGGACCCGGTGAGGTGCTGATCGCCGTGATGGCCAGCGCGATCAACTACAACACGGTCTGGAGCGCGATCTTCGAACCGCTGCCCACGTTCACCTTCCTCGACCGGTACGCGCGCAGCAGCCCCGAGGCGGCGCGCCACGCGCAGCCGTACCACGTCCTCGGCTCCGACGTCGCCGGGGTGGTCCTGCGCACGGGGCCCGGTGTGCGCAACTGGAAGCCGGGTGACCGGGTGGTCGCGCACTGCCTGAGCGTGGAGCTGGAGTCCGCCGACGGGCACGACGACACGATGCTCGACCCCGAGCAGCGGATCTGGGGCTTCGAGACGAACTTCGGCGGCCTCGCGGAGCTGACGCTCGTCAAGTCCAACCAGTTGATGCCCAAACCCGCGCACCTGACGTGGGAGGAGGCAGCGTCGTCCGGGCTGGTCAACTCCACGGCCTACCGCCAGCTCGTCTCGCGCAACGGCGCCTCGCTCAAGCAGGGCGACGTGGTCCTGATCTGGGGCGCGGGCGGCGGCCTCGGCTCGTACGCCACCCAACTGGCCCTGAACGGCGGGGCGGTGCCGGTGTGCGTGGTCTCCGACCCGCGCAAGGCCGAGCTGGTGCGGGCCATGGGCGCGGAGCTGGTCATCGACCGGGCCGCGGAGGGCTACCGGTTCTGGAAGGACCCGCAGACGCCCGACCCGCGCGAGTGGAAGCGGTTCGGCGGCCGGATACGGGAGTTGACCGGCGGCGAGGACCCGGACATCGTGCTGGAGCACCCCGGCCGGGAGACCTTCGGCGCCAGTGTCTTCGTCACCCGCCGCGGCGGCACCGTCGTCACGTGCGCGTCCACCTCCGGATTCCGGCACGAGTACGACAACCGGTACCTGTGGATGTCGCTGAAGCGGATCGTCGGCTCGCACTTCGCCAACTACCGCGAGGCGTGGGAGGCCAACCGCCTCATCACCAAGGCGATGGTGCACCCGACGCTGTCCACGGTCTACCCGCTGGAGGCCACCGGGGAGGCGACCCGCGCCGTCCACCGCAACGAGCACAGCGGGAAGGTGGGCGTGCTGTGCCTGGCGCCCCAGGAGGGGCTCGGCGTGACCGACCCCGAGACGCGTGAGCGGCATCTGCCGGAGATCAACCGGTTCCGTACCCCGGTGGGCTGACAACGGCGGCGGCGCGCACCCGTCGCGGGTGCGCGCCACCGTGTCGCTCCGCCCGGCCGGGGGCGGTCAGCGGTCCGTCACTTCCGGTCGATGAGGGTGACGTCGGAGCTGCCGTACAGCGCCATCATCCGGTCGACCAGGCCGACTTCGTTGACGTGGATCGTCATCACGATGTTCACCCGGATCATCTTCTCCTCCGGGTCCTTGGGCGGGACCGGCGGCAGCAGGCCCGACTCGGTCATCGCGGGACCCGCCAGCGGCAGGTAGTTGAAGGTCGAGACCATCGGCACCGACGCCCACTGGCCGTCCTTGGACGCCACCGGCATGGCCGCGTCCTCGAAGGCGCCGGAGAAGACGGCGGCGGCGGCGCGCTGGCTGAGCGCGTGCAGGCCGTGCTGCTCGCCGTTGCCCACCGGGTCCTCGAAGGTGCAGTCCTCGGCGTAGAGCTGGAGCAGGCCCTCCACATTGCCGTCGTTGATCATCCGACAGTGTTCGAGAATGAGCCACTTGGCCCGTTTCTCGTCGGTCATCGTGGCTGCTCCGATGGTCGGGAGGGCGGTGGGACGGGCGGTCGGGGAAGGGGTGGGACGGGAAGTCGGGAGAGGCGTGGGACGGGCGGTCGGGAGAGCGGTCGGGAAGGCGTTCGGACGGCCGGGCGCAGGGCGAGGTCCGTCGGGACCTGAAGGGGAGGCCACGGCGGTCACGTGTGGACGACCGACACCGGCAGCGACTTCACTCCGAAGAAGTTCCGGTCGTAGAACTCCAGCGGCTCGCTGCGGTCGAGCCGCACGTCCTGGTAATGGTCGAGGAGGAGATTGAGGGCCACCCGCCCCTCCAGCCGGGCCAGCGGCGCACCGATGCAGAAGTGGATGCCCTTGCCGAACGCGACGTGCGCGTTGGGCGTACGGGAGATGTCGAACCGGTCCGGGTCCTCGAACTGCCGCTCGTCGCGGTTGGCCGACGCCAGCCACGGGATGACGATCGACCGCTCGGGGATGACCACACCGCCGATCGGCACGTCCCGGGTGGTGTACCGGCCGGTGATGGTGAACGGCGGCCGGTAGCGCATCACTTCCTCCAGCGCGGCCGGGATCAGCGAGCGGTCGGCGCGCAGCGCGGCGGCTGCCTCCGGGTGCTCCTCGAAGCACAGGATCGCGCTGCTCAGCATCATCGTCGTGGTGATGTGCCCGGCGATCAGCAGCAGCCGGGCGAAGTTGACGGCCTCCTCCGACGACAGCGGCTCGCCGTCCACCTCGCTGGTGGCCATCTTGCTGAGCAGGTCATCACCGGGACGGGACCGCCGCTCCTCCAGCATGCCGTCGAGGTAGTAGTCCATCTCCTCGATCGCGGTCCGCAGGCGCTCGTAGTTCTCCGGCAGGTCGATGCCGACGATCTTGGCGGCGATGATGCGGTCCGCCCAGTGCCGGAAGATCGGCCGGTCCTCGGCCGGTACGCCCAGCAGCTCGGCGATCACGATCACCGGCAGCGGATGGGTCAGATGCCGCACCAGGTCGAAACGGTCCATGCCGTCGGTGGCGCCGAGCAGTTCCCGGCCGATCTCGGCGATCCGCGGCTCCAGTTCGGCCACGGTGCGGGGCGTGAACACCCGGCTGATCCCGCGCCGCAGATGGTGGTGCTCGGGCGGGTCGATCTGGGCCAGGTCACCGCGGGCGATCTCCGCCGCTTTCGGTGACACCGGGGTCGGGTCGGAGGAGAAGTCCTTCTGGTCCGACAGCACCCGCTGCACGTCCGCGTACCGCAGGACGTGCCAACTGCCGTTCTCGTCGCGGAACACCGGATGGTCGTCGCGCATGCGGCGCAGCCACGCGAACAGTTCAGCGCCGCCGTCGGCGGCCGACGGCGGGCTCAGCGACACAGCGGAATCGGTCACGCGAGACTCCCAGCGTATGACGCGCGGCGTGCGGATGCGGCCGTGGCCGGACACTTGTTTCACGCCGCGAATGAGGAATTATTCCGAATTTCATCGCCCGTGGACGGTAACAGCGTGCGGCAGTGGCTCAAACCCCGGAATAGGTATAGGGGGTGGGGGCCGTGTTTTAGGGGGTACCCCCGCGGGGGCAGGGGTCGTGCGGTCAATGACCCCGGTTGACTGGCCAGTTGAACGCTGATGGGATCGATTACCGGTCCACGTCCGTCCTGTCCGCAACCACGGATGACGGCGCGGAGGGCGACAATTCCGAGGCGATCGGGACGCGCACTCCGCATTCCACCGAGGCGGTGGAAAGTCTGGCGTTTTCGTGCGACCTGTATCACCCCCCGGGTCGTGGGATTCCGAAGGAGCTCTGACGTACTGGTGGCGGACACAAATGCCGACCGGAATTCGCTGAACGGACACGGCGGCGACCCCGCCGGGCCGGGCGAACCCATCGCCGTCATCGGGGTCTCCTGCCGACTGCCGGGAGCGGACGACCCGACGGCGTTCTGGGACCTGCTGCGCGGCGGCGCGGACGCCGTGACCGAACTCGCCGCGCCCCGTTGGCCCGTGGAGGGCGACGCGGACGCCGAGCCGGACGCAGATTCGGACGTCGATTCGGACATCGGGCCGGGCGGTCCGGGAGATCCGGGCGGTCCAGGAGATCCGGGCGGTCCGGGCGCGGCCGGTCCGCAGCGCGGCGGCTTCCTGGACGCCGAGCGGATCGAGGGCTTCGACGCGGAGTTCTTCGGCGTCACGCCCCGCGAGGCCGCCCAGATGGACCCCCAGCAGCGGCTCGCGCTCGAACTGGGCTGGGAGGCGCTGGAGGACGCGGGCCTCGCCGCCCTGCACCCCGCCTCCAGGACCGGGACCCCCGAGGCCGCCTCGGCGGCGCACCCGGGGAAGACGGCTCGACAGCCCGTCGCCTACGGGGTGTTCCTCGGCGTCATCGCCGACGACTACGCGACCTTCAGCGCCCGGTCAGGACCGGCCACCGCCCACACCCTCACCGGCCTGCACCGCAGCCTCGTCGCCAACCGCATCTCCTACGCGCTGGGCCTCAACGGCCCGAGCCTGACCGTCGACGCCGGGCAGTCCTCCTCGCTGGTCTCGGTCCACCTCGCCTGCGAGAGCCTGCGCTCCGGCGAGTCGGCGGTCGCCCTGGCCGGCGGCGTGAACCTCAACCTCGTCCCGGAGACCACCGAGCGGATCACCGCCTTCGGCGCGCTCTCTCCCGACGGCCGCTGCTACACCTTCGACGAGCGCGCCAACGGCTACGTCCGCGGCGAGGGCGGCGCGGTCCTGGTCCTCAAGCGGCTGAGCGACGCCGTCGCCGACGGCGACCCGATCCGCTGCGTGCTGCTCGGCAGCGCCGTCAACAACGACGGCGGCGGCCCCGGCCTCACCAGCCCGCACCAGGCGGCGCAGGAAGACCTGCTGCGCAGCGCCTACCGGCAGGCCGGGGTCGCGCCGGACGAGGTGCAGTACGTCGAACTGCACGGCACCGGCACCCGCGTCGGCGACCCGGTCGAGGCCCGCGCGCTCGGTACGGTGCTCGGCGCCGGCCGCGACCCGCGAGCGCCGCTGGCCGTCGGCTCGGTCAAGACCAACGTCGGCCACCTGGAAGGCGCGGCGGGCGTGACCGGCCTGCTCAAGCTGATCCTCAGCGTCCAGCACCGGGCACTGCCGCCGAGCCTCAACTACCGCCGCCCGAACCCGGAGATCGCGCTGGCGGACCTCCGCCTGCGGGTGCAGACCGGGGACGGGGCGACCGCCTGGCCCGACGCCGACCGGCCGCTGCTGGGCGGTGTCTCCTCCTTCGGCATGGGGGGCACCAACTGCCATGTGGTGGTGGGCGAATGGGCCGCGGCCTCGGCCTCCGTCGTCCCCGACGCGGCTGCCCCGGTCGCCGCCCCCGCGAAACGGTCACCGCTCGGTGAACTCGACCTCGTGCCCTGGCCGGTGTCCGCGCGGTCCGCCGCCGCGCTGCGAGGCCAGGCCGAACGCCTGCTCGCCGTCGCCGAATCCGCCGATGCCGAATCCGCCGATGCCGATGCCGATGCCGATGCTCATGCCGGCTCCGGCTCCGGCTCCGGCTCCGACTCCGACTCCGGCTCCGGCTCCGACTCCGCCGACGGCGGCGACCCGTCGAACCTGCGCCCGGTAGGCCGGGCCCTCGCCCTCTCCCGGGCGGCGTTCGAGCACCGCGCTGTCGTCCTCGCGGCCGGACCCGCGGACGCCCGTAACGCCGTCGGCATGCTCGCCACCGGCATGCCCGCGGCCGGTCTCGTGAGCGGCGCGGTGCGCGCCGGAGGCAGCCGGGTGGCCCTGGTGTTCCCGGGCCAGGGCTCGCAGTGGGCGGGCATGGCGATGGAACTGCTCGCCACCTCACCGGTGTTCGCGTCCCGGATGGGGGAGTGCGACACGGCGCTGGCCCCGTATCTCGGCAGCTCGGTGGTCGAGGCGATCCGGGAGGGCGCCCTGGACGACGTGGTCGTCGTCCAGTCGGCGCTGTGGGCGGTGATGGTGTCGCTGGCCGAGGTGTGGCGCGCCGCCGGTGTCGAGCCTGGCGCCGTCATCGGGCACAGCCAGGGCGAGATCGCCGCCGCCTGCGTCGCGGGCGCGCTGTCCGTCGAGGACGGGGCGAAAACGGTCGCGCTGCGGGCGAAGGTGATCGGCGCGTCGCTGTCGGGCCGCGGCGGGATGCTCTCGGTCGGGCTGCCCGTCGGCGCGGTGCTCGAACGCCTCGCCCGCTGGGGCGACCGGCTGTGCGTCGGATCGGTCAACGGGCCTTCTTCCACCGTGGTGTCGGGCGAGCTGGACGCGCTCGCCGAACTGCGCGCCGCCTGCGACGCCGAGGGCATCCGCGCCCGGCGCGTCGACATCGACTACGCGTCGCACTCGGTCCAGGTCGACGCGATCCGGGAGGAGGTGCTGGACGCCCTGGCCGGCATCACCCCGGTGGCGTCCGACGTGCTCTTCTACTCCACGGTCACCGGCGGCCGGCTCGACACCCGGGAGCTGGACGCCGCGTACTGGCTCGCCAACCTCCGCGGGCAGGTGCGGTTCGACGAGACCGTACGCGCGCTGCTGGCGGACGGGTTCGGCTACTTCGTGGAGGCCAGCGCGCACCCCGTGCTGGCGGTGGGCCTGGCCGAGACGTTCGAGGACGCCGGGTTCGACGCGGTCGCGCTCGGCACGCTGCGCAGGAACCAGGGCGGCCAGGAACGCTTCCTGACCTCGCTGGCCGAGGGCTGGGTACGCGGCCTGCCGGTCGACTGGCAGGCCGTGTTCGCCGACACGCCCCCGGCCCAAGTGGCGCTGCCCACCTACGCGTTCCAGCGCCGCCGCCACTGGCTGGACACCGCGACCGGCCGCCGTCGCCGACGCGCGGGAACCGCCGCCGTACCGGCCCACCGCACCATCAGGGACGCCGAGCACGACGGGGACCGGGACTCCGGCGCCGAACCGGCCGCCGCCGCCTCGTCGTTCGCCGCCCGACTGGCCGCGCTGCGCCCGGCCGAGCGGGATTCGACGCTGCTGCGCTTCGTTCTGGCGCACGCGGCGGCGGTCGCGGGACAGCCGTCGCCGGACGCGCTCGACCCCGAACAGACCTTCAAGAACCTCGGGTTCGACTCGCACCTGTCGGTCCAGCTCCGCAACCGCATCGCCGAGCAGGCCGAGGTGGCGATGCCCGCCACCGTCCTCTTCGACCAGCCCACGCCGTCCGCGCTCGCCCGCCACCTGCGCGCCGCCCTGCTCGACGCGGGACCCGCGGGGAACGACACCGCGGCGCCCCCCGCTGACCACCCGGACGCCGACGACTCCCCGATCGCCATCGTCGCCATGGCCTGCCGACTGCCCGGCGGCGTCGACTCGCCCGAGGCGCTGTGGGACGTCGTCGCGGACGGCCGGGACGTCATCGGCGACTTCCCCGACAACCGCGGCTGGGACATCGAGCGCCTCTACGACCCGCAGGCGCGGCGCGCGGCCACCAGCTACGTCCGGCACGGCGGATTCCTCGACGGCGCACCGGACTTCGACGCCGGGCTGTTCGGGATCTCGCCGCGCGAGGCCCTGGCCATGGACCCGCAGCAGCGCCTGCTGCTGGAGACCTCGTGGGAGGCGGTCGAGCGCGCCGGGATGGACCCGCTGTCCCTGCGCGGCACCCGCACCGGCGTCTTCTTCGGCGCGATGTTCCAGGAGTACGGGCCGCAGCTCCAGTACGGCGCGGACGGCGTCGAGGGCCACCGGCTCACCGGCACCCTCACCAGCGTCGCCTCGGGACGGCTGGCCTACACGCTGGGCCTCGAGGGCCCGGCCGTCACCCTGGACACGGCCTGCTCGTCGTCCCTGGTCGCACTGCACTGGGCGGTACGGTCGCTGCGGTCGGGCGAGTGCACGATGGCGATCGCGGGCGGCGTCACGATCATGTCCACGCCCGGCATGTTCGTGGAGCTGAGCCGACAGGGGGCGCTGTCCCCCGACGGCCGCTGCAAGGCGTTCTCCGCCGCCGCGGACGGCACCGGCTGGTCCGAGGGCGTCGGCGTCCTCGTGGTCGAGCGGCTCTCCGACGCGCGCCGCAACGGCCACCAGGTGCTGGCCCTGATCCGCGGCTCCGCCACCAACCAGGACGGCGCGAGCAACGGCCTGACCGCGCCGCACGGCCCCTCGCAGGAGCGGGTGATCCGTGACGCGCTCGCCGACGCGCGGGTCGCCGCCGCCGACGTGGACGTGGTCGAGGCGCACGGCACCGGCACGACGCTCGGCGACCCGATCGAGGCGCAGGCGCTGCTGGCCACCTACGGGCGCAGCCGCCCCGAGGACCGGCCGCTCCGGCTCGGCTCGGTCAAGTCCAACATCGGGCACACCCAGGCCGCGGCGGGCATCGCGGGCGTGATCAAGATCGTGCAGGCCCTGCACCACGAGGAGCTGCCCCGCACTCTGCACGCGGACGTTCCCTCGCCGCACGTCGACTGGTCCGGCGCCGTCACGCTCCTCACCGAACCGGTGGCGTGGAAGCGCGGGGACCGGCCGCGGCGCGCGGGCGTCTCGTCGTTCGGCATCAGCGGCACGAACGCGCACGTGATCCTGGAGGAGGCGGAGGCTCCCGTAAGCGCTCCGGCCGCGCCCGGCGCGTCCGAGGCCGAGGTCGAGGCCGAGTCCGTATCCGCTTCGGCATCCGTATCCGCTTCCGCTTCCGAGGGCGGGGCCGGGGACCCGCGGGCGCTCCCGATCCTCACCGGCGCCCCCGCACCGTGGCCGGTGTCAGGACAGTCGGCCGCCGCGCTGCGCGCCCAGGCCGCCCGTATCCGCGACTGGACGGGCGAGGCCGGGGGAGACGGCCCCGCGAGCACGGGCGACGGCCGGGCCGCCACCGGCCATGCCCTGGCCACCGCCCGCGCCGTACTCGAACACCGGTCCGTCGTGCTCGCCGCCGACCCCGACGGGACCCGTGACGCGCTGACCGCCGTCGCCGTCGGCGCGCCCACCCCCCACGCCGTCGTCGGCGCGGCCGACCTGCGCGGCCGGACCGTGTTCGTCTTCCCCGGCCAGGGCTCCCAGTGGCGCGGCATGGCCGCCGAACTCCTCGACACCTCACCGGTGTTCGCCCGCCGCTTCGCCGAGTGCGAGCGGGAGACGGCCGCCTACGTCGACTGGTCCGCCACCGCTGTGCTGCGCGCCGCCCCGGACGCGCCGCCGCTCGACCGGATCGACGTACTCCAACCGGTGCTGTTCGCCGTCAACGTTTCCCTGGCCGCGATGTGGCGCGCCGCGGGCGTCGAGCCGGCCGCCGTCGTCGGCAGCAGCCAGGGCGAGATCGCCGCGGCCTGCGTCGCGGGCGCCCTCACCCTCGCCGACGCCGTCCGCATCGTCGTCCTGCGCAGCGCGCTCTTCGGCGAGGAACTCGTCGGCAACGGCGCCGTCGCCTCGGTCGCGCTGAGCGCGCAGGCGCTGGAAGAGCGACTGGCCGCGTGGGACGGCCGCCTCACCGCGGCCGGACGCAACGGACCCACCGCGCAGACCGTCGCCGGGGACGAGACCTCGCTCGCCGAATTCGTCGCCGCCTGCAAGGACGAGGGGATCAGGGCCCGCGTCATCGGCTCCACCGTCGCCTCGCACTGCGCCCAGGTCGACCCGCTGCGCGACCGCATCACGCAGATGTTCGCCGACGTCACGCCCGCCGCGGGCGACGTCCCGTTCTACTCGACCGTCACCGGCGGCGCGCTCGACGGACACGGGCTCGACGCCGACTACTGGTTCGAGAACGCCCGCAGGCCGGTCGACTTCGAGACCGCCGTCCACACACTCCTCGACGAGGGCTTCCGGTTCTTCGTCGAGATCAGCGCCCACCCCGTACTCACCCCCGCCATGCAGGAGACGTTCGAGTACGCCGGGACCGACGCCCTCGCCCTCGGCACGCTCCGCCGCGACGAAGGCGGCGCCGACCGCTTCCTCACCTCCGTCGCCGAAGGCTGGGTCCGCGGCCTGCCCGGCGTCGACTGGACCCGCCTGCTGCCCGCGACCGACGGGCGCCGCGTCCACCTGCCCACCTACGCCTTCCAACGGGCGCGGTACTGGCTGGAGTCGGCGGCGGGCGCGGGCGCGGGCGCGGGAACGGACGGCCTCGGCCTGTCCGCCACCGGGCACCCGATGCTGGGCGCGGCCGTACAACTCGCCGACACCGACACCCTGTTGCTCACCGGCCGGATCTCGCTGCGCACCCATCCGTGGCTGGCGGACCACGCCGCTCTCGACACGGTGCTGCTGCCCGGCTCGGCGTTCGCCGAACTGGCCCTGCACGCAGCTGAGTTGACCGGATGCGCCCAGGTCGAGGAACTCACCCTGGAAGCACCGCTGGTCCTCACAGGACAGGACGGCGTGCACCTCCAGCTCACCGTCGGCGCACCGGACACGACCGGCCGCCGCGAACTGCGAATCCACTCACGACCTGACCGCGCCGACGCGCACGACGACTCCGGAAGCGTCGACACCGGCCCCTGGGTCCGGCACGCCGCGGGCGTCCTCGCCTCCGAGGCGCCCGCCGCTCCCGAACCCCTGACCGCCTGGCCCCCGGCCGACGCCCGGCCGGTGCCCGTCGAGGAGTTCTACGCGGACCTGGACGCGACCGGTTACGGCTACGGTCCGGCCTTCCGCCGCGTCCGCGCCGCCTGGCGGTCGGGCCAGCACCTCTACGCCGACGTCGCCCTCGCCGACGAGCAGGCCACCGACGCCGGATCGTACGGCGTCCATCCCGCCCTGCTGGACGCCGCGTTGCACATTTCCCTGGCCCATGTGGACGGCCTGCGGCTGCCGTTCGCCTGGCGCGGGCTCGCCCTGCACGCCGTCCACGCCTCGGCGGTCCGCGTCCGCGTCACTCCCGACGGCCCGGACACCGTCGCCCTGACCCTCGCGGACGCCACCGGCGCGCCCGTCGCGTCCATCGAGGCGCTCACCCTGCTGCCCGTCGGCGAGGCGCAGTTGAGCCCGGCGGGAGGCCCCGCGAACACCCCCGCGGACCAGGCGCTCTTCCGGCTCGACTGGCAGCCCGCCGCGACCGCGGAGCCCGCCGCCGAATGGCTGGCCGTCGGTCCCGGCACGGGCGACGACGGCGTGCCCGACATCGCGGAACTGCTCGCCCGCATCGACGCGGGCGCCATCGAGGCGCCGCCGACGGCACTGGTACGGCTCGGCGGGTGGGGGCACGAGGAGCCGGGCGGCGCGAAGGGTGCGCCGGGCGACGGCGACGGTTACGGGAGCGGGGCTTCGGGTTACGACGGCGGCCCGCCTGTCGGCGCGAACGGTGTCCTCGGCGACGGGAGTGGGACGGCGGCCCACGAGGGCGGGACGCCGGGCCGTACGCCGGTCGACGCTGCACTGCCCGCCCGCGCCCACGCAGCGACCGCCGAGGCGCTGGCCCTGCTCAAGACCTGGCTCGGCGACGAGCGGCTGAGCACGTCGCGCCTGGTCGTGCTGACGCGCGGGGCGGTGGCTGCGGGACCCGACGAAGCCGTCGCCGATCTGGCGACGGCACCCGTCTGGGGCCTGATCCGCAGCGCCCAGTCCGAGCACCCCGGCCGCCTCGTCCTGGTCGACACGGACGACACACCGGCGTCCCGGGACGCACTGGCCACGGCCGTCGCCACCGCCGTCGCGCGGGACGAGGCGCAGATCGCCTTGCGCGCGGGCGAGACACGGCTGCCCCGGCTGGTCCGCGCCACCCCCGCCGCCGCGTCCGAGGCGCCCGGCACCCAGGGCGACCCGCACACCGCCGAGGCCGACCCGCACGGCACGGTCCTGATCACCGGCGGGACCGGCGCCCTCGGCTCGCTGCTGGCCGGTCACCTGGTCACCGAACACGGCGTCCGGCACCTCGTCCTGACCAGCCGACGCGGACCCGACACGGACGGCGCCGCCGACCTCAGGGCCCGGCTCCGCGCCGACGGCGCGGAGACCGTCGACATCGTCGCCTGCGACGCGGCCGACCGAACGGCGCTGGCCGCCCTGCTGGATTCCATTCCCCCCGACCGGCCGCTGACCGGCGTGGTGCACGCGGCCGGTGTGCTCGACGACGGACTCGTGCTGTCCCTCACCGACGACCAACTGTCCCGCGTGCTCACGCCGAAGGTGGACGCGGCGGTCCATCTGCACGAACTGACGCGGCACTTGGACCTGTCGCTGTTCGTGCTGTTCTCCTCCATCGCCGCGACCTTCGGCAACCCCGGCCAGGCCGACTACGCCGCCGCCAACGCCTTCCTCGACGCCCTCGCCGCGCGCCGCCGCGCCGAGGGCCTGCCCGCGCACTCCCTCGCCTGGGGCCTGTGGGAGGAAGTCGGCAGCATGCGCGCCCACTTGGACGACGGCGACCTCGCCTGGCTGCGCGCCTCCGGCGTCCGGCCGCTGGCCGCCGACCTCGGCCTGGCCCTGTTCGACGCGGCCACCGCCACCGACACGTCCTGCCTCGTCCCCGTCTCGCTCGACCTGACCGCCCTGCGCACCGAGGCCGCCCGCGGCTCCCTGCGGCCCGCCTTCCGCAGCCTGGTCCGCGCACGGCGCACCGCCGCCGCTGCCGCACCGGCCGACAGCGCCAGCGACCTGCGGCACCGCCTCACCGGCCTCGACCCGCAGGAACAGGACCGGCTCCTGCTCGATCTGATCCGTGAACAGGCCGCAGCCGTCCTCGCGTTGCCGACACCGGACACGATTTCCGCGCGCCGCAGTTTCAAGGAGTTCGGCTTCGACTCGCTGACCGCCCTGCAACTCCGCAACGCCCTCGCCACGTCCACCGGCCTCCGCCTCCCCGCCACCCTCGTCTTCGACTACCCGACGCCCCAGGCGCTCACCGGCTTCCTCCGCACCCTCGTGCTGGGCGCCGGCCGGCCGGGCCAGCCGGCGGCAACGGACCCGGCCGACGCGGCAGTCCGGGCGTCCGCTCCGGACAGTGACACCGACCCGGTGGTGATTGTGGGGATGGCGTGTCGGTATCCGGGTGGTGTGGGTTCGCCTGAGGAGTTGTGGTCGCTGGTTGCTTCGGGTGGGGATGCGGTGTCGGGGTTCCCGGTGGACCGGGGGTGGGATGTTGAGGGGTTGTTTGATCCGAATCCTGGTGTGGCGGGGCGGAGTTATGCGCGTGAGGGCGGGTTCCTCTATGGCGCGGGTGAGTTCGATGCGGGGTTCTTCGGGGTGTCTCCGCGTGAGGCGTTGTCGATGGATCCGCAGCAGCGGCTGTTGCTGGAGGCGTCGTGGGAGGTGCTGGAGCGGGCGGGTATTGATCCCGGTTCGCTGAAGGGCAGTTCGACGGGTGTCTTCACCGGAGTCATGCACCACGACTACGGCTCCACCGGCGACCGCCCCGAAGAACTGGAGGGCTACGCCGTCACCAGCACGCAGGGCAGCGTCGCCTCCGGCCGGGTCTCGTACACCTTCGGGTTCGAGGGTCCGGCGATGACGGTGGACACGGCGTGCTCGTCGTCGCTGGTCGCGATGCACCTGGCGGCGCAGGCCCTGCGGTCGGGGGAGTGCTCCCTCGCCCTGGCCGGCGGCGTCACCGTCATGGCGACCCCGTGGGTCTTCGTGGAGTTCAGCCGCCAGCGGGGCATGGCGCCCGACGGCCGCAGCAAGGCGTTCTCGGCGGCGGCGGACGGTGCCGGGTGGGGCGAAGGTGTCGGTGTGCTGCTGCTGGAGCGGCTGTCGGACGCGCGGCGCAACGGTCACCGGGTGCTGGCGGTGATGCGGGGCTCCGCGGTGAACCAGGATGGTGCGTCGAACGGGCTGACCGCCCCGAACGGGCCTTCGCAGGAGCGGGTGATCCGGGCCGCCCTGGACAGTGCCGGTCTGACGGCCGCCGATATCGACGCCGTCGAGGCGCACGGGACCGGCACGGCACTGGGCGACCCGATCGAGGCGCAGGCGCTGCTCGCGACCTACGGGCAGGAGCGGGCCGGTGAACTGCCCCTCTGGCTGGGCTCGGTGAAGTCGAACATCGGCCACACGCAGGCCGCCGCCGGGGTCGCGGGCGTCATCAAGATGGTCGAGGCGATGCGCCACGGTGTGCTGCCGCGCACGCTCCACGTGGATGAGCCGACGCCGCACGTCGACTGGACGAGCGGCGCCGTCGAGTTGCTGACCGACTCCCAGGACTGGTCCCGGGGCGACCGCCCGCGCCGGGCCGCCGTCTCGTCGTTCGGCATCAGCGGGACGAACGCGCACGTGATCCTGGAAGAGGCCGAGCCGTCGCGGACCTCCGAGCCCGACGTCGCGCCGGAGGCAGGCCCGTTGGGGTCGCTGACGGTGGTGCCGTGGGTGGTGTCCGCGCGGTCGGCGGACGCGCTGCGCGGCCAGGCCGGACGCCTGGCGTCCTTCGTCGAGGCGGGCGGCGCGGAGAACTCCCCGGCGGACGTCGGCCTCTCCCTCGCGACGTCCCGCACCGCCCTGGAGCAACGGAGCGTGGTGCTGGCCCCCGACATCGCCGAGGCCGTCTCGGGGCTCGGCGCCCTGGCCGACGACACCCCGGCCGCCCGCGTGGTGTCGGGCGCGACGGTGCGGGACCCCGGCCGGGTGGTGTTCGTGTTCCCGGGTCAGGGGTCGCAGTGGGCGGGGATGGCGATGGGGTTGTTGGACTCCTCGCCGGTGTTCGGGGCGCGGTTGGCGGAGTGTGACGCGGCGCTGCGTCCTTACGTGGGGTCGTCGGTGGTGGAGGCGATCCGCGAGGGTGCTCTGGATGATGTGGTCGTTGTTCAGGGGGCGTTGTGGGCGGTGATGGTGTCGCTGGCTGCGGTGTGGCGGTCGGTGGGCGTTGAGCCGGGTGCGGTGATTGGTCACAGTCAGGGTGAGATCGCGGCGGCGTGCGTGGCGGGTGCGTTGTCGGTGGAGGATGCGGCGCGCGTGGTGGCGCTGCGGGCGAAGGCGATTCGCGGGTCGTTGTCGGGGCGTGGCGGGATGGTGTCGGTCGCGCTGCCCGCGCAGGACGTACGGGAGCGGATCGCGCGCTGGGACGGCCGTATCTCGGTCGCGTCCGTGAACGGGCCCTCGTCCACGGTCGTTTCGGGTGAACCTCAAGCCTTGGTTGAGCTGCTGACGGTGTGTGAGGCCGAGGGCGTACGGGCGCGCCGTATCGATGTGGACTACGCGTCGCACTCGGCACAGGTGGACGCCATACGCGGGGAAGTAGTTGAGGCTCTGTCCGGCATCGAACCGGCAACCTCCGATGTCCCGTTCTACTCGACGGTGACCGGCGGCCGTATCGACACGAGCACGCTGGACGCCGACTACTGGGTGACCAACCTCCGCCAGGAAGTCCGCTTCGACGAGACCGTCCGGGCCCTACTGGCGGACGGGTTCGGGTACTTCATCGAGTCCAGCCCCCATCCGGTCCTGGCTGTCGGTCTGGCCGAGACGTTCGAGGACGCGGGCTCCGACGCCGTCGCGCTCGGCACCCTCCGCCGTGACGAGGGCGGCCAGGAACGCTTCCTCACCTCCCTCGCCGAGGGCTGGGTACGCGGCCTCCCCCTCGACTGGCGGTCCGTCTTCGCCGGAACCCCCGCCCACCACGTCGACCTGCCCACGTACGCCTTCCAGCACGAGCGCTACTGGCTGACCGGTGACGGCAGCCGCAGCGGCGATCCCAGCGGGCTCGGGCAGGAGGCCGTCGATCACCCGCTGTTGAGTGCGGTGGTGCGCCTGGCGGATTCGGATCAGGTCGTGTTCACGGGCCGGTTGTCGCTGGCGTCGCACGCGTGGCTGGGCGATCACCGGGTGGAGGGGACCGTGCTGGTGCCGGGCGCGGCCCTGGCCGAATGGGCGTTGCGCGCGGCGGACGAGGTCGGGGCCGGGCGGGTCGAGGAGTTGACGCTCCAGGTGCCGTTGGTGGTGCCGGAGGGCGGCGGCGTACAGGTGCAGGTCTCCGTCGGCGCGCCCGACGCGGACGGACGGCGCGAACTCGGCATCCACTCCCGCGCGGAGACCGCCGCGCCGGGCGACCGGCCCTGGACGCGCAACGCCGCCGGCACGCTGCTCGACGGCAGCCCTGACACCCCGGACACGCTCACCGCGTGGCCGCCGCCGGGCGCCGAGCCGGTGCCGGTCGACGGCTTCTACGAGCGGGCAGCGGCGGCCGGTTACGGCTACGGCCCTGCCTTCCAGGGCCTGCGGGCCGCATGGCGCGACGGCGACGAGCTGTACGCGGAAGTGGCGTTGCCGGAGGCCGCGGCCAAGGACGCGGCCCGATTCGGCATCCATCCCGCCCTGCTCGACGCCGCGATCCAGGCCGTACTGCTGGAGCACCCTCACGGCTCGCCGGTCCGGCTGCCGTTCGTCTGGTCCGATGTCGTGCTGGGCGCGGTCGGCGCGACCTCTGTACGCGTACGGCTGCGGGCCTCGGGACCTGACACGGTGTCAGTGAGGGTGACCGACACCGCAGGCGCCCTGGTCCTGTCGGTGACGTCCCTCGTGCTGCGCGCGGTGTCGGGCGACCAGCTCCGCGGTACCGGCGCGGACCCGGTCGACGGCCTGTTCCGGGTGGACTGGGTCCGCGCGACGCCTACGGAGGCCGACGCGGCGACGGCCGACTGCGTCCTCGTGCCGGGGGCAGCGGGCCTCGCGGCCCTGGCCGCCGCCTCAGAGTCGGTTCCGCCGCTGGTCGGCGTGGCCCTGCCCCCGGTCTCAGTCTCGGATGGCGTGCCGGGTGCGGTGGCGGACGCAGTGACCGGCGTGCTGAGTCTGGTCCAGGAGTGGCTGGCCGAGGAGCGGTTTGCTGGTTCGCGGTTGGTCCTTCTCACCCGTGGCGCGGTGTCCACTCACAGCGGTGAGCCTGTCGCAGATCTCGTCCACGCCCCGGTGTGGGGCCTGGTGCGCAGCGCGCTCGCCGAGAACCCCGGGCGCCTGCTGCTGGTCGACACCGACCACGACGTGGAGACGGCCGCAGATCTCGGTGCGGTGCTCGGTGTCGCGGTGGCGGCGGGTGAGCCGCAGGTGGCGGTGCGTGGTGGTGAGGTGCTGGTGCCGAGGCTGGTGCGGGCGCCTTCCGGTGGCGGGGGTTTGGTGCCGCCCGCCGAGGGCGCGTGGCGACTGGTCGCCTCCGAAGGGACGCTCGACGGGCTCGCCCTGGCCCCCCACCCCGCTGCCGACGCGCCGCTCGCCCCCGGCCAGATCCGGGTCGGTATCCGCGCGGCCGGTGTCAACTTCCGTGACGTCGTGGTCAGTCTGGGCATGGTCGGCACTGAGGAGTCGCTCGGCTGCGAGGGTGCGGGTGTCGTGGTCGAGGTCGGGCCCGGTGTCGCGGGTGTCGTGGTGGGTGACCGGGTGATGGGTCTGCTGCCGGAGTCGTTCGGTCCGTTGGCGGTGGTGGACGAGCGGTTGGTCGTGCGGGTGCCGGAGGGCTGGAGCTTCGAGCAGGCCGCCGCCGTCCCCGCGGTGTTCCTCACGGCGTGGATCGGTCTCGCCGACCTCGGCGAACTGCGGTCCGGGCAACGGGTGTTGATTCACGCGGCGACCGGCGGTGTGGGGATGGCGGCCACGCAGTTGGCCCGGCACTGGGGTGCCGAGGTCTTCGGGACCGCCAGTGAGGGCAAGTGGAACACCCTCCGGGACATGGGCTTTGACGCCGAGCACATCGCGTCCTCCCGGACCCTGGCCTTCGAGGACGCCTTCATGACCGCCACCGGGGGCGACGGAGTCGACGTCGTACTGGACTGCCTGGCACGGGAGTTCGTGGACGCGTCGTTGCGGTTGCTGCCGCGTGGCGGCCGGTTCCTGGAGATGGGCAAGACCGACATCCGCGACCCGGAGGCCGTCGCCGCCGAGCACCCCGGCGTGACCTACCGGGCCTACGACCTGGCGAAGGCGGACCCGCAGCGAGTCGGCGAGATCCTGCGGGAGTTGGCGGGGTTGTTCGCGGAGGGTGTGCTGGAGCCGTTGCCGGTGCGGGTGTGGGACGTACGGCGGGCGGACGAGGCGTTGCGGTTCATGTCGCAGGCGCGGCATGTCGGCAAGGTCGTGCTGCGTCTTCCGCGTGCGGTTGATGACGCTAGTGCGGTGGTGATCACGGGTGGTACGGGTCTGCTGGGCGGGCTGGTGGCCCGGCATTTGGTGGCCTCGTACGGGGTCCGGGATCTGGTGCTGGCCAGCCGACGGGGCGAGGACGCTCCCGGAGCGGCCGAGTTGGTGGCGGAGTTGGTGGCGGCCGGTGCGCGGGTCGAGGTCGTGGCGTGTGATGTCGCGGTCCGGGACGAGGTGGCCGGGCTGCTCGCGCGCTTCGGCGGGGAACGTCCGTTGGGCGGTGTGGTGCACTGCGCGGGCGCGCTGGACGACGGTCTGGTGCCGGACCTGGACGCGGAACGTATCCGGAGTGTGCTGGGCGCGAAGGTGGATGCCGCGTGGCATCTGCATGAGCTGACCCGGGACCTGGACCTGTCGTTGTTCGTGCTGTTCTCGTCGCTCGCGGGCGTGGTGGGCACGGCGGGGCAGGGCAATTACGCGGCGGCGAACACGTTCCTGGACGCTCTGGCCGGTGTGCGCCGTACGAGTGGTGCGGCCGGTGTGTCGATGGCATGGGGACACTGGGCCACCGACTCGGAGCTGACCGGTTCGCTCGATGAGGTCGACCGGGCACGCTTGGCCCGTTCCGGCGTGGTGCCGATGAGCGTCGAGCAGGGAATTGGCCTGTTCGACGCGGCCGTGAACTGGGACACGCCGCTCGCCGTCACGGCCCGCCTCGCGCCCGAGACGGCGGACGAGCAGACCGCGGGAGAAGCCTTCCGCGCTCTCGCGCGCGGCCTGACGAGCCGTACCCCGCAGCGCCGTACCGCCAAAGCCGCTGTCCCTGCGGAGCGTTCGGGCGGCGCGGACCTGGCCGCGCGCCTCGCCGCGCTCGGAGCCGCCGAGCGCAGCGCCGTGCTCGTCGACATGGTGCGCACCAACGTCGCGGCGGTGCTCGGCCACGGATCGTCGGCCGCCGTCGATCCGGCGCGCGCGTTCAAGGAACTGGGCTTCGACTCGCTGACCGGTGTCGAACTGCGCAACCGCCTCGGCACCGCCACCGGACAGCGGCTCGCGGCCACCGTGGTCTTCGACCACCCCACCCCCGACGCCCTCGCCGCGCACCTGCTCGGCACGCTGCTGCCCGACGAACAACCGCCAGGTGCCGATGAACTCCTGGCCGAACTGGCGGCGTTGGAGACCCAGCTCGCCACCGTCGCGGCCGAGGACGTGGACGCGGACCAGCGCGCCGCGGTCGGCCGCCGACTGGAGACACTGCTCGCTTTCTGGCGCGACTCCGGCACCGAAACCGGCTCAGGCACACGCGAGACCGGTGCCGCCGACCGGCTGAAGTCGGCATCCGCCGACGAGGTGCTGGATTTCATCAACAACGAGCTCGGGATCTCCTGAGCGGCCTCGCCCGGCACGGCGGCACGAGCGCCGGGCGGGCCACACGACGCAGGACATCCCGTAACCGCTCGGAGGAGGAACGCCTCGGATGACGAACGACGACAAGCTGGTCGACTACCTGAAGCGCGTCGCGGCCGACCTGCACCAGACCCGGCAGGAGTTGCAGGAGGTCAAGGACCGGGAGAGCGAGCCGATCGCGATCGTCGGCATGGCCTGCCGGTTCCCCGGTCACGTCGGCACACCCGAGGACTTCTGGCGGCTGCTCGACACCGGCGGCGACGCCATCGCCGACTTCCCGTCCGACCGAGGCTGGGACACCGAGGCCCTTTACGACGCGGACCCCGACGCGCCCGGCAAGACGTACCTCCTCAAGGGCGGATTCCTCGACGGGGCAGGGGACTTCGACGCCGAGCTGTTCGGCGTCTCGCCGCGTGAGGCCCTGGGCATGGACCCGCAGCAGCGGCTCGTCCTGGAGTCGTCGTGGGAGGTGCTGGAGCGCGCCGGTATCGACCCCAGCTCGCTCAAGGGCACCAAGACCGGCGTGTTCGTCGGCGCCGCGGGGACCGGCTACCTCACCAACATGCAGCAGGTGCCCGAAGGCGTCGAGGGCTACACCGGCACCGGCTCCTTCATCAGCGTCATCTCCGGCCGCGTCTCGTACTCCCTGGGCCTCGAAGGCCCCGCGCTGACCGTCGACACCGCGTGCTCGTCGTCGCTCGTCGCCCTGCACCTGGCCGTGCAGTCCCTGCGCAACGGCGAGTCCACGCTCGCGCTGGTCGGCGGCGTGGCCGTGATGCCGACACCATGGGTCTTCGTCGACTTCAGCCGACAGCGCGGCCTCGCGCCCGACGGCCGCTGCAAGGCGTTCGCCGCCGGGGCCGACGGCACCGCCTGGTCCGAGGGCGTCGGCATGCTCCTTGTCGAACGGCTCTCCGACGCACGCCGCAACGGCCACAACGTCCTTGCGGTGGTGCGCGGTTCAGCCCTCAACCAGGACGGCGCGAGCAACGGCCTCACCGCGCCGAACGGCCCCTCCCAGCAGCGCGTCATCCGCGCGGCCCTCGCCAACGCCGGTCTGACCGGCGACGAGGTGGACGCGGTCGAGGCACACGGTACGGGTACGACGCTCGGCGATCCGATCGAGGCGCAGGCGCTGCTCGCCACGTACGGCAAGGGCCGCACGGGAGGCCGCCCGCTGTGGCTCGGGTCGGTCAAGTCGAACCTGGGCCACACCGCGCACACCGCAGGCATGGCCGGTGTCATCAAGATGGTGCTGGCCCTCCAGGAGGGGAAGCTGCCGCGCACCCTGCACATCGACGCGCCCACCTCGAACGTCGACTGGTCCGCGGGCGCGGTCCGTCTGCTGGAACAGCCGGTCGACTGGAAGCGCGGGGACCGCCCGCGCCGGGCCGCCGTGTCCTCGTTCGGCATCAGCGGGACGAACGCCCACGTGATCCTGGAAGACGCACCCCCGGCCGACGAACCCGCGTCCGTGGACGAAACGACCTCCGCTCAGGGCCCGTTGGGCGAGCTGGCAGCGGTGCCGTGGGTGGTGTCCGGGCGGTCCGCCGCCGCGCTGCGCGGCCAGGCCGCGAGGCTCGCCGCCTTTGCGGCCGACTCGAACGAGCTGCCCGCCCCGGCGCACATCGGGCGCGCACTTGCCGTTTCCCGCGCGGCACTTGAGCACCGCGCGGTGACCCTCGCCGATAACGTCAAGGCAATGGTGCCGGGGCTGGCGGCCCTGTCGGAGGGCGTTGCGGCCTCGGGTGTGGTGTCCGGTGTGGTGCGTCCGGGCGCGGGTCGGGTGGTGTTCGTGTTCCCGGGTCAGGGGTCGCAGTGGGCGGGGATGGCGATGGAGTTGCTTGCTTCGTCTCCGGTTTTTGCGGCGCGGTTGGCGGAGTGTGACGTGGCCCTGTTGCCTTACGTCGGCTCGTCGGTGGTCGAGGCGATCCGCGACGGCGCTCTGGATGACGTGGTCGTTGTTCAGGGGGCGTTGTGGGCGGTGATGGTGTCGCTGGCCGCGGTGTGGCGTGCTGCCGGTGTCGAGCCGGGTGCGGTCATCGGTCACAGCCAGGGTGAGATCGCGGCGGCTTGTGTGGCGGGTGCTCTTTCGGTGGAGGATGCGGCGCGGGTCGTGGCGCTGCGGGCGAAGGCGATTCGCGGGTCTCTGTCGGGGCGTGGCGGGATGGTGTCGGTCGCGCTGCCCGCGCAGGACGTACGGGAGCGGATCGCGCGGTGGGACGGTCGTATTTCTGTTGCGTCGGTGAACGGGCCTTCGTCCACGGTGGTTTCGGGTGAACCCCTGGCGCTCGCTGAGCTGCTGACGGCGTGTGAGGCCGAGGGTGTACGGGCGCGCCGTATCGATGTGGACTACGCGTCGCACTCGGCACAGGTGGACGCCATACGCGGGGAAGTAGTTGAGGCTCTGTCCGGCATCGAACCGGCAACCTCCGATGTCCCGTTCTACTCGACGGTGACCGGCGGCCGTATCGACACGAGCACGCTGGACGCGGCCTATTGGGTGACCAACCTTCGCCAGGAAGTCCGTTTCGATGAGACGGTCCGGGCCCTACTGGCGGACGGCTTCGGGTACTTCGTGGAGTCCAGCCCGCACCCGGTCCTGGCTGTCGGCTTGGCGGAGACGTTCGAGGACGCGGGCTCCGACGCCGTCGCCCTGGGCACCCTCCGCCGTGACGAGGGCGGCCAGGAAAGGTTCCTGACCTCCCTCGCGGAGGGCTGGGTACGCGGCCTGCCCGTCGACTGGCGGTCCGTCTTCGCCGGAACCCCCGCCCACCACGTCGACCTGCCCACGTACGCCTTCCAGCATCAGCGTTACTGGCTGGAGTCGGGCTCGCTCGGCAGCGCGGACGCCTCGTCGCTGGGGCTCGGGGCGGCCGACCATCCGTTGCTCGGCGCGGCCGTACAACTCGCCGACGAGAACGCTCTGTTGCTGACCGGCCGGATCTCCCTGCGTACGCACGCGTGGCTGGCCGACCACGCCGTGAACGACACCGTACTGCTGCCCGGCGCGGCCTTCGTGGAACTCGCCTTGCGTGCCGGTGAGGAGATCCGCGCCGAGCAGATCGACGAGCTGATCCTTGAGGCGCCGCTGGTGATCCCCGAGGGCGGTGCCGTCCAGCTCCAGGTGGCGGTGGGCGGCCCGGACGCCGACGGACGCCGCGAGATCACGATTCACTCGCGCGGCGAGGACGGCATCGCGGACGACGAACCGTGGACACGGCACGCCGTCGGCGTCCTCAGTACGGAACGGTCCGCTGAAAGCGCCGGGTTGACCGACTGGCCGCCCGCCGGTGCCCGGCCGGTCCCGGTCGAGGACTTCTACGCCCGGGTGGCGGCGGCGGGTTACGGCTACGGTCCGGCGTTCCAGGGCCTGCGCGCCGCGTGGCGGCGGGGCGACGACGTGTACGCCGAGGTCACGCTGCCCGACGCGGCGGCCAAGGACGCCGAACGCTTCGCCCTCCACCCCGCCCTGCTCGACGCGGTCCTGCACGCCGTGTCCCTGCTCGACGGCGGTACGCCGGAGTCGGCGCCGCTGCGGCTGCCCTACGCGTGGGAAGGCGTGGCGCTGTCCGCCGTCGGCGCGAGTCGGCTGCGGCTGCGGGTCCGCCCGCTGGACGGCGGTGCCGTCGCGCTGACGCTCGCCGACGCGGCAGGGGCCCCGGTCGGGGAGGTGCAGTCCGTCGTCCTGCGTGAGACCACCCCCGAGCAGCTCCGGCAGGCCGACGGCACCGCCGGCCGGGACGGCCTCTTCGCCCTGGACTGGACACCGCTGCCCGTTTCCGCCGGTGCCGCCGTCCCCGCGCCGGGACCGGTCCTCACCCTGGGCGGCGCCCAGGACGTCACGGATGTCGCCGCGCTGCTGGCGGGCCTGGACGCGGGCACCCTGGAACCCCCCGCCCATGTGATCACCCGGCTGGGTCCCGGGAACACCCGGTCGGAGGTCGACAGCGAGCTGCCGTCGCGGGTGCGCACCGCCGTCACCGACGCGCTCGCCCTCGTCCAGGCATGGCTCGCCGACGAGCGGCTGAACGCCTCGCGGCTGGTCGTCGTCACCACCCGGGCGGTTTCCACCGGGCCGGACGACGAGGTGGCGGATCTCGTGCACGCACCCGTGTGGGGGCTGCTGCGGACCGCCCAGTCCGAGGCGCCGGACCGCTTCCTCCTGATCGACACCGACGGCACCGCTAGCACCGACGGCACCGCTAGCACCGACGACACCGCTGGCACTGACGGCACCCGTGGCACCAATGCCGCTTCCGGCACCCTGGCCGCCGGTGTCGCCTCCGCCGTCGACCTCGGCGAACCGCAGATCGCGATACGCGACGGCGTGCTCCTCGCGCCCCGTTTCGCCCGCGTCGCCCCGGCCGGGCCCGCGCCGGTGCCGCTGCGCGACGATGGGACCGTGCTCATCACCGGCGGAACCGGCACCCTCGGACGGTTGCTCGCCGAGCATCTGGTCTCGGCGCACGGGGTGCGGCATCTGCTGCTGGTCGGCCGCCGGGGCCGGGCGGCCACGGGCGCACCGGAGTTGGAGCGGCGCTTGCTGGACGCGGGCGCGTCGAGCGTCGAGATCGCGGCTTGTGACGTGGCGGACCGGGCGTCGTTGGCCGCGCTGTTGGAGGCGATTCCCTCCGACCAGCCGCTGACGGGTGTGGTGCACGCGGCCGGTGTGCTCGACGACGGAGTGGTGTCGGCACTGACGCCCGATCAGGTGGCGCGAGTCCTCGCGCCGAAGGTGGACGCGGCGGTGCATCTGCACGAGCTGACACGGCACTTGGACCTGTCGCTGTTCGCGCTGTTCTCCTCGATCGCCGGTGTGCTCGGCAACCCGGGCCAGGCCGGTTACGCGGCGGCCAACGTCTTCCTGGACGCCCTCGCCACGCGCCGCCGCGCCGAGGGACTGCCGGTCACCGACCTGATCTGGGGCTACTGGGCAGAGGCCAGCGAGCTGACGGCCCACCTCGGCGACGCCGACGTGGCCCGCTACCTGCGGATGGGCGTCACGCGGATGTCGCCCGAGCAGGGCCTGGCGCTCTTCGACGCCGCCGCGTCCGCCGACGGCGGCTCCGGGGTCCACGTCGTCAGCCGCCTCGACCTGCGCGCCCTGCGCAGCGCGGCCCGCGCGGGCGAACCCGTCCTCCCGCTCTACCGGGGTCTGGTCCGCGGCCGACCGCGTCGCGCCACCGACGTCGGCGGCGACTCCGGCAGCCTCCTGCGCGCCCTCACCGGCCTGACCGAGGAGGACCAACTCCGCTATCTGCTCGACCTGGTCCGTGGCCGCGCCGCGACAGTCCTCGGATACGCCGACCCGTCCGCCGTCGAACCCGGCCGCAGTTTCAAGGAGTTCGGCTTCGACTCGCTGACCGGCCTGCAACTGCGCAACGCGCTCGCGGCAGCGACGGGCCTGCGGCTTCCGGCGACGCTTGTCTTCGACTATCCGACGCCACGGGCGTTGGCCGGTTTCCTCCGCACGCTGGTGCTCGGTGACGAGCGCACCGGTCCGGTCGCCGCCCGTAGGGGTACGGCGGGTCCCCTGTCGGCGCGTGAGGCGGCCGATCCGGTGGTGATTGTGGGGATGGCGTGCCGGTATCCGGGTGGTGTGGGTTCGCCTGAGGAGTTGTGGTCGCTGGTTGCTTCGGGTGGGGATGCGGTGTCGGGGTTCCCGGTGGACCGGGGGTGGGATGTTGAGGGGTTGTTTGATCCGAATCCTGGTGTGGCGGGGCGGAGTTATGCGCGTGAGGGTGGGTTCCTCTATGGGGCGGGTGAGTTTGATGCGGGGTTCTTCGGGGTGTCTCCGCGTGAGGCGTTGTCGATGGATCCGCAGCAGCGGTTGCTGCTGGAGGCGTCGTGGGAGGTGCTGGAGCGGGCGGGTATTGATCCCGTTTCGCTGAAGGGCAGTTCGACGGGTGTCTTCACCGGGGTCATGCACCACGACTACGCCGTGGGCGCCGATGCCACGGCCAACGACACCGAGGGCTACGCCCTGATGGGCTCGTCCCCGGCCGCCGTGTCCGGCCGCGTGTCGTACACCTTCGGTTTCGAGGGTCCGGCGATGACGGTGGACACGGCGTGCTCGTCGTCGCTGGTCGCGATGCATCTGGCGGCGCAGGCCCTGCGGTCGGGGGAGTGCACCCTCGCCCTGGCCGGCGGCGTCACGGTGATGTCCACGCCCACCCTTTTTGTGGAGTTCAGCCGTCAGCGGGGCATGGCGCCCGACGGCCGGAGCAAGGCGTTCTCGGCAGCAGCGGACGGTGCCGGGTGGGGCGAAGGTGTCGGCGTCTTGCTGCTGGAGCGGCTGTCGGACGCGCGGCGCAACGGTCACCGGGTGCTGGCGGTGATGCGGGGCTCCGCGGTGAACCAGGACGGTGCGTCGAACGGACTGACCGCCCCGAACGGGCCCTCCCAGGAGCGGGTGATCCGGGCCGCGTTGGACAGCGCGGGGCTGACGGCCGCAGATGTCGACGTGGTCGAGGCGCACGGTACGGGGACCACGCTCGGGGACCCGATCGAGGCGCAGGCGCTGCTGGCCACCTATGGCCAAGAGCGTTGCGGCGAGGACCCGTTGTGGCTGGGCTCGGTGAAGTCGAACATCGGCCACACGCAGGCCGCCGCCGGGGTCGCGGGCGTCATCAAGATGGTCGAGGCGATGCGCCATGAGGTGCTGCCCAAAAGCCTTTACGCGGACGAGCCGACGCCGCACGTCGACTGGACGAGCGGCGCGGTCGAATTGCTCGCCGAGGCGATGCCGTGGACCGCCGACACCCACCCGCGCCGCGCGGGGATCTCGGCCTTCGGGGCGAGCGGGACGAACGCGCACGTGATCCTGGAGGAGCCGGGGGGCGACGCTGCGGCCGACACCTCCGCGGAGCCAGAGCGCGAGCCCGAAGTCGGCCCGGAGGCAGGCCCGTTGGGGTCGCTGTCGGTGGTGCCGTGGGTGGTGTCCGCGCGGTCGGCGGACGCACTGCGCGGCCAGGCCGGACGCCTTGCGGCCTTCGCAGGGACGGACGACGCACCTGCCCTCACCTCGGTCGGCCGCGAACTGGCCCTCTCCCGAGCGGCGTTGCCCCACCGGAGCGTGGTCCTGGCCGCCGACGCCGAACACGCCCAGGACGTCCTCGGCGCGCTCGCCGAAGGAGCCCCGGCCGCCCGACTCGTCAGCGGCGCGACGCGATCGGGCGACGGCCGGGTGGCGTTTGTTTTCCCTGGTCAGGGTTCGCAGTGGGCGGGGATGGCGATGGAGTTGCTTGCTTCGTCTCCGGTGTTCGCGGAGCGGTTGGCGGAGTGTGACGCGGCCCTTTTGCCTTACGTCGGCTCGTCGGTGGTGGAGGCGATCCGCGACGGCGCTCTGGATGACGTGGTGGTGGTTCAGGGTGCGTTGTGGGCGGTGATGGTGTCCCTGGCCGAGGTGTGGCGGTCGGTGGGCGTGCGGCCCGGTGCGGTGATCGGTCACAGTCAGGGTGAGATCGCGGCGGCGTGTGTCGCTGGCGCGCTTTCCGTGGAGGATGCGGCGCGGGTCGTGGCGTTGCGGGCGAAGGCCATTCGCGGGACCTTGTCCGGCAACGGTGGGATGGTGTCCGTCGCGCTGCCCGCGCAGGACGTACGGGAGCGGATCGCGCGCTGGGACGGCCGTATCTCCGTTGCCTCGGTGAACGGGCCTTCCTCCACGGTCGTTTCGGGCGAACCTCAAGCGCTCGCTGAGCTGCTGACGGTGTGTGAGGCCGAGGGCGTGCGGGCGCGTCGTATCGATGTGGACTACGCGTCGCACTCGGCACAGGTGGACGCGATCCGTGACGAGGTCGTTGAGGCTCTGTCCGGCATCGAGCCGCAGTCGTCGCAGGTGCCGTTCTACTCGACGGTGACCGGCGGCAGGTTCGATACGGCCGGGCTGGACGCCGACTATTGGGTGACTAACCTCCGTCAGGAGGTCCGTTTCGACGAGACCGTCCGGGCCCTACTGGCGGACGGCTTCGGGTACTTCGTGGAGTCCAGCCCGCACCCCGTCCTCGCCGTCGGTCTCGCCGAGACCTTCGAGGACGCGGGCTCCGACGCCGTCGCCCTGGGCACCCTCCGCCGAGACGAAGGCGGCCAGGAACGCTTCCTGACCTCCCTCGCCGAAGGCTGGGTACGCGGCCTGCCCGTCGACTGGCGGTCCGTCTTCGCCGGTACGCCGGATTCGACGGGTGCCGGGCAACTCGCCCTGCCGACGTACGCTTTCCAGCACGAGCACTACTGGCTGACTGCCGACGCCGCGCGCGCCGGGGACCCGAGCGGGCTCGGGCAGGCCGCTGCGGACCACCCCCTGCTCGGCGCGGTGGTGCGGCTGGCCGGTTCGGATCAGGTGGTGCTCACGGGCCGGTTGTCGCTGGCGTCGCACGCGTGGCTGGGCAATCACCGGGTGGAGGGGACCGTCCTGGTCCCCGGTGCCGCGCTGGCGGAGTGGGCGCTGCGGGCCGCTGACGAGGTCGGGGCCGGGTGCGTAGAGGAGCTGACGCTTCAGGCACCGCTCGTCGTTCCGGAGAGCGGCGGCGTGCAGGTGCAGGTCTCCGTCGGCGCGCCCGACGCGGACGGACGGCGCGAACTCGGCATCCACTCACGGCCCGAAGGGGCGGGGGAGTCGGCGCCCTGGGCTCTGCACGCGGTCGGCACTCTTGCGGTCGCGTCCGACACCGTCGAGGTGACCGGGGACTTGACCGCGTGGCCGCCGCCCGGCGCCGTGCCGGTACCGGTCGAGGACTTCTACGCCGAGGTGGGCGCGTCCGGTTACGGCTACGGTCCGGCGTTCCAAGGGCTGCGCGCCGCGTGGCGGCACGGCGACGACGTCTACGCCGAGGCCGCGCTGCCGGACGAACTCCACCAGGACGCGGCCACGTTCGGCATCCACCCGGCCCTGCTCGACGCGGCCCTGCACGGGATCGTCCTGTTGCGCGGCGGCTCGCCCGCCGAACTCACCTCCCTGCGGCTGCCGTTCGCCTGGACCGACATGGTGCTCGGCGCGGTCGGCGCGACCTCCGTACGCGTACGGCTGCGGCCTGCGGGCGAGGACGCCGCCTCGGTGCTCCTGGCCGATGCCGAGGGGGCTCCCGTCGTATCGGTGGCATCGCTCGCGCTGCGCACGGCGACCGCCGACCAGATCCGCGGCGCCGCCGCGAGTGCGGCAGGCACGGCCGACGGCCTGTACCGCGTGGACTGGGTGCCGGCCGCGCTGTCCGCCGATGGCGGCGCGCCCGATGGATGCGTGTTTCTGGAACGGCTTTCCGACATCGACGCGGCGCACCCGGTTCCGCCGCTGGTCGGCCTGGTGCTGCCCCCGGCGTCAGTCTCCGGTGATGTGCCGGGTGCGGTGGCGGAGGCGGTGACCGGCGTGCTGGGTCTGGTCCAGGAGTGGCTGGCCGAGGAGCGGTTCGCTGATGCGCGGTTGGTTCTCGTCACCCGTGGTGCGGTGTCCACTCACAGCGGTGAGCCTGTCGCTGATCTGGTCCACGCCCCGGTGTGGGGCCTGGTGCGCAGCGCGCTCGCCGAGAATCCCGGGCGTTTCCTGCTGATCGACTCAGACGCCGACGTCGATGTCGATGTCCACCTCGCGTCGGGGGGACAGGCCGCGGTGCGTGACGCGCTCGCCTACGCGGTCGGTGTCGCGGTGGCGGCGGGTGAGCCGCAGGTGGCGGTGCGCGGTGGTGAGGTGCTGGTGCCGAGGCTGGTGCGGGTGCCTGCCGGTGGCGGGGGTTTGGTGCCGCTCGCCGAGGGCGCGTGGCGGCTGGTCGCCTCCGGCGACGGCACGCTCGACGGACTGTCCGTCGAGCCGGACCCGGCCGCCGAGGCGCCGCTCGTCGCCGGTCAGGTGAGGGTCGACGTCCGTGCCGCGGGAGTCAACTTCCGCGATGTGCTGATCAATCTGGGGATGTACCCCGACCCGGACGCGTACCTCGGAACCGAGGGTGCGGGTGTCGTGGTCGAGGTCGGGCCCGGTGTCGCGGGTGTCGTGGTGGGTGACCGGGTGATGGGTCTGCTGCCGGAGTCGTTCGGGCCGTTGGCGGTGGTGGACGAGCGCTTGGTCGTGCGGGTGCCGGAGGGCTGGAGCTTCGAGCAGGCCGCCGCCGTCCCCGTCGTCTTCATGACCGCCTGGTTCGGCCTCGCCGATCTCGGCGAACTCCGGTCCGGACAAAGGGTGTTGATTCACGCCGCTGCCGGTGGTGTGGGGATGGCGGCCACGCAGTTGGCCCGGCACTGGGGTGCCGAGGTCTTCGGGACGGCCAGCGAGGGCAAGTGGGACACGCTCCGGCTGGCGGGTCTCGCCGAGGACCACATCGCCTCGTCCCGCACCCTCGACTTCGAGGACGCGTTCCGGCAGGCCACCGACGGCCACGGCATGGACGTCGTTCTCAACTCGCTGGCGCGGGAGTTCGTGGACGCGTCGTTGCGGTTGCTGCCGCGTGGCGGCCGGTTCCTGGAGATGGGCAAGACCGACATCCGCGACCCGCAGGCCGTCGCCGCCGAGCACCCCGGCGTCACGTACCACCCGTACGCCCTCACCGACATCTCTCCGGACCGACTCGGCGAAATCCTGCGGGAGTTGGCGGGGTTGTTCGCGGAGGGTGTGCTGGAGCCGTTGCCGGTGCGGGTGTGGGACGTACGGCGGGCGGACGAGGCGTTGCGGTTCATGTCGCAGGCGCGGCATGTCGGCAAGGTCGTGCTGAGCCTTCCCCGCCGGGTGGATGCCGCGAGTGCGGTGGTGATCACGGGTGGTACGGGTCTGCTGGGCGGGCTGGTGGCCCGGCATCTGGTGGCCTCGTACGGGGTCCGGGATCTGGTGCTGGCGGGTCGGCGTGGTGCGAACGCGCCTGGTGCGGATGCGCTGGTGGCGGAGTTGGTGGCGGCCGGTGCGCGGGTCGAGGTCGTGGCGTGTGATGTCGCGGTCCGGGACGAGGTGGCCGGGCTGCTCGCGCGCTTCGGCGGGGACCGGCCGTTGGGCGGTGTGGTGCACTGCGCGGGCGCGCTGGACGACGGTCTGGTGCCGGACCTGGACGCGGAACGTATCCGGAGTGTGCTGGGCGCGAAGGTGGATGCGGCGTGGCATCTGCATGAGCTGACCCGGGACCTGGACCTGTCGTTGTTCGTGCTGTTCTCGTCACTCGCGGGCGTGGTGGGCACGGCGGGGCAGGGCAATTACGCGGCGGCGAACACGTTCCTGGACGCTCTGGCGGGTGTGCGCCGTACGAGTGGTGCGGCGGGTGTGTCGATGGCGTGGGGACACTGGGCCACCGACTCCGAGCTGACCGGTTCGCTCGATGAGGTCGACCGGGCACGCCTGGCCCGTAGCGGCGTGGTGCCGATGAGCGTCGAGCAGGGGATCGGCCTGTTCGACGCGGCCGTCGGCTGGGACGTACCGCTCGCCGTCACCGCGCGTCTGACGCCCGGCGACGCCCAGAGCACCGGGGAAGCCTTCCACGCCCTCACCCGTGAACTGACCACCGCGTCCGTCCGCAAGTCCCGTGCCGTGGCGACCAGTTCGGCCCGTGCCGACTCCTCGGCCCTGGTCCGGCGGCTCTCCGCGCTGTCGCCCGCCGAACGGACCGAGGCCCTGCGCGATGTCGTACGCACGCACGTCGCGGCGGTGCTCGGCCACGGATCGCCGGCCGCCGTCGACCCCGAGCGGGCGTTCAAGGAGCTGGGCTTCGACTCGCTGACCGGTGTCGAGCTGCGCAACCGCCTCGGTGCCGCGATCGGGCAGCGGCTCGCGGCCACGGTGGTCTTCGACCACCCGACCCCCGACGCCCTCGCCGCGCATCTGGAGGACGAACTGGGCCTCGGCGCCGCGACCGCCGACGACCGTGCCCCGGCCGGAGTCCTTCCGACGGCGGCCGGGCTCGACGACGATCCCGTCGCCGTCGTCGCCATGACCTGCCGCTTCCCGGGCGGTGCCGATTCGCCCGAGCAGTTGTGGGACCTGGTGGCGTCGGGCACCGACGCGATCTCCGGGTTCCCCACCGACCGGGGTTGGGACCTCGCGGACCTGTACGACCCGGATCCGGCCAGGTCGGGCAAGAGCTACGCCCAGCAGGGCGGTTTCGTGCGAGGTGCGACGGACTTCGACGCCGAGCTGTTCGGCATCTCGCCGCGCGAGGCGCTGGCCATGGACCCGCAGCAGCGGCTCGTACTCGAGGCGGCCTGGGAGGCCGTGGAACGCGCCGGGATCGACGTGGCCACGCTGCGCGGCAGCCGTACCGGTGTGTTCATCGGCGCGGTCGGCACCGGCTACGGCCAGGACCCCGACCTTCAGCAGCGCGTCGAGGGGTACTCGGTCACCGGGAACGTGCTGAGCGTCATCTCCGGCCGCGTCTCGTACGTCCTCGGCCTCGAAGGACCGGCGATGACGGTGGACACGGCCTGTTCGTCGTCGCTGGTCGCCCTGCACCTGGCGGCTCAGGCGCTGCGGGCGGGGGAGTGCTCGCTGGCCCTGGTCGGCGGGGTGACGGTGATGCCGAGCCCGTTCGGCTTCGTGGAGTTCAGCCGCCAGCGCGTGCTGTCGCCCGATGGCCGGTGCAGGGCGTTCGCCGCGGACGCCGACGGCACCGGCTTCTCGGAGGGCGTCGGCATGCTGGTGGTCGAGCGGCTGTCGGAGGCCCGCCGCAACGGCCACCGCGTCCTCGCCGTCATGCGCGGCTCCGCCGTCAACCAGGACGGCGCGAGCAACGGCCTCACCGCGCCGAACGGCCCCTCCCAGCAGCGCGTCATCCGCGCGGCCCTCGCCAACGCCGGTCTGACCGGCGACGAGGTCGACGCGGTCGAGGCGCACGGCACCGGCACCAACCTCGGGGACCCGATCGAGGCGCAGGCGCTGCTCGCCACCTACGGCAGGGACCACGCGCGGGACCAGCCGCTGTGGCTGGGCTCCATCAAGTCCAACATCGGCCACACGCAGGCCGCGGCCGGTGTCGCGGGTCTGATCAAGATGGTCATGGCGATGGGCCACGGCACGCTGCCCAGCACTCTGCACGCCGAGGAGCCCTCGCCCGAGGTGGACTGGTCCTCCGGCAGGCTCCGGCTGCTCAACGCGGCGACGCCGTGGCCCGACCGGGGCCGCCCGCGCCGCGCCGCGGTCTCCTCGTTCGGCATCAGCGGAACGAACGCGCACGTGATCCTGGAAGAGCCGCCCGCTGAGCCGGTCGAGGCGGTCGAACTGGCCGCTCCTGGAAGCGAGTTCGGCGAGAGGGCCGAACCCGGTACGTCCGACGCGCCCGCCGTACCCGCCGCCCCGGCCCCGGCCGCCGTCGTGGGCGACCCGCCCGGCACCGTCGTCCCCTGGGTGCTCTCCGCCAAGTCCGCGGCGGCGCTGCGCGCGCAGGCCGGACGCCTCGCGGCCTTCGTGGCCGACCGGCCCGACACCACGGACGCCGAGATCGGGCACGCGCTGGCGACCACCAGGACCGTCCTGGAACAGCGGGCCGTCGTCCTGGCGGGTGACCGCGTGCAGGCCGCCGCCGCGCTCGGCGGGCTCGCCGACGGTACGCCGACCGCAGGGGCGGTCACCGGCGCCGCCGACGTACGCGGCAGGGTGGCCTTCGTCTTCCCCGGACAGGGCTCGCAGTGGAAGGGCATGGGGGCCGAACTCCTCGACACCTCAGCGGTGTTCGCCGAGCGGTTCGCCCAGTGCGACGCGGCGCTCCGCGTCCACCTGGACTGGTCGGTCACCGACGTCGTGCGCGGAATGCCCGGCGCGCCCTCGCCGGACCTCATCGAGGTTCTGCAACCCGTGCTGTTCGCCGTCAACGTCTCCCTGGTCGAACTGTGGCGGTCGGTCGGTGTCGAACCCGCCGCCGTCGTCGGCAGCAGCCAAGGCGAGATAGCCGCCGCGCTGGTGGCGGGCGCGCTCACCATGGAAGACGCCGCCGAGATCATCGCGCTGCGCAGCGCCCTGTTCGCCGCCGAACTCGTCGGCAACGGCGCGGTCGCCTCGGTCGCGCTGCCCGTCGCCGAGGTCGAGGCGCGAACAGCCGTGTGGGGCGGACGACTTGACATCGCCGGACGCAACGGCCCGACCGCCGTCACCGTGGCCGGCGACACCGAGGCGCTGACGGAATTCGTCGCGGCCTGCGAGGCCGACAACGTCCGAGCCCGCGTCGTCGGGTCGACCGTGGCCTCCCACTGCGCCCAGGTCGAGCCGCTGCGCGAGCGGATCATGGAACTGTTCGCGCACATCACACCGCGCCGCGCCACCGTCCCGTTCTACTCGACCGTCACCGGCGGCCTCGTCGACACGACGACCCTCGACAACGCGTACTGGTACCTCAACGCCCGCCGCCCGGTGGACTTCCAGGCCGCGGTGCTGGCCATGGAGAGCGACGGCTTCCGGTTCTTCGTCGAGGCCAGCGCGCACCCGGTGCTCACCACCGCCATGGCCGCGACCTTCGAGGACGCCGAACGCGACGGCGTCGCGGTCGGCACGCTGCGCCGTGACCAAGGCGGCATGGCGCGCTTCACCACCTCCGTGGCCGAGGGCTTCGTCCGCGGCCTGCCCGGCGTCGACTGGCGGCCCCTGACCCCCGGTTCGGGCGGTACGCCGCTGGCCCTGCCGACGTACGCCTTCCAGCGCCGCCGCTTCTGGCTGGACGACCTGCGGGACCGTACCGCGCCCACCACCAGCGGCACGGGTGACCTCGCCGACGCCGGATTCTGGGCCGCCGTCGAACGCGGCGACCTGGAGCACCTGGCCGGGGAACTCGAACTCGACGCCGGAGAGGACGAGTTGGCGACGGTCCTGCCCGCTCTGTCGTCCTGGCGCCGCCGCAGCCTGGACCGTACGGCCCTGGACCGCTGGCGTTACGGCATCGCCTGGCGCGCCCTGGACACCGCGAACGCCCGTGCGCCGCGCGGGCGGTGGACGATCCTCAGCTTCCCGGACGAGCCGTGGGCCGCCGCGGCGGGCGACGCGCTCGCCGCCGCGGGCACCACGGTCACCCACATCGAGATCCCCGCCGACCGGACCGACCGGGCGGCCCTCGCCGAACTCCTCCGGACGGTCGAGGCCGACGGCGTGCTGTCTCTCCTCGCCCTCGGGGACTCCGAGACCGGCGGTCAGGGGGCGGACGGGTCCGAGACGGGTGTGCCGAAGGCGGGCGGTTCCGAGACGGTTGGCGCCGCCAATGGCGGTGTCGAGGAGGCTGCCGCGCACGAGGTGCCCGGAGCGTCCGCCGTCGACGGCACCGACCCTGCGGTCTCCGACGCCAGCGCGCCCGGCCACGCCCCCGCCGGCTCCGGCACGACCAGTCACGCCCCCGTCAGCTCCACCGCGCTCCGGGGCCACGCCCCCGCCGGGCGCGAGGCCCCGGAACCGGCTGCCGCCGGTCTCTCCCCGGCCGCCCGCGTCACCCTCGCCCTCGCCCAGGCCGCCGCGGACGCCGAACTGACCGGGCGGCTGTGGGCGGCCACCGCGGAGGGCGTCAGGACGGCACCGGGCGACGCGGGGCCCCGCTCCGGCCAGGCCGAGGTCTGGGGCCTGGGCCGGGCCATCGCGCTGGAGCAGCCCCGCCAGTGGGGCGGCCTGGTCGACCTGCCGCCCGTGCCCGACGCGTCCGCCGCCGTCCGGCTCGCCGCCGTCCTCGGCGGACTGCCCGGCCCTGACGGGACCGCCGACCCGGCAGCCGCCGACGCCCTGGCCGTGGACCCAGCGTCCGGCGGCTCCGCGTCCGCCGTCGAGGACCAGGTCGCCGTACGGGCCTCCGGAGTCCACGGGCGGCGGCTCATCCGTACGCCTCTCGGGGCCGCGCACTCCGCACGAGCCGCCGCGTGGCGGCCCGACGGCACCGTTCTGATCACCGGGGGAACGGGCGGGATCGGCGCGCGCGTCGCCCGCAGACTCGCCGCCGAAGGCGCCCCGCACCTGCTGCTCGCGGGCCGCCGCGGCCCCGACGCGCCCGGCGCGGCCGAACTGCGCGCGGAGTTGGAGGCGGCGGGCGCCGCCGTCACGTTCGCCGCGTGCGACGTCGCCGACCGGTCCGAGGTGGCCGCGCTCCTCGCGGGCGTCCCCGCCGACCGGCCGCTGAGCGCGGTCTTCCACGCGGCCGGCGCCCCGCAGACCTACCTGGCCGCCACCGACACCACGGACGAGGACATCACCCGCATCGCCTCGGCCAAGATCGCCGGAGCCCGCCACCTGGACGACCTCCTCGGCGGCACACCGCTCGACGCCTTCGTGCTCTTCTCCTCCAACGCCGGGGTCTGGGGCAGCGGAGGGCAGGCCGTCTACGCCGCCGCCAACGCCCACCTCGACGCGCTCGCCGAGCGGCGCCGCGCGCTCGGCCGTACCGCGACCTCACTGGCCTGGGGCGCCTGGGACGGCGGCGGCATGATGGAGGCCGAGGGCGCCGCCGCCTACATGGAGAGCCGCGGCGTACTGGCCATGGACCCCGAACGAGCCGCCACCGCACTGCTCCAGGCCGTCGCGCACGACGAGACGTTCGTCGCCGTCGCCGATGTCGACTGGGAACGGTTCGTCCTCGGCTTCACCGCGCTGCGCCCCAGCCCGCTGCTCGCCGAACTCCCCGAGGTACAAGCGGCGTTGCGCACCGAGACCGATCAGGCCGACTCCGCCGCCCCGACCACCGCGGGCGCCGAATTCGCCGCCCGGTTGGCGACGCTCTCCGAGCCCGACCAGCTCAAGAACGTCCTCGACCTGGTACGTGACCAAGCAGCCAGCGTCCTCCAGCACGCCGACAACTCCTCGGTACGGGCGGGCCGCACGTTCAAGGATCTCGGCTTCGACTCGCTGACCGCCGTCGAACTGCGCAACCGCCTGTCCACCGCGACCGGCCTGAAGCTGCCCGCGAGCCTGGTGTTCGACCACCCCACGCCCACCGCGCTCGCCCAGCACCTGCGGACCCGCTTCACCACCGGTGCCGCGTCCGCGGCGACCGGTCCCGTGAGCACCGGCGGGACCGGCACCGGATCCGTCCTGGACGAGCTGGACGCCCTCGCGGGCGCGGTCGCCGCTCTGCCCGCCGACGGTGAGGAGACCGCCGAAGTCGTCGGCCGCCTGGAGGAACTGCTGTGGCAGGTACGGCAACGACGCGACGGCCGGGGCGAGATCGAGTCGGCCACCGCGGAGGAGATGTTCGACCTGCTGGACCGCGAACTCGGCAACCCCTGATCCGCCGCACGCGGACGGGACATTCCTGAACCGGAGAGCCTGGAGTCGAAAAGGATGGCAATGGCGGAGAACGAGGCGAAACTGCTCGCGTACCTGAAGCGGGTGACCGGCGACCTGCGCGAGACCCAGCAGCGGCTCCGCGACGCCACCGCCGCCAGGAACGAGCCGATCGCGGTCGTCGGCATGGCCTGCCGCTACCCCGGCGGCGTCGAAACCCCCGACGACCTCTGGCAGTTGGTCGCCGAGGGCGGCGACGCCATCGCCCCGTTCCCCAAGGACCGGGGCTGGGACATCGACGACCGCTACGACGAGGACGCCGCGCGGCCCGGCAGCAACTACGTGCGGGGCGGCGGATTCCTCACCGGAGCAACCGAATTCGACGCGTCGTTCTTCGGCATCTCCCCCCGCGAAGCCCTCGGCATGGACCCGCAGCAACGGCTCCTCCTGCCCTGCACATGGGAACTCTTCGAACGGGCAGGCATTGACCCGCTGTCCGTCAAGGGCAGCCCCACCGGCACGTTCATCGGCTTCAGCTCCGCCGACTACGGCTGGGAACTCCCCGCCATCCCCGAGGAGGTCGAGGGCTACTACGCGACGGGCAACTTCGCCAGCGTGATGTCCGGCCGCGTCGCCTACACCTTTGGGCTCGAAGGCCCGGCGATCAGCGTCGACACGGCCTGCTCGTCGTCGCTGGTCGCCATGCACCTGGCCGCCGGGGCACTGCGCAGCCGCGAATGCTCCCTGGCCGTCGCCGGCGGAGTGACCGTCATGTCCACCGCCATCGGCTACCCCGAGTTCAGCCGCCAGCGCGCCCTGTCCCCTGACGGCCGCTGCCGCGCCTTCGCGGCCTCCGCCGACGGCTTCGGCCCCGCCGAGGGCCTGGGCCTGCTCCTACTGGAACGGCTGTCGGACGCCCGGCGCAACGGCCACCGCGTCCTGGCCCTGATCCGCGGCTCCGCGGTCAACCAGGACGGTGCGAGCAACGGCCTCACCGCCCCCAACGGCCCCTCCCAGGAACGCGTCATCCGCGCCGCGCTGCGCAGCGCCAGGATCGCCGCCGCCGACGTGGACGTGGTCGAGGCGCACGGCACCGGCACCTCCCTGGGCGACCCGATCGAGGCGACCGCCCTGCTCAACACCTACGGCGCGGGACGCGACGGCCAACGGCCGCTGTGGCTCGGCTCGGTGAAGTCCAACATCGGCCACACCTCGGCCGCGGCGGGCGTGGCGGGCGTGATCAAGATGGTGCAGGCCATGCGGCACGGAGTCCTGCCGAGGACCCTGCATGTCGACGAGCCGACACCGCATGTGGACTGGTCCGGCGGCGGGGTGCAACTGCTGACCGAGGAGCGGGAGTGGGTCAGGAGTGACGGACGTGCGCGGCGGGCGGGCGTGTCGGCCTTCGGCATCAGCGGGACGAACGCGCACCTGATCCTAGAGGAGGCCGGTGAGCCGACGGGCGACGCGGGCGGCGTCGGCGGTGCGGCCGGCTCGGCGGACGCGCGCGATCCGCGAGACTCGGGCGACCGGGCCGATACGCCGGAGGCCCGGTCGGAACCCGCGAACGGGCCGCTCGGGCCGCTGGGGTCCACTGTTCCGTGGCCGGTGTCCGCGCGGTCCGCCGCCGCACTGCGCGACCAAGCCGAGCGGCTGCTGGAGTACACGTTGGCCGGCCACGGCCCGGCCGCGCCGGAAATCGGCCTCGCCTTGGCGACGACCCGGGCCGCGTGGGAGCACCGCGCGGTCGTGCTGGACCCGGACCACCCCTCGGCCCTCGGCGCCCTCGCCTCAGGCACCCCCACAGGTTCCACCGTCACGGGCCTGGCCACGGTGGACGACACCGACGGCCGACCGGCCGACCACGTGGTCTTCGTCTTTCCCGGTCAGGGGTCGCAGTGGGCGGGCATGGCGATGGAGTTGCTTGCTTCGTCTCCGGTTTTTGCGGCGCGGTTGGCGGAGTGTGACGCGGCGCTGCGTCCGTATGTCGGTTCGTCGGTGGTGGAGGCGATCCGCGACGGCGCTCTGGATGACGTGGTCGTTGTTCAGGGGGCGTTGTGGGCGGTGATGGTGTCGCTGGCCGCGGTGTGGCGTGCTGCCGGTGTCGAGCCGGGTGCGGTCATCGGTCACAGCCAGGGTGAGATTGCCGCCGCGTGCGTCGCGGGCGCGTTGTCGGTGGAGGATGCGGCGCGGGTCGTGGCGTTGCGGGCGAGGGCGATTCGCGGGTCGTTGTCCGGCAACGGTGGGATGGTGTCGGTCGCCCTCGCGGCGGATGCGGTACGGGAGCGGATCGCGCGGTGGGACGGTCGTATCTCCGTCGCGTCGGTGAACGGGCCCTCGTCCACGGTCGTTTCGGGTGAACCCCTGGCGCTCGCTGAGCTGCTGACGGAGTGTGAGGCCGAGGGCGTACGGGCGCGTCGTATCGATGTGGACTACGCGTCGCACTCGGCGCAGGTGGACGCGATCCGTGATGAGGTCGTCCAGGCCCTGTCCGGCATCGAACCGGCAACCTCCGATGTCCCGTTCTACTCGACGGTGACCGGCGGCCGTATCGACACGAGCACGCTGGACGCCGACTACTGGGTGACCAACCTCCGCCAGGAAGTCCGCTTCGACGAGACCGTCCGGGCCCTACTCGCCGATGACTTCACGTACTTCGTGGAGTCCAGCCCGCACCCCGTTCTCGCAGTCGGGCTCGCCGAGACCTTCGAGGACGCGGGCTCCGACGCCGTCGCCCTGGGCACCCTCCGCCGTGACGAGGGCGGCCAGGAGCGCTTCCTGACCTCCCTCGCCGAAGGCTGGGTACGCGGACTGCCCGTCGACTGGCGATCCGTCTTCGCCGGAACCCCCGCCCACCACGTCGACCTGCCCACGTACGCCTTCCAACCGCGCCGCTACTGGCTGGACATCGACCGCTCCGGCCCCGCCGTCCGCACGACGGCGCGGACCGAGGTGCTGGACGACGGTCCCGATGTCGACCCGGACGGGCTGACCGTGCGGCTGGCGGGACTCGACCGCGAGGAGCGGGAGCGCGTACTGCTCGACCTGTTGCGCGTGGAGGTGGCGACGGTGCTGCGGCACGCCACTCCGGACGACGTCGCGGCCGAACGGGCCTTCAAGGAACTGGGCTTCGACTCGCTGACCGCCGTCGAACTACGCAAGCGGCTGAGCGCGGCCACCGGATTGAAGCTCCCGGCGACTGTCGTCTTCTCCTACCCGACGCCGATCAGCCTGGTCCGCTTCTTGCTGGACGAGATGGAAAGTGCGCCGGTCGACGGTGAACACGCCGAGGTCTTGAACGAGTTGGACGGGATCGCCACGCGGCTCGGCGGTATATCGCCGGACGGCGAGACGCGTGAGCGGATCACCCGGCGTCTGGAGTCGCTGCTCTGGGCGTGGCGCGGAGACGCGGCGACCGGTGCGGAGGCGGGCGCCGACACCGGCGCAATCGCGCTGGACACCGCGTCGGACGACGAGATGTTCGCGCTGATCGACAAACAGTTGGGCACAGGCTGAGCCGCTCCGGTCACCGCTGTCGGACAAACGTCGCAGATCGTCGAAGGAGCGAGGGGAATGGCCACCGGTAACACGGAGGAGAGGCTTCGGGAGTACCTGAAGCGGGTGATGGCCGACTTGGGCGTCACGAAGCAGCGGCTGCGGGAGGCCGAGGCCGCCGCCCAGGAGCCGATCGCGATCGTCGGCATGGCCTGCCGCTACCCGGGCGGTGTGCGATCGCCCGAGGATCTGTGGCGGTTGGTGGACGGCGAGCGTGACGCCATCGGCCCGTTCCCCGACGACCGCGGCTGGGACCTGGCCGGACTCTTCGACCCCGACCCGGAGAGCCGTGGCACCAGTTACGTCACCGAGGGCGGATTCCTCGACGGAGCGGCCGACTTCGACCCCGCGTTCTTCGGCATCACCCCGCGCGAGGCGCTCGGCATGGACCCGCAGCAGCGGCTCATGCTGGAGATCTCCTGGGAGGCGTTCGAGCGTGCGGGCATCGACCCGCGCGCCGTGCGCGAGGAACGGGTCGGCGTCTACACCGGAATCGTCGCCAACGGATACGTCTCGCGGCTGCGGCGCACGCCCGAGCCGGTCGAGGGCTACGTCATCACCGGCACCATGTCGAGCGTCGCCGCCGGGCGGATCGCGTACACGTTCGGTCTCCAAGGGCCCGCGCTCAGCGTCGAGACGGCGTGCTCGTCGTCGCTGGTGGCCCTGCACCTGGCCGTGCAGGCGCTGCGTTCCGGCGACTGCACGATGGCGCTCGCGGGCGGCATCGCGGTCATGCCGACTCCGGACGCCTTCGTGGAGTTCAGCCGCCAGCGCGGCCTGGCGCCCGACGGCCGGATCAAGGCGTTCGCCGCCGCCGCTGACGGCACCAACTGGGCCGAAGGCGCGGGCGCGTTGCTCGTTGAGCGGCTGTCGGACGCGCGCCGCAAAGGCCACCGTGTACTGGCCGTCGTCCGTGGCACCGCGCTCAACCAGGACGGCGCCAGCAACGGACTGTCCGCCCCCAACAACCTCGCTCAGGAACGGGTGATACGCGACGCGCTCGCCGACGCCCGCCTCAGCGCCGCGGACGTGGACGTGGTCGAGGCGCACGGCACCGGCACGACGCTCGGCGACCCCATCGAGGCGCAGGCGCTGCTCGCGACGTACGGGCGGGAGCGGACCGGCGAACGGCCTTTGTGGCTGGGCTCGGTGAAGTCCAATATCGGGCACTCGGGACCCGCGGCGGGCGTGGCGGGTGTGATCAAGATGGTGCAGGCCATGCGGCACGGAGTCCTGCCGAGGACCCTGCATGTCGATGAGCCGACGCCGCACGTGGAGTGGTCCGGCGGCGGGGTGGAGCTGCTGGCGGAGGCGCGCGAGTGGGTCCGGGGCGAGGGGCGTACGCGGCGGGCGGGAGTGTCGGCCTTCGGGATCAGCGGGACGAACGCGCACGTGATCCTTGAGGAGCCGCAGGCCGCAAGCGAGGACATCGCCGAACCCGGCCCCGCCGAGGGCCCGTTGGGATCGCTCAACGTCGTTCCGTGGCCGGTGTCCGCACGGTCGGCCGCAGGGCTGCGCGGGCAGGCGGACCGGTTGGCCGCCGACCTGGCCGCTACCGCCGCAGCCGCGGACATCGGCCTCTCGCTGGCCACCACCCGCTCCGCGATGGAGCACCGCGCGGTGGTCCTGGCCGCGAGCAGCACACAGGCCCTGGACGTACTCGGCGCGCTCGCGGCGGACACGCCCGCCCCCGGCCTGGTGAGCGGAGCGGTTCGCTCCGACGCGGGTCGGGTGGTGTTCGTGTTCCCTGGTCAGGGGTCGCAGTGGGCGGGGATGGCGATGGAGTTGCTTGCTTCGTCTCCGGTGTTCGCGGCGCGGTTGGCGGAGTGCGATGCGGCGCTGCTGCCTTACGTCGGCTCGTCGGTGGTGGAGGCGATTCGTAGCGGGGCTCTGGATGATGTGGTCGTTGTTCAGGGGGCGTTGTGGGCGGTGATGGTGTCGCTGGCCGAGGTGTGGCGTGCTGCCGGTGTCGAGCCGGGTGCGGTGATCGGTCACAGTCAGGGTGAGATCGCTGCCGCGTGCGTGGCGGGTGCCCTTTCCGTGGAGGATGCGGCGCGGGTGGTGGCGTTGCGGGCGAAGGCGATTCGCGGGTCGTTGTCGGGGCGTGGCGGGATGGTGTCGGTCGCGCTTCCCGCGCAGGACGTACGGGAGCTGATCGCGCGCTGGGACGGCCGTATCTCCGTCGCGTCGGTGAACGGGCCCTCGTCCACCGTCGTTTCGGGTGAACCTCAAGCCTTGGTTGAACTGCTGACGGCGTGTGAGGCCGGGGGCGTACGGGCGCGTCGTATCGATGTGGACTACGCCTCGCACTCGGCACAGGTGGACGCCATACGCGACGAGGTCATTGAGGCCCTGTCGGGTATCGAGCCGCAGTCCTCGCAGGTGCCGTTCTACTCCACGGTGACCGGCGGCAAGCTCGACACCACCGCGCTGGATGCGGCGTATTGGGTGACCAACCTCCGCCAGGAAGTCCGTTTCGACGAGACCGTCCGGGCCCTACTGGCGGACGGCATCGGGTACTTCATCGAGTCCAGCCCCCACCCGGTTCTCGCAGTCGGTCTCGCGGAGACCTTCGAGGACGCCGGGTCCGACGCCGTCGCCCTCGGCACCCTCCGCCGTGACGAAGGCGGCCAGGAACGCTTCCTGACCTCTCTCGCGGAGGGTTGGGTACGCGGCCTGCCCGTCGACTGGCGGTCCGTCTTCGCCGGAACTCTCGCCCACCGCGTGGACCTCCCCACCTACGCCTTCCAGCGGCAGCGCTACTGGCTGGAGGACGACGATCCTGAGCGGGCAGCGGCGGCCGGCGCGGCGAACGCCGGGGTGCCCGATGCCGTGGAAGAGGCGTTCTGGGCGGCCGTGGACGGCGGAGACGCCGACACGGTGGCCGGTGAGCTGGGCGTCGTCACCGATCTGCCGCTGCGCGAGGCGCTGCCCGCGCTGTCCACGTGGCGCAGGCGCCGCCGTGACGCGTCGGCGGTCGACGGCTGGCGGTACCGGATCGGCTGGCGGCCGGTCGTGTCCCCGGCGCAGGTACGGCTCACCGGCCGCTGGCTGCTGGTGCTGCCCCCGGCCGACCGGTGTCCCGCCGAATGGGCCGACCTCGCGGACGCGGCCCTGACCGGCCACGGCGCCCAGGTCGAACGGCTGCACCTCGACGCGACCGCTACAGCGGGAAGCGCCGACGCCCTCGCCGCGGAGCTGCGGTCCCGCACCGGCGGCGACACGACCGAGCGGACCACCCCCCTCACCGGCGTCCTGTCCCTGCTCGCGCTGGACGAGACGCCCGATCCCGAGCGGCCGGCGGTCACGGAGGGCCTGGCCGCCACCGTTTCCCTGGTCCAGGCCCTGGTGGCGGTGGCCGAGGAGTCCGGGACGCAGCCGACCCTGTGGTGCGCCACCCGTGGCGCGGTGTCGGTGGCGGCGGGGGACAGGACGGTCTCGGCGGCGCAGGCGCAGATCTGGGGCCTCGGCCGGGTGGTGGCGCTGGAGCACCCATTGCTGTGGGGCGGGCTGCTGGATCTTCCGGCCACGCCGCTCGCGGAGCTGTCCGATGAGGCGACGGTCCGGGTCGGCCGTACCCTCGCCGCCGCCCTCGCCGGGATCGCCGACGAGGACCATGTGGCGCTGCGCCCGGACCTCGGCGGGCTGCTGGGCCGTCGCCTGCTGCGGGCCCCGGCCGCCGACTCGGCCGCCGTCCGCACATGGCTGCCCGAGGGCACCGTGCTGGTCACGGGCGGTACCGGCGGGATCGGCGCGCACATCGCCCGCTGGCTGGCCGGTGGCGGGGCGCCGCACCTGGTGCTGGTCAGCCGTCGCGGGGCGGACGCGCCGGGCGCCGCCGCCCTGGAGAAGGAGCTGGTGCAGGCCGGCGCACGGGTCACCTTCGCCGCCTGCGATGTCGCGGACCGCGACGCGCTCGCCGCCGTACTCGCCGCGATCCCGGCGGAGGAACCGCTGTCGGCCGTGTTCCACGCCGCGGCCGTTCTGGACGACAGCGTGGTGGCACATCTGACCCGTGATCAGATGGAACGGGTGCTGCGCGTCAAGGCCGGTGCGGCGGTGCATCTGCACGAGCTGACGCGGGACATGAACGTGTCGGCGTTCGTGCTCTGTTCGTCCTTCGGAGCGACCTTCGGCATGCCGGGACTCGGCAACTACGCGCCAGGCAACGCGTTCCTGGACGCGCTGGCCGAGCGCCGCCGCGCCGAGGGACTTCCCGCCACCTCCGTGGCATGGGGTACGTGGGCCGGTACCGGTATGGCCGCGGGGGACGTCGGTGCCCGGGGCCGCCTGGAGGGCATCCACGAGATGGCGCCCGCGCTGGCCGTGACCGCCCTCCAACAGGCGCTCGACCGCGACGAGACCGCCCCGGTGGTCATCGACCTGCGCTGGGAGCGGTTCGCGCCCGTCTTCCACGCCAAGCGCCCGACCGCGCTGTTCGCGGAGATCCCCGAGGCGGTCGCCGCACTGCGGTCCGGTGCGGCGGGCGACACGGAAGCCGCGGGGACCGGTGCGGCCACGGCGGGAGAACTGCGGTCCCGGCTGGCGGGCCGCCCGGCGGCGGAACAGGAGCGCGAGCTGGTCGAGTTGGTGCGCGGGCACGCCGCCGCGGTCACCAGCCACGTGACCCTCGACGGCGCCACGGGGGAATCCGTCGACCAGGACCGGCCGTTCCGCGAGCTGGGCTTCGACTCCCTCATGGCGGTCGAACTGCGCAACCGGATCGGTACGGCGACCGGCCTGGCCCTGCCGTCGACGCTCGTCTTCGACTATCCGACGGTCGCGGTCCTCGCCCGCCACCTGCGCGAGGAACTGGGCCTCGGCGGCGAGGACACCGCCGGGACGCCGGGCCTGGCCGAACTCGACCGACTGGAAAGCGCGTTGGCGGCCGGACTGCCCGAGGGACCGGCCCGCGCGAAATTCGTCAAGCGCCTCGAGCGCCTGCTGTGGAAGGTCGGCGACGACGAGGCCGCGGACGACGAGGCACCCGAAGGCCACGGCGGGAGCGCGACGGACGAGGACGCGCTGGGCGCCGCGAGCAACGAGGAGATCTTCGCCCTGATCGACCGTGAGCTGGGCACGTGATGACCCGCTCGTTCTCTGGAAACCCCGCCCGCAGGTCCCCACGATCCCCGGAGTGCACGCGATGACGAACCAGGCCCCGTCCACCGACGAGAAGAAGCTCCGCGACTACCTCAACAAGGTCATGACCGACCTGAGGCGCACGCAGCGGCGGCTCCGGACGGTCGAGGCGCAGAGCCACGAACCCGTCGCGGTCGTCGGCATGGCCTGCCGCTATCCCGGCGGTGTCACCTCCCCCGAGGACCTGTGGGACCTCGTCGCGGGGGAGGGGGACGCGATGACCGGCTTCCCCGGTGACCGCGGCTGGGAGACCGACGACCTGAGGCTGTTCGACCCCGAGGGCGTCGAACTCGCCTGCGAGGGCGGCTTCGTGGACGGCGCGGCCGACTTCGACGCCGAGCTGTTCGGCATCTCGCCGCGCGAGGCGCTGGCCATGGACCCGCAGCAGCGGCTGGTCCTGGAGTCCGCGTACGAGGCGTTCGAGCGGGCCGGTATCGCGCCCGCCGACCTGCGCGGCAGCCGTACCGGCGTGTTCGTCGGCGCGTCCTACACCGGGTACGGCGCCGATGTCGCGCGGATACCCGAGGGCCTTGAGGGCTACACGATGACCGGGTCGGCCAACAGCGTGGTCTCCGGCCGTGTGTCCTACGCCTTCGGCCTGGAGGGCCCGGCGCTGACGGTGGACACCGCGTGCTCGTCGTCGCTGGTCGCCCTGCACCTGGCCGTGCGGTCGCTGCGCGACGGCGAGTCCGAACTCGCCTTGGCCGGGGGCGCGATGGTGATGCCGAGCCCGATGGAGTTCATCGAGTTCAGCCGCCAGCAGATGCTCGCGCCCAACGCCCGGTGCAAGGCGTTCGCCGCCGCCGCGGACGGCACCAGCTTCTCCGAGGGCGCGGGCCTGGTGCTGCTGGAGCGGCTGTCGGACGCCCGCCGCAACGGCCACCGCGTGCTGGCCGTGGTCCGCGGCACCGCGGTCAACCAGGACGGCGCGAGCAACGGCCTGACCGCCCCCAACGGCCCCTCGCAGCGCCGGGTGATCGAGGCCGCGCTCGCCGACGCCCGGCTGACCGGCGACGAGGTCGACGCGGTCGAGGCGCACGGTACGGGTACGACGCTCGGCGACCCGATCGAGGCGCAGGCACTGCTCGCCACCTACGGCAAGGACCGCCCCGCCGACCGGCCGCTGTGGCTCGGTTCGGTCAAGTCGAACATCGGGCACGCGCAGGCCGCCGCGGGCGTCGCGGGCGTGATCAAGATGGTGCAGGCCATGCGGTACGGACTGCTCCCGCGCACCCTGCACGTGGACGCGCCGACCCCCCAGGTCGACTGGTCCAGCGGTACCGTCGAGCTGCTGACCGAGGCCAGGCAGTGGCCGACCGCCGATGACCGGCCGCGCCGCGCGGGCGTCTCCGCCTTCGGCATCAGCGGCACCAACGCGCATGTCGTCCTGGAAGCCGCCACCGACTTCGCCGCGCCGGACGAGGCCGAATCCGCGCCGGACGAAGGCCCGTTGGGCCCGCTGAACGCTGTCCCGTGGCCCGTGTCGGGCCGGTCCGCCGCCGCCCTGCGCGCACAGGCCCGCCGACTGAGCGGATACGCGGGCGACTCCGACGCCCCGGACTTCGCCTCCATCGGCCGGGCGCTCGCCCTCACCCGCGCCGAGCACGAGCACCGCGCCGTCACCGTCGCCACCGACACCAAGTCGGCGCTCAGCGCGCTCGGTTCGCTGTCGGAGGGTGTCCCGGCGCCGGGTGTGGTGTCCGGTGTGGTGCGTCCGGGTTCCGGCCGGGTGGTCTTCGTCTTTCCCGGTCAGGGGTCGCAGTGGGCAGGGATGGCGATGGAGTTGCTTGCCTCGTCTCCGGTGTTCGCGGAGCGGTTGGCTGAGTGTGACGCGGCCCTGCGACCTCACGTCGGTTCGTCGGTGGTGGAGGCGATCCGTGAGGGCGCTCTGGACGATGTGGTGGTGGTTCAGGGGGCGTTGTGGGCGGTGATGGTGTCGCTGGCCGAGGTGTGGCGTGCCGCGGGTGTTGAGCCGGGTGCGGTGATCGGTCACAGCCAGGGGGAGATCGCCGCCGCGTGCGTCGCGGGCGCGTTGTCCGTGGAGGACGCGGCGAAGGTCGTGGCGCTGCGGGCGAAGGCCATTCGCGGAACCTTGTCCGGCAACGGTGGAATGGTGTCGGTCGCGTTGCCCGCGCAGGACGTACGGGAGCTGATCGCGCGCTGGGACGGCCGGATCGGTGTCGCTTCGGTCAACGGACCTTCGTCCACGGTGGTTTCGGGCGAGCCGGAGACGCTGGACGACGTTCTCGCCGCATGCGAGGCCGGGGGCGTACGGGCGCGTCGTATCGATGTGGACTACGCGTCGCACTCGGCACAGGTGGACGCGATCCGTGACGAGGTCGTCCAGGCCCTGTCAGGCATCGAGCCGCGATCGTCGCAGGTGCCGTTCTACTCCACGGTCACCGGTGCCAAGCTCGACACCACCGCGCTCGATGCGGCGTACTGGGTGACCAACCTCCGCCAGGAGGTCCGTTTCGACGAGACCGTCCGGGCTCTGCTCTCCGACGGCTTCGGGTACTTCATCGAGTCCAGCCCCCACCCGGTTCTCGCAGTCGGTCTCGCGGAGACCTTCGAGGACGCGGCATCGGACGCCGTCGCCCTGGGCACCCTCCGCCGCGAAGAGGGCGGCCAGGAACGCTTCCTGACCTCCCTCGCCGAAGGCTGGGTACGCGGCCTGCCCGTCGACTGGCGGTCCGTCTTCGCCGGAACCCCCGCCCACCCCGTGGACCTGCCGACCTACGCCTTCCAGCACCAGCGCTACTGGCTGGAGGGTGACGCCGCGCGCACCGGGGACCCGAGCGGGCTCGGGCAGGAGTCCGTCGATCACCCGCTGCTGTCGGCCGCGGTCCGCGTCGCCGACGAGGACCGGATCGTGCTGACGGGCCGCCTCTCGCTGCGCACCCACCCGTGGCTGGCCGACCACAGTCTGCACGACCGTCCCGTGCTGCCCGGCACCGCCTTCGCCGAACTCGCCCTCTACGCGGGCGAGATGGCGGGCTGCGGCCGGATCGAGACGCTGGAGCTGGCCGTGCCGCTCGCGCTGCGGGGAAAGGCCGCGGTGCACGTCCAGGTGTCCGTCGGCGCGCCCGACGAGGACGGTGGCCGCCCGCTGGCCGTGCACGCCCGCGCCGAGGACGCCGAGCCGGACGCGCCATGGGTCAGGCACGCCACCGGCGTCCTCGTACCCGAGGAACCGGACGCGTCCGGCCCGGCCGACGAACCGGAAGGCTCCGTCTGGCCGCCCAGCGGCGCGCAGCCCGTCAGCCTCGCCTACTTCCACCGCCGGATGGCCGACCTGGGCCAGGTGTACGGCCCGGCGTTCGAGGGCCTGCGCAAGCTGTGGCGAGTCGGCCGCGAGTACTACGCCGAGATCCGGCTGCCCGAGGAACACGCCCGCGACGCGGCCCGGTTCTGCCTTCACCCGGCTCTGCTGGACGCGGCACTGCAACCCGCCCTGGTCAACCGGAACCAGAACGCCCAGTGGACGCGGTGGTCCGGCTTCTCGCTGCGCGCCGCCGGGGCGACCGCGCTCCGCGCCCACCTGCGTCCGACCGGCCAGCCCGACGAGTTCACCGCGACGTTCACCGATCCCGACGGCGGCCCGGTCGCCGTCCTGGACGCCGGGCTGCCGCAGCCGGTGACCGCCGACGAGGTGAACCACTCGGCCGCCGGCCGGCCGGACAGCCTCCACCGCGTGGAGTGGGCGCCTGTTCCCGTCTCCGGTCAGAGCGCCGACTGGCTGCTGCTCGGCCCGGTCGACGACCGGCTCACCGAAGCCCTGGAGGAATCCGGGGCGTACCCGCAGGCGTACGACGATCTCGGCGCGCTCACCGAAGCTCTCGACGCGGGGCTTCCCGCGCCCGAACTCGTCGCCGTCAGCCACGGGTTCGGTCCCCGCGGGCGGGACGACGCCTCGGCGGCCCGTGCCGCCACCGTCGACCTCCTCGCCACGGTCCAGAGCTGGCTCGCCGAGGACCGGCTGGCACCGTCCCGGCTGGTCGTCTTCACCCGGCACGCGGTCGCCGCCCGCGCCGAGGACCGGATCGGCGACCTCGTCGGCGCCGCGCTGTGGGGTCTGATCCGTTCGGCGCAGGCCGCCCACCCCGGCCGGTTCGTCCTGGTCGACGTGGACGACGACCCGGGCTCGCTGGCGCTCTTCCCCACCTCCGTACCCGCCGCTGTCGGCTCCGGTGAACCCCAACTCGCCCTGCGCGCGGGCACGGTCATGGTGCCCCGGCTCGCCCGTGCCACGTCGTCGGCGGCAGGCGGCACCCCGTGGCGGCCCGACGGCACCGTCCTGATCACCGGCGGCACCGGCGCCCTCGGCGGCCTGATCGCCCGTCACTTGGTCCAGCGGCACGGCGTACGTCATCTGCTGCTGGTCGGCCGCCGCGGCGAAGAGGCCCCCGGTGCGGCCGAATTGCGGGATGAGTTGACCGGGTCGGGTGCAGCGACCGTCACCGTCGCCGCGTGCGACGCCGCGGACCGCGACGCGCTCGCCGCCCTTCTCGCGGCCGTCCCCGAGGAACACCCGCTGACCGCCGTCCTGCACTGCGCGGGCGTGCTGTCCGACGCCTCGCTGGAACGGCTCACCGCGCAGGACATCGACCGGGTCTTCGCGCCCAAGGCCGCCGCCGCCCTCCATCTGCACGACCTGACGCGCGACGCCGACCTGTCCGCGTTCGTGCTGTTCTCCTCCGCCTCCGGCGTCCTCGGCAGCATCGCCCAGGCCAACTACGCCGCCGCGAACGCCTTCGTCGACGCCCTCGCCCGGCAGCGCCGCGACCTCGGGCTTCCGGGCCAGTCCCTCGCCTGGGGCCTGTGGGCGCAGAGCAGCGCGATGGGCGCCGACGCCGACGCGGCCAAGGTCGCGCGGGCCGGGGTCCTGCCGCTGTCCGCGCGCCAGGGCACCGACCTGTTCGACGCGGCCGTCACCGATGGCGAGAGCCTGCTCGTCCCCATCCGGCTCGACACCGACGCGCTGCGCGTACGGGCCGCGTCCGGCACGCTCCCCGACCTCCTGCGCGGCCTCGTCCAGGCCGCCGCACCGGCCAGGCGCAAGGTGGAGGCACCGCGCGCGGAGACCGCGGCGGCCGACTGGTCGGCCCGGCTCGCCGGGCTGTCGCAGGCCGAACAACTGCACAGGCTGGAGGAGTTGATCCGCGGCCACGTCGCCTCGGTGCTCGGCCACGGCTCGCCCGAGGCCATCGAGACCGACCGGGCCTTCAAGGAGCTGGGCTTCGACTCCCTGACCGCGCTGGAGCTGCGCAACCGGCTCCAGGCGTCCATCGGTGTCCAGTTGCCCGCCAGCATCGCCTTCGACCACCCGACCATGACCGCCGCGGCCCGCTTCATCCGCGGCCAACTCGCCCCGGGCGAAGCCGCCGAGACCGTCCCGGCCCTCGCCGAACTGGACCGCCTGGAATCGGTGCTGCTGGACCTGCCGGCCGCCGACGACGAGCTGCGGCGGAAGGTCACCGCGCGGCTGCACGCCCTGGCTTCCAAATTGCAGGACGCGCAGGAACCCGGCACCGCCCGGTCCGTCGGCAAGGCCGACGACGACCTCGATCTCGAAGCGGCCACCGATTCCGAGCTGCTCGCCATGCTCGACGACGAACTCGACACCCCGTGACGGCGCCCACCGTACGGCTGTGACCTCACCGAACCCGAACACGAATAGGTGTGACTCCTGATGGACACCACGGTCAGCAGCGCCGGCGCCGGCCAGGTCGGCGAGGACAAGCTCCGCGAGTACCTCAAGCGCGCCACCGCCGACCTGCGCAAGGCGCGGCGCCGGGTCCGCGAGCTGGAGGACCCGCAGCCCATCGCGATCGTGGCGATGGCCTGCCGCTACCCGGGCGGCGTCGAAACCCCCGACGACCTGTGGCAGTTGGTCGCCGAGGACGGCGACGCCATCACCCCGTTCCCCGTCAACCGCGGCTGGGACCTGGACAGCCTCTACGACGCCGACCCCGACGCCGAGGGCAAGAACTACGTGCGCGAGGGCGGATTCCTGCACGACGCGGACCAGTTCGACGCCGACTTCTTCAGCGTCAACGCCCGCGAGGCCCTGATCATGGACCCGCAGCAGCGGCTCATGCTGGAGATCTCCTGGGAGGTGCTGGAGCGCGCGGGCATCGACCCGCTGTCCGTCAAGGGCAGCCGCGGCGGGGTGTTCGTCGGCGCCGCCACCGTCGACTACGTCACCGGCAACCACAAGGTGCCCGAGGGCCTTGAGGGCTACATCGGGGTCGGCTCCTTCGCCAGCGTCGTCTCCGGTCGCGTCTCCTACAGCCTCGGCCTGGAGGGCCCCGCGCTCACTGTCGACACCGCGTGCTCGTCGTCGCTGGTCGCGATGCACCTGGCGGTGCAGGCGCTGCGGTCGGGAGAGTGCTCCTTCGCCCTCGCCGGCGGTGTCGCGGTGATGCCGACACCGCAGGGCTTCATCGCGTTCAGCAGGCAGCGCGCCCTCGCGCCCGACGGCCGCTGCAAGTCCTTCGCGGGGGCGGCCGACGGCTTCGGCCCGTCCGAGGGCGCGGGGGTGCTGCTGCTGGAGCGGCTGTCGGACGCGCGGCGCCAGGGCCACCACGTGCTCGCCGTGCTCCGCGGCTCCGCCCTCAACCAGGACGGCGCCAGCAACGGGCTCACCGCCCCCAACGGCCCGTCCCAGGAGCGCGTCATCCGCGACGCCCTCGCCGACGCACGCCTGTCCGCCGACCAGGTGGACGCGGTCGAGGCCCACGGCACGGGCACCCGGCTCGGCGACCCCATCGAGGCCCAGGCCCTGCTCGCGACCTACGGGCGGAACCGCGCCGACAGCGACGCCCTCAAGCTCGGCTCCATCAAGTCCAACATCGGCCACACCGCCCACGCGGCAGGCGTGGCGGGCGTCATCAAGATGGTTCAGGCGATGCGCAACGGACTGCTGCCGCGCACCCTCCACGTCGATGAGCCGTCCCCCTTCATCGACTGGTCCGGCGGCGGAGTCGAACTTCTCACCGAGCCGCTCGAATGGAAGCGCGCCGACCGGCCGCGCCGGGCCGCCGTGTCCTCCTTCGGGATCAGCGGGACGAACGCGCACGTGATCCTGGAGGAGCCGGAGCACGACGGTGCGCAGGCCGTCGCGGAACCCGAAGTCGGCCCGGACAGGAGCCCGTTGGGGCCGCTGAGGGTCGTCCCGTGGCTCGTGTCCGGGCGGTCGGCGGACGCGCTGCGCGAGCAGGCCGAAAGGCTCGCGCACCACGTCGGCGACAGCTCCCGCCCGGCCGACGTCGGGCTGTCGCTCGCCACGTCACGGGCCGCCCTGGAACACCGCGGCGTGGCGCTCGCCGCAGAGGCGCACCAAGCGCGGGGCCTGCTGGGGTCTGTCGCGGAGGGTGTCGCGGCCTCGGGCGTGGTGTCCGGTGTGGTGCGTCCGGGCTCCGGCCGGGTGGCGTTCGTCTTTCCTGGTCAGGGGTCGCAGTGGGCGGGGATGGCGTTGGGGTTGTTGGGCTCCTCGCCGGTGTTCGGGGCGCGGTTGGCGGAGTGTGACGCGGCGCTGCGTCCTCACGTCGGGTCGTCGGTGGTGGAGGCGATCCGCGAGGGCGTCCTGGATGACGTGGTGGTCGTTCAGGGCGCGTTGTGGGCGGTGATGGTGTCGCTCGCCGAGGTGTGGCGTGCCGCGGGTGTCGAGCCGGGTGCGGTGATCGGTCACAGTCAGGGGGAGATTGCGGCCGCGTGCGTGGCGGGCGCGTTGTCGGTGGAGGACGCGGCGCGGGTGGTGGCGTTGCGTGCGAAGGCCATTCGCGGGACCTTGTCCGGCAACGGCGGAATGGTCTCCGTCGCCCTCCCTGCGGAGGCGGTGCGGGAGCAGATCGCGCGCTTCGAGGGGCGGATATCCGTCGCCTCGGTGAACGGCCCGTCGTCCACGGTCGTCTCCGGTGAGCCGGAGGCGTTGGACGACCTCCTCGCCGGATGCGAGGCCGGGGGCGTACGGGCGCGTCGTATCGATGTCGACTACGCCTCGCACTCGGCACAGGTCGATGCCATACGCGGGGAGGTAGTTGAGGCACTGGACGGCATCGAGCCCCGGTCGTCGCAGATCCCGTTCTACTCCACGGTCACCGGCGGCAAGCTCGAAACGACCGCGCTGGACGCCGACTACTGGGTGACCAACCTCCGCCAAGAGGTCCGTTTCGACGAGACCGTCCGGGCCCTGCTCTCCGACGGCTTCGGGTACTTCGTCGAGTCCAGCCCCCACCCGGTTCTCGCAGTCGGTCTCGCCGAGACCTTCGAGGACGCGGCATCGGACGCCGTCGCCCTGGGCACCCTCCGCCGCGAAGAGGGCGGCCAGGAACGCTTCCTGACCTCCCTCGCCGAAGGCTGGGTACGGGGCCTGCCCGTCGACTGGCGGTCCGTCTTCGCCGGAACCCCCGCCCACCGGGTGGACCTGCCCACGTACGCCTTCCAGCACCAGCGCTACTGGCTCGCCGAGGGCTACAAGAACTCCGGTGACGCCTCCGACCTCGGGCTCGAAGCCGCCGGACACCCGTTGCTGGGGGCCGCGTTGCCGGTCGCGGGCGCGGACCGGCTGCTGCTGACCGGGCGGCTGTCGACCGCCACCCACCCCTGGCTGGCCGACCACCGGGTGGGCGGCCGACTGCTGCTGCCCGGTACCGCTTTCGTGGAACTGGCGCTGCACGCCGCCGACCTCGCGGGCTGCGGCACGGTGGCGGAACTGACCCTCGGCAGCCCGCTGGTGCTGCCCGAACGGGGCAACGTCCAGGTGCAGTTGTCCGTCGCCGCGCCCGACGCGCGGGGCCGCCGCGAACTGGAGGTGCACGCCCGGCCCGAGGGCGGTGAGACCCCCGCGGAGTGGACGCGGCACGCCACCGCCACGCTCGCGCCCGCCGCCGACGCGGCGGACGGCGGTGCCGACGCCGCGCTGGGCGGGACCGCGTGGCCGCCGCCGGGCGCCGTGGCCGCCGACACCGAGGGGATGTACGAGCGGGCGCGGGAGTCCGTCTACGCCTTCGGCCCGGCCTTCCAGGGGCTGCGGTCCGCTTGGCGGCTCGGCGACGCCGTCTACGCCGAGGCCGCGCTGCCGGTCGAACTCCACCAGGACGCGGGCAGGTTCGGCGTCCACCCGGCGCTGTTGGACGCGGCGCTGCACGCCACCGGCTTCGGCGACTTCCTCGATTCCTCGGCCACCTATCTGCCGTTCGCCTGGCGTGATGTGACGCTGCACGCGGTCGGTGCCGGGGCCGTGCGGGTGCGGGTCACGGCGGCCGAGGGGCAGGACAGCCTGCGGCTGACGCTCGCCGACGCGGACGGCGCCCCGGTGCTGTCCGTCGGCTCGCTGGTGATGCGGCCGGTCAGCGCGGCTCAGTTGGACGCGGCGGGTCCGGAAGCCGACGCGGACATCAAGGACGCGCTGTTCCAACTCGACTGGCAGCGGCTCCCGTTGGACGCGGGCGCGCCGACCGGCGCGGGCTGGGCCGTACTCGGCGACGACGTCCACGGTCTGCTGCCCGCGCTGCGCGCGGTGGACGCCGTGGCCGAAGTCCGCACCGGCCCAGTCGAATTGGCCGCCGCGATCGCCGAGGGCGCGCCCGCGCCCGGCCTGGCCCTGCTGTCGTTCGGTACGCCGAAGCCCGGCGGCGACCTCGCGGCCACCACCCGTGACGTCGTCACCGACGCGCTCGCCCTGCTCCAGGAGTGGCTGGCCGACGACCGGCTGCGGGGCACCCGCCTGGCGCTGGTGACCCGGCGGGCGGTCGCCGCGGCCGAGGACGAGGACGTCGAGGACCTGGCGCACGCCGCGCTCTGGGGGCTGCTGCGGTCGGCGCAGGCCGAGAACCCGGGCCGGTTCCTGCTGCTCGACCTCGACGGCCGCGACGAGTCCCGGCTGCGCGTCGGCGCCGCCCTCAACAGCGCGATCGCCGCCGACGAGCAGCAGATCGCGCTGCGCGTCGGGGTGGCCACCGTGCCGCGCCTCGCCCCGACCGACACCACCCGCCTGCTGCGCCCGCCGGCCGGCGCCGCGGCCTGGCGGCTCGACACCACCGCGCCCGGCACCCTGGACGCACTCGCGCTGATTCCGCACCCGGAGGCGCTGGCACCGCTGGAGGAGGGGCAGGTGCGCGTATCGGTCCGCGCGGCCGGTGTGAACTTCCGTGACGTGCTGGTGAGCCTCGGCATGGTGCCGGGCCAGGCCCGGCTCGGCAGCGAGGGCGCGGGCCTGATCACCGAGGTCGGGCCCGGCGTCACCAAGTTGGCCGTCGGAGACCGGGTGATGGGCCTGCTGCACGACCCGTTCGGACCGTGCTCGGTCACCGACCAGCGGCTGGTGGTGCGGATACCGCGCGGCCTGTCCTTCGAGCAGGCGGCGGGCGTGCCCGCGGTGTTCCTGACCGCCTGGTTCGGGCTCGCGGACCTCGCGGGCCTCGCCGAGGGACAGCGGCTGCTGGTGCACGCCGCGACCGGCGGCGTCGGCATGGCTGCGGCCCAACTCGCCCGCTACTGGGGCGCGGAGGTCTTCGCCACGGCCAGCGAGGGCAAGTGGGACACGCTCCACCGGATGGGCTTCGAGGAGTCCCGGATCGCCTCCAGCCGCACCCTGGAGTTCGAGGAGAAGTTCCTCGCGGCCACCCACGGGCACGGCATGGACGTCGTACTCAACTCGCTGGCGCAGGAGTTCATCGACGCCTCACTGCGGCTGCTGCCCGAGGGCGGCACATTCCTGGAACTGGGCAAGACCGATCCGCGCGACGCGGACACGGTCGCCGCCGACCACCCCGGGGTGGCGTACCGCCGCTACGACCTGATCGACGCGGGCGCCGACCGGATCGCGGAGATCCTCGGCAAGCTCGTCGCGCTCTTCGAACGCCGTATCCTGCGCCCGCTGCCGGTCCGCACCTGGGACGTGCGCCGCGCGCCCGAGGCGTTCCGGCTGATGAGCCAGGCCAAGCACACCGGCAAGCTGGTGCTGACCGTGCCCAAGCCGCTCGACCCGGACGGCACGGTGCTGGTCACCGGAGGCACCGGCACCCTCGGCTCGATCGCCGCCCGGCACCTGGTCACCGCATGGGGCGTACGGCACCTGCTGCTGACCAGCCGACGCGGTCCCGACGCCCCCGGCGCCGTACAACTGCGCGCGGAACTCCTGGAGTCGGGCGCCGAGAGCGTCACCGTCACCGCGTGCGACGCGGCGGACCGCGACGCGCTCGCCGCCGTACTGAACGCCGTCCCGGCCGACCGCCCGCTGACCGCCGTCGTGCACACCGCCGGTGTCCTGGACGACGGGATGGTCGGCTCGCTGACCTCCGAACAGGTCGACCGGGTGCTGCGGCCCAAGGTGGACGCGGTGGTCAACCTCGCCGACCTGACAAGGGAGTCGGACCTGGCCGAGGTCGTGCTGTACTCGGCGGGCGCCGGTGTGCTCGGCAACCCCGGACAGGCCAACTACGCCGCCGCGAACGCGTTCCTGGACGCGTACGCCCACCATCGCCGCGCCCACGGGCAGCCCGCGCTCTCCCTGGCCTGGGGTTACTGGTCGGAGGTCAGCGAGCTGACCGGACGGCTTGACGAGCAGCAGGTCGCCCGGATGACCGGCTCCGGTGTGCTGCCGATCGACGCCCGGCGCGGCATGGCCCTGCTCGACGCGGCGCGCGGTACGGGCACGGCCCTGGCCGTCCCGACCCGGCTGCACCTGCCGACGCTGCGCGACCAGGCCGGGCAGGCGCCGGTGCCCGGCATGCTGCGCGCACTGGTCGCGGGCGGCAGGCCCGCGGGACGCCGGGCCGCCGCCCGCTCCACCGCCCCGGTGGAAGCGCGCTCGCTCGCCGCGAAACTGGCCGGACGGCCCGCGGCCGAGCAGCGCGAGCACCTGCTCGATCTGGTCCGCTCGCACGCCTCCGCGGTGCTCGGGCTCAGCGGCACCGACCCGGTCGGGCCGTCGCGGGCCTTCAAGGACCTGGGCGTCGACTCGCTCACCGCGGTGGAGCTGCGCAACCGGCTCAACGCCGCGACCGGCCTGACACTCCCCAGCACCCTGGTCTTCGACTGCCCGTCCCCGTCCGCGCTCGCCGCCCGGCTCCACGAAGAGCTGGTGGAGGGCTCCGCCGATGTCGCGGGACCCCCTTCGGCCGACTCCGAGGAGGCCAGGATCCGCGGACTGCTGGCCACCGTCCCCTTCGCCCGGCTCCGCGCCGCCGGCGTCCTGGACACGCTGCTGCGGCTGGCCGACACACCCGACGCGCCCGAGGAGCCCGAGGCGCGGGAGGAGCGGCGCGAGGCCATCGCCGACATGGACGTCGACGACCTGGTGCGCGCCGCGCTGGGCGAGCGGTGACGGCGTGCGCCCGGTACGTACGGCAGCGGTCGGCACGGCAGCGGTTCGTACAGCAGCGGTCGGTACGGAACCGGACCGTACGGACCGGGCTCGCCCCTCGACCCGCGGTACGGAGCCGGACCGCGAGCCACCGGGGGCTGTGGCAGGAGCGGTACCGGTTCTGAACGCCCGAGCAGCCGCCCGGAGCCGGCCGACGCGAGAGCCGAGCCCGGGGCCCCGGCCCACCGGAGATCACGACACGCGGCGCGAGCGGCGCCGGGCCCCACGGAAGTCCCAGCAGAAACGGAGTCACTGATGGCCATGGAGACCGGACGCATCGTCGAGGCGCTGCGCGCGGCCCTCACCGAGACGGAACGGCTGCGCGAGGAGAACCAGCGGCTGCTGTCGGCGGCCACCGAGCCCCTGGCCGTCGTCGGGATGGCCTGTCGCTTCCCCGGCGGCGCGGACACCCCGGAGAAGCTGTGGGAGGCGCTGGAGTCCGGCCGGGACATGATGACCGACATCCCGGACGACCGCGGGTGGGACCTGGGCATGCTGCTCGGCGACGGCGACACCCCCGGCGCCTCGATCGCCCGCCAGGGCGGCTTCCTCACCGACCTGCCGCGCTTCGATGCCGAGTTCTTCGGCATCTCGCCGCGCGAGGCGCTGGCCATGGACCCGCAGCAGCGGCTCGCCCTGGAGGTGTCCTGGGCGGCGGTCGAGAACGCCAGGATCGACCCGCACTCCCTGAAGGGCAGTGCGACCGGCGTCTTCCTCGGCGTCTCCTACGCGGGCTACGGCACCGACGCCGAGGAGCTGCCGCCGCAGATCATGGGCTACCAGCTCACCGGTAACGCCAGCAGCGTGGCGTCCGGCCGGATCGCATACGTCATGGGCCTGGAGGGGCCCGCGGTCTCCATCGACACCGCCTGCTCCTCGTCGCTGGTCGCGCTGCACCAGGCGTCGCAGGCGCTGCGCTCGGGCGACTGCGCCATGGCCCTGGTCGGCGGCGCCAGCGTGATGCCCACCCCCACCCTCTTCATCGAGTTCACCCACCAGCGCGGACTCGCCGCCGACGGCCGCATCAAGGCGTTCGCCGCCGCCGCCGACGGATTCGCCTGGGCCGAGGGCGCCGGCGCGATCGTCGTGGAACGCCTGTCGGACGCGCGCCGCAACGGCCACCGGGTGCACGCGGTGATCCGCGGCTCCGCGATCAACCAGGACGGTGCCAGCAACGGCCTGGCCGCGCCCAGCAGCCGCGCGCAGGCCAAGGTGATCCGCGCCGCGCTGCGCAACGCCGGGCTGTCCGCGCACGAGGTCGACATCGTGGAGGCGCACGGCTCCGGCACGACGCTCGGCGACCCCATCGAGGCCAGCGCGCTGCTGGCCACGTACGGTCAGGAGCGGCCCGCCGACCAGCCGCTGCGGCTCGGTTCCATCAAGTCCAACTTCGGGCACACCGGGGCCGCCGCGGGCATCGCCGGGGTGCTCAAGATGGTGCTGGCGATCAGCAACGGCGCGATGCCGAAGTCCCTGCACATCGACGCCCCGACGCCCGCCGTCGACTGGGACTCCGGTGCGGTGCGGCTGCTCACCGAGACCATCGCGTGGCCCGAGGCCAAGCCCGCCGACGAGTCGGGGCACCAGCCGCGACCGCGCCGCGGCGCCGTGTCCGGCTTCGGCATCAGCGGCACCAATGTGCACGCGATCTTCGAACAGGCCCCCGCGGAACTCGCGCATCCGGCCCCGCCGACCGGCGTACGCGCTCCTGCGGCGGCCGGTGAAGGGACCGTCGGAGAAGGGACCGCCGATGCCAATGCCGACGCCGCGGCCTCCCCCGCCGTGCCCGTCCTGCTGCCCGTCTCGGGCGACGGCAGCCGCGCGCTGCGCGCCCAGGCCGCCCGGCTCGCGGACCACCTCGCCGACCGGCCCGAGCTCGCGGTGGCCGACGTCGGCTACTCCCTCGCCACCACCCGCGCGGAACTCACCGCCCGCGGCACGGTCCTGGCCGCCGACCGCGAGGAGGCGCTGCGCGGACTGCGGGCGCTCGCCGACGGCGTGCCCGACCCGGACGCGGCCGTCGGGCCGCCGTCCGCGAGCGGTCGCCCGGCCTTCCTCTTCACCGGCCAGGGCGCACAGCGCGCGGGCGCGGGACAGGAGCTGTACGCCACCTTCCCGGCGTACGCGGCGGCCTTCGACGCCGCCTGCGCGGCGCTGGACCCGCACCTCGAACGCCCCTTGCGCGAGCTGGCGTTCGCGGCGCCCGGATCGACGGACGCGGCCCTGCTGGACGAGACCCGGTACACCCAGCCGGTGACCTTCGCCGTCCAGGTCGCGCTGTACCGGCTGCTGGAATCGTGGGGCGTGCGGCCCGGCCACCTCATCGGCCACTCGGTCGGCGAGCTGTCCGCCGCGCACCTGGCCGGGGTGCTGTCGCTGCCCGACGCGGCCGAACTGGTCGCCGCGCGCGGGCGGTTGATGGGCGACCTGCCGCCCGGCGGCGCGATGGCCGCGATCCAGGCGTCCGAGGCCGAACTGGCGACGATGCTCGCCGGACGCGACCACGAGGTGTCGCTCGGCGCGGTCAACGGCCCCCGGGCCGTGGTCGTCTCCGGGGACGAGGCCGCGGTGGACGAACTCGTCGCCCACTGGGCCGAGCGGGGCCGCAAGACCCGGCGACTGGCGATCAGCATCGCCTCCCACTCCACGCGGATGGACCCGATCCTGGACCCCTTCAGGGACCTGGCCGCGACGATGACCTTCGCCGAACCGGAGATCCCCGTGCTCTCCAACGTCACCGGCACGATCGCCGGGCCCGGCGAGCTGACCTCACCGGACTACTGGGCCCGCCACATCCGTTCGGCCGTCCGGTTCCTCGACGGCATGCGGACGATGGCGGCCGCCGGTGTGACCACCTACGTCGAGCTGGGCCCCGACTCCGCGCTCAGCTCCATGGCGCGCGACAGCCTGGGGGATGCCGCCGCGGGCGCCGTCGTCGTCCCGGCGCTGCGCCGCGACCGGCCGGAGGCCCGCACGCTGCTCGCCGCGGTCGCCGCGGTGCAGACCCGCGGCGTCCGGCCCGACTGGGAGGCGGTGTTCGCGGGCACCGGCGCCCGCGTCGTCGACCTGCCCACCTACGCGTTCCAAGGCGCCGGTTACTGGCTCGGCGCTATGGGCGCGACGGGCGCGACGCGCCGGACCGCCACCTTCCCGGCCCCTTCCGTCAGCGCCGCGCCCGCCGCGGAACCGGCGGCGCCGCAGGAGTCCGGCACCTTCCGGGAACGGCTCGCCGGGCTCGGCCCCGACGAGCGGCCGGCCGAACTGCTGGGCGTGGTACGCCTCCAGGTCGCCCGGGTGCTCGGTCACCCGTCGGGCGAGCACGTCGACCCGGACCGCGAACTGTCCACCCTCGGCTTCGACTCGCTGTCCGCCGTCGAACTGTCCACCACGCTCAGCGCCGTCACCGGCATCGCGCTGCCCAGCACCCTGGTCTTCGACCACGCCAGCGTCGACGCGCTCGCCGCCCACCTCGACCGCGAACTCGGCGACACCGCCGCGGGATCCGCCGCCCCGGCCGCGCCCGCCGTGCGCTCGGCCGAGGGCCTGAGCGGCCTGTTCGAACGCGCCGTGGAACTCGGCCGGGGCGAGGAGGCGCACGACCTGCTCGCCCGGTTCGCCGACTACCGCGCCCAGTTCACCACCGCCGCCGAACTGACCCGCCCCCTGCGGACGGTGAAGCTCGCCGACGGCCCGGACGAGCCGCTGCTGATCTGCTTCCCGACCTTCATCTGGCGGCAGAACTTCCACCAGTACGCGCGGTTCGCCGCCGGCCTCGGCGGACGGCGCGCCACCACCGTCGTGGGCCTGCCCGGCTTCGTGTCCGGCGAGGAACTGCCCTTCTCCGTCGACTCGTTGACCGAGGCGCTGGCACAGGCGGCCCAACAGGCCGCCGGGGGACGGCGGTTCGCGGTCCTCGGCTACTCCGGCGGCGGCAACATCGCCGCCGTCACCGCGGCCCGACTGGCGGCGGACGGACACGCCCCGGCCGGACTCGTACTCATCGACACGCCGACCTGGGGCGGCGGGCACGGGCTCGGCGCCGACTGGACGGACACCTTGCAGAATTCGCTGCGTGAGCGCCGGGAGGTCGTGGAGACCTCCGCCGACGACGCGGGCGAGGCATGGCTCACCGCCCGCGCCCGCTACGCCGGGTTCGACTACGGCCTCGACGCCCTCACCGCGCCCACGCTGCTGGTACGGGCGAGCGAACCGATCGGCGGCCACCAGGGCGGTGCGGCCGACGGCTGGCGGGTCGACTGGGCGCTGCCGCACGACACCGTCGACGTGCCGGGCGACCACTTCTCGATGATCGAGGCCGAGCACGCCGCGGCCACCGCGGCGGCCGTGGACGGCTGGCTGTCCGCCCTCGACCCCGACTGACGCGCCCGCGGCGCCGGCCGGAAGGACCTCCGGCCGACGCCGCGCCCGGACCCCGATCCGGCGCGGCGGCCCCGCGCGGGCGCGACGGCAGACCCGGCATCCCGTGGCCCCGCGCGGGCGCCATAGGAGACCCGGCCGCCACCGGCGTCCACCCCCGTACGCCCACCGCTCCATCCGCCGTCGCCGAACCGGCCCGGCGGCGCTGAGGAGGAAACCATGACCGCCTGGGACCTGAAGACCGGTCCGTGGATCACCCGTTACACGCCCGCGGCGCCCGGTCCCGGCGCGGTGCAGCTCGTCTGCCTGCCGCACGCCGGGGGATCGGCGACCTTCTTCAAGCCGCTGAGCGCGCACATGCCGCCCGGCGTGGAGGTGCTGGCCGCCCAGTACCCCGGTCGGCAGGAGCGGCGCAACGAGCCCTGCACCGAGGACATCGGACGCCTCGCCGACGCCGTCGCCGACGCGCTCGGGCACCTGCCCGACACCGCTCCGCTGGCGCTCTTCGGACACAGCATGGGCGCCCTCGTCGGCTGGGAGGTGGCCCGCCGCCTGGAGGCGGGCGGCAGGACCCGCCCCGTGGCGCTGATCGCCTCCGGGCGGGGAGCGCCCGCCGTGCACCGCAACGCACACCTGGGCCGCCGCAGCGACGCCGAACTCGTCGCCGACCTCACCGCGTTGAGCGGCACCGCGGGCGCGCTGCTCGCGGACCCGGGCATCCTCGCCATGGTCCTGCCGGTGCTGCGCGGCGACTACCGCGCGCTGGACGCCTTCGCCTACCGTCCCGGCGTGCCGCTGCGCTGCCCGATCAGCGTGTTCCTCGGCGAGGACGACCCCTGGGCGCGCGGTGCGGACGCCGAGGGATGGCGCCGGGAGACCACGGGCGGGACGTCCTTCCGGCGCTTCCCCGGCGGCCACTTCTACCTGGCCGAGCAGTGGCCCGCCGTGGCCACGGCCGTCGCCGCCTGCCTCGGCCGGGTCCCCGCGTCATGAGCCGGCCGTCTGCCGGGAGACGCCGGGCCGCCCAGGACCCGCCGCCGGGCCCGGCTACGGGCCCCGACCGCCGCCCGTACGCGCGACGACCGGCCGAGGCCGAAGCCCCGGCATGAGTCCCGGCCGAGGCCCCCGCCCCGAGGCGCACCCCAGGGCATCCATCAGGAAAGGAACGTGAGAGGACACCATGGTCGGAACATCCACGGGGCCCACGGGACCCACCGGACCCGTCGCCGGAGGCCGCGCCGTCGTGCTCGGCGCGGGCATGGCCGGAATGCTGGCGGCCGTCGCGCTGCTGCGCCACGTCGACACCGTCACGGTCCTTGACCGGGACCGGCTGCCCGAGGGGCCCGACCCGCGCCGCGGAGTCCCGCAGGCCAAGCACACGCACGTCCTGTGGTCCGGCGGCGCGCGGCTCATGGAATCGCTGCTGCCCGGCACCGTCGACCGGCTGCTCGCCGACGGCGCCCACCGGATCCGGCTGCCCGAGGACCTGGTCTCGCTCACCGCCTACGGCTGGCAACAGCGCATGCCCGAGACGCAGTTCATGATCGCGGCCAGCCGGCCGCTGCTCGACTGGACCGTGCGGGACCAGGCGCTGCGCGACAAGCGGATCACCGTGCTCGCCGACACCGACATCATCGGCCTGCGCGGCGACGCCGACCGGATCACCGGCGTCACCTACAAGCCGCGTACGGGCGGCGGGATGTCGGTCGTCGAGGCGGACATCGTCGTGGACGCCACCGGCCGCGGCTCCCCGATGAAGCGCTGGCTCGGCGTGCTGGGCCTGCCGCCCGTCCAGGAGGACGTCATCGACTCGGGCATGGCCTACGCCACCCGGATCTTCGCCGCACCCGAGGGCGCCCGCGGTCCTTTCCCGCTGGTCAGCGTCTACGCCGATCACCGCGCCGGGGTGCCGGGCCGCAACGGCATCCTGCTGCCGATCGAGCGGGGACGCTGGATGGTCACCCTCTCCGGGACCCGCGGCGCAGAACCGCCCGGCGACGAGGACGGGTTCCGCGACTACCTGGACTCCCTGCGCCACCCGCTGATCTCGCAACTGCTGCGCCACGCAGAGCCGTTGACCCCCGTGCAGGCATCCCGCTCGACGGCCAACCGCCGGCTCTTCTACGAGCGCCTGGTGCGCTGGCCCGACGGGCTCGCGGTCGTCGGCGACGCCGTCGCCGCCTTCAATCCGGTCTACGGACACGGCATGAGCAGCGCCGCGCTGGCCGCCGCCGCCCTCGACCGGACGCTGTCCGAGTGCGGCGGCCTGGTCCCCGGCGCGGCGCAGGCCGTGCAGCGCGCGGTCGGCGCGGTCGTCGACACGCCCTGGATCCTCGCCACGTCGCAGGACGTCTGCTACCCCGACGTGCAGACCAGGTCCGAGGACCCGCGGCTGACCCGCTACGCCGCCGAACGCCGCCGCCAGGCCGACACGATCGGCGAGGCGGCGCTGCTCGACCCCGTCGTCTGCTCCGCCGCGCTGCTGGTCAACACGCTGTCGGGCGAGGCCGACGCGCTCGGCGCACCGGACGTCCAGGCCGCGCTCGCCGCCGTCGTCGGCACGGTCGCGCCCGCGGAACCCACCCTGACCGCCGCCGAGTGGCGCGCCGTGACCGCCGACGACCGTGCGGAAGCCGTATCTTGACGTTACATTGATGACTGAAACGAGTAGCGGGTACAGCAACAACGAGAAGGTTCCGTACGATGGCAGACATGACCGGTCCGGGTCCTGACCCCACACCCCAACCCCTCGGCCAGGGCGGGGAGTCGAGGCCGGGTCCGGACGTCGAGGCGTGGATGGAGCGCGTCACGTCCTGGTTCATGAGCCAGGCCGGGTGGCCGCCGATCATGGGGCGGACGGTGGCCTGGCTCATGGTCAGCGAGCCGCCGGCCCAGACCCCCGCGCAGATCGCGCAGGCGGTCCAGGCCAGCCGGGCGTCCCTGACCACCACGCTGAAACTGCTGACCGAGGCGCGGATGGTGCAGGCCGTCACCCGGGCCGGTCAGCGCTCGACCTACTACCAGATCACCGAGGACGCGTGGTCGGGCGTGCTCAAACGACGGCTGGAGAGTCTGACGTCCTTCGTGGACATCACCGGCGAGGGGCTGGCGCTGTTCCCGGAGGACTCGGAACGGGCCGGGCGCGTGCGGGCGGCCCACCGGCTGTTCGCCTGGCTCGACTCCGAGGCCGACCCCATGTGGAAGCGCTGGGACGCGGTGAACACCGACGGCCCGGCCGATCTCCCCGAGACCTAGGAGCGGCGGAATGAGCAGCACGGAGACCAGGAAATGGTGGGCACTCGGGGCGATCGGGTTAAGCCTGCTGGCCGTCGGCGTCGACTCGACCATCCTCAACGTCGCCGTCCCCACGATCAGCGGTGACCTCGGCGCCTCGACCAGCCAACTCCAGTGGATCGTCGACAGTTTCACGCTGGTCCTGGCCGCGGTCCTGCTGCCCGCGGGCCTGATGGGCGACAAATACGGCCGCAAGAAATTCCTGCTCGCCTCGCTGATCCTGTTCGGCGTGGCCTCGCTCGCCTGCGCCTACTCCAACACGGCGACCGAACTGATCGCCTCCCGCGCGCTGTTGGGCCTGGCGGGCGCCTTCCTCGTGCCGCTGAGCACATCGGTGCTGCTCAACATCTTCGAGAGCGAGGAGGAGCGCACCAAGGCCATCACGGTCGTGGCGATCTCCACCATGCTCGGCCTGCCGCTCGGCCCGATCGTCGGCGGCGCGCTGCTCAACCACTTCTGGTGGGGCTCGGTCTTCCTGGTCAACGTGCCGCTCGTGGCGCTCGGCAGCTTCGCGGTCGCGAAGCTGGTCCCCGAGTCCCGCGGCAGCGCGGGCATCGGCATCGACTACGTCGGCGTCCTCATCTCCAGCCTCGGCCTGACCGCGATCACGTACGGCACGATCGAGGCCGGTGTACGCGGCTGGGGCGACACCGTGGTGGTGCTGGCGATCGTCGGCGGCGCGCTGGCCCTGGTGCTGTTCACCTTCTGGGAGCGCCGGGTCACCGCCGCGGGCGGCAGCCCGCTGGTGGACCTCGAACTGTTCCGCAGCCGCGGCTTCGTGTGGGGCTCGGTCCTCGCCACCGTCGTCAGCTTCGCGATGTTCGGCCTGATCTTCGCCCTCCCGCAGTACTACCAGGCGGTGCTCGGGACCGACGCGCTCGGCACCGGCCTGCGGCTGCTGCCGCTGATCGGCGGCCTGCTGGTCGGCGCCAGCGTCGTCAACAAGCTCCCCGCGCAGCTCGGTCCGCGCGCCGTACCGGCGCTCGGCTTCGTGCTGATGGGCGTCGGCCTGTTCATCGGCATGGCCACCTCGACTACCTCGGGCTACGGGTTCATCGCCATCTGGCTCACGATCATCGGCGCCGGACTCGGCATGTCCCTGACCCGGACGATGGCGGCGGCCCTCAACTCGCTGTCCAAGGAACGCAGCGGCGTCGGGTCGGCGTTCACCCAGGCGGTACGGCAGGTCGGCGGTGCGATCGGTGTGGCCGTGCTCGGCTCCGCGGCCAACTCCACGTACCGCGGCCACCTGGACCTCGGGAAGTCGCCCCAGCAGATCCAGGACGCCGCCGGTCGCAGCCCCGCGGCGGGCGTCGCCGTGGCGGCCAAGCTCAAGAGCCAGGCCGTTCTCGACGCCGTCCGCGACGCGTTCGTCGTCGCGATGCACACCGTGCTGCTGGCCTGCGGCGTCATCGTCGTCGTCGCGGCCGTCCTGGCCCTGGTGTTCCTGCCCAAGCGCGCCGCCCTGCCGCAGGACAGCGACGACACGGCGGCGTCCGCCGCCTCCGAGGGCGGAGACCCGGGCGGCCCGCCGCCCGGCCGCGCCTCCGGCTCCCTCGCCTGACGCCCGACGACTGACGCCCGCCGGAACGGCCCGCCGCCGAGCCCTCAAGGGGCGGCGGCCGGGCCCCGGCTCCGGGGTCAGTTCAGCGACGACCGCGCGACGGGGAAGTCGAAGTAGGTGTCCGGGTAGGGCTCGTGGTCGAGGGTGTAGTGCCACCACTCGACCGGCAGGTTGGTGAAACCGGCGGCTTCCATCGCGTTCTTGAGGGTCAGCCGGTTGGCCAGTTGGACGCCGGTGATCCGCGGGTCCAGGGTGTTCGCGAGGGTGTCGAAGCAGTCGAAGCCGGTCCCCATGTCGATCGAGTTGTCGGGGAAGCGGTCGGCGCGGGCGCCGTAGCACGGGGTCAGCGGCTCGCCGGGGACGTAGGCGCGGGTCTTGGCGGCCGGAAGTCTGACGATGGTGAGGTCCATCGTGCTGCCCCGGCTGTGGCCGGACTTCGCCGCGATGTAGCCGTCGGTGAACAGATCGGCCTTGTTCTCGTCCGGGTAGAACTCGCCTTTCATCTTCTGGTCGTTCAGATCCTCCGCCCACCGGACGAAGTGGTCGACGGCGCGCTGGGGGCGGTAGCAGTCGTAGACCTTCAGCGAATACCCGGTCTTCAGCAGTGCGCGCTGCACCTTGTGGAGTGCCAGTGCCGCCGGGCGGGTGAGGAGGCACATCGGCTGGACGTAACCGTCCACCGGCGCTCCGACGAAGTCGTGCGCAGTGGCGTAACGCATTTCCTGGATGATCGAGCGGTCGACCGAACCGAGGGCGACGAATCCGGGCGGTGCCTTCACGTCGTCCGCGACCGCCGCGGGGGCGGAGAGGGCCAGGGTCGACGCTAAGCTGACCAGCGCGAGGAAAAGCGCGCGCGGCGTCATGGAATGCGCTGTGCGTGACATGCGTGCAGGTATACCAGCCTGGATACGAGCCGATCAACGATGCGAGATTCTTCGGCAATTGCGTGGGGTATGTCGAGATATCGGGTCGTGACTTTCGCATTCGTCACGGAGGAGGACTTCTCATGCGCAAGGTGACCTATTCGATGAACGTCTCACTCGACGGTTACATCGTCGGGCCGGACGGCGACTTCAACTGGACGGAGCCGGACCCGGACGTCTTTCGCTCCTGGATCGACGAGATCCGGCAGATCGACGTCCATCTGCTGGGGCGGCGGTTGTACGAGACGATGCTGTACTGGGAGACCGCCGACCACGATCCGCCGATGGACGCCGCCCAACTCGAATGGGCCGCGCTCTGGAAGCCGCTGCCCAAGGTGGTGTTCTCCACCACGCTGTCGGAGGTGGAGGGTCGCGCCCGGCTGGCCTCCGGCGACCTGGCGGGGGAGATCGAGCGGCTGCGGGCCGAGCCGGGGGACGGCGACATCGCGATCGGCGGCGCGACGCTCGCCGCCCAGGCCGCCGCCGCGGGCCTGATCGACGAGTACCGGGCACGCGTCTACCCGGTACTCGTCGGCGGCGGCGTCCCGTTCTTCCCCCGGGACGAGCACCGGGTGGACCTCGACCTCGTCGAGACCCGCGCGTTCAGCTCCAGCGTGCTCTACCTGCGCTACCGCGTGGCGCGCCGGGCGTGAGCCGCGTCCCGCGTGCGGGAGCGCACCGCGCGGCTCAGCGAGCGGCGTCCCCGGCGAGGGCGCGGTCCGCACCGTGACCCCGCTCCGGTAGCGGCACGCTCATCTCCCGCAGTCCGTCCAGGAGTCCCGCGAGCGCGTCCAGGTCACGCGCGACCCACGACGACACCGACATCACCGCGAGGTTGTCGACCAGCGAGGTCACCGCCACGACCGGCACACCGGCCGAGAACGCGGCCTGCATCTCCATGGCGGTGCCCATGCTGAGCGTGCGGCCCGGCAGGAAGGCGATGCACAGGTCGCAGTCGGCCGCCTCCCGGGTCATCTCGTTGAACGTGGCCCGCAGCGCGGCCAGTTCCGCGGGCAGTGACCCGAGGTCGAGCACCGGGGGAACGTCGCCGATCAGCTTGCCGATCACCGACATCGTCGTCGGGTCGGCGAGCTGACGGGTGACCCCGGTGCTCGGGTCGAAGCACTCCGCCTCGGGGAAACGCGCCCGCACCAGGGCCGCGATCTGCTCGCGATAGCCCTGGTCGTCGATCCGCAGATCGGCGTTGGCCCCCTGGATCGTGCCGGCGATGAAAACGCGCCGAAGCTCCATGCGCTCCCGATTCGTCATGCGTCCTGCAAGGAGTAGCCCGGCAGGTCCGTCCGGTGATCGGCGATCTTCTGATACACCTGCGCGGCCGACACCAGATGCTCCTCGATGTCCGCGCGCCCCAGGCCCGTACTGCGCTCCAGGTCCGCCCAGACCGCCGAGGCGTGCGCGCCGTCGCCGTTGCGGGACGCCACGCCCTGGCCGGACCGCAGCCAGATGTCGGCGGCCGAGAACTCGCGGTCGGCGAAGCCCTTGAGCGGGATGATCGCCTCGGCGGTCACCTCCGCCCCGGCCACCAGCGCCCGGATCGACACGCTGTTCTGCTCGGGGTGGGTGAGCAGCCCCAGCATGTCGGACGAGAAGTCGGCGTACACGAACTCGTTCTCCGAGCGCAGCGTGAAGTGCCTGCTCAGGATGTACGTGTCCTTCTCCACGCTGTACTTGGAGTAGCTCAGCCGAATCCGGTAGCCGTGGTCGGAGGACCGGTACACCGCCGCGAGCCGGCCGGGGTGCCGCCCGCCCCGGGCGTTCAGCCTGACCGGCGCGGCGTCGACCTCGACCGACGAGTGCCCGGCCGCGACCTCCCGCGCGGGGAACCGGATCGGCGTCAGGTGCAGGAGGTACGGGTCGAGCACCACGACGTCGCCGCCGGTCTCGAAGACCGCCGCTATGTGCCGGAGATCCTGGAGGATCTTCGCCTCGGGCGCGCCGAGCGCCGTCGCGCGCTCCGCCACGTAGAGCGTCTGGTAGATGCACGCCAGCCCGTGCCGCGGATCGGGCGCGCTCTTGTGGTACCAGTGCAGGTATTCCGTCCCGCTGTTGTACGGGACGGTCCGCAGCACCGACTCCAGGGCGGTGCCGTACGGATCGCGCGTCGCTGTCACGTGAATCGCTCCTCCAATACGGTGTCGTCGGCGCTTTCCTCGAACACCATCGAGCGCAGTTCCTTGCGGCGCACCTTCCACGTGGACGTCCGCGGAAGGCGGTCCCAGGGGATGAACACCGGGGCCGCGAGCGGTGCCAGACCGCGCGTCACCTCGGCCCACTCCTCGGCGGTGAGGTCCGGTCCGTCGAGGCTGACGACGGGGACGGGACTCTGGTCGCCGCGGGTCAGGACGATCACCTCGACGGCGTTGTCGATCCGGTCCAGCAGCTCGCTCTCCAGCTCCGTGGCGCTCCCGCCCGGAATGGCGTCCACCGCGCGGTCCACGAAGTGGATCCGGCCGAGGGCGTCCCGGTGGCCGACGTCACCGGTGTTCCACCAGGCGCCCTTCCACTTCTCCGCGTAACGGTCGGACTCGCCGACGTAGTCGACGCAGATCGACTTGGCCTTCGCGAACAGCACGCCGACCTCGCCGCGCTTGACCGGCTCGCCGGTCTCGGGGTCCGCGGCCTTGACGCTCACCAGTCCCGGCCAGGGGTTGCCCATCATGTTCATGTTCCCGCCGGAGGCCGCACGGCGGTTGATCTGACCGCGGGTGTAGCCGAAGCCGGCCATCGGGCCGACCTCGCTCTGGCCCCAACTGTGCCCCCACAGCACGAACCGGCGCTCGGAGGCGTTCACGAACGGCCGGGCGATGGAGGGGTGCATCAGGTCGAAGGTGTTCATGTAGTAGCGGACCCGCGCGAACAGCTCCGGCCTGCGCCGTACCAGCGGCACCCAGCGCTGGAAGACGTTCGGGGTGGCCTCGATCGTCGTCGGCCGGGCCCGGTCGAGCACCCGCTCGACGTCGTCGGCCTCGTGGCTGCTGGCGATGACCAGCGCCTTCGGCGCCCACCGGAGCTGCGCCATGGCCCAGGCGTAGGCGCGCGAGTGCGCGAACGATATGGAGCTGAGCGCGATGTCCTTCTGGCCGTTGACGGCGAGCGGCATCGGCAGCAGCTCCAGGCGGGTGCCGGCCCGGCAGGAGTCCGCGGTGTGCGCGACGAGCTTCGGCGTGTTCGTGGTGCCCGAGGTGTGCGTGATCATCATCGGCTCGCTGTCGGCCCGTAGATCGAGGGCCGGGACGGCGCTGCCCCGCAGCCCGTCGATCGTGAGCAGACCGGCTCCCGCGTCGGCGCCGTCGATCAGCACGGTGGTGCCGAACGACCGCAGGTCCACCCCGACGCGGTCGGCCGCCTCCAGTACGTACGAGGAGATCACGGTGACCGAGGGGTCGAGCCGCTTGAGCATCACCGCCAGGTGCTCGGGGTAGTTGGCCCCCGAGATCGTCGCCGCGGTGGCGCCGATCCGCGCGGCCGCGGCGGCCAGCAGGATCATGTCGAAGTGATTGCGCTTGACGACGGCGATCCGGTCGCCCTTGCGCGCGCCCGCCTCGTACAGCCAGGCCGACGCCTCCCGCACCAGTTCGGCCAGCGCGGCGGCGTCGTAGTCCGCGCCGCCGTCGGGGGCGATGTCGAACGGCCGGTCCAGGATCAGCTCGGTGGTGCGGGACTGCTCGACGTGCCAGTCGAACAGCAGCCCCAGGTTCTTCGGCGGCTTCTTCATCCGACGCCTCCTCAGACCGCGAACGAGACGATGAAGGCGGCGACGGCGATGGCCAGGAACCCGAGGCAGTTGACCCAGAACTCCTGCTTCAGGAAGCGCGCCCGGATGTGCGCGAACGACGCGCACAGGAAGTAGACGATCACGCCGACGTTCGCGGCGAAGCCGATGCCGTCGTGCTTGATGCCCACCAACAGGCCCACGATGGCGAGGGTCTTGACGACGATCAGCACCCACCACCAGTCCCGCGGCAGGTTGACTCCGTCGAGGCAGACCTGGATGAACTTCGGCGGGCGCAGCGACATCAGGACATCGGAGGCCAGCAGTACCGCGAGCACGATCTGCGGCCACGACGGGCTGGGGCTGAGGTGCATTCTCGTTTTCCTTTGGTTCGGTCGGCATCTGCGGGGGAGGGGGGACCCTCCGGGCCGGAGCGTCCGGCGGTCGGAAGGCGGGGGTTCGAGCGGATGACGGCTGGTGCGGGCGGACGGCCGCCGGGGCGGGGCGGAAGGTCGACCGCCGGGTTCGCGTGGGCGGCGGCCGGTGTGTTCCGTCAGGCCGGTTCCGACCGCGGCCCGAGCGCGTCGAGCAGGTACGCCACGAGCGCGTCCACGGTCCTGTGGTCCCACGCCACCGTGGGCTCGACGACCAGGTCGAACTCGTCCTCGATGTCACCGCAGAGGCTGAGCGCCGCCACGGAGTCGAGGCCGTAGTCGGTCAGCGGCGCCGTCGGATCGATCTCGTCGGCGGACAGCCGGGTGTAGGCGGCGACGTGGCCGACCAGCCACCCGGCCAGCGACTCGGCCGTGTGCGGCCGCGGTGTGCTGTCGGGGCGGGGCGCCGAACTGCCGGTAGTCGTGTCGGTCACGGGTTCCTCCAGATCCGAGTAGGGGTTCTTGGTACGGGGCGGCGGGCGCCGTCAACCGGCCAGGGCGGTGTCGTATAGATCGAAACCGCGGCGCTCGGTGTGGCGGCGCAGCAACTCCTCCCACACCCGCCCGGCGCAGTCGGGGGGCAGCCCGGCGGGACGGCGGCCCAGTCGCCGGACGAGGCGGTCCAGGGCCGCGGCGGCCCACGCCGGGTCGGCGAGGAAGGAATCCCCGCCCCGCGCCCGTGCCCCGCGCCACACGCCGAGCACCGCGGCACCCGCCAGCACCACCGCGTAGCGGTCCGACAGCGCGAAACTCGCGGGCGAGGCCAGCGCCGTACGGTCCAGCGGCGCGAGCGCGAGGCTCTCCGCCTGGATCAGGCGCAGTTCGTCGGTGAGGTGCAGCGCCAGCGCGCGCACGGCCGCCTCGTGCGGGGTGCCGTCCGGCGCCGTGTCCGCGGCCGCGACCAGCGACGCGCTCAGGCCGTCCCGGTCGCCGGTCAGGGCGAGCCGGTCGAACGGAATCCCCGGCAGATCGGCGCGCGGGTCGAACAGGGCGTCGGGGGCAGGTTCCGTCCTGAACCAGGAACGCCGGGCCAGCCGCGGCAACTGCGGGATGATCGTCGCCTGGCACGCCGCCGCGCCCGCGTGGCCCAGGCTGAGCACCGGCAGGTCCCTCAGGTGCTTCTGGAAGACGCCGAACTCCCCGTCGCGCAGGTAGAACCGGGCGCCCAGCACGACCGAGAGACCGTGGACGGCCTCGCCCAGCAGTGTCGGCACCAGATACTTCACCGCCGAGGCGTAGACGCTCGCCTCGTCCGGCAGCAGGTGCACGGCGCGGGTTCCGACCAGGCAGAGGCAGTCGCTGATGAGCAGGTCCAGGAACGCGCCGCCGAGCGTGGCCCGCGCCTGCGGTATCTCGGCCACCGTCCGCTTGTAGAGGTGCCGTTCCCGCGCGAAGGACACCACCGTGCGCAGCGCCGTGTCCGCCGCGCCCAGCGCCATTCCCGGCAGCGCGCCGCGGGTGAGCTGGAAGGAGCGCAGGGCCACGTCGGCGCCGTGCCCCAACTGCCCGACGAGCGCGTGCTCCGGGACCGGTGCCCGGTCGAAGTCCAGGCCGGACAGCAGGCAGCCGCGTACGCCGACGGTGCCGTAGCGGGGCAGTACGGTCAGCCGCTCGGGCGCCACCTCGGCGCGCTCGACCATCAGCACCGAGTGGCTGCGCGGCCCCCGCGCCGGGTCGGTGCGGCTGAACAGCAGCCATGCCTGGGCCCGTTCGGCGTTGTTGATGACCTGCTTGGCGCCGTGCAGGACGAACGAGCCGTCGGGCCGCACCCGCGCCTCGAACTCGTTGCGCAGGAAGTCGTTGCCGTGCGCGAGTTCGTGGTACGCCACGGAGACCCGGCCGCCGCCCAGCAGGATCTCCGCCAGCCGGGCCCGCTGCCGTGCGTCGCCCTCGGTCCACACGTTGACCGCGGCCATGAACGACGTGACGCCGTAGCCGAGTCCGAGCGCCACGTCCCGCCGGAACACCTCGCGCAGGACCCGTGCCAGCGAGTCGATCCGCTCCAGCCGGCCGCCGAGCGCCGTGGGCACGAACTCGGCGTTGAGGCCGAATGCGTCCAGCAGCTTCTCGCCGTCCGCCGACAGCTCACCGGCCTCGTCGGCCTCCAACAGCCGCGCGTTGCCGACCGGGTTGGCCGGGTCGGCGGGATCGCCGAAGGCGGCGTTGAGTTCGGCGACCCGGGCCGCCACGCGCGCTTCCTGACCGTCCATCATGTCGCGCTCCCCACTGCCGCCGCCGAAGGGGGTGCCGGTGTCGGCGCGTGGCCGGTCGCGGCGGTCCGGTCGGCCTCCCGCGCGGGGCCGTCCGGGCGCAGCGACAGCGGCAGCAGCGAGACCAGCCGTCCCCGCGCGTGCAGGGCGCCCGCCGCGTCGAGCACGTCGTCCAGCGCCTCGGGGTCCGCCGCGTCGGGCACGCCGAGCGCGGTGAGCAGCCGGGCGAGGGCGGCCCGCAGCCACAGGGCGTCCCGCCACAGGGGCGCCGTCGCGCCCGTCTCCGCCTCGACGTGGCTGTGCGTCCACAGGCCGACGCAGGCCGCCGCGGCGAAGCACAGCGCGAAGCGGCGGGCGGCCTCGAAGGCCGCCGGCGGCGTCTCGGCCCGCGCGTCCTGGAACCCGGCCATCTCCGCGTGCACCTCGTCCACGACGGTCAGCAGCCGCCGCGCGGCGCGCAGGGCGGGCTCGACCGCGCGATCGCGCGCGGCGAGGCCGCGCAACTCCTCGACGCAGTCGGGCAGCGCGGCCAGGACACCGCTGCCGTGGCGGGCGATCAGCGAGAGCCGGTCGACGGCGACGGCGGGCAGCGGCGCGGACAGGCGGAAAGCGGTGACCGCTCCCGGCGCGTCCCCGGTACCGCGCTCGTGGGCCCGCACCAGCAAACGGAACTGACTGATCAGCGAGTTCAGGTTGACCAGGGTGTTGCCGTCGAAGAGGCCGACGATCCGGTGGTCCCTGTCCACCTTCTGGAACCGGCCGCCCGCGTAGACGTCCTTGAGGAAGGCGCGGGCGCCGAGCAGCCGGGTCAGCGCGGTGACGACCGCCTCGGTACGGGTCGGCACCAGGTACTTGGTGACCGCCGAGACGACCGAGAGCTCCGCCGGGAGGGTCTGCACCGCGCGGGCCACGACCAGCGTCAGCGCCTCGTCGGCCAGCACGTCGGCGGCGCTCTCCGCCAGGGTCCTGCGCGCCTGCGGCAGTTCGATTAACGACCGGCCGTACAGGCCGCGTTCGGCGGCGAAGTCGAGACCGAGCGTGAGCGCGTGGTCGGCGGCGCCCAGGGAGAGCGCCGCGCACATGGTGCGCGTCAACTGAAGCGCCTTGAGCACCGTCTCCAGGCCGCCCCCCACCTCGCCGACCACGGAGTCGGCGGGGACCCGGGCCCGGTCGAAGGCGATCCCGGAGATGTCCGCGCCGCGGATTCCGTGCGTACGCACCTTGTCCAGGTGCCGGTAGGCGTCGGCGGGCATGTCGCGCTTGTCCACCAGCAGGACGGAGTAGCCACGGGGGCCGCCCGCCGGATCGGTACGGCAGAGCACGGACAGCAGGGCGCCGCGCGTGGCGTTGTTGATCAGCCACTTCTCGCCGCTGAGCAGGTAGCCCGCGGCCGGCGTCCCGGTGGGCGAACCGGTGGGCGCGGTACAGGCGGCCGGTGTCCCGGTGGATGCGGTCCCGGTGGGCGCGGTAACGGCGGCCGGTGCCCCGGTGGACGGCTCCGCGACGACCTCGCCCGCCAGCAGGTCACTGCCGTGGGCGCGCTCGGTCAGCGCGAGAGCGACCGGCAGCCGGGAGGCGATGGCCGCACCGAGCCGACGGGACTGCTCCGCCGAGCCGTTCACCCAGACGCACACCGCGCCCAGATACGTCTTGCCGTGCGCGATCGCCACCGTCAGGTCGCGGCGCGCCACCGTGCGCATGAGCTGCACCAACTGCTCGTAGTCCGTCAGCCGGCCGCCGTGGGCGGCGGGGACGTAGAACTCGTGCAGGCCGAGCCCGTCCAGCAGGTCGCAGAGCGCGGCGGGGAACTCCTCGCGCTCGTCCAGCTCCAGGCTGCGGGCATGGCTGAAGAGCGTGCCCGGCTCCCTCGGATCGCCGAGATCCCATTCCAGCCGCTCGGCGAGGCGGTGAGGTGTGTGGTCCACGGCTCAGCCCGCCGAGGTGACCAGTGGCCCGGCCACGAGGTTGGCCACCTGTTTGTCGAGATCCTGGTGGACCGCGCCCAGCCGGTCCTCCAGCAGCAGCGACCGCATCAAAGTGCGCTGGATCTTGCCGCTGGTGGTCTTGCGCACCGTGGCCGGGCGGACCAGGAGCACACTGCAACTGGCCTGGAATTCGCGGCGGACGTGGGCGCGTACCTCGGCGCACAGCTCCGCCGGGTCCTGCGCGGCGCCGCGGCGGAACTCCTGCACCAGCACGAGGTGTTCCTCGCCGTCGTCCACCGAGAACGCCGCCCCGGCGCCGCCGCGGAAGGCCGGGTGCAGGGACTGCACCTCGCGCTCGACGTCGTGCGGGTAGATGTTCCGCCCGTTGATCAGGATCATTTCCTTCAGGCGGCCGGTCACGTAGAGCTGCCCCGCGTCCAGGACGCCGAGGTCGCCGGTGCGCAGCCAGCCCGGGTCCGAGCCCGCCGCCGACACGATCGCGGCGTCGAAGATCTCGGCGTTGGTGTCGGGACGCTTCCAGTACCCCGACGAGACGCTGGCGCCCTTGACCCAGATCTCGCCGACGCCGCCCTCGGGCTGCTCGCAGCGCTCGTCCGGATCGACGATCTTCACACTGAAGTCGGCCGGGTCGACCACGCCGCTGCCGACCAGGTCGCGGGTGCCGCCGCCCCGCGGTGCGTCGCGCAGCCGCCCCTGCTCCAGGGCCGCCGCGTCCACGGTACGGAAGACGGGGTTCTGGTCCGCCCGCACGCCGGAGATCAGCAGTGTGGTCTCGGCCATGCCGTAGCAGGGGCTGACGGACTCGGGCCGGAAGCCCGCGGGCGCGAAGCGCTCGGTGAACGCGCGCACCGTCTCCGCCCTGATCGGCTCGGCCCCGTTGGAGGCGTGCTGCCACTTGCTCAGGTCCAAGGTGGCCAACTGCTCGTCGGTGACCCGGCGCAGGCACAGGTCGTAGCCGAAGTTGGGGCTGCCGCTCACGGCGACGCCGTACTCGCTGATCATCTGCAACCAGCGCACCGGCCGCATGAGGAAGGAGACCGGGGACATCAGCGCTGTCGAGCCGCCGACGTACAGCGAGTGGAGTATGTGCCCGATCAGGCCCATGTCGTGGTACGCGGGCAGCCAGCACCCCATGCGGCTGTCCTGGTGGGTGCCGAGGACGTGCTGGATGGCGAGTTGATTGGCCATCAGGTTCCCGTGGGAGACCATCACACCCTTGGGCTCGCTGGTGGAGCCGGAGGTGTACTGGAGGAACGCCAGCGAATCAGCGGTGAGTTGAGGACTGGTCCACGCCCGCGCGTCGCCCTGGGCGGGGTCGTCACTGGCCAGGACGGCGACGCCGGTCACGCCCGACTCGCGCAGCCAGGCGCTGACGGCGGGTTCGTTGGCGGAGTCGGTGAGCACCGCGCGGACCTCGGCGTCGCGCACAATGCCGGTGAGCCGGGCGGCCTGGTTGCCCTGGTCGCCGGGAAGCGGCGCCGGCACCGCGACCGAACCCGCGTAGAGGCAGCCGACGAAGGCCGCGACGAAGTCCAGGCCCGAGGGGTAGAGCAGGAGCACTTGTCCTGCGACGGCGCCGTGTTCCTGTAACCAGGAGGCGATCCGCTTGGCCTCGGCGTCCAGCGCCGCGTAGGTCAGCCGCTGCGCCTCGGTGCCCGGCGTGCTGCCGGGCAGGAAGAAGTACGCGTCCTTGTCCGGCAGTTCAGCGGCATGACGCAGCACAAGCTCGGTGAAATGATTCGGCCTTCGCAAGATCGCCCCCGATCTCAATCTCGCCCACGGCTGAACCTCCAGCCGGCAGCGACCAATAGACGTTGTCGCGATCGGACGGCGCACCCCCGTATTCGGGCGCGGTCGATCGCGGCAACGACACTCAAAAATCTATTGCGAATTCACATCGCTCGGCCCGTGGATCCCCGGGAAGCACTGCGCCGAGCTCTGATTCCTACCCCGTGTCATCAGTCAGATCCGTCGTTGAAGACCGACCTATGGCTGACTGGCGGTCGTGACAGTACCAGACGCCCGAGGCGTGCGCGCCGGTAACGACCAAGCTCTCAACGGGACTTCGTCCATAATGTGCGGTTACCTGCGGGGGAGTCGGCGTCGGGTCGCGGCGGAAGTGAGGCGTGGGGTTCCGGAGTCGGCGGCCGGGCGGGACATTCGAAGCCCGGCGCCGCGAAAACCGGTCGAACGCGTGGTCGGCGCGCTGTTACGGTCTGTGTGTGGCGAAACTCAATCAGATCATCGCGGTCGAGAAGGGCGTCAAGTCCAAGGCGCAGCAGGAACTGACGACCGCTCATCACGACTTGCAGAAGCCCGCGTTGCTTTCCGGGATCTCGCGGAGCTATCAGCCGAAGGACGAGGAGGGCGAGCAATTGCCGCCCGAGTCCACCCGGGTGCAGGTCAAGGCCGAGAATGTGCTGCGGGACACCGCCGCGGCGCTCACCCGGCTCTTCGACGTGACCGCCACCAAGGACTGGGCCAACTGCGAGGCGCGCGCCGATGTCACGGTCGACGGCCGCACCGTCGTCAGCGACGTGCCCGTGTCGTATCTGCTCTTCCTGGAGAAGCAGCTCACCGACCTCAACACCTTCGTGCGCAAGCTGCCGGTGCTGGACGCGGCCGAGGGCTGGAATCTGGACGCCTCCACGGACGCCTGGAAGACCGAGCCGGTACGGACGATCCGCACCAAGAAGGTCCCGCGCAACCACGTGAAGGCCGAGGCCACCGAGAAGCACCCGGCCCAGGTCGAGGTGTACTACGAGGACGTGGCGGTCGGTTACTGGACCACGGTGAAGTTCTCCGGCGCGCTCCCCGCCCGTCGGGTGAACGAACTGCTGGACCGGGTCGAGAAGTTGCAGCAGGCGGTGAAGTTCGCCCGCGAGGAGGCCAACGGCACGGAGGTCACCGACCGGCGCGTCGGCGAGGCCGTGTTCGGGTTCCTGTTCGCGCAGTGACCCCCCTAGATCCCCTCCGCCGGAGCGCGGAGGGTGCGCCAGGAGCGCAAAGCTGAAGCTGAAGTTTGTCGTGAACGACGCGGTTCCAGTGGGGGTTCGAGTCCCTCGCCCCGCACCACTCGCGGGGGTAGCCCAAATGGCAGAGGCAGACCGCGATCAATCTCAGACTCTCGCTCCAGACTCAGCAGTCGCCGCCGATCACCGGATCGATCGGCCGCGGGCAAGGTCGTCAGGTGCAGGTTCGAATCCTGTCTGGTCCTCTTTCACGGGCCGGTAGTTCAACGGTAGAACGAGTCGACATCAGATTGACCCGCGGCCTCAAGTGCGCCGGTGTGTGCACGGGGCGGCACTTCGAGGGGCCCGGGGGCTGGACATGCCTCCGGGTCCCGCTCCTTGCCCGCGTGGAGCCCAGCGCCCGGCCCGCGGCGGTGAAGGAGCCGCGCCCCGCCACCTCGGTCAAACCCCCGCGGAAGCGGCTCCGAGGGGGGTCTGAAGGGGGTCCCGAGGGGGCTGAAGGGGGCCCCGAGGGGGGTGGCCCGACCCCCGTCCGACGCCTGACGGCCACCGGTCGACCGCTCAGTGGTGGCGTAGCGGTTAGCCTGTGAGCACCATGATCCGATTCACGACGCCCTGGGGTGACCTCGACCTCACTCGCTTCCCGCAGGACCCGCGCGACCAACTGCGGGCCTGGGACGCCGCCGACGCGTACGCGCTCCGGCATCTCGCGGACATCCGAGCCGACACGAGAGCCGACGCTCGGGCGGACCCGCGGGCCGACGCGCGAGGCGACACCCGCACCGGTCAGCGGGCCGATCCGCCGGGCGACGCCCGCGCCGGCTCCCGTCCCGCCGCGCAGGCGGACGGCGCGGCCGGCGGGCGTACGGCGGCCGGGTCCGTGGACCTGTCGGGGACCGTCGTCGTGGTCGGTGACCGCTGGGGCGCGCTGACCACCGCGCTGGCCGCGCACCGCCCCACCCAGATCTCGGACTCCTTCCTGGCCCAGGAGGCGACCCGCGCGAATCTGCTGCGCAACGCCCCGGAGGAGGCCGACGGCGTCCGGCTGCTGTCCACCCGCGACACCCCGCCGGACCGCGTGGACGTCCTGCTGATCAGGGTCCCCAAGAGCCTCGCGCTGCTGGAGGACCAGCTCCACCGCCTCGCGCCCGCCGTGCACGAGGGCACCGTCGTGGTCGGCACCGGCATGACCACCGAGATCCACACCTCGACGCTCAACCTCTTCGAGCGGATCCTCGGACCGACGCGTACGTCACTGGCCGAGAAGAAGGCGCGGCTGATCTTCTGCGCCCCGGCCGCGGGCCGGACCCGTACCGCCAGCCCCTGGCCGATCACCTACGCGCTGCCGGACGGCATCGGCGCGGTCTCCGGCCGTACGGTCACCAACCACGCGGGCATCTTCTGCGCGGAACGGCTCGACATCGGCACCCGCTTCCTGCTCCAGCACCTCCCCGTGCGGCACGGCCCGGACCGCGTGGTCGACCTCGGCTGCGGAAACGGCGTCGTCGGGACGGCCGCCGCGCTCGCCAACCCCGAGTCCGCCGTGCTGTTCGCCGACGAGTCGCACCAGGCGGTCGCCTCGGCCGAGGCCACCTTCCGCGCCAACGCCGACCCCGCGACCAAGGCGGAGTTCCTGGTCGCCGACGGCCTGACCGGGGTCCCGGCCGAGAGCGCCGACCTCGTCCTCCTCAACCCGCCCTTCCACTCCCACCAGGCCACCACCGACATCACGGCCCGCCGGATGTTCACCGCCGCCCGTACCGTCCTGCGCCCCGGCGGCGAACTCTGGGTGATCGGCAACCGCCACCTCGGCTACCACCTCCGCCTGCGCCGCCTCTTCGGCACCTGCGACATCGTCGCCTCCGACCCCAAATTCGTGATCCTCCGCGCCACCAAGTCCTGACCGCGCCGCGCTCAGAACGGCTTCAAGCTCGTCCAACGACGACATGCGCTGCTCCAAGGCCGGTGCGGCGGTGAGGTGACGCCGCCAACCCGGCGGCGACCGCCGTCAGTCGCTGCCGCTGCCGGACCGGTTCAGGCGTCGGCGCTCCCGCTGTCGCCGGTTCCGCTCGGAGCCGCGCACCAGTTCACCGGCGGCGAGGGTCACCGACGCCACCGCGCGCACCCAGCGGGGCCCGCCGCGACTCGCCCACACCACGCACGCGCACCCGCCGACGACGACCACCAGCACGCCGATCAGCACCAGAGCGATCATGTTCCCCCATCTCCACGTCGGCCGGGCCGGAGTCGGCCGGGCGACACCTCAAAGATCTCACGCGGGAGGCTACTTGGGACGACGGCACGAGGGCACGACGGCGCTTACGGCACACGGTTCGACGGTCTGACGGCTCGATGCCCCGACGACCCCGACCGCGCAACGCCGGTGCCCTCAGTGCGAGTTGTCGCCGGAGCTCCGGACGATCTCCTTCATCTTGGCGACGGCGAAGCCCCAGCCCTGCTCGACGGTGGGCTTGGCGGGAACGGCGATCTCGTCCGGGTTGGTGAGGACGTCCAGGAGCACCGGGCCCGGCGCGGCCAGCGCGGTGCGGACGGCGTCGTCCAACTCGTCGGGGTCGGTGACCCGGATACCCGTCAGGCCCAAGGCGTTTGCGACCGCCGCGAAGTCGGGGTTGTCCAGGACGGTGCCGAACTCCGGCAGCCCCGACTGCTCCTGCTCCAGTTTGACCATGCCCAGCCGGCGGTTGTCGAAGACGACGAGGGTGACCGGCAGGTCATACGTCTTGAGCGTCATGAGGTCGCCGAGCAGCATGCTCAGGCCGCCGTCGCCGCAGAACGCCACGACCTGCCTGCCCCGGTCCAGCATCTGCGCGCCCAGCGCGTGCGGCATGGCGTTGGCCATCGAGCCGAGGTTGTACGAGCCCAGGAGGCGGCGGTCGCCGCGCATCTCCACGAAACGCGACAGCCACACGGTGGCCATGCCCGTATCGGAGGTGAACACCGCGTCGTCGGCGGCGTGGCGGTCGACCGCCGCCGCGAGCGCCTCGGGACGGATGCCGTGCTCGCGGTTGTCCAGGGCGGAGCGGACGCGGCCGATCAGTCCCTTGTCGTGGTCGGGGGCCGCCAGCCGGGCCTGCCCCTCCCGCCAGGACGCGAAGCGCTCCACGGCCTGGTCCAGGTGCTTGCGGTCACGGGCCTTCGCCGACGCGGACGGTGCGGCGTCCAACTGGACCAGCAGGTCCCGTACGGTCGCGCCGACCTCGCCGACGAGGCCGATCTCGACCGGGACGCGGCGGCCGATGTGGGTGGGCTCGGTGTCGACCTGGACCACGGTGCGGCCCTCGGGATACCAGTCGCGGTAAGGGAAGTCGGTGCCCAGCAGAAGAAGGGTGTCGGCGTCCTGGAGTGCGGAGGCCGCCGCGGGGTTGCCGATCAGACCGGTCTGTCCGACCTGGAACGGGTTGTCGCCCTCGAAGCCCTCCTTGGCCTTCAACGTGAGCACCATCGGTGCCGCCAGCCGGTCGGCGAGGGCCATGACCTGGTCGCGGGCGCCCCGGGCGCCGCGGCCGACCAGCAGGGTGACGCGCTCGGCCCGGTCCAGCAGATCGGCGGCGGCGCGGACGGCGTCCTCGTCCGGCCGGGTGCTCGGCGTGGTCAGCGAGAAACGGGCCGGCCGGTCCGTGGACAGTTCCTTCTCCCCGATGTCGCCGGGGACCGACAGCACGGCGACGCCCTTGCGTCCCAGGGCGGTGCGGACCGCGGTCTCCAGCAGCAGCGGCATCTGCTCCGGCGACGTGACGGTGGCCCGGAAGACCGCCACATCGCTGAAGAGCGCGTCGTTGTCGACTTCCTGGAAGTAGTCGCTGCCCAGCTCGGACAGCGGCACTTGACCGGCGATGGCCAGCACCGGGGTGTGGCTCTTGGCCGCGTCGTACAGGCCGTTGAGCAGGTGCACCGAGCCGGGGCCGACCGTGCCCATGCAGACGCCGAGGCCGCCGGTGAGCTGGGACTGCGCGCTCGCGGCGAAGGCCGCAGCCTCCTCGTGCCGACAGCCCACCCACTCCACGCCCTCGGTGGTGCGGATCGCGTCGGTCAGGGGGTTGAGGGCGTCGCCGACGACGCCGAAGACCTGGCGTACGTTCAGTTCGGCCAGGGCGTCCACGATGACGCGGGCAACGGTACGGGCCATGATTCCTCCAGCTCAGACGGTGTGGCGGTGGGGCGGTGTGGCGGTGTGGCGGTGCGCGCTTCGGGGTGCGGCGCGGTGCGCGCGGCGGCCGGTGCGCACCGCGGTACGGCTCAGACGGTGAAGCGGTCGGGGTCCGCGGCGGCCCAGTCGGCGGCCCACGAGGCGGGCGGTTCGGCGAGCAGCTGACCGGGAGCCAGCCACTCGTACAGTTCGTCATAGGAGCGGACGGTGTAGGGGTCGACACGCTGGCGCAGCATGTGCGGGCGCAGCTGCGACGGATCGGTGACGCCCATCGACGCCATGATCTGAAGAGCGCTGGCGACGGTGGACTCCTGGAGCCTGCGCACCCGGACGGACTTGTCGCCGACGTCCAGCGCGCGGGCCCGCCGCGGGTCCTGGGTCGTGACGCCGACGGGGCAGGTGTTGGTGTGGCAGCGCTGCGCCTGGATGCACCCGACGGCGAACATCATGGCGCGGGCGGCGTTGCCGTAGTCCGCGCCCTGGACCATGCGCTTGACGAGGTCGCTGCCGGTGGCGATCTTGCCGCTCGCGCCGATCCTGACCCGGTCCCGCAGACCGGCGCCGACCAGCGCGTTGTGCACGGTGGTCAGGCCCTCGGTGAGCGGGGTGCCGACGTGGTCGGCGAATTCCAGCGGCGCCGCGCCGGTACCGCCCTCGGCGCCGTCCACGATGATGAAGTCCGGCGCGGTGCCCTCCTCGACCATCGCCTTGCAGACGGCCAGGAACTGGCGGCGCGAACCGACGCACAGCTTGAAGCCCGCGGGCTTGCCGCCCGACAGCTCCCGCATCCGGGCGATGAACCGGATCAGCTCACGGGGCGTGCCGAAGACCCGGTGGTACGGCGGGGACACGACGGTCTCGCCCTGCGGGACGTCCCGCACCCGGGCGATCTCGGCGTTGACCTTGGCCCCTGGCAGGACGCCGCCGATACCGGGCTTGGCGCCCTGGGACAGCTTCAGCGACACGCACTTGACGCTGTCGTGGGCGGCCTTGTCGGCGAACTCCCCGGCGTCGAAGTCGCCGTCGTCGGTGCGGCAGCCGAAGTAGCCGGTGCCGATCTCCCAGACCAGGTCGCCGCCGTGCCGCAGGTGGTACTCCGACAGGCCCCCTTCACCGGTGTCGTGCGCGAAACCACCGTCCGCCGCGCCCTTGTTGAGCGCCAGGACCGCCTGGGCCGACAGCGAGCCGAAACTCATCGCCGACACGTTCAGCAGCGCCATGTCGTACGGCTTGGCACAGTCGGGACCGCCGATCCGCACCCGCGGCGGATCGTCCGGTACGGGCCGCGGCGCCATCGACGGCACCAGGAACTCGTGGCCCGAGCGGTAGACGTCGAGTTCGGTGCCGTACGGCTCCTCGGCCGCGGTGCCCTTGGCGCGTTCGTAGACGATGCTGCGGGTGTCGCGGTCGAAGGGGCGGCCGTCGAAATTCCGCTCGACGAAGTACTGCTGGAGCTCCGGGCGGATCTTCTCCAGCAGGTAGCGGGCATGGCCGATCACCGGGTAGTTGCGCAGCACCGAGTGGCGGCGCTGCGTCAGGTCGTACAGGCCGAGCAGCCCCAGCAGGGCCAGGACGGCGGCGGCCGTCCACCACCAGGGGCCGACCGCCACGGCGGCGACCGCCGCCGCGACGGCCACGAGCAGGGTCAGGGCCACGGCACCGGTTCTCATCACGTCGGGCTCCTTGCCCGCCCCGATCCCTCCATGCTGCCCGCCGGGTCAAGCTCCGGTCATCCCCGGCCCATGGTCGCGTCGGGCCGCCTTCGCCGCCTTGCGTCAGGGGTGGAGCAGGACCTTCGTCCAGCCGTCGTCGCGCTTGTCGAAGTGCCGGTAGGCGTCGGGGGCTTCGTCCAGCGGGAGTTCGTGGGAGACCAGGAAGGACGGGTCGGCCCGGCCGGTGACGATCAGATCGCGCAGGGCGCGGTTGTAGCGCAGGACGGGGCACTGGCCGGTGCCCATGTGCTGACCCTTGGTGAAGAAGGTGCCGTAGTCGAAGGCGATCCGGCCGTGCTTGGCGCCCTCCTCGGCGGCTTCCGGGTCCTCGGGCATGTAGACGCCGACCACACCGATGCCGCCGGTGGTACGGACGGCCTTGACCAGGTTGTCCAGGACGAGTTCGGGGTGCTCCTGGCCGGACGGGTCGTGCGCCTGGTAGCCGACGGCTTCGACGCCGCAGTCCGTGCCGCGCCCGTCGGTGGCGTCCAGGATCTGCTCCACGGGGTCGGCCTCGGAGAAGTCGACGGGGGTGGCGCCGATGGACTCGGCCAGGGCGAGGCGGTCGGCCTGCCGGTCGACGACGAAGACCTGGGACGCGCCGCGGATCAGGGCGCTGTGCGCGGCGAGCAGTCCGACGGGTCCCGCGCCGAAGACGGCGACGCTGTCCCCGGCGCGCTGGCCGGCGAGTTCGGTGCCGTGCCAGCCGGTGGGGAAGATGTCGGAGAGCATCGTGAACTTGGCCTCGTGCTCGTCACCCGCGGGCAGTTCGAGCAGGTTGAAGTCGGCGTACGGCACGCGGAGCAGTTCGGCCTGGCCGCCGTCGTACGGGCCCATGTTGGCGTAGCCGTACGCGGCGCCGTCCATGCCCTCGGTGGGGTTGACGCGCTGACAGAAGGCGGTCCAGCCGTTCATGCAGTTGCGACAGCTTCCGCAGGCGATGTTGAACGGCACCGACACCCGGTCGCCGGGCTTGATCCGGGTCACCGCGGGCCCGGTGTCCTCGACGATGCCCATGTTCTCGTGGCCGAGGATCTTGCCCCGCTCGACGGTCGTGCGGCCCTCGTACATGTGCAGGTCGGAGCCGCAGATGTTGGTGGTGGTGATCCGGACCAGCGCGTCGTTGGGCTGCTCGATCCGCGCGTCCGGCGCATCCTCGACGGAGACGTCGTAAGGGCCGTTGTAGACCAGCGCTTTCATGTCGTCGTTCCTTTCGGGAGCGGTCGAAACGGAACAATCACCCACAGAAGTGACAATTCCCTACTGTCCGCGTACCCGCGTCACATGATTGACACGTGTGACGGGGGGCCCGAGAGCGGGAAACTTTCCGCGACGGCGTCGTGACGCCACGCGTACGCCGGCCCGGCGGCCGGTCATCGGGGTGGCGTGGCGAGGACGCTGTCGTCCAGGTGGGTGAGCAGGTCCGCGACGGATTCGTAGACGGTTTCGGCTCCCGCTTCGCTCAGCTCCTGGCGCGTCCAGCCGCCGGTGAGCACGCCGAGGCAGCGCACGCCCGCCTTGGAGGCCGCCTGCGCGTCCCAGGCGGCGTCGCCGACGAAGACCGCGCGCCCGGCCGGGACACCCGCCTTCTCCAGCGCCTGCCGTACGAGGTCGGGGGCGGGTTTGCTGGAGGACACGTCGTCGGAGGTGGTCACGGCGGTGATCGCCTCATCGGCGTCGAGGGCGCGGAGCATCACGTCGGCCTCCTCGCCCTTCGCCGACGAGGCGAGCACGACCTGCCAGCCGCGCGCCGCGCAGGCCCTGAGCAGGTCGGAGGCCCCGGGCAGCGGCACCAGGCGGGACCAGTACTGGGCGTAGAGGGTGTCGTGAGCGGCGCTGATCGTGTCGTCCTCGCCGTGGTCGCGGTCCTCGCCGAGCAGCGCGTCCAGCAAATGGTCACTGCCCATCCCGATCAGCCGGTGGATCCGGGCCGTGCCGACCCGGTGGCCGTGCTGGCTCAGGGCCTCCCACCAGGCGACGGTGTGCAGATAGACCGTGTCCATCAGGGTGCCGTCGACATCGAACAGCACCGCTCCGTCGGCGCGCCGCGTCTCACTGCCGGTGGGCTCTGACTCTGTCATGTCTCGCTTCTTTCCGTGTCCTGCTCCCCTGCGGGAACGTCGAGGTCAGTCGGACCCGTCCGCCGACAGGGCGCGGTGTCGCGCCACCGCGGGGAGGACGAGCCAGGCGAGGCCGAACCATACGACCATTCCCGCCACTATCGGGATCGCGACCGTCGCGCCACCGGCGACACGCAGGACGAGGAGCAAGGCCGTGGCCATGGTGCACACGAGCAGGACGAGACCCACCACGGTCAGACGCGACGCCCACGCGACCGTCTCGGGCTTCAGCCGCTGTCCCGTCAGCATCCGGTGCAGCGAGACGGGCCCCACCAGGGCGCCCGTCGTCGCCGCGCCCAGCATCACGGTCACGATGTACAGCGTGCGCTCGCCGTCGGACAGGTGCGCGAAGCGCTGCTGGAACGGGACCGTCAGCAGGAACCCGAAGAGGATCTGCACACCGGTCTGGACGACCCGCAGTTCCTGGAGCAGCTCGCCCCACTGCCGGTCGGCGCGCTGCTCCGGTGTCTCGTCCCTGCCGGGTGCGGCACTGCCGCCGGTCCCGCTTGTCATCCTGAAGCCACCTGCCCGTGTGCGATCGCGACGTGTCCTGACCGGGGGATCGGTCCCCCCTCTGCCCGTCCGTTACGCCTACCCCCGCACCGCCCCCTCAGCCGAGCGGGAGGTTTCCCGGCCGGGAAGATCGGCTAAACGCCTCGCATGGTGCAATTCGGATACACGATGATGACGGAGCAGGCGGGCCCCCGCGCGCTCGTGGACCATGTGGTCGGCGCCGAGCGGGCCGGATTCGACTTCTCCGTGACCTCGGACCACTACTTCCCCTGGCTCGATTCCCAGGGGCACTCCCCGTACGCCTGGAGCGTGCTGGGAGCCGCGGCCCAGGCCACGTACCGCATCCCGCTCATGACCTACGTGACCTGCCCGACCAAGCGGTACCACCCGGCGGTGATCGCGCAGAAGGCCGCGACGATGCAGTTGCTGTCCGAGGGGCGCTTCCGGCTCGGGCTGGGCTCGGGTGAGCAGCTCAACGAGCACGTGGTCGGCGGTGGGTGGCCCTCCGCGCGGACCAGGGTCGAGATGCTGGAAGAGGCGGTCGGGATCATCCGCGCCCTGCTCGCGGGCGATGTCGTGAACCACCGGGGCGCCCACTTCGAGGTGGACAACGCCAAGCTGTGGGACCTCCCGGACACCCCGCCGCCCCTCGGCATCGCGGTCTCGGGCGAGCGCTCCTGCTCGCTCGCGGGCCGGCTGGCCGATCTGGTGATCGCCACGGAGCCGAAGAGCGAACTGCTCGACGCCTTCGACGCGCACGGCGGTACGGGAAAGCCGAGGGTCGGCCAGCTCCCGGTCTGCTACGACCCGGACACCGACGCCGCCGTCGCCCGGGCCCACGAGCAGTTCCGCTGGTCCGTGGGGCCCTGGCCGGTGAATGCGGAACTGCCGAATCCGGCGGCCTTCGCCGGAGCCAACGAGCACGTGCGCCCCGAGGACATCGCCGAGGCCATTCCCTGCGGCAGCGACCCCGACGTGTTCGCCGAAGCGGTCGCGTCCTACATCGACGCGGGCTTCACCGAGATCGCCCTGATCCAGATCGGCGGCGACCACCAGGAGCCCTTCCTCGACTGGTCGCAGAAGACGCTCCTGCCCGCCCTGCGCGCCCTCTGACTCCGCCGAGGGCCGCGCCGACGTACGGCTCGGCCGCTGCGACCGGGGCCCTCGGTCCTACGCGGATGCCGGGAGCGGCGGGCGCAGGCCCAGCCACTGCTCGGCGTCCCAGGCGTGGAACCGCTCCACCTCGGTGAACCCGAGCTTGGCCGCGAGGCGCATCGAGGCGAGGTTGGCGCTCTGGGTGGCCAGGATCACCGGCTCGCCGGGCAGGACGCCGTCGAACCAGTCGAGCGCCGCCGCGCACGCCTCGGCGGCGTACCCGAGGCCCCACGCCCGCGGCAGGAACAGATAGCCGAGATCGGCCTTCCCCCGGGCGGCCGGGCGGTGGCTCTCCGCCGCTCGCCTGAGCAGGAGCTGGCCGATCATCGCGCCGTCCAGCTCCACGACGAAGCTTCCCGGCCACCGCTCGGGCACCTCGGGCAGCTCGCGCTCCAGCTCGGCACGCCGCCGGGGGCCGCCGAGGTAGGTATGCACCTCCGGCGACGCCAGCAGCTCGATGAACGCCGCCCGGTCACGCGCCTCGGACCCGCGCAGTACGAGCCTCGCGGTCCTGATCGGCTCGGGCGGCCAGACGACGGGCCCCAGGTTCGGCATGCGCGCAGCCTAGCAACGGGGGCAGTGCCGGTAGGCGGGGCGACCGGACCTTTGCATAATACTGCGTTGAAACGTATAGTCATGCCATCGACGAGGAGGGTTCGATGGTGGTGCGGGCAGCGGTGGCCGGGGGCAGCGGGTACGCGGGCGGGGAGGTGCTGCGCCTGCTCGCGGGGCACCCCGAGGTCGAGATCGGGGCGGTGACCGGGAACTCCAACGCCGGGCAGCGGCTCGGCGCGCTTCAGCCGCACCTGCTGCCGCTGGCCGGACGGGTGCTGGAGCCGACCACGGCGGAGGTGCTGGCGGGACACGACGTGGTCTTCCTCGCGCTGCCGCACGGCCAGTCCGCCGCGGTCGCGGCGCAGCTCGGCGACGAGGTGCTGATCGTCGACATGGGCGCCGACTTCCGGCTGGCCGACGCCGCCGACTGGGAGAGGTTCTACGGCAGCCCGCATGCCGGGACCTGGCCGTACGGGCTGCCTGAACTGCCGGGCGCCCGCGCCGCGTTGGAGGGGTCCAAGCGCGTCGCGGTGCCCGGCTGCTACCCGACGGCGGTCTCGCTCGCGCTGTTCCCCGCGTACGCCGCCGCGCTGGTCGAGCCGGAGGCCGTCATCACCGCTGCCTCCGGCACCTCGGGCGCGGGCAAGGCGGCCAAGCCGCATCTGCTCGGCTCCGAGGTGATGGGCTCGATGAGCCCGTACGGAGTCGGCGGCGGCCACCGGCACACGCCGGAGATGATCCAGAACCTCAGCGCGGCGGCCGGCGAGCGGGTCAGTGTGTCCTTCACGCCCACCCTCGCCCCCATGCCGCGCGGCATCCTCGCCACGTGCAGCGCCAAGGCCCGCCCCGGCGTCACCGGCCACGATCTGCGGGCCGCGTACGAGAAGGCCCTCGCCGACGAGCCGTTCGTGCACCTGCTCCCCGAGGGGCAGTGGCCCGCGACCGCCGCCGTCTACGGCTCGAACGCCGTCCAGATCCAGATCGCGTACGACGAGAGCACCCACCGCCTGATCGCGATCAGCGCCATCGACAACCTGACCAAGGGCACCGCCGGCGGCGCGGTGCAGAGCATGAACATCGCCCTGGGACTCCCCGAGGCGACAGGACTCTCCACCATCGGAGTCGCACCGTGACGCGCGGCGCGGCTCTGTGCCGGGCGGGCGGAGAAGGGAACGAGGAGAACCGGTGACCGACGCACGCGAGGCCGCCGGGCGGCAGGCAACGACGATCGGCGCGGGTTCGTGCCGGGCGGGCGGAGAAGGGAACGAGGAGAAGCAGTGAGTGTCACGGCAGCCAAGGGATTCACGGCGGCGGGGATCGCCGCCGGGATCAAGGAGAACGGCAACCCGGACCTGGCCCTCGTGGTCAACACCGGACCGCGCCGCGCCGCCGCGGGCGTCTTCACCTCCAACCGCGTGAAGGCCGCGCCGGTGCTCTGGTCGGAGCAGGTCGTCAAGGGCGGCTCCGTCGCCGCCGTGGTTCTCAACTCCGGTGGCGCCAACGCCTGTACGGGCCCGCAGGGCTTCCAGGACACGCACGCGACCGCGGAGAAGGTCGCCGAGGTCCTCGGCGCCGACGACCACGGCGCGGGCGAGATCGCGGTCGCCTCGACCGGCCTGATCGGTCTGCCGCTCCCGATGGACAAGCTGCTGCCGGGAGTCGAGAAGGCCGCGGCCGAACTGTCCGAGTACGGCGGCGAGAAGGCCGCCATCGCCATCAAGACCACCGACACCGTGCACAAGACGGCCGTCGCGGGCGGCGCGGGCTGGACCGTCGGCGGCATGGCCAAGGGCGCGGGCATGCTCGCACCGGGCCTGGCCACCATGCTGGTCGTCCTCACCACGGACGCCGACGTGGAAGCCCCCGCCCTGGACACGGCGCTGCGCGCCGCCACCCGGCTGACCTTCGACCGGATCGACTCCGACGGCTGCATGTCGACCAACGACACCGTGCTGCTGCTGGCCTCGGGGGCGTCCGGAATCGCCCCGGAGCACGAGGAGTTCGCCGAGGCGGTCCGCGCGGTCTGCGGCGACCTCGCCCGCCAGCTCATCGGCGACGCCGAGGGCGCCTCGAAGGACATCAGGATCGAGGTCGTCAACGCGGCCTCCGAGGACGACGCCGTCGAGGTGGGCCGCTCCATCGCCCGTAACAACCTCCTCAAGTGCGCGATCCACGGCGAGGACCCCAACTGGGGCCGTGTGCTGTCCGCGATCGGCACGACCTCGGCCGCCTTCGAGCCCGACCGGCTCAATGTCGCCATCAACGGCGTGTGGGTGTGCAGGAACGGCTCGGTCGGTGAGGACCGCGACCTGGTCGACATGCGGTTCCGCGAGGTGGTCGTCACGGCGGACCTCGCGGCCGGTACGGAGTCCGCGGTGATCTGGGCGAACGACCTCACCGCCGACTACGTCCACGAGAACAGCGCGTACAGCTCATGACCGACGATGGGAACCCCGGAGCCGCGAAGCCGGAGGGCCGGCCCACCGCGCGCAAGCACACGGCGCTGCCCAAGGCCCAGATCCTCATCGAGGCGCTGCCGTGGCTGACCCGCCACAACGGCAGGGTCGTCGTCATCAAATTCGGCGGAAACGCCATGGTGGACGAGGAGTTGAAGGCCGCCTTCGCGCAGGACGTGGTCTTTCTGCGGCAGGCGGGCCTCAAGCCGGTCGTCGTGCACGGCGGCGGCCCGCAGATCAACGCGCAGCTCGACCGGCACGGCCTGGTCAGCGAGTTCAAGGCCGGGCTGCGGGTGACCACGCCCGAGGCGATGGACGTGGTCCGGATGGTGCTGGCGGGCCAGGTCCAGCGCGAGCTGGTCGGACTGCTCAACCAGCACGGCCCGTTGGCCGTCGGCATGACCGGCGAGGACGCCCACACCATCACCGCCACCCGCCACCGCCCGCGTATCGACGGCGAGTTGGTCGACATCGGCCGGGTCGGCGAGATCACCGCCATCGACACCGGCGCGATCGAGGCGCTGCTGGCCGACGGCCGTATCCCGGTCGTCTCCTCCATCGCGCGCTCCGCCGACGACCACCACGTCTACAACGTCAACGCCGACACGGCCGCCGCCGCCCTGGCCGCCGCGCTGGGCGCCGAGACGCTGATGGTCCTCACCGACGTCGAGGGCCTGTACGAGGACTGGCCGAACAGCGACGACGTCATCAGCCGCCTGACCGCGACGGAGCTGGAGAAGCTGCTGCCCGACCTGTCCAGCGGCATGGTCCCCAAGATGCGGGGCTGCCTGTTCGCCGTGCGCAACGGCGTGAACACCGCCCGCGTCATCGACGGCCGGGTCCAGCACTCGATCCTGCTGGAGATCTTCACCGACGAGGGCATCGGCACGATGGTCGTGCCGGACGACGTCACCGACGCGGCCGGCGCACCGGCCGCGGGCACCGTATCCGACCAGGGAGAAGGAGAAGCGCGGTGAGCGGCAACGAGGGACTGACCCAGCGCTGGCAGGGCTCGCTCATGGACAACTACGGCACCCCGCGCATCCCGCTGGTCCGCGGCGCGGGCGCCAGATTCTGGGACGCCGACGGCAAGGAGTACGTCGACTTCCTCGGCGGCATCGCGGTCAACTCCCTCGGCACCGCGCACCCCGCGGTCGTCGAGGCGGTGACCCGGCAGATCTCCTCGCTCGGCCATGTGTCCAACCTCTTCGTCGCCGAACCGCCCGTCGCGCTCGCCGAGCGGCTGCTCCAGCTCTCCGGCCGCCCCGGCCGGGTCTTCTTCGCCAACTCCGGCGCCGAGGCCAACGAAGCGGCCTTCAAGATCGGCCGGTTGACGGGGCGTCAGCACATGGTCGCCACCGACGGCGCCTTCCACGGCCGCACGATGGGCTCGCTCGCGCTGACCGGCCAGCCCAAGAAGCGCGAGGCGTTCGAGCCGCTGCCCGGCGACGTCACGCACGTGCCGTACGGCGACGCGGACGCGCTGCGGGCGGCCGTCACCACCGACACCGCGCTGGTGATCATCGAGCCGATCCAGGGCGAGAACGGTGTGGTCGTGCCGCCGCCCGGCTACCTCGCCGCCGCCCGCGAGATCACCGCGGCCACCGGCACGCTGCTGGTGCTCGACGAGGTGCAGACCGGCATCGGCAGGACCGGCCACTGGTTCGAGTGCCAGGCACAGGGTGTCGAGCCGGACGTGGTGACCCTGGCCAAGGGGCTCGGCGCGGGCCTGCCGATCGGCGCCGCCCTCGCCTTCGGCCCGGCCGCGGAGCTGATGACGCCCGGCGCCCACGGCACCACCTTCGGCGGCAATCCGGTCGCCTGCGCCGCCGCGCTCGCCGTCCTCGACACGATCGCGGCCGACGGCCTGCTCGACCACGTCAAGCGGCAGGGCGAGAAGCTGCGGCAGGGCGTCGAGGCGCTGCGACACCCGTTGGTCGATCATGTGCGCGGTTCGGGCCTGCTGCTGGGTATCGTGCTCACCGAGCCGCTCTCAGCGCAGATCCAGAAGGCGGCTCAGGATGCCGGGTTCCTGGTCAACGCCGCCGTGCCCGACACGGTACGGCTCGCGCCCCCGCTGATCGTCGGCGACGACGACACGGACGCGTTCCTCCAGGCGCTGCCCGGCGTCCTCGACCAGGTGCACCGGGCCTCCGGGGCGAGCGGAGCCGGAGAATGACGGAGTTGACACGACGATGACCGAGGCGCAGCAGCACAACGGCAGCCAGGCCGTACCGCAGACCCGTACCGCGCGGCACCGCAGGATCGTGGACATCCTCGGCCGCCAGCCGGTCAGGTCGCAGAGCCAGCTCGCCAAGCTGCTCGCCGACGACGGGCTGAGCGTCACCCAGGCGACGCTCAGCCGCGACCTCGACGAACTCGGCGCGGTCAAGATCCGCACCAACGACGGCGAACTCATCTACGCCGTCCCCTCCGAGGGCGGCTTCCGCACCCCGCAGGCCCCGCTCGGCGAGTCCGTCAAGGAAGAGCGCATGCGGCGCCTGGCCGCCGAACTCCTCATCTCCGCCGAGGCGTCCGCCAACCTCGTCGTCGTCCGCACCCCGCCCGGCGCCGCCCAGTTCCTCGCCTCCGCCATGGACCAGGCCGAGGTCTACGACATCCTCGGCACCATCGCGGGCGACGACACCGTCGTCCTGATCAGCCGCGACCCGGCAGGCGGCCAGAAACTCGCCGACCACCTGCTCCGCCTCGCCCAGGGCGAGGCATAGCTCCGGTCCGGCCGGTTATACGGTCTCACACCCCCTCTGACCTGCCGCGTTGACGAAGCATACGGTCGAGTGCATACTTATACCAGTCAGCGTATGCATCGTAAGGAGAGCCCCGTGACCGAGCGCGTCGTACTCGCCTACTCCGGCGGTCTGGACACGTCCGTCGCCATCGGCTGGATCGCCGAGGAGACCGGCGCCGAAGTCATCGCGGTCGCGGTGGACGTCGGCCAGGGCGGCGAGGACCTGGACGTCATCCGCAAGCGGGCGCTCGCCTGCGGGGCGGTCGAGGCCGAGGTCGCGGACGCCAAGGACGAGTTCGCCGACGAGTACTGCCTCCCGGCGATCAAGGCCAACGCCCTCTACATGGACCGGTATCCGCTGGTGTCCGCACTGTCGCGGCCGGCCATCGTGAAGCACCTGGTGGCCGCAGCCAACAAGCACGGCGCCACCACCGTCGCGCACGGCTGCACCGGCAAGGGCAACGACCAGGTGCGGTTCGAGGCGGGCATCTCCTCGCTGGCGCCCGACCTGAGGTGCATCGCGCCGGTCCGCGACTACGCGATGACCCGCGACAAGGCCATCGCCTTCTGCGAGGAGAAGAACCTCCCGATCGCGACCACCAAGAAGTCGCCGTACTCCATCGACCAGAACGTCTTCGGGCGGGCCGTCGAGACCGGCTTCCTGGAGGACATCTGGAACGCGCCGATCGAGGACGTGTACGAGTACACGCAGAATCCGGCCGAGCCGCGCGAGGCCGACGAGGTGGTCATCACCTTCAAGCAGGGCGTCCCGGTGGCCATCGACGGCAAGCCGGTCAGCGTGCTCGAAGCCATCCAGCAGCTCAACGTGCGGGCCGGGGCCCAGGGCATCGGCCGGATCGACATCGTCGAGGACCGGCTGGTCGGCATCAAGTCCCGTGAGATCTACGAGGCGCCGGGCGCCATCGCGCTGATCACCGCGCACCAGGAGCTGGAGAACGTCACCGTCGAGCGCGAACTGGCCCGGTACAAGCGGCAGGTCGAGCAGCGCTGGGGCGAACTGGTCTACGACGGCCTGTGGTTCTCCCCGCTCAAGCGGGCGCTCGACGGCTTCATCGCCGAGGCCAACGAGCACGTCTCCGGCGACATCCGGATGACCATGCACGGCGGCCGGGCCGTCGTCACCGGCCGGAAGTCCGGCGAGTCGCTGTACGACTTCAACCTGGCGACGTACGACACCGGGGACACCTTCGACCAGTCGCTGTCCAAGGGCTTCATCGAGATCTTCGGCATGTCCAGCAAGATCGCCGCGAAGCGGGACCTGACGAAGTGACGGACACGAACACCGGCGGCCCCGGCGGCGGCAACGACAACCTGCGGCTGTGGGGCGGCCGGTTCGCCGACGGCCCCGCCGAGGCGCTGGCCAAGCTCTCCGCCTCCGTGCACTTCGACTTCCGGCTCGCGCCGTACGACATCGCGGGCTCCCGCGCGCACGCCCGGGTGCTGCACAAGGCGGGGCTGCTGACCGCCGACGAGCTGGACCGGATGATCGCCGGACTCGACGCGCTCGAAGCGGACGTGGCCTCCGGCGACTTCGCCGGCACCATCGCCGACGAGGACGTGCACACCGCGCTGGAACGCGGCCTGCTGGAGCGGGTCGGCGCCGACCTCGGCGGCAAGCTGCGGGCCGGGCGCTCGCGCAACGACCAGGTCGCCACGCTCTTCCGGATGTACCTGCGCGACCACGCGCGGACCATCGGCGGGCTCATCGCCGACCTCCAGAGCGCGCTGGTCGGCCTCGCCGAGGCGCACCCGGACACCGCGATGCCCGGCCGCACCCACCTCCAGCACGCCCAGCCCGTGCTCTTCGCACACCACGTGCTCGCCCACGTACAGGCGCTGTCACGGGACGCGGAGCGGCTGCGGCAGTGGGACGACCGCACGGCCGTCTCCCCGTACGGGTCCGGCGCGCTCGCCGGGTCCTCGCTCGGCCTGGACCCGGAGGCCGTCGCCAAGGAACTCGGCTTCCAGCACGGCTCGGTGGGCAACTCCATCGACGGCACGGCGTCCCGCGACTTCGCCGCCGAATTCGCCTTCGTCACCGCGATGATCGGCGTCAACCTCTCCCGGATCGCCGAAGAGGTCATCTTGTGGAACACGAAGGAATTCTCCTTCGTGACCCTGCACGACGCCTTCTCCACCGGCTCGTCGATCATGCCGCAGAAGAAGAACCCCGACATCGCGGAGCTGGCGCGCGGCAAGTCCGGACGGCTCATCGGCAACCTCACCGGACTGATGGCCACGCTCAAGGCGCTGCCGCTCGCGTACAACCGCGACCTCCAGGAGGACAAGGAGCCGCTGTTCGACTCCTGCGACCAACTGGAGGTGCTGCTCCCGGCGTTCACCGGCATGATGGCCACGCTCACCGTCCACCGGGAGCGGATGGAGACCCTGGCACCGGCCGGTTTCTCGCTCGCCACCGACATCGCCGAGTGGCTGGTCAAGCAGGGCGTGCCCTTCCGGGTCGCGCACGAGGTCGCGGGGGAGTGCGTCAAGGTCTGCGAGGCCGAGGGCATCGAACTCGACCAGCTCACCGACGAGCAGTTCGCGAAGATCTCCGCGCATCTGACGCCCGAGGTACGCCATGTCCTCGACGTCCCCGGCGCGTTGGCCTCCCGCAACGGACGCGGCGGCACGGCGCCTTCCGCCGTCGCCGTACAACTCGCCGAGATCAAGGCGGATCTGACGGTGCAGCACACCTGGGCGCACGCCTGGGACGGGGCGGACGGCGACGCCGTCTAATCGCGGTACTGGGCGGCTCGGTGAAACGCGGGCCGATCGGTTTGGTGTTGGGGTCCCGCGCGGCCAGTCCGTTCAGGATGGTGTCGTCGGTCGAGGCCGCGTCGACCTGGCCGGGCTGCATCAGCATCAGGCAGTCCGTCCAGTCGTCGACGCCCGCGATCAGCCGGCCGCGGCGAGCCGCCGAACCGGCCACCGCCAGCCGCGTAACCGGCCCCCGTGAACCCGCCATGTCACGGCGGGCGCCGGGCGCGGCCCCCGCCGTATCAGGCGGCCTTGGCCTTCGTCGCGTAGATGTCCACGTACTCCTGGCCGCCGAGCCGCATGACCTCGCTCATGACCTCGTCGGTCAGGGCGCGCAGCACATAGCGGTCACGGTCCATGCCCTCGTAGCGGGAGAAGGTCAGCGGGGAGCCGAAGCGGATGGTGACCGGGGCGATCCGGGGCATCCCCTTGCCACCGGGCTGCACCTTGTCGGTGCCGACCATCGCGAAGGGCACCACCGGGGCGCCGGTCATCAGGGCCAACCGGGCGATTCCGGTCCGGCCGCGGTACAGACGGCCATCGGGGGAACGGGTGCCCTCGGGGTAGATGCCGAAGATCTTGCCCTCGTCCAGCACGCGGCGGCCGGTCATCAGCGCCGCGACACCGCCGTGGCCGCCGTCCCGGTCCACCGGGATCATGCCGCAGGTGGTGAAGAACCAGGCCATCAACCGGCCCTTGACGCCCTTGCCCGTCACGTACTCGTCCTTGCCGATGAAGTACACCTGCCGGTCCACCACCAGCGACAGGAACATCGAGTCGACGAAGGTGACGTGATTCCCGGCCAGGATCACCGGACCGTCACCGGGGATGCCGTCCACGCCCTCGACCACGGGGCGGTACAGGACGCGCATGAGCACTCCGAGAATCGCCTTGAGCAAGCTGCGGGACATGCGGGACAACGGATCCTCCGGTTCGGACACGCCTGGGCGGGACGGACGGCGGCGGTGCTGCGATGTCGCGGTACGACGGCAGCCTGACCGCAGGACCGGCGGGACCGCGGGACGCCGCACCGTACACAAGGACGATACTTCCGCGCGGGGCCCCGCCGCACGCCGGGTTCACACGTCCGCTACGCAGTGTTGACACGCGTTAGGTGTGTGTTACGGCTGATGTCGACGGGGCGACAGACTTTCACGGCACGATGCGCGCATGACGGATGACCAGCACAAGACCGGCCTCGGCAGGCGCGCTGTCCTGTCCGCGGCGGCACTCGGCGCGGGCGGCGCGGTACTCGGCACGGCCGGTACGGCGCAGGCCCGGGAACAGTCCACCGCCCGGCCCCGGCACGGCGCCCCCGGCCACGGCGGCGCGCCCAAGCTGCCGGTCCCGACCATCGTCGGGCACCGCGGCAGCGCCGGATACCGGCCCGAGCACACCTTCGGCTCCTACGAGTACGCGCTGGAGATCGGCGCGGACGTCGTCGAGCAGGACGTCGTACCCACCAGGGACGGCCACCTCGTCTGCCGCCACGAGCCGGAGATCGGCGGCACCACCGACGTCGCCGACCACCCGGAGTTCGCCGGCCGCAAAACCACCAAGACCATCGACGGCACCCCCACCACCGGCTGGTTCACCGAGGACTTCACCCTCGCCGAACTCAAGCGGCTGCGCGCCGTCGAACGGCTGCCCGCCGTCCGCCAGCGCAACACCGTCTACAACGGCCGCTGGGCGATCCCCACCTTCGAGGAGGTGCTGGCCTGGGCCGACCGCGAGGGCCGCAAGCGCGGCAAGCCGGTCTGGCTGCACACCGAGACCAAGCACCCCACGTACTTCCGCGGCATCGGCCTGCCGCTGGAGGAGCGGCTGATCAAGCTGCTCAAGCAGTACGGCAGGCACCGCGCCGACGCCCCGCAGTTCCTCCAGTCCTTCGAGGCGCAGAGCCTCCAGCGGCTCGGCGCGCTCGGCGGCGCCGCGCCCAAGATCTTCCTGCTCAACGGCCTCACCTCGCGGCCCTGGGACTTCGTCGTCTCCGGCGACAAGCGGACCGTGGCCGACCTCGTCACCCCGGCCGGGCTGCGCTGGATCGCCGGATTCGCCCAGGGCATCGGCCCGACCACCGACGTGATCATCCCGCGCGACGCCTCGGGCAGGCTGCTCCGGCCCACCGCCGTCGTCAAGGACGCGCACAAGGCCGGTCTGGTGCTGCACCCCTTCACCGCGCGCAACGAGAACCAGTTCCTGCCCGCCGACTTCCAGGTCGGCACGGACCCCAACGCGTACGGCGACCCGCTGGCCGCCTTCAAGACGTGGTTCGCGACCGGCATCGACGGCCTGTTCACCGACAACGCCGACACCGCCGTACTGGCCCGCGAGGACTTCTGGACGTCCTGAACCCGGACGTCCTGAACCGCCACCGCCACTCCATGTGGTGAAAACGGCCGCGCCGGGCAACCGTCCGGCGCGGCCGTCTCGTGCCAGCGGATATGCAGATCCCCATGGACCACCCCGACCTGCCCGCGGCCCCGCATGCCGACGACCGCGCCCGCCGTCCCGCGGACGCCCCCGCGGACCCCTACGCGCCGCTCGGGCCGCTGCTGGCCGCCGAGGCCGCGGCCGAGGCGCTGGCCGGCGGCGGTGTCGAGGCCGCCGACCTCGAACAGGCCGTCTGGCTGCGGCTGCTGGAACTGGGCGGCCCGCCGCCCGAGCCGGACCGCTGGGTGCGCCGCGCGGTCCGCGCCGAGGCCCGCGCCCACGCCCGCCGCATCCGCAGCGAACGCCCGTACGGGGACCCGGACGCCGCGGGCCAGCCCGCGCAGGTGCGCGGGGTCGAGGAGTTGGTGCTGGCGGCGGAGCAACACCGTACGGTCCAGGCGGCGGTACGGCGGCTGCCCGGCCGCTGCCCGCAGGTCGTCACGGCCCTGATGTCCCGTTCCGACCCCACTTACCGGGAAATCTCCCGCGAGTTGGGAATCTCACAGGGCAGCATCGGACCGCTGAGGTCGCGCTGCCTCGGCTGTCTTCGGACGATCCTGAATTCGAGGGTTGGATCCCCGGTGAGACGGGGTAATGCACGGTAAACAGTCGGCGGCAGTGGGCACCCTTGGCGCGCCCGTACGAGACTGAACTGGGTGGGGCGCAGGCGGTACCCCACCGAAGGGTTTGTGCGATCATCGGCGCCACGGAGGCGGCGCATATCCGCACCAACTCCGTTCAGGCACTCGTTCCGGGCGCATACCTCACCCTCAAACTGCCCGGACGGATTCGAAGGGGAGGCCTGCGCGCATGGGCATGAGCGTGACCATCTCTACGGCGGAGCACTCGGACGCCGAGAAGATCCTCAAACTCCAGTACCTCTGCTACCAGAGCGAGGCGGAGCTGTACGGCGACTACAGCATCGAACCTCTCACCCAGACCCTGGACGAGCTGCGTGCCGAACTCGCCGGGGGGTGCGTCCTGGTGGCGCGCCTGGGCGACGAGGTCGTCGGCTCGGTACGCGGAGTCGTCGACGACGACGGCACCGCGCGGATCGGGAAACTGATCGTCCACCCGCGACTTCAACGACACGGCCTCGGCGGGCGGCTGCTCAACGCCGTCGAGGAGCGACTGGCGGCCGAGGAGGAGGCCAAGCGCTACCGGCTCTTCACCGGCCACCGCAGCCAGGTCAATCTGCGGATGTACCGCAAGCTCGGTTACGAGCAGGTGGGCGCCGCGGAGCCGGTCAGCCGTCGGCTGAGCCTGGTGACCATGGAGAAGGCCGCCGCCACGGCGGGCTACGCGGCCACGGCCTGAGCCGCGTTCCACGGCGCCTCGCGTACGGATCAGGCCCCGGACCCGGTCTGCTGTTCCTGTGGCCGCCCCGCCTCGCGGGCGGCACGGCGCAGCCACAGCAGACCGGCCACGGGGAGGGCCAGCGGCAGGAAGAGGTAGCCGACCCCGAAGTCCGACCAGACGGTCGCGTCGGGGAAGGCCGAGGAGTCCACGACCGTCAGGGTGCCCACCGCGATCACACCGGCCAGCTCGGCCGAGCAGCACACCAGCGCCACCTTGCGGGCCGCCTCGCCGCCCTTCCACAGCGCGACGGTGATCACCGCGTAGACCACGCCAGCGACGCCCGACAGGACGTACGCCAGCGGTGCCTCGTGGTACTTGGTCGCGATCTGCACGATCGACCGGGACAGCGCCGCGACGGTGAAGACCGCGTAGAGCGAGAGCAGCAGCCGGCCGGGGCCCTGGCCGATCCGCGTCCCCGGCGCGTCCTCGGCCGCCTCGGCCGCGGTGCCGTCCCCCGTGTCCTTCATGCCGTCCGTGCCCTTCGTCAGCGTCTTCGTCCGTGCCCGTGCGCGTGTCGCGCGTGTGCCGTCAGCCATGGCCGGCTCCCCAGATCTCGTTGAGCCGCAGTTCGAGCACGGCCAGCACCACGCCGCCGGCCGCCACGATCGCCGAGCCCCAACGCGTCCGCTCGGCAAGGGACATGAAGGCCGCCGCCGGGATCGTCACGGCCGCGCCCAGCAGATACGGGAGGAAGACCGCCATCCCGTGCTGCGGCCGGTCGCCGCGGGCGAGCTGCACGATCGCGATCACGAGCTGCACCAGCGCGGCCGCGGTGACCACGGCCATCGCGATGAAGTGCCAGTCGTTGGTCGGCTGGTCACGGTACGCGGCGAAACCGCACCACGCCGCGAGCAGCAGCGCCGTGACCGAGACCGTGATGAGGACCGCGTCGAGCATGCGGCGACTCTATTACGGGGCGTGACGCCCGGATCTCCCACCCCTGCCCGCCCGGATCTCCCGTCCCCGCCCGCCCGGCCGCCCGCCGGGGCGGCCCCGTGAGTGTGTCCGCATAATGAACAATCGGACCGGATTTCGGAACGCGGCCACCCGTCTGGTTTACTGGAACGCATGACCACGACGAACAGCCGCAGCCGCGCGACCGAGGCGATCACGCCCGGTGTTCGTTGTGCGTGTCGAATGTGTGACTGACCGAGGGCCCACCTCCACGCCTCGCGCCCCGAAGCGAGTGCCCCGCGTCACGCACCGGCGCAGCGCCCAGAGCGCCGCCGAAATCCTTTGAGGCCCGCCGCCCTTTCCGGTGTGCCGCCGCGTGCCGCGTCCCGAGAAGAACGCCCCCGTGTGCGGTGGTACGTCCGCCGCGCGCTCGACCCCGATGGACGCTCCTGTGATCACCACCACCGACCTGAGAAAGGTCTACCGCTCGCGCGACCGTGAGGTCACCGCCCTGGACGGGGTGGACCTGCGGGTACGCGAAGGCGAGGTCTACGGCGTCGCCGGCCGCAGCGGCGCGGGCAAGAGCACCCTGATCCGCTGCGTGAACCTGCTGGAGCGCCCCACCTCCGGCACCGTCGAGGTGGCGGGCCGCGACCTGACCGCGCTGGCCGGACGCTCCGACCGCGCCCCCGCGGCCCTGCGCGCCGCCCGCGCCGGGATCGGCATGGTCTTCCAGCACTTCAATCTGCTCTCCTCGCGCACCGTGCAGGACAACGTCGAACTCCCGCTGGAGATCCTGGGGATCTCCGGCCGCCAGCGGGCCCGCAAGGCCGGTGAACTCCTCGACCTGGTCGGCCTGTCCGACAAGGCCCGCGCCTACCCCGCGCAGTTGTCCGGCGGCCAGAAGCAGCGCGTCGGCATCGCCCGCGCCCTGGCGGGCGACCCCAAGGTGCTGCTCTCCGACGAGGCCACCTCGGCACTCGACCCGGAGACCACCCGGTCCGTGCTGCGGCTGCTGCGCGACCTCAACCGGCAGCTCGGCCTGACCGTCCTGCTGATCACCCACGAGATGGACGTCGTCAAGCAGGTCTGCGACTCGGCGGCACTCATGAAAGGCGGACGCGTAGTGGAGTCAGGCACCGTGGCCGAACTGCTGGCCACCCCCGGTTCCGAACTGGCCGACGAGCTGTTCCCCGTGGACGGCGACGCGTCGGGCCCCGACCGTACGGTGGTCGACCTCACCTTCCACGGCGACAGCGCGACCCGGCCGGTGATCTCCCGGCTGGCGCGCACGTACAACGTGGACATCTCCATCCTCGGCGCGGCCATGGAGACCTACGACGGACGGCAGATCGGCCGGATGCGGATCGAGCTGCCGGGCCGCTTCGAGGACAACGTGGTGCCGATCGGCTACCTGCGCGAGCAGGGCCTGGACGTCGCCGTCGTCGCCGCCAAGGCCGAGCCGGTCGCGGCAGGAGACACGGCGGGGAACACGGCGGGGGAGAAGGCCCGGAACACGGTCGGGGAGACGGCGAAGTGACCTGGTCCGAGATGCACCCGCTGCTCACGCAGGCGGGTGGCGAGACGCTGCGCATGGTCGCCTGGGCCACGGTCATATCGGTGGCCGCGGGGCTGCCGATCGGTGTCCTGCTGGTCCTCACCGACCGGGGCGGCCTGCTGCGCTGTCTGCCCGTGAACCGCGTCCTCGGCGTCGTCGTGAACATCGGCAGGTCGCTGCCGTTCGTGATCCTGATGATCGCCCTGATGTCCTTCACCCGGGCGATCGTCGGCACCACCATCGGCTGGGAGGCGGCCGTCGTCCCGCTGGCCGTCGGCGCGATCCCGTTCTTCGCCCGGCTGGTCGAGACGGCGGTCCGCGAGGTGGACCACGGCCTGGTGGAGGCCGTCCAGGCGATGGGCGGCAGTACGTGGACGGTGGTCCGCAAGGTGCTGCTGCCGGAGTCGCTCGCCTCACTGATCGCCAGCGCCACCACCACCGTCATCGCGCTGATCGGCTACTCCGCGATGGCCGGGGTGGTCGGCGGCGGCGGGCTCGGCGACCTCGCGCTGCGCTACGGCTACCAGCGCTTCGAGACCGGCTTCATGTGGGTGATCGTCGCCGTGCTCGTCGTCGTGGTCACCCTCGTCCAGCTCGTCGGGGACTTCGCCGCCCGCACCGTCGCCCGCCGCGGCCGGTCCGGCGCGGCCCCCCGGCTGCGCCTGCTGCGCCCGGCGACAGCCTCCTGACCGCCCGACTCTCCCGTCCCGACCCGCTTCTGTCCCCCTGGCACCGCAGCGTCGCGGCGCCGTACCACCCAGCACGACCCGGATAAACCAGAAAGAGGCACTTTTCGTGCGAAAGAACACCACCATCACCGCCGCCGTCCTCGCCGCCGCCGCGCTCTCGCTCGGCCTCACCGCCTGCGGCTCCGACTCCGACTCCAAGGCGAGCGCCAAGGACACCAGCGGCCCGCTCGTGGTCGCGGCCAGCCCCACCCCGCACGCGCAGATCCTCGACTACGTCAAGGACCACCTGGCGAAGAAGGCCGGACTCGACCTCCAGGTCAAGGAGTTCTCCGACTACGTGCTGCCCAACACCGCCACCGAGCAGGGCGAGGTCGGCGCGAACTTCTTCCAGCACAAGCCCTACCTGGACGACTTCAACAAGAAGAACGGCACCCACATCGTGCCCGTCGTCAACGTCGAGCTGGAGCCGCTGGGCCTGTACTCCCACAAGATCACGTCGATCGGCGCGCTCAAGGACGGCGCGAGCGTCGCCGTACCGAACGACACGACGAACGAGGCACGCGCGCTCAAGCTGCTCGCCGACAACGGCCTGATCACCCTCAAGGCGGGCACCGACCAGACCGCGACCCCCGCCGACGTCACGGCCAACCCGAAGCACCTGAAGTTCAAGGAGCTGGAGGCCGCCCAGCTCCCGCGCTCCCTGGACGACGTGGACGCGGGCGTGATCAACGGCAACTACGCGATCCAGGCCGATCTCAGCCCGGCCAAGGACGCGCTGGCGCTGGAGAAGGCGGACGGGAACCCGTACGCCAACTTCCTGGCCGTCAAGAAGGGCAACGAGAACGACCCGCGCGTGAAGAAGCTCGCGGAACTGCTCAACTCGCCCGAGGTGAAGCAGTACATCGAGACGACCTTCAAGGGCTCGGTGATACCGGCCTTCGGCGCCCCGGCGGCCTGACCGCCGCGCACGGGCCCCGCTCCCCCCGAGGGCGCGGGGCCTCAGCCGTGCCGCACCCAGTACACGTCCGTCACGTACGGCATCTCGATCGCGCCGCTGCTGCGCGTCGCGTGGTGCGCCCCCAGCACCGCCTCCAACTCCGCGCGCACCCGCCCCTGGGCGGTCGCGTCGAGGACGGCGATATGGCTGGACGACATCATCCGGTCGACGATGTCCGCGACCGTCGTGGAGTGCGGATTGGGCCAGTGCCGCTCCTCGATCGCCCCCCAGCCGGGCCGCGACTCGAACGGCTTGCGCCAGGCCGCGTCGCCGAGGCCGGAGGACAGCGGCGGGCGGGGCAGATCGCGCGGCGCCAGCCGGAAGTAGATGTCCTGGAAGTCGCGCATCCACGGCTCCGAGGTGTCGAAGGTGTTCCACACCAGCGCCAGCGCGCCGCCCGGCCGCAGCAGCCGCTCCACCTCGGTCAGCGCGGCGGGCTCCTCGAACCAGTGCCAGGACTGCGCCGCCACCACGGCGTCCGCGCAGCCGTCGGGCAGCCCCGTCGTCTCCGCCGTCCCCGCGTTCACCGCGACCGCGGGCAGCAGCTCGGCGAGCCGCTCCCGCATCTCCTTCACCGGCTCCACCGCGAGCACCTCGGCCCCGGTCAGTGCCAGCAGACGGGTGAACTTGCCGGTGCCCGCGCCGAGATCGACCACGGTACGGCCCGCTTCCAGGGGCAACGCGTCCGCCAGCGCGGCGAGCGCGGCGAGCGGATAGGAGGGCCGGGAGCTCTCGTAGACCTCCGCTGCCCGTTGGTAGCCGACTCCTGCTGCGTGGTGCACTGTCACGCGGGCTGACGGTAGCAGGATCGGATGACGTTCACGGATACCCGCCCTGACCGGCATTCGCCCTACTCTGGAAGGGCGTTCGCCGCCGCGCACCCCACTCCCGCCCCGGCGACCCTGCCCGGCCCATGCCGTGCGGGATGCTGCATGCTGTGCAATCCACACATGCCCTGGTTACGGAGCAGCGAATGACGCCCACCTTTCCGGACATCTCCATCAGTACGGAGCGGCTGGTGCTGCGCGCGTACGAGGAGGCCGACATCCCCGCCCTGGCGGAGATGATGAACGACGAGCTGATCATCGCGTGGACCGGCGTACCGCAGCCGTATTCGCAGGACGACGCCCGCGCGTTCGTCACCAGGACCGCGCCCGCCGAGCGCGAGTCCGGCCGCGGCATCGTCCTGGCCGTCACCGAATTCCTCACCCAGCGGCTGGTCGGCACCGTCCACCTGCACAACACCGACTGGCGGATCCGCGGCAGCGAGGTGGGCTACCTCACCGCCGCCTGGGCGCGCGGCGAGGGATACGCCAGCGAATCGGTGCAGGCCGTCTGCCACTGGCTCTTCACCGACCAGCGCTTCGAACGGCTGGAGCTGCGCACCGCGGCCGACAACACCGCCTCCCAGCAGGTCGCGCAGAAGATCGGCTGCGTCAGCGAGGGCGTACTGCGCAACGCGGGCATCGTCCGCAGCCAGACCGAGGACGGCCGCTGGGCCGAGATCCGCACCGACCTGCTGGTGTGGAGCGTGCTGCCCGAGGACCTGGACGAGGGTCCGGGCCAGGCTTCCGGCGACGGCGGATACGACGCCCACGCCGACTTCAGCGCGTACGCCGACTGGCGCTGAGCCCTCCCGCCCACCGGCTCCGAGGACGCCGTGGCGGATACGTGCCCCCTCGCCTCGTCCCCGGGCACCCGGGCCCGGATAGTGTTCTCCCCCCGGGACCGGGGCGCGCCACGCCGCCGTGCCGTGACCTGGTCCGCAGCGATCCGCACAGCCATGGAGGCAGACGACGATGGCCGACCGGGTCACCGTGATCGGATGGGACGGCTCACCTCCGTCCGACGCGGCCCGCGCCGCACTGAACGCCGCCACCCTGGTCGCGGGCACCAAACACCATCTCGCGCTGTCGCACGTCCCCGAGCACGCCGAGCGGATCGTGCTGGGCAGCATCGAGATCGCCGCCCGCAGGATCGCCAAGCACCGCGGCAGCGCCGTCGTACTCGCCGACGGCGACCCCGGCTTCTTCGGCGTCGTCCGCGCGCTGCGGGCGCCGGAACACGGCCTGGAGATCGAGGTCATCCCCGGCGTCTCCGCCGTCGCCACCGCCTTCGCCCGCGCCGGAATGCCCTGGGACGACGCCCGCGTGGTCGTCGCGCACGGCCGCTCCCTGCGCCGCGCGGTCAACGTCTGCCGCGCCTACCCGAAGGTCGCCGTGCTCACCGCGCCCGGCGCGGGCCCGGTCGAACTCTCCCTGCTGCTCACCGGAGTCCACCGCACCTTCGTCATCTGCGAAGCGCTCGGCACCGAGCAGGAACAGGTGACAGTTCTCACCTCCGACAACGTCGCCGACCACATCTGGCGCGATCCGAACGTCGTCCTGGTCGTCGGCGGCACCACCTCCGCCGGTTCGGGAGCGGCCGGTCTCGGCGTACCGTCGGCGGAGCGCGGCGGCTGGATCGCCGGGCGCGACCCCGGATTTCCCGGCCCGGTCCGCGGCTGGGCGCTGCCCTCGTCCGAATACGGCGGCGACACCTCGGCGCATCTGCGCGCCTTCCAACTCGCCCGGCTCGGCCCGCGCACCGGCGACCTCGTGTGGGACATCGGCTCCGCGGACGGCGCCGTCGCCGTCGAGGCCGCGCGCTTCGGCGCCGCCGTCATCGCCGTCGACCGGGACGCCGACGCGTGCGACTGGATCACCGCCACCGGCCGCAGGGCCGGGGTCCAACTCCAGGTCGTACACGGCCCGGCGCCCCAGGTGCTGGACGACCTCCCGGAGCCCGACGCGGTACGGATCGGGTGCGTCGACGCCGAGGTGACCGCCGCCTGCGCGGCCCGCCGCCCGGAGCGGATCGTGACCGGCGCGACCACCCGCGACGAGGCCGAAGCGGTCAGCAGGGCACTGGAGGAAGGCGGTTACGAGGTGGAACGCGCTCTCCTGCAATCCGTCGAACTGGATTCCGAGTGGGCCGAGCGGGAACGCTCGGTGACCTTTGCCCTCTGCGGCACGCGCCGCTGATCTGTGCATGATCAAAAACGCCTGCGCAGAAGGCGTTTGCGCCGGTCGCGGACGTGTGTCGGGGCATCGTACGCGGGGCGTCCCGAGGTGCGGACCACCGGACGGGCCGCCGCGCCGAGCGGGGTAGGCTGGCGGATCGTTGTGCCGTCGTCGTGCGTTGACGGGTCGTCGAGAACCGCGGCGTCCGGCGCTCACGTGCCCGCTGCTCCGCACGCTCGTTCTCTTGCGTGAGGGGGTCGGGCCGCGCGCGGTGCAGCGCTGGAAGGAGCGAAACCGATGGGCGAGGGGCACGCATGACGGACACCGGTCGGATCCCCGGCGAGGGGCTGCCGGAGAACGCAGTCGGGGAAGCGGTTCGCCAGCCGCACTCCGAGCTTCCCGGCACTGCCGTACCGCAGCCGTCCGTCCCCGGCTGGGGCGCGGAACCGCTTCCCGACGAACAGGGCGCACCCGCGTACACCTACCTCGACCAGCCCGCCGCTCCCGGCGCGGGCATCGACGACGAGGACGACGTGCTGCTCATGCCGGGCCCGCAGGGGTCCTGGAGCGACCCGCAGCCGGTGCCGCCGCAGCCCGTACCGGCCCACGCCGACGCGCACGAGGCGGGCGGCCGGGACTCCGGCTCCATCGACTACGCGGCGGTGCTCGCGCCGCAGCCGCTCCCGCAGGGCCTGCCCCAGGACGTCCAGCAGGCCGCCCAGCAGGGCGGCGAGGCGCTGCCCCCGGCCGTGCCGCCCGTGGCCGAGGCCGCGACGCCCGCCGCGGGGAATCCGGCGCCCGGCTACGGCTTCGACACCGGTACCGAGCACGCGGCCCCGGCCGCCGAGTTCGCCGGCCCCGGCGACACGGGCGCGGTCCCGATGCCGTCTGCCGGTGTGCCGCAGCCGGCCGGCGCCCAGGCCGCCCAGACCGCCGCGCCGCGCCGCCCGCTGCACATGGGCCCGCCGATGCCCGACAGCATCGGCGGGGGCGTCTCCGTACGCTCCCTGGCCGACCGCGGGCCCGCGCACGCCCAGGCACCGGCGCAGACCCCGGTACGGGCCTCGGGCCCGCCGACCTCCGGCCCCGAATACCTCGACGTGCCGCAGGACGACACCTCCGGCATCCCGGCCCAGCAGACCGGCGAGGCCGCGGACCGGACTCCCGCCTCCGGTACGGCGGGCGCCGAGCAGGTCGGCGGCTGGCCCGCCGCCCCCGCCGCCTCCCAGCCGTCGCTGATCCCGCACGCCGACAGCGTCGTCCCGCCGCGGCCCGCCGACCCGTTGCGCGCGTTCCTCGCGCCCGATGACGCGCCGGAGGAGACCGCGGCTCCGGCCGCCGCCGCCCCGGTCGCCGCCGTCCCGGCCCAGGCCCCGGCGCCGGTGGCCGTCCCCGAACCCGCCGCGCAGCCCGAACCCGCCGCGCAGCCCGAACCCGCCGCGCAGCCCGAGGCCGTGGCGCAGCCCGTGGCCGTCGAGCCGGTCCGGCCCGTGGCGCCCGCTCAGCCCGCCGCAGCCGAGTACGCGCCCGCTCCCGACCAGCCCGCGCCCGCGGCCCCGGTCGAGCAGGAGGCGCCGCACGTCGCGCCCGAGGAGCAGCCGTCGGCGGCCGTACAGGCTCCGGCGCCGCTGCCCGAGGCCGTACCGGTGGAAGCGGCACCGGCCGAGGCCGCGCCCGTGGAAGCCGTACCCGTGGAGGCCGTCCGGCAGACGCCCGCCGAGGTGACGCCCGCGCCCGCCGCGGCCGAGCCGGTCGCCGTGCCGGAACCGGCGGACGTACCGGAACAGGCCGCTGCTCCGGCGCAGTCGGCCGAGACCGCGCCCGAGGCGACTCCCGAAGCCGAGGCCGCGCCCGTGGAGGCCGTACTCGAGGCCGTACCCGAGGCCGCCCCCGAGGCCGTCGTCGCGGAGCCGGTCGTCGCGGAGCCGGTCGTCGCGGAGCCCGTCGCACCCGAGCCGGTCGCCGCCGCTGTCGCCGAGGCCGAAGAGGCCCAGCCGCTGCCGGTCGCGGTCGTCCCGCAGCAGGGGCCCGCGGCGGAGGCGTACGAGCCCGCCGTCCGGGACGCCGTGCACCGGGTGATCCGCGAACGGCGAGACATCCGCAACGGCTTCCGCTCCGACCCGATCCCGCACGACGTGTTGCTGCGCGTCCTGGAGGCGGCGCACACCGCGCCCAGCGTCGGGCACTCGCAGCCGTGGGACTTCGTCGTCATCAGGTCGGCGAAGACCCGCGAGAAGATGCACGAACTGGCCATGCAGCAGCGGGAGGCGTACGCCAAGTCGCTCCCCAAGGGCCGGGCGCGGCAGTTCCGCGAGCTGAAGATCGAGGCGATCCTCGACACCCCGGTCAACATCGTGGTGACCGCCGACCCCACCCGCGGCGGCCGGCACACCCTCGGCCGCCACACGCAGCCGCAGATGGCGCCGTACTCCTCCGCGCTCGCCGTGGAGAACCTGTGGCTCGCCGCCCGCGCGGAAGGACTCGGCGTCGGCTGGGTCTCCTTCTTCGACGAGCGCCAGATGGTCACCGAGCTCGGCCTGCCCGAGCACCTGGAGGTCGTCGCCTACCTGTGCGTCGGGTACGTCGACGAATTCCCCGACGAGCCCGAGCTGATGCAGGCCGGGTGGTCGCAGCGCCGCCCGCTGTCGTGGGTCGTGCACGACGAGGAGTACGGCAACCGCGCGCTGCCCGGCGAGGAGCCGCACGACCTGCTGGAAGAGACGCTGCGCGGCATCCGCCCGCTGGACGCCAAGGCGCTCGGCGAGGCGTGGGAGCGGCAGAAGCGGATGACGAAACCGGCGGGCGCGCTGGGCATGCTGGAGATCATCTCCGCGCAGCTCAGCGGGCTTTCGCGGCAGTGCCCGCCGCCGATTCCCGAGCCCGCGGCCGTGGCGATCTTCGCCGGTGACCACGGGGTGCACGCCCAGGGCGTCACCGCGTGGCCGCAGGAGGTCACCGCGCAGATGGTGGCCAACTTCCTCGGCGGCGGCGCCGTCTGCAACGCCTTCGCCAACCAGGTCGGCGCCGAGGTCTGCGTCGTGGACGTCGGCGTCGCCTCCGAACTGCCCAGCACCCCGGGGCTGTTGCCGCGCAAGGTCCGCGCGGGCACCGCCGACTTCACCGCGGGGCCCGCGATGACCCGCGAAGAGGCGCTGCGCGCCATCGAGGTCGGCATCGAGACCGCCCGCGACCTCGTCGCCGCGGGCAACAAGGCGCTGCTCACCGGCGAGATGGGCATCGCGAACACCACGACGTCCGCCGCCCTCATCGCCGTCTACACCGGAGTCGACCCCGCCGAGGTCACCGGGCGCGGCACCGGCATCAACGACGAGATGCACGCCCGCAAGGTCGAGGTCGTCCGGCGCGCCCTCGACCTGCACCGGCCCGACCCCGGCGACCCCATCGGTGTCCTCACCGCCATCGGCGGTCTCGAACACGCCGCCATGGTCGGGCTCCTGCTCGGCGCCGCGGCCCTCCGTACCCCCGTCATCCTCGACGGCGTCAGCGCCGGTGCCGCCGCCTTGGTCGCTCGCGCCATCGCCCCCGAGGTGCTCGCCGCCTGCATCGCCGGGCACCGCAGCGCCGAGCCCGGGCATGTCGCCGCGCTCACCACGCTGGGGCTGCGGCCCCTCGTCGACCTCGACCTCCGCCTCGGCGAAGGCACCGGGGCCTTGCTCGCGCTGCCCCTGGTCCAGAGCGCGGCGCGCGTCATGCACGAAGTCGCCACCTTCGACGCGGCGGGCGTCACCGAGAAGGGGTAGCCCCCGCACGGGGTGCCCCCGCTTGAAGCTCAGGCCCTCCCCGGGCCCTGTTCCTCCTCCCCGCAGGGGGGTGCCGCTGACGGCTGCATGCACCCCGGCGGCGCGGTCGTGGCCCCAGGGGGTGCCGCCTGCTGTGGTGTGCACAGTCTCGCGGTGCGTCCTGGCCGAGCGTGCAATTCCCCGCGCCTCCAGGGGGTGCCGCCCGCTGTGGTGTGCACAGTCGCGGTGCGTCGTGGTCGGCCGCGCGGTTCCCCGCGCACCCCAAGAAGGACGGCTCACCCTTCTGCGGAAGAGGACGCGTCCCGGAGGGGCGCGGGGAACCGCGCGGCCGGGCACGGTGGGGCCGACCGGGCCCGGGGCCGAAACGTAGGATCGCCGCACGCAGTGGAAACCGTTGAGAAGGAGCCGGACCGCATGGATCGCAAGGACGCCCCGGCGTACCCCGTAGGGCTGCGCCTCGCCGGACGGCGCGTCGTGGTGGTCGGCGGTGGCCAGGTGGCGCAGCGGCGGCTTCCGGCGCTGGTGTCGGCGGGGGCGGACATCGTGGTGGTGTCGCCGACGGCGACGCCGTCGGTGGAGGCGATGGCCGACGCGGGCGAGCTGCGCTGGGAGCGGCGGCCGTACGAGGACGGGGACCTGGAGGGCGCCTGGTACGCCCTGGTGGCGAGCACCGACGCGGCGGCGAACGCGGCGGCGTCCGCGGAGGCGGAGGCCCGCCGGGTGTGGTGCGTGCGCAGCGACGACGCGGAGGCGGCCACGGCGTGGACGCCCGCGACGGGCCGTTCGGAGGGCGTGACGGTGGCGGTGCTGACCGGCAGGGACCCCCGGCGGTCGGCGGCGGTACGGGACGCGGTCGTCGAGGGGCTGCGGGACGGCACGCTGGTGGCGCCGCACCACCGGACGCGGACGGCGGGCGTGGCGCTGGTCGGCGGCGGCCCCGGCGACCCGGACCTGATCACGGTGCGCGGACGCCGCCTCCTGGCGGAGGCGGACGTGGTGATCGCCGACCGGCTCGGCCCGCGCGACCTGCTGGACGAACTGCCGCCGCACGTCGAGGTGATCGACGCGGCGAAGATCCCGTACGGCCGGGCGATGGCCCAGGAGGCCATCAACAGCGCGCTGATCGAGCACGCCAGGGCGGGCAAGGCCGTGGTCCGCCTCAAGGGCGGCGACCCGTACGTCTTCGGGCGCGGTATGGAGGAGGCCGAGGCGCTGGCCGCCGCCGGTGTCCCGGTCACCGTCGTACCCGGCATCTCCAGCTCCATCAGCGTGCCGGGCGCGGCCGGTATCCCGGTCACGCACCGGGGTGTGGCCCACGAGTTCACGGTGGTCAGCGGCCATGTCGCGCCCGACGACGCGCGCTCGCTGGTCGACTGGACGGCGCTGGCCCGGCTGCGCGGCACCCTCGTGCTGCTGATGGCGGTCGAGCGGATCGGCCCGATCGCGGCGACGCTGGTGGCGGGCGGCCGGTCCGCCGACACACCCGTGGCCGTGGTGCAGGAGGGCACGACGGCCGCGCAGCGCCGGGTGGACGCCACGCTGGCGACCGTCGCGGACGTCGTGGAAGCGGAAGGCGTACGTCCCCCCGCCGTGATCGTGATCGGCGACGTGGTCACCGTGGGCGGCGGCGTCGCACAGGGCCGTACCGGCCGGTGAACGGCTTGTGGATGCGCCGTTGGCAGGTGCCGGAGGACAGGGCAGTATCAGGCTGTGGCTGAGCTCATCACGATCGACGACCCCGACGACCCGCGCCTGCACGACTACACGTCGCTGACCGACGTGGACCTGCGGCGTCGTCGCGAACCCGCCGAAGGTCTCTTCATCGCCGAGGGCGAGAAGGTCATCAGGCGGGCCCGGCACGCCGGTTACCGCATGCGCTCGATGCTGCTGTCCGCCAAGTGGGTGGACGTCATGCGCGATGTCATCGACGAGGTGCCCGCTCCCGTCTACGCCGTCAGCCCCGACCTCGCGGAGCAGGTCACCGGCTACCACGTGCACCGGGGCGCCCTCGCCTCCATGCAGCGCAAGCCGCTGCCGACGGCCGAGGACCTGCTCGCCGCCGCCCCCGCCCAGGGCGCCGGACGCCGCGTCGCGATCTTCGAGGACATCGTCGACCACGCCAACCTCGGCGCCGCCTTCCGCAGCGCCGCCGCCCTCGGCGTGGACGCCGTCTTCCTCTCCCCGCGCTGCGCCGACCCCCTCTACCGGCGCGCCGTCAAGGTCTCCATGGGCGCCGTCCTCCAAGTCCCCTGGACCCGCCTGAGTTCCTGGCCCAAGGACATCGAACGCTTCCGCCAGCAGGGCTTCGTCACCGCGGCGCTCTGCCTCGCCGACAAGTCGATCACCATCAACGAGCTGGCCGCCCGCCGCTACCCCAAACTCGCCCTCATGCTCGGCACCGAGGGCGACGGCCTCTCCGTGGACGCCCTGCGCGCCGCCGACGAGTGGGTCAGCATCCCGATGGCCCCCGGCGTCGACTCCCTCAACGTCGCCGCCGCGTCGGCCGTCGCCTTCTACGCCACGAGGCTGTAGCCGCGCGGGGCGGCGGCCGGGGCCAGGTCTTCAGGCGCGCTGGGGGCACCTCCAGCGCGCCCACGGGCCCGCGTCCTCACGGGCGGGGCGGGAGCCCCACCAAAGAGGCCAGCGCCGCGCGGTGGTACCCCGGTGTGCCGAGGGCGATCTCGTCCGCCTTGGCGCGCTTGAGGTAGAGGTGGAGCGGATGCTCCCACGTCATGCCGATGCCGCCGTGCAGTTGAAGGGCCTCTTCCGCGGCGTGGACGGCCGTGGCGGCGACGTACGACTGCGCGACGGACACGGCGACGGCGGTGTCGGGCGCGCCGGTGGCCAGGGCGTCGGCGGCTGAGCGGGCGGCGGCGCGGGCCGAGACGACCTCGAGCCAGAGGTCGGCGAGCCGGTGCTTGAGCGACTGGAAGGACCCCACCACGCGCCCGAACTGGTGGCGCTCACCGAGGTAGCGGACGGTCTCGTCCAGGCACCACTGGGCGATGCCGAGCTGTTCCGAGGCGAGCAGCCCGGCGCCGGTGAGCAGGGCGCGGTCCAGCGCGGCGGCCGGGTCTGCGGCGGGCAGGAGACGCCCGGCGGCGCCGGAGAGCTCCAGATCGGCGAGCGGCCGGGTGAGGTCGAGGGAGACCGGCCGTACGGTACGGACGTCGGCCGCCGCGACCTCGTAGAGCCCCGGGCCTTCCGGGCCGACGGCGGGGACGACGAGCACGTCCGCGACGAGGGCTTCCACGACGCTGGTGACACGGCCGGTCAGCAGACCGCCCGCGTCGGCGCGTACCGCTGTGGGGAAGGCGCCACCGGGAGCGGCGGACAGCGGGACGGCCAGCGCCGCCGTGGCCGTGCCTGCGGCGAGGCGGCCGAGCAGCGCCGCCGTCCCCGCGTCCTCGGTGTCGCAGCCGAGCAGCGCGGTGGTGGCGAGGACGGCGCTGCCGAGGAAGGGCGTGGGCGCGGCGCCGCCGCCCAGGACTTCGAGGACGACGGCGGCCTCCCGCGCGGTGGCGCCCTGGCCGCCGAGCTTCTCCGGCACCAGCAGCCCGGCGAGGCCGAGTTCGGCGGCGAGCACCCGCCACAGCGCCGGGTCGTACGGTGTGTCGGTCTCGATCGCGGCCAGCACGGCCGTCGGCGGGCAGCGGTCGGCGAGGACGTCGCGCACGGCGGCCCGCAGGTCGTCCTCGACCTCGGAGTAGAGGAGGTCGGCGGGGCCGGGGGAGGGGGCGGAGGCGGCGGTCATCGGGGGAGGTCCTTCCAGGCGGCGTCCTTGTCGGTGCGGGGCTCGGAGGGCAGGCCGAGGACCCGCTCGGCGACGATGTTGCGCAGGATCTCGGAGGTGCCGCCCTCGATCGAGTTCCCCTTGGCCCGCAGATAGCGGTAGCCCGCGTCGCGGCCGTAGAAGTCGACACTGCGCGGCCTGACCATCGTCCAGTCGCCGTAGCGCAGGCCGTCCTCGCCGAGGAGTTCCACCTCAAGGCCGCTGATCTGCTGGTTGAGCCGGGCGAAGGCCAGCTTGAGCCCGGAGCCCTCGGGGCCCGGCGCGCCGGACACGAGCTGCTGGCGGACCCGCTCGGCGGTGAGCCGCGCGACCTCCGCGTCCACCCACAGCCGCATCAGCCGGTCGTGCAGCTCCGGCGTCCGCAGCTCGGGCCGCTCGCGCCAGGTCGCGGCGACGGGGCCCATCATGCCGCCCTCACGCGGCAGGCTCTGCCCGCCGATCGCCACCCGCTCGTTCATGAGCGTGGTCTGCGCGACCCGCCAGCCGTCGCCGACCTCGCCGAGCCGGTGCGCGTCGGGAATCCGCACCCCGCTGAGGAACACCTCGTTGAACTCGGCCTCCCCGGTGATCTGCCGCAGCGGACGCACCTCGACGCCGGGGTCGGTCATGTCGCACACGAAGTACGTGATCCCTCGGTGCTTGGGCACATCCGGGTCGGTACGGGCGATGAGGATCGCCCAGCGCGCGGTGTGGGCGCTCGACGTCCAGACCTTCTGGCCGTCCACGACCCACTCGTCGCCGTCGCGGACCGCCCGCGTCCGCAGCCCGGCCAGGTCCGAGCCCGCGCCCGGTTCGCTGAAGAGCTGGCACCACACCTCCTCGCCGGTCCACAGCGGTCGCAGAAAGCGGGACTTCTGCTCCTCGGTGCCGTACCGCAGGATGGTCGGCGCCGCCATGCCGAGCCCGATGCCGATCCGCCGGGGATCGTTGTCCGGTGCCCCGGCCGCCGTCAGCTCCGCGTCCACCGCCGCCTGCGCCGCCCTCGGCGCGCCCAGGCCCCCGAGGCCCTCGGGGAAGTGCACCCACGCCAGCCCCGCGTCGAACCGCGCCCGCAGGAACTCCAGCGGCTCCGTCCGCCCCGGCTCCCACGCCGCCAGCAGCGCTCTTGCCCGCAGGCGCAGCTCCTCCTCGCCGAGGCCGTCCTTCGCGGTGGTGGTCGTCATACGCCGCGTCCTTCCGATCGCCCGAGCCTACTAAGCAAGCGCTTGGAAACCTAGCCGAAGTCCGCCCACCCACGCCAGCCCCCCTGCGGGGGAGGCTTCACGAGTACGGACGCCCGCGCGAGTGCCACATCCAGTCCCGGAGACAGCCCCGCCCCGCCGTGGCGCCCGCGCCGTTCCCCGCGCCCCGACGTGGGCTGGTCGCGCAGTTCCCCGCGCCCCTTCGGGGCTCGTACCTGCCGTCCTTCACCCGCGCCCCGGCGTGGGCTGGTCGCGCAGTTCCCCGCGCCCCTCAAAAGCCCGCCCCACCCGGCGTCCGCACTGGGGCCCCGTAGGGGCGCGGGGAACTGCGCGACGAGCCACGGCTGGCCGGGACTGTCCGCACGGCCGAAAGTGGCACCCAACCGGGGGAACGGCGCGATCGGCCGTGACGGAAGCCGACATCGGGCCGCCCGGGCGGCAGCCCTAGGGGCCTGAATCCCCGGCGGAAGCCGAGACGGTGACCATGGGCGGGACGCCGAGTCCACGGGAGAGCCGGTGGCACCCCTGGGCGGCGGCGATGATGACGGCCGCGAGAAGGGTGACGATGACGAAGACGAAGACGCGCTGGCGCAACAGGCGCCGCTTCGGGCTGGCACCGGGACGCCGCCCGGTCGGCGTCCGGGCGGCGGGGGTGCGGGTCCCGGAGGACCGGGGGCCGGGCGGCCGAGGCGGCGGCGTACGCGACCCGGAGCGCCCCCCGGACGTGCCGGCGCCGCCCTGCCCCCCGGCACCGGCCCCGGTACCGTGCGGCCCCTGGCCACCGCCCGTACGGCTGCCCCGGCCGGGCGCGGTACCGGGACCCGTACGCCCGTTGGTCGGCCCGCCGGCCGGCCGCCGTTCGGTGTGCTGCTGCGCGTACTCCTCGGCCCTGCGGCCGGTCGGCCGCTCCGGGCGCGGCCCGGCCGCCTTCGGCAGCCCCTCGCGGCGCGGCGCGCCGATCCCGCGGGCCTCGCGGGCGGCGATCTCGGCGAGCCGTTCCGAGAGCTGCACGGTGCTCGGCCGCTCCTCGGGGTCCTTGGCCAGGCACGCGTAGACCAGCGGCGCGAGCGCGTCGGGCACGCCGGTCAGATCCGGCTCCTCGTGCACCACGCGGTACAGCATGACCTCGGAACTGCCCTGCCCGAAGGGCGAGTCGGCGGTCGCCGCGTACGCCAGGGTGGCGCCGAAGGCGAAGACGTCGGTGGCCGGGGTGACCGCGGCGCCGCGCACCTGCTCGGGCGCGAGGAAGCCGGGCGAGCCGACCGCCGTACCGACGTGCGTCAACGTGCTGGCCCCGGTCGCCCAGGCGATGCCGAAGTCGATGATCCGCGGGCCCTTGGGGGACAGCAGGATGTTCGACGGCTTGAGGTCGCGGTGCACGACCCCGGCCTCGTGCACGGCGACCAGCCCCTCGGCGAGGGCCGCGCCGATCGTGGCGACCTCGGCGGCGGGCAGGGTGCCGCCCTCGGCGACCTTGTCGTGCAGGGACGGCCCCGGCACGTACTGGGTGGCGAACCACGGGCGTTCGGCCTCGAGGTCGGCCGCCACCAGCCGGGCCGTGCAGCCGCCGCGGATCCGCCGGGCGGCGGACACCTCACGGGCGAACCGCGAGCGGAACTCCTGATCCTCCGCCAGCTCGGGCCTGATGACCTTCAGCGCGACGCGCTGCCCGCGCTTGTCCGCGCCGAGGTAGACCACGCCCATGCCGCCCGCCCCGAGCCGCCGGTGCAACCGGAACGCGCCGACGACCCGCGGATCCTCGCGCCGGAGCCGCATCATCGCCATGTCCGTCCGTCCCCTGCCTCCGGTGGGGGAGGCCCCACTCCACTGAACTGACCGGCCGCTGGGCCGGCCGCCCACAGCTTACGGACTCAAGTCCCCCCGCGCGCTGATGCCCCGCAGGCGCGCGGGCGCTAATTGTCAGTGCCCGGTGGGATCCTTGAGAGGTGGGAGCGCGCCCGTCCGACGGGTGGTCAGCACCGCGCCCGCTTCGCCAACGGACCGTCTGCCAAGGGGGAATGACGCCGTGAAAGGTGATCGTGTGGAGATAGTCGTCGACGCGGGGGACACCACCCGCACCTATGAGGTCATCGCCACCCGGGCGGGCCGCAGAGTGGAGACGGCGGTGCGCCGAGGTGTCGTGGAAGTGAGTGAAGTCACCCGCAATGGGACGGTGGTCCGCACCGCCCGCTTCATGTCCACCAGGGTTCTCGCCCTGGTGGAGCAGCCGGTACCGCGCGAGGTCGAGCAGGCGGGCTGAGCGCCGCCCCGCCACCGCACCGTCGCCCGACCCCGTCACCGCCCTGTCACCCGCCCGCTACCGACGCGGTCCCGGACCCCTCCTCAGGAAAAGCCGCCCCTCCGGCCCGGTGTCCCCTCCGGGATACCCCTGGTGACCTAGGTCGCCTCCTCCACCCAGGGGAGTATCCGGGCCGCTCGCCGTCATCCTCCGGGAGGCCGGTAAAGGGGTACGAGGGCATGACGACCGGCCGCCGTCGCGCCCTTAATGTTGAGGTCAAGCGGCGGGCGAAGCACTCGTCCCCCGAGGTCAAACGTCCGCCGCCCCAAATCTGACAACAGAAGATCTGACCACACCACACCTCTGGAGAGGGCCATGGCGAACACGGTGGAACGCACCGCGCGTGCCGTGCGCGGCGGCAGGGCGCTGATCGTCGGCGCCCGTCCGACCGGCACCCGGCATCCGCTGGTGGCGGCGGCCATGGTGCTGCCGCTGGCAGCGCTGCTCGCCTACTTCTTCGGTGGAGTGGACGCGGTGGTCACACAAGCGTCGTCCGTAGCCGGCCTGATGGGGCGCTGACACAACGCCCCAGGCCCGGAAGAGCGGTCCGGGCCGGGGACATACCGGTGAACCCCGTGGGGACGGGGGTACGGCGGACGACTGCGTTTGCCCGGGTATCGCGAGATACCCGGGCATTGCGCTTTTCCGGGGCCAGTTGACCCCGATCCCGACGACGGAGGCGGTCCTCCCGCGACCGAGGGGACCCGCACCGCCGAGGGACCCGCACGACCGAGTGGACCCGCACAGCCGAGTGGACCCGCACGACCGAGGGCCGGAAGCTCAATCGCTTCCGGCCCTCGGTGTCCTGCGCGTGGACGATACTGGGATTGAACCAGTGACCCCTTCCGTGTCAGGGAAGTGCTCTCCCGCTGAGCTAATCGTCCTCGGTCGTGCGGGTGACGCGGATGGTGCTGATGACGCGTGCGCGATACTGGGATTGAACCAGTGACCTCTTCCGTGTCAGGGAAGCGCTCTCCCGCTGAGCTAATCGCGCGGGATCTTTCTCCAGGACCCTGTGGGGTCCAGTGGACGATACTGGGATTGAACCAGTGACCTCTTCCGTGTCAGGGAAGCGCTCTCCCGCTGAGCTAATCGTCCTTGGAGGTGGAGACGGGATTTGAACCCGTGTAGACGGCTTTGCAGGCCGTTGCCTCGCCTCTCGGCCACTCCACCAACACAGCGGGGGTTCGGGAAGATCCCCCACGTCGAGCGGACGACGAGATTCGAACTCGCGACCCTCACCTTGGCAAGGTGATGCTCTACCAACTGAGCCACGTCCGCAGGCGCCGTAGCTCCGGGGCACTCTCGTGTCCCGGCGACGTGGTGAACTCTAGCGGATTCCCGGTCAAGCTCAAAAACTGGTTTCCGCAGCGTGCCGGGCCAATGACGGGCGCATGACCGGCGGAGCACCGCGACGGCGCCCCGCCTAGACTCGGCTCCACCTGCCGCCGAGCACCGGTTCGGCCCTCTCGTCGTCCACTCGCCGTCCACCAGGGAAGCCCCGTGCGTGACCTCGCCCCCATGGCCCGCTTCGGCGGCCTCGTCGCCTCCGACCTGCGGGATGTCACCGCGGACCTGAGCGCGCTCGACTCCACGGGCTTCTGGGCGGTCGCCGCCGACTTTGAGGGCCGTACGATCTGCGCCCGCTTCGGCGACGTACGCCGCGACCCCGCCCGTTCCGCACCCCGGACCCGCCCCTGGCGCGGCCCCGACCCCGCCGCGTGGACCTCCTCGCTGGACCGGGCGGCCTATGTGGCCGGGGTGCGCGCGATCCGCGAGCGCATCGCGGCCGGCGAGGTCTACCAGGTCAACCTCTGCCGGGTCCTGACCGCGCCGCTGCCCGAGGCGGAGAGCCGGGGCGGGTACGGCGGCCCGGACATCGACGCGCTGTCCGCGGTCCTGGCCCGCGGCAACCCGGCCCCGTATGCCGGAACGATTCGGCTGCCCGCGCACGGCGTCGAGATCGCCACCGCCTCGCCCGAGTTGTTCCTGCGGCGCGACGGCGCGACGGTCGAGTCGGGGCCGATCAAGGGCACCGCGCGGACCGCGGACGAGCTGCTGCCCAAGGACCACGCGGAGAACGTCATGATCGTCGACCTGGTGCGCAACGACCTCGGCCAGGTCTGCGCCACCGGCTCGGTGACCGTGCCCGCGCTGTGCGCGATCGAGCCGCACCCCGGCCTGGTGCACCTGGTCTCCACCGTCCGCGGCGAGCTGCGCCCCGACGCCGGATGGCCGGAGCTGTTCGCCGCCGCCTTCCCGCCCGGCTCGGTCACCGGCGCGCCCAAGTCGAGCGCGCTGCGGGTGCTCGGCGAGCTGGAGACCGCCCCGCGCGGCCCGTACTGCGGCGGGATCGGCTGGGTCGACGCCGACCGGCGGACCGGTGAACTGGCCGTCGGCATCCGGACGTTCTGGATCGACAGGACGGGCCCCGGCGCCCCTCTGCTGCGCTTCGGCACCGGCGCCGGGATCACCTGGGGTTCGGATCCGGAAGGCGAGTGGGCCGAGACCGAATTGAAGGCGGCCAGGCTGCTGGCGGTAGCGTCGGGAGTCCAGGAGACAAGCGGAGGGATGCTTCGGTGAAGATCTGGGTGGACGGCGGACTGCGGGACACCGCGGACGCCACCGTGTCGGTGTTCGACCACGGACTGACGGTCGGCGACGGCGTGTTCGAGACGCTCAAGGCCGTCGAGGGCCGGCCCTTCGCGGTCACCCGCCACCTGGAGCGGCTCGCCAGGTCCGCCCGCGGCCTCGGCCTGCCGGAGCCCGACCAGGACGAGGTGCGCCGCGCCTGCGACGCCGTGCTCGCCGCGAACCCGATGCCGCTCGGACGGCTGCGGATCACGTACACCGGCGGCCCGTCGCCGCTCGGCTCCGACCGCGGCGACGCGGGCACCACCCTGGTCGTGGCGCTCGGCGAGGCGTCCGTACGCCCCGACACCACCGCCGTCGTCACCGTCCCGTGGGCGCGCAACGAGAAGGGCGCGCTGTCCGGGCTCAAGACCACCTCCTACGGGGAGAACGTCGTCGCTCTCGCGCGGGCGCACGAACACGGCGCCAGCGAGGCGCTGTTCGCCAACACCCGGGGCAGGCTCTGCGAGGGCACCGGGTCCAATGTCTTCGTCGTCCTCGACGGCCGGCTGCTGACCCCGCCGCTGGCGTCCGGCTGCCTTGCCGGGATCACCCGCGAGCTGGTGATCGACTGGACCGGCGCGCAGGAGACCGACCTGCCGCTCGACGTCCTCGACCGGGCGGAGGAGATCTTCCTGACCTCGTCGCTGCGCGATGTGCAGGGCGTGCACCGGACGGACGACCGTCGGCTCTCCGCCGCTCCGGGGCCCGTCACGGCCAAGGCCATGCGGATCTTCGCCGAGCGCGCGGCGGCCGATCCGAACCCGTAGGTCCCCCAAGTCCCGGCACGGCGGCCGCCGGGCGCGGTAGAACGTCACCCGGCACCCCATGCGATCGGTACGGCGACATCCCGGGAGCGCGACCATGACGACGACCCTCAGACCCGCGGGCCCGGAGCGGCGCGCGCCCGACGGCGGTCGCGCCCGCGCCTTCACCGTCTGCGTCAACGGCCGCCCGGTCGGCGGTGTCGAGCTGAGCGCGGAACCGGGGCTCGGCCCCGGCACCGGGCGGATCGCGGCGCTGGCCGTCGACGAGCCGGACCGGCGGCGCGGGCGCGGCACCGTGGCCGCGCTGGCCGCCGAGGAGGTGCTGCGGCTGTGGGGCTGCGCGCGGGCTGAGGTCTCGGTCCCGGCCGCGGCCGAGTACGGGCTGCGGCTGGCCACCGCGCTCGGCTACGTCGAACGCGCCCGCGGCATGCTCAAGCCGCTGCGCGAGCCCGCCCCGCCGCACCCGCTGCCGCCCGGCAGCCGCACCCGCCCGCTGACCGCCGCCGAGTACGGGCCGTGGCGGGCGCACAGCGCGGAGGGGTTCATCGCCTCGCTGGTCGACCGCGGCATGCCGCGCGAGCAGGCGGCGGCCCGCGAGGCCGCCGCCTTCGACCACGTGCTGCCGCGCGGCCGGGACACTCCGGGCGCCGCGCTGTACGCCCTCGCGCACGACGGTGTGACCGTCGGCCGCGTGGCGCTGCGGCTGTACGACGAGGCCGACCGTGCCGCGCCCGCGTGGGTGCTGGCCGTCGAGGTCGACACCGCGCACCGGGGCCGCGGACACGGCCGTACGCTCATGCTCGCCGCCGAGAACGCCTGCCGGGAGGCCGGGGCCCCCGCCGTCGCACTCGACGTCTTCGCGGGCAACGCACCGGCGCTGCGGCTGTACGAGTCGCTGGGCTACGGCACGACGGTGCGGCACCTGACGAAGCCGCTGCTGTAGCCCGGACCCGAGCCCGGACGGTGCCCGCGTCCGACCCCGGACCCGTGCCCGCTGCCCGCGTCTGATCCCGACCCCGATGAGCCCGGTGCCGGTCTAGTCGCGGCCGGGGATCCGGCAGACCTGCCCGTCGTCGCCGGTGGCCGGGCCGGGGCCGGGGACGGCCGAGCCCGCCTCGGCCAGCAGGCGGTCGGCGATGGCGGTGATCCGCTCGCGCAGCCCGTCCTGGCTCTTGCCGCCGTCCAGACGCTCGCCGCCGATCACATACGTGGGCGTGCCGGTGACGCCGATGGCCTTGCCCTCCGCCTCGTCGGAGTCGACGACCAGCAGGTGGCGGCCGTCGATCAGCGCGGTGTCCACCTCGTCGGCGTCCAGGCCGAGATCGCGGGCCACCTCGACCAGCACCGCCTCACCGCGGCTGTCCAGTTCCTCGACCCTGGCCAGCACGGCCTCCGCGTACGGCCAGCCGCTGCCCTGCTCGTACGCCTCCTCGTACGCCTGCGCGGCGGCCAGGGCGTGCGCGTGCTTGGGCAGCGGGAAGTGCCTGAGCTGGATGTCGAGCGTGTCGCCGTACCGCTCGCGCAGCGCGCGGACGTCGTCCAGGGCGGTGCGGCAGTCCGGGCACTGGAGTTCGCACCAGACCTCGAGTACGGGGGGACGCGACACGGCGGGGGAGGGTTGATCCATGGTCCAAGTCTCCCACTCGGGGAGGAGGCACCCCCGAGATCCCCCTGAACCCGGCCCCCCACCGTGGCCTCGCGCGCCCGTGTCGAGGCAGGATGGGAGGACGCGACCTCGTGCGGGCCCTTGGCCGGACCTCACGGGGCCATCCGCAACTGCCGCAGGAGCCTCGGGATGCTGACCACCGCCCTATGCGCCGTCCTGTCCGCCGCGGGCCTGGCCATCGCCGTGCAGACCGCCTACCGCCGACGCTATCTGCGGGCCACCCGCATCGCCGCCGTGTCCCTGCTGCCGGTCGGCCTGGCCATGGCGGGGCTCGTGACCCTCGGCCGCAAGATCGGCACCGCCACCGGCGACTGGGCGGCCGACCTGATCTTCAAGCCCACCGTCTGGCTCGGCTTTGGCGTCATCGGCGTCTCCGTGCTGCTGTACGGCGTCACCCGGCTGATCGCCGCGCGCGTCGGACCCGAGGAGGGGCAGCAGCCCCCGGCGGCCGTGCCCGGCGCCTCCAGCCCCGCGCTGCCCGCCTCCTCCCGCCCGAGCACGAAACGGCGCGCCTCGGCGGACAGCGGTCTGTCCGACTTCGCCGATGTCGAGGAGATCCTCAAGCGGCGCGGTATCTGACCGGAAGGCGTGCACCGCACGGCCCTCTTCGAACGGGTGTGGGGGTCCGAAACACCCCTGGGAGTTGGCGTGTTGGGAGACGAGTGATCGTTCTCTGCGCGATCATCGGCCTGTGCTGCCCACCTCCGGGGATCGTCTCTCCCCTCCGCGGCCGGACCGTGCCGAATCCACTGTCGAGAACGTCGTTCCAGGCCCGCGCGCCGAGGGTCGTGAACCCGCCGCGAGGGCGGGGGAGGGAGAGCCGCAGGGGTGCCTGTACGCCCTCTCGCAGCCCCCGCTGATGCTGTTCCTGTGCGTGATCGGAGGGCTGCTCGGGGCAGGCGCGATCTACGACCTGCTGCTGCTCTGACGCCGCGGGCCGGGGGCGGACGCCCGCGGCGGCGTCCGCGGTCGGCTGTTCGTGCCGCCCGCGCTCAGGCGCTCGCCTCGCGCTGGCGGGCCCGGTAGGCCGCCACATGGAGCCGGTTGCCGCAGGTGCGGCTGTCGCAGTAGCGGCGTGAGCGGTTGCGGGACAGGTCGACGAAGGCCCGGCGGCAGTCGGGCGCGTCGCACCGCCGCAGCCGGTCGCGTTCCCCGGCGACGATGAGGAAGGCCAGCGCCATGCCGCAGTCCGCGGCGAGGTGGTCGGCCAGCGAGGCGCCCGGCGCGAAGTAGTGCACGTGCCAGTCGTAGCCGTCGTGGTCGGTCAGCCGCGGCGTGGTGCCCGCCTCGGCGACCATCGCGTTCAGCATGGTGGCGGCCGTCGCGTTGTCGGCGGCGCCGAAGACGGCGGTGAAGCGGGCGCGTACGGCGTGGACGGCGGTGAGGTCGCGCTCGTCGAGCCGTCCGACCTCGCTGACCTGGTTGCGCTCCACGAAGCCGCGGAGGTCCGCGACGTCCGCGAGCGATTCCCGGCCCTCGATCTGCGGCGCGGTGTTGACGAGGTCGACGACGCTGTCGAGCGCGCACCTGGTGTCATGGTTGATCAGCACGGAACTGCTCCCTGCCGGCGTGATCGGTCGGCTGCGTTCCGGTGACTCTAGCGCGCGAAAGCCGCCGCCGTGGGGGTGCAGGCCCCACGGAGACGGCTGTCGTGCGTGTCTCGTACGCGACGGGTGACGGTGTCGTGCGTGTCGCGGCGAGCGACGTCACGAGCGATGTCATGAGCGAAATCGCGTGCGAAGTCGTGTCGAGATGACAGGCGGCCGGGCCGGGCGCGAGCGTCCGGCTCCGCTGGTCGGGTCCGGGCGTCCCCCCGAGTAGGACGGCCGCGGACTGCGGTGACGGGCTGGGTCTCAGCTCTCCGCGAGGATGTGGGAGAGCTCGGTGTCGAGGTCGAAGTGACGATGCTCGGTGCCCGGCGGAACCGCGGCGTCCGTCCGCTTCAGGAAGGACTCCAGGGCCCGCGCCGGTGCTTCCAGCAGCGCTTCGCCCTCGGGGGAGCTGAGGGCGATGCAGACGACGCCCTGACCGTGGCTGCGGGACGGCCAGACTCTGACGTCTCCGGTGCCGGTGGGGCGGTGCAGCCCCTCGGCGAGCAGGTCGCGGGCGAACACCCATTCGACCGTCTCTTCGGCTCCGGTGTGGAAGGTGGCGTGCACGGCATACGGATCGGCCGTGTCGTACCGCAAGCCCGCGGGTACAGGCAGTGAGGATTCGCTCGACACAACGAGGCGCAGGTGCAGCTCGCAGCTGACCGTGGTGTTCATAAGCGCCAGGGCCTTTCGCTCAGTGTGCGCTCGGGGATTCGCACGTCGGCGAAATCGACATGCCACCTGCGAGGACGTTGTAAACCCCTCTGAGGGGTTTGTGAGGCTTCTGGTACCTCGTCCGGCCTAGTCCCGAGACGGGCCGATCAGCCATTTCGGTGACGAACGCCGGTCGGGTAAATTGTCGGTATGACTGCGGAGAGTGACGAGTTCGATGGAGCCGTGGCCAAGGATTCGCGGCTGGGGTCACGGGCCCCCGGCTTCATCAGGAAGTCACGGCTGCTGCACCAGTCCTGGCGGGTCGGCGTCTTCCTCGTCGGCCTCGCCGTCGTCGCGGGCGGAGTCGTCCTGCTCCCGCTGCCCGGCCCCGGCTGGGTGGTGATCTTCGGCGGCATGGCGATCTGGGCCACCGAGTTCGCCTGGGCCCAGCGCGTCCTGCGCTGGACCCGCCGCAAGGTCGCCGACGCCGCCAGGGCCGCCCTGGACCCCCGCGTACGGCGGCGCAATCTGCTGCTCACCACCGCCGCCGTGCTCGCCCTGGCCGGACTCGCCGGGTGCTACCTGTGGCAGTTCGGCCTCGACACGCCCTGGGCCGACAGCTAGGGCCCGCGCGCCCGTCGCGGGCCCTCGGGAGCCTGGTCCGAGGCCCCTCCCACGTGCGGTAAAGTTGTCCACGCGTCCGGGCGATTAGCTCAGCGGGAGAGCACTTCGTTCACACCGAAGGGGTCACTGGTTCGATCCCAGTATCGCCCACCGGATTCGAGGATCCCGGGGACCGGTTTCCACACCGCTCCCCGGGATCCTTTGCGTTCCCGCGCCGTACGCGGATTCGATCGCGCACACTTGCGGTATGGACTGGAGTCACTACCGATTCCGTAGGACGTGGCAGCTCGACGCGGACCCCGACGCCGTCTACCGGGTGCTGGAACGGCCCGACGACTACCCCGTCTGGTGGCCCCAGATCCGCGAGGTGCGGCAGACCGGCGACACCACCGGCATGCTGCGCTTCCGCTCCCTCCTCCCGTACGACCTCGTCGTCAGCGCCAGATCCGTCCGGCACGACCCGAGTACGCGGGTCCTGGAAGCCGCGATGACCGGCGACCTGGAGGGCTGGTTCCGCTGGACGATCACGCCGGGCGGCCTCCCGGGGACCCGCACCCGGCTGCTCTACGAACAGGAAGTCGTCGTCCGCAAGCCGTTGATGCGGCTGCTCGCCGTCCCCTGCCGCCCGCTCTTCCTCGCCAACCACGCGCTGATGATGCGCGGCGGACGCCACGGGCTGCTCGCGCGGCTCGCCGCCGACGCCGCGCATGTGGTTTGAACGGCGGGCCCGTCGCGCTGTATGGTTCGAGGCGTCCCGGGCGATTAGCTCAGCGGGAGAGCACTTCGTTCACACCGAAGGGGTCACTGGTTCGATCCCAGTATCGCCCACCGAGGCCCACCGGCCTCGAAGTACCGTGACGGCCCGCCGACATCAGTCGGCGGGCCGTTGTGCGTTCCGCGGCGGCCGTCGCGGAACGCCGGCCGGTGAGACCGTCAGGCGGCAGCGCCGGGCGCGGTGAACGCCGAGATGTCGTCGGTGGATTCACCGTCCAGCGCCAATTCGGCGAGGATGCGGCCGATGGCCGGGGTGAACTTGAAGGCGTGGCCCGCGCCGAGGGCGACGATGATGTCGGGGTACCGCGCGAGCGGGCTCAGCACGAATTCCCGGTCGGGCGTGATCGCGTACTGGCAGGTGACGGTGCGCAGCACGTGGCCGCTGGCGGGGATCGTGGCGCCCATGAACGCCGAGAGCTGGTCGAGCAGTTCGGCGGACGGCTCGAAGGTCCGGTCCTCGGGCGTCATCAGGTTGTTCGACACGTCGCGGGCGGCTTTGACGGTGGGTTCGCCGTAGGCGGGGAACCCGTAGAAGCAGTCGGTGTCCTCCCAGATCCACACCGGGAAGCGGTCGGGGTCGAACGCCTCGGCGTCGGCGGGCTTGAAGTACGTGACCTGCTCCTGCATCGTCTCCAGCGGTATCGCGGCGTCCAGCGGGGCGAGCAGCCGGTTCGTCCACGCGTCGGCCGCCAGGACCACCTTCCTCGCCCGCACGGGACCGGCCGCCGTCTCCAGTACGGTGCCCGCGCCGCCCGGCCTCAGCGCCGTCACGGGCGTGCGCGCCCGCAACTCGGCGCCGTGGGCCCGCGCCTGCATCTGGAGCGCGGCCACCGTACGGGAGGCGTTCACGATCCCGGTGTCGGGCGTGTAGACGGTCTCGACGTTCTCGGGGATGTCGAACTGCGGCCACCGCGCCCGGACCTGGTCCGGGTCCAGCAGCTCGTACGGGACGCCGACCTCGGTCAGGCTGCCGGTGAAGTCACCGGCGCTGTAGGGGCCGTCGGCGGGCAGGAAGATCACCCCGCCGGTCACCGTGACCAGCCGCTCGCCCGCGACCTTCTCGAAGTCCGCCCAGTCCTGGTACGCGGACGTGGCGAGCCGGACGTATCTGGTCGCGCCGTAGGACGTCCTGATGATGCGTGAGGTGTCGTGCGACGCGCCCCGTACGTGTCCGAGGTCGAACTGCTCGAACGCGACGGTGCGGACTCCGCGCTTGGCCAGGTGGTACGCGGCGGCGCTGCCGAGGGCGCCCAGGCCGACGACGGCCACGTCGAAGGTCTCCAGCGGGTTGCTCACGGTGCTTCCTTCCGGATTCGATGAGTTGTCATGACAGGACCTTCGCCAGGAAGGAACGGGTGCGTTCGTGCCGCGGACTGCCCAGCACCCGCTCGGGAGGGCCGCTCTCGACGACCACGCCGTCGTCGAGGAAGGCCACGGTGTGGGCGACCTCGCGGGCGAAGCCGATCTCGTGGGTGACCACGATCATGCTCATGCCGTCCGCGGCGAGACCCCGCATCACGTCGAGCACCTCGCCGACCAGCTCCGGGTCGAGCGCGGAGGTGGGCTCGTCGAACAGCATCAGCTTGGGGCGCATGGCGAGCGCCCGTGCGATCGCGACCCGCTGCTGCTGCCCGCCGGACAGCGCCCGCGGGTACGCGTCCGCCTTGTCGGCGAGCCCGACGCGGGTGAGCAGCGCCCGCGCGTGTTCGACGGCCGCCCCGCGCTTCTCCCGGCGGACCCGGAGCGGGGCCTCGATCAGGTTCTCCAGCACCGTCATGTGCGGGAAGAGGTTGAAGTGCTGGAAGACCATGCCGATCTCGCTGCGGCGCTTGGCGGTCTCCGCGTCGCCCAGTTCGTGCAGCCACCCGTTGTGCTCGCGGTAGCCGACCAGGTCGCCGGCGACGCTGATGCTGCCCGCGTCGATCTTCTCCAGATGGTTGACGCAGCGCAGGAACGTGCTCTTGCCCGACCCCGACGGGCCGATGAGACACAGCACCTCGCCCTCCGCGACCGTCAGGTCGATCCCCTGGACGACGCGATTGCCGCCGTAGGACTTGTGCACGCCCACGGCCTCGACCATCGGCCGGGTGGAGACGGCGGTCATGCGCGGCCTCCCTCGGTGCCGGCCGGGCCCGTCGGCGCGGCGGCCCTCGCCCTGCGCGGGACGATCCCGGCCCGCAGCGCCGCCAGCAGCGACGGCTCGGGGGAGTGGGTGTCACCGCGCTTGAAATGCCGTTCGAGGTAGAACTGGCCCGTGCTCAGCACGGTGGTCACCACGAGGTACCAGAGGCTGACGGTGATCAGCAGCGGGATCACCTCGTACGTCCGCGAGTAGATCTCCTGCACCCGGAAGAGGACCTCCGGGATCGCGATGACGCTGACCAGCGACGTCGTCTTGAGCATCGAGATCGTCTGGTTCCCCGTGGGCGGGATGATGACCCGCATGGCCTGGGGGAGCACGACGCGCCGGAAGATCTGGCCCCTGCGCATGCCCAGCGCCTGCGCGGCCTGCGTCTGGCCGGGGTCGACCGACTGGAGCCCGGCCCTGACGATCTCGGACATGTAGGCGCCCTCGTTCAGCCCGAGGCCGAGGATCGCCGCGACATACGGCGTGATCAGCGTGTTCGCCTCACCCGACACCAGCGTCGGGCCGAACGGGACGCCGAGCGACAGCACCGGGTACAGGGCGGCCAGGTTGAACCAGAAGATCAACTGCACCAGCAGCGGCGTGCCGCGGAAGAATCCGGCGTAGGCCAGCGCCGCGGCGGCGACGGACCGGTTCCTGGAATCACGGCAGACCGCGACCAGGACGCCGATGACGATTCCGACGACCATGGCGACGACGGTCAGGACGATCGTCGTGACAAGTCCGTGCACCACCTGCACATCGCGGAAATAGCTGAATACGACGTCCCACTGATAGCGGGGATTCGTGATCAGCGAATTGACGACGAGGGCCGCCAGGGAAATGATGACGAAGGTCGCGATCCACTGTCCGTAATGCCGGGTGCGCGCGACCTTGAGCACGCCGCCGTCCGGGCCGCCGGTTCTTTGCGCGAGCGAGGGCATTTCAGCGTTGGCCATCGGTGTGCACCTCTGACTTCGCGATCTCGCCCTGGTTCACTTTCCACTTGGCAAGGATCTTGCCGTACGTGCCGTCGGATATCAGATTGTTCATCGCGGCGGCGACCGCGGGCGCCAGGGCGGAGCCCTTCGGGAGCGCGTAGCCCCATGTGGTCGGCAGGTAGTTGGCGTTCAGCACGTCGAGCCGGCCGTTGGACTGCCCGGCGATGTAGGACAGCGGGCCGTAGTCGGACATGCTGGCGTCCGCGCGGCGGCTGCTGACCGCGAGCGTGGCGTCGGCCTGGGCGGGGAACACCGAGACGGTGATGGCGGGCTTGCCCGCACGCACGCAGTCCCGGTCGAACGTCGGCATGTAGTTCTCGGCGTAGATGCTGCCCTTCATGACGGCGATGGTGTGTCCGCACATCGTGGCGAGGGTCAGCTTCTCGGGGTTGCCCGCCTCCACGATCAGCGAGGTGCCGCCGGAGTACTCGCTGACGAAGTCGACCTGCTTCAGCCGGGCGGGCGTGATGCTGAGCGCCGCGGCGACCATGTCGTAGCGCTTGGTCTGGAGGCCGGGGATCATCGCGTCGAACTTGACGTCGGCGAACCTCACCTTCAGCCCCAGCACGTCGGCGACGGCCCGCAGAAGCTCGGGTTCCGCGCCTGCCAGGGTCTTGCCGTCCTCGGCGAGCAGCAAGAACGGCGGATAGCCGGGCCCGCTCGCCACGTCGATCCCGCCCTTTCCCGCGATGTCCGAAGGAACCAGTCGCGCGACGCTCTTGTCGTACGTCCCCCGGATAAAATCCTCGCCCACGGAATCGGCGGTCGCGGTGGCATGCGAGGTGCAACCGGCGAGGACGCCGACGGTCAAGGCGAATCCGGCCACTGCTGTCACGGCTGTCGCCGGTCTACCAGTAAGGTGTTTGCTGAACACGTGAGTCGGGCTCCTTGCGGCAGTCGGGAACAACATGCGAGGACCGATACGCCGTTTTCGGTTCTGTGGAAAAGGGAAATCCGGCGGTGCTCAAAACGAGTTGGCTCACTATAAGCACCGCGGAAGTGCTGTCACGCCGCACGATGCGTTTCCGGCAAACCGCGGCACGGCGAATTGACGGTTCTGCGCGAACGCCCTGGCCGGGCGGTCGCCGCGGCGGCGCACCACCGGGCGCGCGGGCGGGCCACTGCTACGGTGCGGGGAACGCACGTCGCCCCGGCCACGACGGAAGGCCCACGCGACACGGATCGTCGAGGACCCGGTGATGACGACACATGTGTTGTCGGGACTGAACGCGGTGCAGCAGGTCGGCAATCGTCCCGACCCCACCCTGCCGATGCCGGTCGGGGAGATCGCCGGACGGTTGGGCACGGTGCTGAGCAGCGCTTCCCGGCTCTGTGGTGAACTGGCGGAACTCGAACTGCTGGAGCGCGGGAGCGCGTACGGGACCTACCGCATCGGACGGCGGGCCATCGAGCTCTCCGGCCGCGCGGCGGCCCCGTTCGCCAGGTCCGTCCGGTCCGCGCTGACGCTCGTCGCGACGCTCACCGGCGAGACCGCGTGCCTGGCCGCACCGACGGCGCAGGGCATGCGGGTGGTCGCCTCGGTCGAGTCGGTGTGGCCCCTGCGCGCGCACGCCAAGGTGGGCGAGTCGGTCGACGACGCCCGGCGCGCGATCGTGCGCGCGGCGCGCCTCGAAGACACCGACGGCCCGTCGCGGGCGCTCCGCGCCGAGTCGACCATCGGCATGGGCGTGGAGATCGCCGTGCCGGTCATGAGCCCCGTCGGCGAATGCGTCGCCGTACTGGCGGCCCGGCTGCCGGTCAGCCGCGCCGCCAAGGTCGTACCGCGGGCGCGCCGTGTGCTCGACGAGGCGCGGCGGCTGCTCGAACGCACGGTGGACGACGAACTGGACCGGCCGAACATCGCGGCCGGAGGTCCGCTCGGCCGCGACGGCAGCCCGCTGGGCCTTGAGGCGGCACTGCGGATCGTGTGGCATCTGTCCGCGGGGCGCGACTCGTTGGCCGGTATCGCGACCGGGACGGGGCTGCGGCCCGACCGGGTCCGCCGCCTGCTGGAGTCGTGCGGCCGGGCGGGAGTCGTCCGCAGGAGCAAGGACGGCGCGCGGTTCGAGGCGAGCTGGGCGGTGCACGGCTGGCATCGCGCCGCGACCCTGCCGATGATCCTCGAAAAGGGCCGGCCGCTCGTGGCCGAAGCGGCGGCGACGACCGGGGTGTGCGCGTTCATCACCGTGCTGAACGGGATGCACAGCCTCACGCTCGTCGAAGAACTCCAGAGCGTCGGCGAGGGGTTGAGCATGACGCCGTGGCTCGGGCGCCTCGCCCCCATCATCGGCTCCGACGGCGGACCGACCCTGGCCTCGGACTTCGAGGCCGACGAGCTGCGCCGGGTCCTGCCGAACAGGCACCCGCCGGAGCAGGTCGAGAAGTTCCTGCGGCGCTTCGCCCGCGCCGGGCGCGACGGCGTGCTGTCGATGAAGTCCATCGACGAACTGGGGATCATCTCCATCTCCGCGCCGGTACGCGACTCCAGCAACTCGGTCGCCGCCGCGGCCTGCCTGGTCGGCTCGACCGACAGCATCAGGCCGCGGACACGGGAACTGGAGGGCGTCGCACGGCGGTTGGGCGCCCGCGTGTCGCGGCTGATCGGCGCCCCCGAGGACGCGCCCGGCCCGTAGGCACGCCGTCGCCGGAAACGCCCGACCGCGGCCGGGCGGGTCCGACGCGGGGGCGGCCCCTCAGACCGACCGGTGCGTGAGTGTGCCGCCGACCATCGTGGTCAGCACCGGCATGGTCCGCAGCGCGGCGCGGTCGAACGCGCGCGGGTCCCCGCCGATGACCACGAGGTCGGCGACGTCGCCGACGGACACCGGGCCCCGGCCCGCGCCGGCCGCCGCGAACGCCACCTCCAGCGGGACGCTCTGCTCGGGGTGCCACGCGGGCCGGTCGTCGTCGGTGCGGAAGACCGCGTCGGCGATGGCCAGCCTCGGGTCCAGCGGGCTGACCGGCGCGTCGGAGCCCAGCTCAAGCCGGGCACCGGCGGCGTGCAGGGAGCGGAAGGCGTAGGCCCGGTCGGTGCGGCCCGGCCAGTGCAGGTCGGCCACGTCCCGGTCGGTCACGGCGTGCTGCGGCTGGACCGACGCGACCACGCCGAGCCGGGCGAAGCGCGGCATGTCCCGCTCGCTCACCAGTTGGGCGTGCTCGATCCTGCCGGGGCACCCGACCCGCTCGAACGCGTCGAGCACCGCGGAGTTCGCCCGGTCGCCGATCGCGTGCACCGCGGGTTCGAGCCCGGCCGCCCAGGCCCTGCCCATCAGCTCGACCAGCTCGTCGAGCGGTACCAGCGACAGCCCGCACGCGTCACCGGCCCCGGCCGGGTGCGGATACGGATCGACGCACCACGCCGTCCTCGTGTTGAGCGACCCGTCGCTGACGATCTTGTACGGCCCGACCCGCACCCGCCCGTGGGTCCCCGCGACGACCTGCCCCGTACGGAGCCCCGCGGCGATGGCGCCGTCCAGCCACGGCGTCCAGACGCCGGCCAGCACCCTCACCGGCACCGCGCCGGACCGGGACCGGCGGCGCCACGCCTCGACGTTGTCCGCGTAGGCGAGGTCGGTCAGGCCGGTGACGCCCAGCGCGGGCAGCGCGGCGACGGACTCCCCGACCCAGGCGTCGAGTTCCTCGGGCGGCACCATCGCCGCCAGCCGCGCCTTGGTCTCGATCGACGCCGTCTCCCGCAGCACCCCCGTGGGGTGCCCGCGCAGGCCGACCAGGTCGAGCGCGGCGCTGCTCAGCCACGTGGTGTGCAGGTCGATGGTGCTGACGGCCACCGCCGCGTCGCCCACCAGCTCGTCCAGGACACGCTTGTGCGGAGCCTCCTCCCACAGCGCGGGCACGATGCCCTGACCCCAGACGATCCCGGTACGGTGCGCCGCGCGCATGCCGTCCCGCATCATGACCGCGGCCTCGCGCGGGCTCCGCGCGGCGCCGAGATCGACGGCGCGCAGATTCCGTACCCACTGCTCGATGTGCACATGGCCGTCGACGAAACCGGGGACGAGGGTGGCGTCGGCGAACGCGATCACCTCGGTGTCCGGCTCGGGCGGGACGCCGCCGACGGCGCCGATCGCCGTGACGCGCCCGTCGCGGACCAGGACGTCGCGAGGTGGGCCGCCGAGGCCGACGCGGACGTGGGCGAGCAGGGTTGATGTCATCTGATTCCTCCGTTCCGCCCCGAACGGTAGAAGGCGCGGGCGCCCCCGCCGTTGTCGTCACGCCACGGGCCCGACCCCGCGGCTTGTCGGTCCCCACAAGGGCCTCAGCCGCGTGCGCCCCGGGGGCCGCGCACGGCGTTGCGCAGTTGGAGCCACGTCACGAGCGTGTCGTCGCCCGCGTCCAGGGCGACCCCGAACATCTCGGTCAGCCTGCGGACCCGGTAGCGGGCGGTGTTCTCGTGGACGCCGAGGGCGCGGGCGGTCGCGGCGACGCTCCCGGCGGACCCCAGATACGCCAGCAGCGTCCCGGCGTAGTCGGTGCCCTGGTCCGCGTCGTGGCGCAGGACGGCGCGCACGGCGGGCAGCCGCAGCACGTCCTCGTCGATCGGCGCCCCGGACCGCAGACAGGCGAGGACGACCTGAGGGCGCACGTCGTGCAGGGTGGCGACACCGCCGTGGGGCGGGTCGGCGCGCGGGTCGAGCAGCGTGTCCACGACCCGCCGGGCGAGCGGCCGGGACCCGGCGACGGCCGCGAGGCCGTCGACGACGGCGCCGAAGCCGACGACCAGTTCCACCCCGGCGGACCTGCGGGCCGCCGTCACCAGGTCCGTGCCCAGCCTGCGCAGCCGCGCGGCCAGCCGCGCCTGGCCCCGGTCGTCCTGGGGCGGGTCGAGCACGGGCAGCAGCAGGACGACGTCGCCCGCCTCCAGCACGGCCGCCGACTCCGGGTGCCAGTGCTCACCGTGCAGCGTGATCAGGTCGCGGACGCGGGCGGCGTCGGCGGCCCGCAGCTCACTGGCGACCGGCCGTACCGTCGCGAGGACGAACGAGGCACGCGCGGGCAGCGCCAGCGCCGCGGCGGCGCTCGCCGCGTCCAGCGAGGAGGCCAGCAGACCGCGGAGCGCGTCGCCGCGCCGCTCCCGCTCGGGGCTGACCGCCTCCCGCGACCGCAGCAGGTGCAAGGCGACGCTGCGGGCGGCGTCCAGCAGCGCGCGTTCCGCGTCGTCCACCAGCTTCGGCCGGTCCGCCAGGACGAAGATGACGCCGAGCACCTGGTGCCCCGCCCGTACGGCGACGGCCATCCGGTCGGCGTACTCCGGACCCGAACTGGCGAACCGCACCGGGCCCTGCGCGGCGATCACGGCCTGGTACTTCCCCGCGTCGCCAGGCCGTTCCGGTGTCCGGCGGCCGAGGATCGCCAACCGCCGGATCTCGTCGATCTCCTGGTCCGGCAGGTTGGAGTACGCCAGGATCCGGCCGTCGACCTCCTCGATCGTGACCGGCCCGCCCAGCGACGCCGCGATCGCGTTGGCCAGGCCGAACAGGTCGCCGATGCCGCCCGCCTCCCCGGGGACGGCGGCCCGAGCGGCACCGGCCGCGGTGACGAACGCGTCCAGGCGCCGCCAGGCCATCTCGTCGGGCGTGCACAGCAGGGCGATGTCCGCCTCGCGGGCGGCCTCGACGGCCCGGCCCAGATCCCGGCCCCACGCCTTCACCACGACCGCGCTCGCGCCCGCGGCGGCGGCCTGCCGTATCCGATCGGTCACCTCGGCGGGATCGGAGCTGCCCCCGGTGAGCAGTACGACAGCCCCCGCCACGTCGTGGATCGGCTCGTCGGGACCGTGGACCACGGGCTCGCCCGCGGGCCGGGCCAACCGCGCCCGGTCACCGCCGACAAGCCGCAGCGTGTGCGGTCCCAGGCTCTCCAGCAGGTCGCGCAGCGTGCCCACGGCCGCCGAGGACGCGGCGGCGGGGGTCACCGACCGCGCGACGCCCTCGCCAGTGTCCATCACCCCAGGCTATCGGCCCTCTTTGTGGCTGAGCACAAGTCGGCGCCGCCGAGTGCGTGGGCAACTCCAGGGCGGCGCCGGGGCCGTCCTGGAGACGATGCCACCGCGCCCCCGGCGCACAAGTGGCCCGGTTCCGGGGCCGAGACCGACGTCTTCGAGGAGACCGCGTGCCGACAGGAGATCGCGTACCGACAGAAGATTCCGGGCCGACGCGATACGCGGCCCCGCGCGGCGGTCCCCTGGCGGGCACCGTCGTGATCGACTGCACGTCGGTGGTGATGGGGCCGTACGCGACCTCGCTGCTGGCCGACCTCGGCGCCGAGGTCGTCAAGGTCGAGCCGCCGGGCGGCGACATCGGGCGCAGGATCGGGCCGACGGCGGCCGACGGTCTCTCGGCCCTGTCGCTCCGGCTGCTGCGCAACAAGACCTCCGTGGTGCTCGACCTGGCGACGGGGGAGGACCGACGCCGCTTCACCGACCTGGTGGCCGGGGCCGACGCGGTGGTGACCAACATCCTGCCGAGCGCCCGCGAACGGCTCGGCCTCGACTACGACGCGCTCGCGCGGGTCCGTCCCGACATCGTGCTCTGCACCGGACAGGCGTACAGCTCCCGCTCCGGCCTGCGTGACGTCTCCGGCTACGACGACACGGTCCAGGCGCTGTCCGGCATGGCCGACAGCTACCGCCTGCGCGGCGGCGAACCGGCGTACTCGCCGTCGATCACGGCCGACAAGACCTGCGGCCTCCTGATGGCGCTCGCGACGGTCTCGGCCCTGTACAGCCGCCTGCGCGACGGCCACGGGCAGTGGGTGGACGTGCCGATGGTCGACAACATGGCCGCGTTCAACCTCGTCGAGCACCTCGCGGGCCACACCTTCGACCCGCCGTGCGGCGACATCGGGTGGGCGCGGTCGCTGGCACCCGCCCGGCGCCCGCATCCGGCCCGCGACGGCTGGGTCTGCGTCATGCCGTACACCGACGCCGACTGGCGGCGCTTCCTCGTGCTCGCCGGGCGCGACGACCTGCTGGACGACCCCCGGTTCGCCACCGCGGGACAGCGCGGCGGCCGGTCGGACGAGGTCCAGGCGGTCATCGCGGACTACGTGTCCGGCCGGACCGTCGCGCGGATCGTGTCGGCGTGCCGGACCGCGAGGATCGCCTGCGCGCCCGTACGCACCCTGGAGTCCCTGGCCGACGACGACTATCTGCGCGAGCGGCGCACCGTGGAGACCCTGGAGCATCCGGCGGTCGGCCGCTACCGGAACGTGCGGCTGCCGCTGGACTTCAGCCGGACACCGCTCGGTGACGACGCCCCGGCACCGCCGCTCGGCGGCCGTCCCCAGGGCCGTCCTCAGGACCGGCCCCAGGGATGAGGACCGCGATGCGGCCGGTCGTCGGGGCTCACGGCACCTCGCGCCGCCACCCCCGCGGGTTATCGCTTCGCGGGCAGCCCTCGCGGCTCGGTACGATTCAGCGGTGCGGCGCCCGCCGCCGCCGAGTCACCACAGCCAGCAGGACCTGAGTCAGGAGCAGACCGGTGTCAGATGTCCGTGTGATCATCAAACGCGATTCCGTTGAGCTGGAAGAGCGGACGGTCACGACGGGCACGACCGCGGCCGAACTGTTCCCCGGCGAGCGGTCCGTGATCGCCGCCCGCGTCGGCGGCGAGCTGAAGGACCTCGCGTACGCCCTCGCCGACGGCGACGAGGTCGAGCCGGTGGACATCACCAGCCAGGACGGCCTCAACATCCTGCGGCACTCCACCGCGCACGTGATGGCGCAGGCCGTGCAGGAGCTGCACCCCGAGGCCAAGCTCGGCATCGGGCCGCCGGTCAAGGACGGCTTCTACTACGACTTCGACGTCGAGAAGCCGTTCACCCCCGACGACCTCAAGGCCGTCGAGAAGAAGATGCAGGAGATCCAGAAGCGCGGCCAGCGCTTCTCGCGCCGGGTCGTGACCGACGAGGCCGCCCGCGAGGAGCTGGCCGACGAGCCGTACAAGCTGGAGCTGATCGGCCTCAAGGGCGGCGCCGCGTCCTCGGACGACGGCGCGGACGTCGAGGTCGGCGCCGGCGAGCTGACCATCTACGACAACCTGGACGCGAAGACCGGCGAGCTGTGCTGGAAGGACCTCTGCCGGGGCCCGCACCTGCCCAGCACCCGCAACATCCCGGCGTTCAAGCTGATGCGCAACGCGGCGGCGTACTGGCGCGGCAGCGAGAAGAACCCGATGCTCCAGCGGATCTACGGCACCGCCTGGCCCACCAAGGAAGAGCTGAAGGCGCATCTGGACTTCCTGGAGGAGGCCGCCAAGCGCGACCACCGCAAGCTGGGCAATGAGCTGGACCTCTTCTCCATCCCCGAGCAGATCGGCTCGGGCCTCGCGGTCTTCCACCCCAAGGGCGGCATCATCCGCCGCACCATGGAGGACTACTCGCGCAGGCGGCACGAGGAGGAGGGGTACGAGTTCGTCTACACCCCGCACGCCACCAAGGGCACCCTGTTCGAGACCTCGGGCCACCTGGACTGGTACGCCGACGGCATGTACCCGCCCATGCAGCTCGACGAGGGCACGGACTACTACCTCAAGCCCATGAACTGCCCGATGCACAATCTGATCTTCGACGCCCGCGGCCGGTCCTACCGCGAACTGCCGCTGCGGCTCTTCGAGTTCGGCACCGTGTACCGGTACGAGAAGTCCGGCGTCGTGCACGGTCTGACCCGGGCCCGCGGCTTCACCCAGGACGACGCGCACATCTACTGCACCAAGGAGCAGATGGCCGACGAGCTGGACACCACGCTCACCTTCGTGCTGAATCTGCTGCGCGACTACGGACTGACCGACTTCTACCTGGAGCTGTCCACCAAGGACCCGGAGAAGTTCGTCGGCTCCGACGAGGTCTGGGAGGAGGCCACCGAGACGCTGCGCAAGGTGGCCGAGAAGCAGGGGCTGCCGCTGGTCCCCGACCCGGGCGGCGCCGCCTTCTACGGGCCGAAGATCTCCGTGCAGTGCAAGGACGCCATCGGCCGCACCTGGCAGATGTCGACCGTGCAGCTCGACTTCAACCTGCCCGAGCGGTTCAACCTGGAGTACACCGGCCCCGACGGGACCAAGCACCGCCCGGTGATGATCCACCGCGCGCTGTTCGGCTCGATCGAGCGGTTCTTCGCCGTGCTGCTCGAGCACTACGCGGGCGCCTTCCCGGCCTGGCTCGCCCCGGTGCAGGCGGTCGGCATCCCGATCGGCGACGCGCACGTGCCGTACCTCCAGGAGTTCGCGGCGGAGGCCAGGCGCAAGGGCCTGCGGGTCGACGTGGACGCGTCCTCCGACCGCATGCAGAAGAAGATCCGCAACCAGCAGAAGCTGAAGGTGCCGTACATGGTCATCGTCGGCGACGAGGACATGTCCGGCGGCACGGTCTCCTTCCGCTACCGCGACGGCTCGCAGAAGAACGGCATTCCGCGCGACGAGGCCATCGCCGAGATGGTGGACGCCGTGGAGCGCCGCATCCAGGTCTGACGGCGCCGACGTCCGCCGCCCGTGAGATCCGGGACTTCCCCCGCAGCACGCGTGCTCCGGGGGAAGTCCTATGCTGAACGGCATGACAAGTGAGCCGGAACAGCAGATCGGAGCGGGGGTGCCGGACGCGTTCCAGCGCCTGTGGACCCCGCACCGGATGGCGTACATCCAGGGCGAGAACAAGCCCACCGGCCCCGGTGCCGGTGACGGATGTCCGTTCTGCGCGGTCCCGGCCGAGTCCGACGAGGACGGCCTCGTCATCGCGCGCGGCGAGCACGTGTACGCGGTGCTCAACCTGTACCCGTACAACAGCGGGCACCTCATGGTGGTGCCCTACCGGCACGTCGCCGACTACACCGAGCTGGACGGCGCCGAGACGGCGGAACTGGCCGTGCTGACCAAGCAGGCGATGACCGCCCTGCGGTCCGCCTCCGGCGCGCAGGGCTTCAACATCGGGATGAACCAGGGCGATGTGGCGGGCGCCGGGATCGCCGCGCACCTGCACCAGCACGTGGTGCCGCGCTGGGGCGGCGACGTCAACTTCATGCCGGTCGTCGGACACACGAAGGTGCTGCCGCAGCTCCTCGCCGACACCCGCAAGATGCTCGCGGACGTCTGGCCCTCCTGACGGACGTCCCGTCGTCCTGAAACGTCCCGTCGCCCTGAACCCCGCATGAGCGGGAGCCGGAGCCGGAGCCCGGACAGGTCCTAGGCGTCGTACGCGTCGGCCTTCCTGGGCTCCACGCTCTGCGACAGCCCGCTCAGCATCATCGAGCGGCTGGTGAAGTGCGAGGTGTCCACGCCGTTCTCGCTCATCACCTGGATCGCGGCGGCGTGCACCGCCCGCAGCACCGGAGTGGCCGCGCGCAGCGCGTCGTCGGCCATGAAGCGGTGCTTCCACGGCTTGTCGGCCCACGTGTGCCGCAGCCCGAACGGCTCGGGCAGCTTCAGCGTGCCGCCGAGGTAGTCCAGCACGGCGGGGAAGCGGGTCAGCGGCGCGCGGGCGGCCAGCCGTACCACCTCGTCCGACTCGATCAGCGGGAGCTGTACGGTCCTGGTCTCCCAGAACTTCACCGGCTTGGTGATCGTCTTCTCCTTCGCGGGCGGCCCGGAGGTGAAGATCCCGTGGATCGGGCCGAGCGCGTGCCCGGTGACCTCGATCCGCAGGGTGTGCGCCAGCACCGTCACCGTCGTCATCAGCGTGATGACGAGATTGCCGTCCCAGAGGGTGAACTGGATGCCCAGATAGTGCCGGTTGCCCTTGCCGAACTGCTGCGTGTTGCAGATCCGCTGGATCTCGAAGTCCTTGACCGAGAACGAGTCGACCTCGGGTCCGGTGGGCCGGGAGATCTTGCCCGCGCCCTCGCCGACCGGCACCACGACCCAGTGCTTTATCGACGGCTTGGGGAAGCCGCCGGTGTGCAGCGGGCCGCGCTCGATCATCCGTAGCTGGTCGTGGATGGCGCGGATGACGTCCCAGCTCCGGAACGGGTGGATCTCGGCCAGCCCCTCGCGCGGGATCAGCTCCTCGGCCATCTGCCAGTTCGCCCACCGGCTGCCCATGCCGAGTATGCCCTTGGGCCCCGCGTAGAAGACGACATTGCTGTTCTGCTCCGCGGACAGCTTGGCCAGGCTCTGCCGCAGCAGCTCCGCGCGGGTCTGGTTGGGGTTGCGCGGCACCGCCTCGGGGATCTTCGCGCCGACCGCGGTGCCCGCGACCAGGCCCGCCCAGCGGCTGCGCAGATCCTTCGCGGTGGCCTCGCAGATCCGCTTCGCCCAGAACCAGCCGATGATCGGCGCGATCATCAGGACGCGGAAATACTGCTGCCAGAAACCGCTGAACGGCGGCCGTACCGCGAGCAGCACGGTGAAGGCGGCGGCCACGGCCAGCACGACGGCCCCGAAGGCCCCCGACTTGTTGCCCCGCGCCTTCAGCGACCCGAGCGACTTGCGCAACTGGAAGGCGCCGAGCCAGAGCAGCACGCCGGGCAGGAACAGCACCCCGCACACGCCCATCACCACGGTCAGCCGGTTGTCGCGCTCCTGCCGAATCCGGTTGGCGGCCAGCGCGTGCTCCACCACGGTCTGCGGCACCACACCGAAGGACTGCACCAGTTCACTGCGCGCCGCGCCCAGCATCCTGACCTGGATGGCGCGGGAGAACGCCTCGCCCAGATTCGGCGCGAACAGCGACAGCCGCGGCGCCTTGACGCTCGCCTCGCTGTTGGCGTCGACCAGCGTCGTCACCGGAGTGTCGCGGTACGCGGCGGACGCCAGCGCCTGGGTCGCACCGGTCTCACCGTCGCTGCCGGTCAGCGGAATCTGCGCACCTGGGCTGAAATCGAACCCGATACCGTCCGTCACCACAGGCCCCCAGTCGCCAGTCCCGTACATCCACCGGTTCACCGGTCCATACGGCTCCGACCGGCCCATTCCCCGCACGGGTGAACGTCACACGTTCGGAGCAGTCTCCAGATTAGCGGCGCGACGGCCCGCGGCGTGGCCGCGAGCCGCCGATTGGCCAGCGGACATGTCCACTTGGCGACTTACCGGCGCTGATTCTCCGTCGCGCGCCCGTCATCTGCCGTGCGCGGTCGCCTCGTCCTTCTCCTCCTGCCGGCGCAGTCTCGTGGCCAGTTGGGCGGGCATCGGCTCGTGCCGCGCGTAGTGCCGGCTGAACCGGCCGGTGCCGTGCGACAGCGACCGCAGATCGACGGCGTAGCGGCCGATCTCGATCTCCGGGACCTCGGCGCGCACCACCGACCGCCCGTCTGCGGCCGGTTCGGTGCCCAGCACCCGGCCGCGCCGCCCCGACAGATCGCTCATCACCGAACCGACGTACGCGTCCGGCACCAGCACGCCGACCTCGCAGACCGGTTCCAGCAGATGGATGGGCGCGCCCGCGGCGGCCTCGCGCAGGGCGAGCGCGCCCGCGGTCTGGAAGGCGGCGTCGGAGGAGTCCACCGAGTGCGCCTTGCCGTCGGTGAGGGTGACCCGGATGTCGACCACCGAGAAGCCGAGCGCGACCCCGCGGGCGGCCTGGGTGCGGACGCCCTTCTCCACCGACGGGATGAACTGCCGCGGCACCGCCCCGCCGATCACCTTGTCCACGAACTCGATGCCGGAGCCGACCGGCAGCGGCTCCACCTGGATGTCGCAGATCGCGAACTGCCCGTGCCCGCCGGACTGTTTGACGTGCCGCCCGCGGGCCGTCACCGGCTCGCCGAAGGTCTCCCGCAGCGACACCTTGTGCGGCACCGCGTCGACCTGCACCCCGTACCGGTTGCGCAGCCGCTCCAGGGCGACGTCGGCGTGCGCCTCGCCCAGGCACCACAGGACGACCTGCCGGGTGTCCGGATTCTGTTCGAGACGCATCGTCGGGTCCTCGGCGACCAGCCGCGCCAGGCCCTGGGAGAGCTTGTCCTCGTCGGCCTTGCTGTGCGCCTCGATGGCGATCGGCAGCAGCGGGTCCGGCATCACCCACGGCTCCATCAGCAGCGGCCCGTCCTTGGCCGAGAGCGTGTCGCCGGTCTCGGCGCGGGTCAGCTTGGCCACGCACACCAGATCGCCCGCGCCCGCCGAGGGCACCGGCCGCTGGTGCTTGCCGAAGGGCGACGACAGCGCCCCGACCCGCTCGTCCACGTCGTGGTCCTCGTGCCCGCGGTCCTCCATGCCGTGGCCCGACACGTGCACCGTCTCGTCCGGCCGCAGGGTGCCGGAGAAGACCCGCACCAGACTGATCCGGCCCACGTACGGGTCCGAGGACGTCTTGACCACCTCGGCGGCCAGCGGCCCCTCCGGGTCGCAGACCAGCGCGGGGCGCCCGCCGCCGTCCGGCGTCGTGACCGGCGGCGCCTCCCGCTCCAGCGGGGTCGGGAAACCGCCGGTGATCAGCTCCAGCAGTTCCACGGTGCCCAGGCCCTGCCGGGCGCCGTCCGCGGCGGGCGCGGCGGCCAGCACCGGGTGGAAGGAGCCGCGCGCCACCGCCCGCTCCAGGTCGTCGACGAGCGTCTTGACGTCCAGTTCCTCGCCGCCGAGGTAGCGGTCCATCAAGGTCTCGTCCTCGCTCTCGGCGATGATCCCCTCGATGAGCCGGTTGCGCGCCTGCTCCACCAGCGGCGCCAGCGCCGCGTCCGGCTCGGCCTCGGCCCGCTCGCCGGACACGTAGTCGTACACCCGCTGCGAGAGCAGCCCCGCCAGGCCCGTCACCGGGGCGTGGCCGTCGGGGCCCGCGGGCCCGTGCACCGGCAGATACAGCGGCAGCACCGAATCGGGGGAGTCGCCGCCCAGCTCCGCCGCGCACTGCGCCGCCATCTCCTCGAAACCGGCCCGCACCGACTCCAGGTGCGTCACCACGACCGCCCGCGGCATCCCGACGGCCGCGCACTCCTCCCACACCATCCGGGTCGCGCCGCCGATGCCCTCGCCGTCCTGCGCGGCCGACACGACGAACAGGGCCGCGTCCGCGGCGCGCAGACCGGCCCTCAACTCCCCGACGAAATCGGCGTATCCGGGAGTGTCCAGCAAATTGACCTTGATCCCGCCCCACTCCACGGGGACGAGCGAGAGCTGTACGGAGCGCTGCTGCCGCTGCTCGATCTCGTCGTGGTCGGACACCGAGCCGCCGTCCTCGACCCGGCCTGCCCGGTTCACCGCGCCGGTGGTCAGCGCCAGCGCCTCCACCAATGTCGTCTTGCCCGATCCGCAATGGCCGACCAGCACCACATTGCGCACGTTCTCGGGGCGGTCGGCCGCCGGTGCCCTTCCGGCGGCTCCTGGCTGTGCGTCTCTCCTGTCCGCTGCACCACCCACGCGTTCTCGCCTCCCGGTCCTCACTGCACGGACCGCGCCCTCGGTGGGGGGCGCGTCACAGGGGCGCCACGGGAGACCGCTCCACGCACAGGCGGCCTCGACGACGCCCGCGGTCTTTCGACCTTCCCACGGCCGTCCGGGTGCGTCCATACGTCGTACGCCGGGCCGCCGCCCCCGCCGCTCCGGCACGGCCTGGGACATCCGGTGCGCGCGGGCTGGCTACGATGGGCCATCCGGCTGCCGCTCCGGCCGCCGTGACACCATCCTCCGACCTGTCGGGAAGGCCATGCTGAACAAGTACGCGCGTGCGTTCTTCACGCGTGTTCTCACGCCGTTCGCCGCATTTCTGCTCCGCAAGGGGGTCAGCCCCGACGCGGTGACCCTGCTCGGCACCGCGGGTGTCATGGCGGGCGCACTGGCCTTCTATCCCAGGGGCGAGTTCTTCTGGGGCACCGTGGTGATCACGCTCTTCGTCTTCTCCGACCTGGTGGACGGCAACATGGCCCGCCAGGCCGGGGTCTCCAGCCGCTGGGGCGCCTTCCTCGACTCGACCCTCGACCGGGTCGCCGACGCGGGCATCTTCGGCGGACTCGCCATGTGGTACGCGGGCCGCGGCGACGACCTCGTGCTGTGCGCGGTGACGATCTTCTGCCTGGCCAGCGGCCAGGTGGTGTCCTACACCAAGGCGCGCGGCGAGGCGATCGGCCTGCCGGTGAACGTCAACGGCCTGGTCGAGCGCGCCGAGCGCCTGGTGATCACGCTGACCCTGTGCGGCTTCGCCGGACTGCACAAATTCGGCGTCCCCGGCATCCAGTACCTGCTGCCGATCGCCCTGTGGGCGGTCGCCGCGGGCAGCCTGGTCACCCTCGTCCAGCGGGTCGTCACCGTACGCCGCGAGTCCGCGGAGGCCGACGCCGCAGCCGCCGCCACCTCGGGGCAGGGGAGCAGCGCGTGAGCGAGGACGCCTCCCGGGCCGCGCGGCTCAGGGGGAGCCTCGCCGACGGGCTCTACGGGCTCGGCTGGAGCGCGGTCAAGACGCTGCCGGAACCGGCCGCCCGAGCGCTCGGCCGCGCCATCGCGGACGTCACGTGGCGGCAGCGCGGCAAGGGCGTCCGACGCCTCGAGGCCAACCTGGTCCGGGTCGTGCCGGACGCCGACGAGGCACGGCTGCGCGCGCTGTCGCGCTCGGTCATGCGGTCCTACCTGCGCTACTGGATGGAGTCCTTCCGGCTCCCGGCCTGGAGCAAGGACCGCATCCGCGGCGGCTTCGACCCCGCCGACGTCCACTACCTGACCGACGGCCTCGCCGCCGGACGCGGCGTCATCCTGGCGCTGCCGCACATGGCCAACTACGACCTGGCCGGCGCCTGGGTGACCACCGCGCTCGACACCCCCTTCACCACCGTCGCCGAGCGCCTGAAGCCCGAGACGCTGTACGACCGCTTCGTCGCCTACCGCGAGAGCCTGGGCATGGAGGTGCTGCCGCACACCGGCGGCGCCGCCTTCGGCACCCTGGCCCGGCGGCTGCGGTCCGGCGGCCTGGTCTGCCTGGTCGCCGACCGCGACCTGTCGGCCAGCGGCGTCGAGGTCGACTTCTTCGGCGAGCGCACCCGGCTGCCCGCGGGCCCGGCCATGCTCGCCCAGCAGACCGGAGCGCTGCTGCTCCCCGTCACCCTCTGGTACGACGAGTCGCCCGTCATGCGCGGCCGCGTCCACCCGCCGGTCGAGGTCCCCGCGACCGGCGACCGTACGTCCAAGACGGCCGCGATGACGCAGCGACTGGCCGACGCGTACGCCTCCGGCATCGCCGAGCACCCCGAGGACTGGCACATGCTGCAACGCCTGTGGCTGTCCGACCTCGAACCCCGCCCCGAACCCCCGGCGGGCGGCGCCGACACGGCGGGGGAGACCGCGGGAGCAACGGCGGAGGGCACGTCCGGCGTCTCCCCGCGGGGCGGCCCGGCCACCGCCGCGGCCGAAGGCGCCGGTAGGGCCGACGGCACGGACGGCGCCCACAGCACGGCCGGCACGGACGGCCCGTCGGGCGCGGGCGGTACGGCCGGCGGCCCACCTGACCACTCCGGAACGGAGAAAACGTGAGGATCGGGATCGTCTGCCCGTACTCCTGGGACGTCCCCGGCGGCGTCCAGTTCCACATCCGCGACCTCGCCGAGCACCTGATCGGCCTCGGCCACGAGGTCTCCGTGCTCGCCCCCGCCGACGACGAGACACCGCTGCCGCCGTACGTGGTGTCGGCGGGCCGCGCCGTGCCGGTCCCGTACAACGGCTCGGTCGCCCGGCTCAACTTCGGCTTCCTGTCCGCCGCCCGGGTCCGCCGCTGGCTGCACGACGGCAACTTCGACGTCATCCACATCCACGAACCCGCCTCGCCCTCGCTCGGCCTGCTGGCCTGCTGGGCGGCGCAGGGCCCGATCGTGGCCACCTTCCACACCTCCAACCCGCGGTCGCGCGCGATGATCGCCGCGTACCCGATCCTGCAACCCGCGCTGGAGAAGATCAGGGCCCGGATCGCGGTCAGCGAGTACGCCCGCCGCACCCTGGTCGAGCACCTGGGCGGCGACGCGGTCGTCATCCCCAACGGCGTCGACGTGGACTTCTTCGCGCGGGCCGAGCCCAAGAAGGAGTGGCAGGGCGGCACGATCGGCTTCATCGGGCGGATCGACGAGCCGCGCAAGGGCCTGCCCGTGCTGATCCGGGCACTGCCGAAGATCCTCGCCGAGCGGCCCGGCACCCGGCTGCTGGTCGCGGGCCGCGGCGACGAGGAGGAGGCCGTCGAGTCGCTGCCCGAGGCGATGCGCGACCGGGTCGAATTCCTCGGCATGGTCAGCGACGAGGACAAGGCGCGGCTGCTGCGCAGCGTCGACGTCTACGTGGCGCCCAACACCGGCGGCGAGTCGTTCGGGATCATCCTGGTCGAGGCGATGTCGGCGGGCGCCGCCGTGCTCGCCAGCGACCTCGACGCCTTCGCGCAGGTCCTCGACCAGGGCGCGGCGGGCGAACTCTTCGCCAACGAGGACGCCGACGCGCTCGCCGCCGCCGCCCTGCGGCTGCTCGGCGACCCCGCCCGCCGTACCGAACTGCGCACCCGCGGCAGCGCCCATGTGCGGCGATTCGACTGGTCGGTGGTCGGCGGTGACATCCTGTCCGTCTACGAGACCGTCACCGACGGCGCCGCGCATGTCGCCGCGGACGAACGCACCAGCCTTCGGGCGAGATTCGGCCTGGCAAGGGACTGACAGTGACCACCATCATCTGGGTCGCGGTCGCGATCGTCGCGATCGGCCTCTACCTGAGCTGGACGGCCGGGCGCCTCGACCGTCTGCACGCCCGGATCGACGCGGCGCGCGCCGCCCTGGACGCGCAACTGCTGCGCCGCGCCTCGGTCGCCCAGGAACTGGCCACGGCCGGTGTGCTGGACCCGGCCGCGTCGATCGTGCTGTACGAGTCCGCGCACGCCGCCCGGCAGGCCGAGCCGGAGCAGCGGGAAGTCGCCGAGAGCGAGCTGAGCCAGGCGCTGCGCGCGGTCTTCTCCGAGCCGGGCGCGGTCGCCGAGATCGGGGAGGCGCCGGGCGGCACCGAGGCGATCAAGGAGCTGACCCAGTCGGTACGGCGGGTGCCGATGGCCCGGCGCTTCCACAACGACGCGGTACGCGCCGCGCGGGCGGTCCGCAGACACCGCGTCGTGCGCTGGTTCCGGCTCGCGGGCCACGCACCCTTCCCGCTGGCCTTCGAGATGGACGACGAGCCGCCGGTGCCGCTCACGGCGGACGGTGCCGGGTCGCACTGAACGCCCCGGCACCACGGAGCGCACCGGCACCCGCCGGACGCACCGATCCGCGCGGGCCACACGGCCACCCGCCGGCCCGCGGGGAGCCACCGCGGCGGAATTGGCCCTTTCCCGCCCCCGGCGACCGGCCGGACCATGGAGAAAAGCCACCGATTTCGTCAGCGAGTGAGGTCACCGTGTCCACCAGCCCCTCCGCCACCACCCCCGAGACCGGCACCGCACGCGTCAAGCGCGGTATGGCCGAGCAGCTCAAGGGCGGCGTGATCATGGATGTCGTCACCCCGGAGCAGGCGAAGATCGCCGAGGACGCGGGCGCCGTCGCCGTCATGGCACTGGAGCGGGTTCCGGCCGACATCCGCGCGCAGGGCGGCGTGGCCCGGATGTCCGACCCGGACATGATCGAGGGCATCATCAACGCGGTGTCCATCCCCGTGATGGCCAAGTCCCGGATCGGCCACTTCGTCGAGGCCCAGGTCCTCCAGGCGCTCGGCGTCGACTACATCGACGAGTCCGAGGTGCTGACCCCCGCCGACGAGGTCAACCACTCCGACAAGTGGGCCTACACCACCCCCTTCGTCTGCGGCGCCACCAACCTCGGCGAGGCCCTGCGCCGGATCGCCGAGGGCGCGGCCATGATCCGCTCCAAGGGCGAGGCCGGCACCGGCAACGTGGTCGAGGCCGTCCGCCACCTGCGCCAGATCAAGGGCGAGATCTCCCGCCTCAAGGGCCTGGACAACAACGAGCTGTACGCCGCCGCCAAGGACCTGCGCGCCCCGTACGAGCTGGTCAAGGAGGTGTCGGTGCTGGGCAAGCTGCCCGTCGTGCTGTTCTCCGCGGGCGGTGTGGCCACCCCGGCCGACGCCGCGCTGATGCGCCAGCTCGGCGCCGAGGGCGTCTTCGTCGGCTCCGGCATCTTCAAGTCCGGCGACCCGGCCAAGCGCGCCGCCGCGATCGTCCGCGCCACCACCTTCTTCGACGACCCGAAGGTCATCGCGGACGCCTCCCGCAACCTCGGCGAGGCCATGGTCGGCATCAACATCGACACCCTCCCGGAGTCCGAGCACTACGCCAACCGCGGCTGGTAAGGCGACGATGACCAGCTCTCCCACCATCGGCGTCCTGGCACTCCAGGGCGACGTCCGGGAGCATCTGACGGCACTGGCCGCGGCGGACGCCGCGGCCGGTCCCGTCCGGCGCCCGGAGGAACTGGCCGGAATCGACGGCCTGGTGATACCCGGCGGCGAGTCCACCACCATCTCCAAGCTCGCCGTGCTCTTCGGCCTGATGGAACCGCTGCGCGAGGCGATCCGCGGCGGCCTGCCGGTCTACGGCACCTGCGCGGGACTGATCATGCTCGCCGACAAGATCCTCGACCCCAGGTCCGGCCAGGAGACCTTCGGCGGCATCGACATGATCGTCCGCCGCAACGCCTTCGGCAGGCAGAACGAGTCCTTCGAAGCGGTCGTCGACGTCACGGGCGTCGAGGGCGGCCCGGTCGAGGGCGTCTTCATCCGCGCGCCGTGGGTCGAGTCGGTGGGTGCGGACGTGGAGGTGCTCGCCGAGTACGGTGGCCACATCGTCGCCGTCCGTCAGCGCAATGTGCTCGCCACGTCGTTCCACCCCGAACTGACCGGCGACCACCGGGTCCATGAATTCTTCGTGGACACTGTGCGCGCGGCGGGCTGACCGGATCCCGGTAGGATCGACGGCGCGACGAAAGACAGCATTTGGTGACGCGAAGGAGACAGTCGGATGTCCGGCCACTCTAAATGGGCTACGACCAAGCACAAGAAGGCCGTGATCGATGCCAAGCGCGGCAAGCTCTTCGCGAAGCTGATCAAGAACATCGAGGTCGCGGCGCGGACCGGTGGCGCCGACCCGGACGGCAACCCGACGCTGTTCGACGCCATCCAGAAGGCGAAGAAGAGCTCGGTACCGAACAAGAACATCGACAGCGCGGTCAAGCGCGGCGCCGGTCTCGAAGCCGGTGGCGCCGACTACCAGACGATCATGTACGAGGGCTACGGTCCCAACGGTGTCGCGGTGCTCATCGAGTGCCTGACCGACAACCGCAACCGCGCCGCGTCCGACGTGCGGGTGGCCATGACCCGCAACGGCGGCTCGATGGCCGATCCGGGCTCGGTGTCGTACCTGTTCAACCGCAAGGGCGTGGTGATCGTCCCCAAGGCTGAGCTGGGCGAGGACGACGTGCTGGACGCGGTGCTCGACGCGGGCGCCGAGGAGGTCAACGACCTCGGTGAGTCCTTCGAGGTGATCAGCGAGGCCACCGACCTGGTGCCGGTCCGCAAGGCGCTCCAGGAGGCCGGGATCGACTACGACTCGGCCGACGCCAACTTCCTGCCCACCATGCAGGTGGAGCTGGACGAGGACGGCGCGCGCAAGATCTTCAAGCTCATCGACGCGCTGGAGGACAGCGACGACGTGCAGAACGTCTTCGCCAACTTCGACGTCTCCGACGAGGTCATGGAGAAGGTCGACGCCTGAGCCGCGCTCAGGCGGTGACGCCGGGGCCGCGCGCGAGCGGACCCTGACGGACGGTCAGCCGGAGGGGCCGACGGGACACACCCCGTCGGCCCCTCCGCTGTTTGTCGGCCCCAACCGATAACCTGCACGAACAGGTTGGCGAAGACGGCGGCTGACGGGCGCGGAAGGGGGCGGCATGCGAGTGCTCGGCGTGGACCCGGGTCTGACCCGGTGCGGCATCGGAGTGGTGGACGGCGTCCCCGGACGCCCGCTGACGATGGTCGGCGTCGGCGTCGTACGCACCCCGGCCGACGCGGAGATCGGCGACCGGCTCGTCCTGATCGAGCGCGGCATCGAGGAGTGGCTCGACGAACACCGCCCGGAGGCGGTCGCCGTGGAGCGGGTCTTCAGCCAGCACAATGTGCGCACCGTGATGGGCACCGCCCAGGCGAGCGCGGTCGCCATGCTGTGCGCCGCCCGCCGCGGCCTGCCCGTCCACCTGCACACCCCCAGCGAGGTCAAGGCCGCCGTCACCGGCAGCGGCCGGGCCGACAAGGCGCAGGTCGGCGCGATGGTGACCCGGCTGCTGCGGCTCGACGCCCCGCCGAAACCGGCCGACGCCGCCGACGCGCTGGCGCTGGCCATCTGTCACATCTGGCGCGGCGCCGCCACCAACCGCCTCCAGCAGGCCATCGCCGCCCACCGCCCCGTACGACCCCAGGAGTCCGCCAAGTGATCGCCTTCGTCAGCGGCCAGGTCGCCGCGCTCGCCCCCGACACCGCGGTCATCGAGGTCGGCGGCGTGGGCATGGCCGTCCAGTGCGCCCCGAACACCCTGGCCGCGCTGCGGATCGGCCAGGCCGCCAAGCTCGCCACCTCCCTGGTGGTCCGCGAGGACTCGCTCACCCTCTACGGCTTCGCGGACGAGGACGAGCGGCAGGTCTTCGAACTGCTCCAGACCGTCAGCGGAGTCGGCCCCAGACTCGCCCAGACGATGCTCGCCGTGCACACCCCGGACGCGTTGCGCTCCGCGGTCGCGGTCGGCGACGAGAAGGCGCTGACCGCGGTGCCCGGCATCGGCAAGAAGGGAGCGCAGCGGCTGCTCCTGGAGCTGAAGGACCGGCTGGGCGAACCGGTCGGCTCCGGCGCGGACCGGGGAATCGGCAGCCCGGTCGGCGACTCCTGGCGCGAGCAGCTGCACGCCGCGCTGCTCAGCCTCGGCTACGCCACCCGCGAGGCCGACGAGGCGGTCGCCGCCGTCACCCCGCAGGCCGAGGCCGAGCGGGAGCCGAACGTCGGCGTGCTGCTGCGCGCGGCCCTCCAGACCCTCAACCGCACCCGCTGACCGCCCTGTTGACGCCGCCGGCCGCACCCGTACCGGTGACGCCGGTCCGTACCGCCGACCCCACACCGACCCGAGAGACCAACCATGAACTGGGACGACGCCACCGACGAGCGGCCGGAGCGACTGGTCGGCGCCACCGCCGACCATGAGGACCAGGCGGTCGAGGCGGCGCTGCGCCCCAAGGACCTGGGGGAGTTCATCGGGCAGGAGCGCGTACGGCAGCAGCTCGACCTGGTGCTCAGGGCCGCCCGCCAGCGCCAGGGCACCGCGGACCACGTCCTGCTCTCCGGCGCCCCCGGCCTCGGCAAGACGACGCTGTCGATGATCATCGCGGCCGAGATGGGCGTGCCCATCCGGATCACCTCGGGACCCGCCATCCAGCACGCGGGCGACCTCGCCGCGATCCTGTCCTCGCTCCAGGAGGGCGAGGTGCTCTTCCTCGACGAGATCCACCGGATGTCACGGCCCGCCGAGGAAATGCTCTACATGGCGATGGAGGACTACCGGGTCGACGTGATCGTCGGCAAGGGCCCCGGCGCGACCGCGATCCCGCTGGAACTGCCGCCCTTCACCCTGGTCGGCGCCACCACCAGGGCCGGACTGCTGCCGCCGCCGCTGCGCGACCGCTTCGGCTTCACCGGCCACATGGAGTTCTACGCTCCCGCCGAACTGGAGAAGGTCATCCGCCGCTCCTCCGGGCTGCTGGACGTCGAGGTCGCCGACGACGGCGCCGCCGAGATCGCCGGACGCTCCCGCGGCACCCCCCGGATCGCCAACCGGCTGCTGCGCCGGGTCCGCGACTACGCCCAGGTCAGGGCGGACGGTGTGATCAGCCGGGAGATCGCCGCCAAGGCGCTGGAGGTCTACGAGGTGGACGAGCGCGGGCTCGACCGGCTGGACCGGGCCGTGCTCCAGGCGCTGCTGAAGCTCTTCGGCGGCGGGCCCGTCGGCCTGTCCACGCTCGCCGTCGCGGTCGGCGAGGAGCGCGAGACCGTCGAGGAGGTCGCCGAGCCGTTCCTCGTCAGGGAGGGCCTGCTGGCCCGGACACCGCGCGGCCGGGTGGCCACGCCCGCGGCCTGGACGCACCTCGGTCTGGTACCACCGCACAATCCCGCCGGACCCGGACAGAGCGGGTTGTTCGGACCGTGACCGCCGATAGACTCGCCCCTTCAGGAACCCCAGTGCCATGCTTGGCGTTGTTCAGGCGGCGAGCCAGCGCTTAGACTCCGCCGACGCCCTTCCTCCGGATCGGCACCCACATCCCGAAACCCAGGCCAGCCCCACGTTGGCCGTGCGAAGGAACGTCCAGACCGTGAGTATCGTCACTCTCCTCCCCTTGGTCCTGATTGTTGGCGTCATGTTCATGATGACGCGCTCGGCCAAGAACAAGCAGCGCCAGGCACTGACCATGCGGAACCAGATGGAGCCCGGATCGGGCGTCCGCACGATCGGTGGCATGTACGCCGTGGTCAAGGAAGTGAACGAGGAGACGGTCCTCCTTGAGCTGACGGACGGGGTGCACGCACACTTCGCGAAGAACGCCATCGGCGCCGTGCTGGCCGAAGAGGAGTTCAACCGGATCGTGCACGGCATCGAGCCGGAGGAGATCGAGCACGACGACACCGAGGACACCGAAGGCGACGTCACCGCCGACGCGGCTTCCGGGGATGCCGCTGCGACGGACGACGTCAAGAAGGACGCCAAGGACTCGGGCGAGCACCGCATCGATCTGAGCAAGACCGAGGACGCGCCGGGGCAGGACGGCCCCGACTCCACGTCCAAGTAAGGGTCCGGCTCTCACAACTTCGTGGCCACCCCATGAGCGTGCAGGCTCAGGGGCGGTAGGACAGGGAGAATCAAGAAGGTGGCAGCAGCCAACAAGGGCCGCAGGCCGTCCCCGGGGAGTCAGGGATACCCCGGGCGCGCTCTGGCCGTGATCGTGATCGCCCTGGTGGCGCTGACCGGAGGAATGTTCCTCTCCGGCAACACCACTCCCCGACTGGGCATCGACCTGGCCGGCGGTGTCAGCATCACGCTGACCGCCAAGGCGGACCAGGGGAACGCGGTCACCAAGTCCAATATGAACACGGCGGTCAGCATCATCAACCGCCGTGTCAACGGACTCGGTGTCTCCGAGGCGGAGGTGCAGACCCAGGGATCGAACAACATCATCGTCAACATCCCCAAGGGCACCAACGCCGCCCAGGCCGAGCAGCAGGTGGGCACCACCGCGCAGCTCGCCTTCCGCCAGGTGCTGACCGCCGCGGACGGCAACCCGGCCACGGCCGCGCCCAAGCCCTCGGCCAGCCCCTCGGCCTCCGGCGGTACGACGCCGAAGCCGAGCGGCACGCCCAGCGCGACGGGCACCCCGAAGGCCACCGGGAGCACCACGTCCAGTCCGCAGGGCCGCGCCGTCACCGACGCGCTGAAGTCGAGTGTGAACAAGGCGCCGACACCGACGCCCACCGCGACGCCCAGCAACCCGGCGACCACGCCCGGCACGGGCGCCGCCGACCTGTCGATCCCCGCCGACCTCCAGGCGAAGCTCGACAAGCTCGACTGCACCGACCCCACGCAGCGCACCGCGGCCAGCAAGGGCACCAAGCCCGGTGACAAGGTCGTCGCCTGCGGTCAGCAGGGCAACCAGTGGATCAAGTACGCGCTCGGCCCGACGCTGATCGACGGCAAGCGCGTCTCCGGCGCCAGCGCGAACTTCGACTCGCAGCAGGGCAACGGCTGGGTCGTCAACCTGACGTTCGACTCCAAGGGCGCCAGCCAGTTCACCAAGGTCACCGGCGACCTCGCCTCCCAGGCCCAGCCGAACAACCAGTTCGCGATCGACCTGGACGGCAACGTCGTCTCGGCCCCGTCGGTCTCCCAGGCCCTGCCCGGCGGCAGCGCCCAGATCTCCGGCAGCTTCACCCAGAAGTCCGCCGAGGACCTGGCGAACGTGCTGAAGTACGGCTCGCTGCCCCTGGCGTTCTCCATCCAGGACACGACCACGGTCTCTCCCGCCCTCGGCGGCGAGCAGCTCCGCGGCGGTCTGATCGCCGGCGCCGTCGGCCTCGTCCTGGTCGTGCTCTACATGTTCGCCTACTACCGCGGACTGAGCCTGGTGGCGCTCGCGAGCCTCGTGGTCTCGGGCGCGCTCACCTACACGATCATGTGTCTGCTCGGTGAGGCGATCGGCTTCGCACTGAACCTGCCCGCGGTCTGTGGTGCCATCGTCGCCATCGGTATCACCGCCGACTCGTTCATCGTCTTCTTCGAACGGATCAGGGACGAGCTCCGTGAGGGCCGCTCGCTGCAACCCGCGGTCGCCCGCGGCTGGCCGCGCGCCCGGCGCACCATCCTGGTTTCGGACTTCGTGTCCTTCCTCGCCGCCGCCGTGCTGTTCACCGTGACGGTCGGCAAGGTCCAGGGCTTCGCGTTCACGCTCGGTCTCACCACCGTGCTCGACGTCGTCGTGGTGTTCCTGTTCACCAAGCCGCTGATGACGATCCTCGCCCGTCGCCCGTTCTTCGCTCAGGGCCACAGGTGGTCCGGTCTCGATCCCAAGGCGCTCGGCGTGAAGGCGCCGCTGCGTCGGAGCGTCCGCCACAACCGGCCCACCGAGACGAAGGAAGCCTGATGTCCAAGCTCAGCAATCTCGGTCACCGGCTGCACCGCGGCGAGATCGCGTACGACTTCGTCGGCCACCGCAAGATCTGGTACGGCGTATCGATCCTGATCACGGTCGTCGCCGCGGTCGGCCTGGTGGTCAACGGCCTCAAGCTCGGCATCGAGTTCTCCGGCGGCGCGGACTTCACCACGGCCAAGACCTCCATCTCGGTCGCGGACGCGCAGAGCAAGATCGAGGGCCACACCGCCGGCCACGACGCGACGATCCAGAAGCTGGGCAGCGGAAAGCTCCGCATCCAGGTCAGCGACATCTCCACCGAGGCGTCCAAGTCCGTCCAGCAGAACATCTCCAAGGAACTGGGCATCCCGCTCAAGGACATCGACGCGCAGATCGTCGGTCCGAGCTGGGGCAAGGAGATCTCCCACAAGGCCCTTCAGGGTCTGATCATCTTCCTGGTGCTGGTGGTCGCCTATCTGGCCATCGCCTTCGAGTGGCGCAAGGCCGTCGCGGCACTGATCGCCCTGCTCCACGACCTCACGATCACGGTCGGTGTCTACGCCATCGTGGGCTTCGAGGTCACACCGGGCACGGTAATCGGTCTGCTCACCATCCTCGGTTACTCCCTCTACGACACCGTCGTCGTCTTCGACGGTCTGAAGGAGTCCACCAAGGACATCACCAAGCAGAACAGGTACACCTACAGCGAGATCGCCAACCGCAGCCTCAACGGCACCCTGGTGCGGTCGATCAACACCACGGTCGTCGCCCTGCTGCCGGTCGGCGCGCTGCTCTTCATCGGTGGCGGCATCCTCGGCGCGGGCATGCTCAACGACATCGCGCTCGCGCTGTTCGTCGGCCTCACCGCCGGTGCGTACTCCTCGATCTTCATCGCGACCCCGATCGTCGCGGACCTCAAGGAGCGCGACCCGGCGATGAAGCAGGTCCGCAAGCGGGTGCTCGCCCGCCGGGCCTCCGACGCCACGAAGGCCGCCGAGGCGGCTGCCCGCGGCGAGGAGCCCGCCGACCCCGAGGACGGGGACGGGGACGACGACGACCAGGCGGAAGCCGCAGCGGCCGGCGCCGGTGTGGTGGGCCCGCGGGCCCAGGGCTCCGCCCCGGGCAGCCGTTCCGGCGGCACCCGCGGCGCGTCCGCCAACCGCGGCACCCGTGGTGGCCGCAACCGCCCCTCGGGCAAGCGGCGCTGACCGTGAATCGCCGCCGCCCGGTCGACACCGACCGGGCGGCGGCGATTTTCCGTTTCCCGAACCACATCGACCGACCCTCGTCGACCGACGAGCGCTCCATGGCCCGAAGCGCCGTGGAACGACAAGCACGTCATGGACCGACGCGACATGAACCGACGAAAGTAGCGCGATGACCACCACGGACGCAGCCTCCGCCGAGCTCAGGGAACTGCTGCTCGGCCGCATCCGCGACGTACCGGACTACCCCCAGCCCGGCGTGATCTTCAAGGACATCACCCCGCTGCTGGCCGACCCCGTCGCCTTCAGCGCCCTGGTGGACGCGCTCGCCGCCCTGTGCGCGCGGCACGGCGCCACCAAGGTCGTCGGCCTCGAAGCCCGCGGCTTCATCCTCGCCGCCCCGGCCGCCGCCCGCGCGGGCCTCGGCTTCGTCCCGGTCCGCAAGGCGGGCAAACTGCCCGGAAAGACCCTGGCGCAGTCGTACGACCTGGAGTACGGCACCGCCGAGATCGAGGTGCAGGTCGACGCCTTCGCCGAGGGCGACCGCGTCCTGGTGATCGACGACGTCCTGGCCACCGGCGGCACCGCGGAAGCCTCGCTTGAGCTGATCCGGCGGACCGGCGCGACCGTCGCGGGCGTGGCCGTCCTGCTGGAGCTGGGCTTCCTCGGCGGCCGGGCGCGGCTGGCCCGGGTCCTGGGAGACGCCCCCCTGGACACCCTCGTCGCGATCTGACGCGCTCCGGGCCGCGTACGGGCTCTCGGGCCGCGTACGGGCTCTCGTACGCCATTCGGGTCGCGGGGCCCGGTTGCGGCCTCCTACGAGCGTCCTGCGGCCCCGTACGGCGTACGCGAGGCCCGTACGGGGCCCTGAGGCGGGCGCCCGGCAGGCTCGGGCGCCCGCCTCTCGCCGCAGGTCGATACCATGGAACTTCTACCCCGCGTGAGGAGTGCTCTTGCCAGACCAGGCCCAGCCACTCGACGCCGCGGGCGGGAAGGAACCGGCCGCGGGTGGCACGGGGACGTCCGCCGACAGCCGGACCGCCGCACCCACCCCCGCTCCCGCGCCCGCCAAGCCCGTCGCGCCAGAACCGGCCGCGCCCGCCGTACGCCCGGTGCGTACGCCCGGCAGCGTCGCGCCGACGCGTCCCGGGGCCTCCTCCAGCCGCGTCCGCGCCCGCCTCGCCCGGCTCGGCGTGCAGCGCTCCAGCCCGTACAACCCGGTGCTCGAACCGCTGCTGCGCGTGGTGCGGGGCAACGACCCGAAGGGCGACAGCGCCCAGCTCCGGCAGATCGAGCGGGCCTACCAGGTCGCCGAGCGCTGGCACCGCGGCCAGAAGCGCAAGAGCGGCGACCCGTACATCACGCACCCGCTGGCCGTCACCACGATCCTCGCCGAACTGGGCATGGACCCCGCCACCTTGATGGCCGGGCTGCTGCACGACACCGTCGAGGACACCGAGTACGGCCTGGACGCGCTGCGCCGCGACTTCGGCGACCAGGTGGCGCTGCTGGTCGACGGCGTCACCAAGCTCGACAAGGTGAAATTCGGTGAGGCCGCGCAGGCCGAGACCGTGCGCAAGATGGTCGTCGCGATGGCCAAGGACCCCCGCGTCCTGGTGATCAAGCTCGCCGACCGGCTGCACAATATGCGCACGATGCGCTATCTCAAGCGCGAGAAGCAGGAGAAGAAGGCCCGCGAGACGCTGGAGATCTACGCCCCGCTGGCGCACCGGCTGGGCATGAACACCATCAAGTGGGAACTGGAGGACCTCGCCTTCGCGATCCTCTACCCCAAGATGTACGACGAGATCGTCCGGCTGGTCGCCGAGCGCGCCCCCAAGCGCGACGAATACCTCGCCGTGGTCACCGACCAGGTCCAGCAGGACCTGCGCGCCGCCCGGATCAAGGCCACCGTCACCGGCCGCCCGAAGCACTACTACAGCGTCTACCAGAAGATGATCGTCCGCGGCCGGGACTTCGCGGAGATCTACGACCTGGTGGGCATCCGCGTCCTGGTCGACACCGTCCGCGACTGCTACGCGGCGCTCGGCACCATCCACGCGCGATGGAATCCGGTCCCCGGCCGGTTCAAGGACTACATCGCGATGCCCAAGTTCAACATGTACCAGTCGCTGCACACGACGGTCATCGGGCCCAGCGGCAAGCCCGTCGAATTGCAGATCCGTACCTTCGACATGCACCGCCGCGCCGAGTACGGCATCGCCGCGCACTGGAAGTACAAGCAGGAGGCGGTGGCGGGCGCCTCCAAGGTGCGCACCGACAGCCCGCGGTCCGACAAGAAGGACGACGCGGTCAACGACATGGCGTGGCTGCGCCAGCTCCTGGACTGGCAGAAGGAGACCGAGGACCCCGGCGAGTTCCTGGAGTCGCTGCGCTTCGACCTCTCGCAGAGCGAGGTCTTCGTCTTCACACCCAAGGGCGACGTGATAGCGCTGCCCGCGGGCGCCACCCCGGTGGACTTCGCGTACGCCGTGCACACCGAGGTCGGCCACCGGACCATAGGCGCCCGTGTCAACGGCCGCCTCGTACCGCTGGAGTCGACACTCGACAACGGCGACACCGTCGAGGTCTTCACCTCCAAGGCCGCGGGAGCCGGGCCGTCCCGCGACTGGCTGGGCTTCGTCAAGTCGCCGCGGGCGCGCAACAAGATCCGCGCGTGGTTCTCCAAGGAGCGCCGCGAGGAAGCGGTCGAGCAGGGCAAGGAAGCCATCGCCCGCGCGATGCGCAAGCAGAATCTGCCGATCCAGCGGGTGCTCACCGGCGACTCGCTGGTCACCCTCGCGCACGAGATGCGCTACCCCGACATCTCCGCGCTCTACGCGGCGATCGGCGAGGGGCACATCACCGCGCAGTCCGTCGTGCAGAAGCTGGTCGACGCGCTCGGCGGCGAAGAGGGCGCCACCGAGGACATCGCGGAGATCACCACCCCCACACAGGGGCGCACCAAGCGGCGGGCCAACGCCGACCCCGGTGTCATCGTCAAGGGCGCCAGCGACGTCTGGGTCAAGCTCTCCCGCTGCTGCACCCCGGTGCCGGGCGACCCGATCATCGGCTTCGTCACCCGCGGCAACGGCGTCTCGGTGCACCGCGCCGACTGCGTCAACGTGGACTCGCTCTCGCAGCAGCCCGAGCGGATGATCGAGGTCGAGTGGGCGCCCACCCAGTCGTCGGTCTTCCTGGTCGCCATCCAGGTCGAGGCCCTCGACCGGTCCCGGCTGCTCTCGGACGTCACCCGCGTGCTGTCCGACCAGCACGTCAACATCCTGTCCGCGGCCGTCCAGACCTCCCGCGACCGCGTCGCCACCTCCCGCTTCACCTTCGAGATGGGCGACCCGAAGCACCTGGGCCACGTCCTGAAGGCGGTACGCGGCGTGGAGGGCGTCTACGACGTCTACCGGGTGACCTCGGGCCGCCAGAGGTAAGCGAGGCCGCGGGCGGGCGGGCACGACCCACGACCGGCCCGCGGACGCCCGACGGCCCCGGCACTCATCATGAGTGCCGGGGCCGTCGGGCGTCCGCGGGCCGGTCAGCCGCCGAACTCGCCCATGCCCTTCAGGGCCGCGTCCAGCAGCGCCTGACGCCCGTCAAGCTCCGACTGGAGCTTGTCCGCCTTCGCGGTGTTCCCCGCGGAGCGCGCCGCGTCGATCTGCTTCTGGAGCTTCTCGACCGCCGCCTGGAGCTGACCGGTCAGACCGGCCGCCCGCGCCCGGACCTCGGGGTTGGTGCGCCGCCACTCGGCTTCCTCGGACTCGGCCAGCGCACGCTCCACCGCGTGCATACGGGCCTCGATCCGCGGCCGCGCGTCCCGCGGCACGTGCCCGATGGCCTCCCAGCGCTCGTTGAGCGAGCGGAAGGCGGCACGCGCCGACTTCAGCTCGGTCACCGGGAGCAGTTTCTCGGCCTCGACGACCAGCTCCTCCTTGAGCGCGAGGTTGTCGCGCTGCTCGGTGTCCCGCTCGGCGAACACCTCGGAGCGGGCGGCGAAGAAGACGTCCTGGGCGCCGCGGAAGCGGTTCCACAGATCGTCCTCGGCCTCGCGCTGCGCACGCCCGGCCGCCTTCCACTCCGTCATCAGCTCGCGGTAGCGGGCCGCGGTGGGCCCCCAGTCCGTCGAGTTCGACAGCGACTGCGCCTCGGTGACCAGCTTCTCCTTCGTCCGCCTGGCCTCCTCGCGCTGCGCGTCGAGCGACGCGAAGTGCGCCTTGCGGCGCTTGGAGAACACCGAACGGGCGTGGCTGAAGCGGTGCCACAGCTCGTCGTCCGCCTTGCGGTCGAGTCGCGGCAGGCCCTTCCAGGTGTCGACCAGGGCGCGCAGCCGCTCGCCCGCGGTCCGCCACTGCTCGCTCTCGGCGAGCTGCTCGGCCTCCGCGACAAGCTGCTCCTTGGCGACCTTCGCCTCTTCGCTCTGCTTCGCCCTGGCCGCCTTGCGCTCCTCGCGCCGGGAGTCCACCAGCGCGACCAGCGCGTCGAGCCGTTCGCCCAGCGCCGCCAGGTCGCCCACCGCGTGCGCCTCGGTCACCGAGACGCGCAGGTGCTCGATCGCGGCCAGCGCGTCCTTGGGCGCGAGATCGGTGGTCCGCACCCGTCGTTCGAGGAGGCCGATCTCCACGACGAGTCCTTCGTACTTGCGCTCGAAGTAGGCGAGCGCCTCCTCAGGAGAACCCGCCTGCCACGAACCGACCTCCTTCTCCCCGTCGGCCGTACGCACGTACACGGTCCCCGTCTCATCGACGCGGCCCCACGGGTCGCTGCTCACAGCGCCTCCTCCACGTGATGCCCGGCCGGCTCACGGCCGGACATCTTCCACAGAATTTCACCGGTTGGGCCGCACGCCCTGACCGGTCCAACGCCAACATAGGCGACCAGCACCCCGGCTGTCCGCATCCGATGCGGGCCCAATCAGGATTTGCTGACGGTCGCCTTGTTGATCACCACGGTCGCGTTCGGCGCGGTGTTGCCCGTCGTCTGGTCGGCGGGCTGGGCGCCCGCGGCGGCGATTTTGTCGAGCACCTTCATACCGGCGGCGTCGATCGTGCCGAACGGCGTGTAGCTCGGAGCCAGCGGGCTGTCCTTGTAGACCAGGAAGAACTGGCTGCCGCCGGTGTGCGCCTGGCCGGTGTTGGCCATGGCCACGGTGCCCGCCGGGTACGTCACGGTCTTCTGCGCGTCGGCCTTGCCGAACGCCGTCAGATTCTCGTCCGGGATCGTGTAGCCGGGGCCGCCGTTGCCCTGCGCGGTCGGGTCGCCGCACTGGAGGACGAAGATGCCCTCGGTGGTCAGCCGGTGGCACTTGGTGTGGTCGAAGAAGCCCTTGTCCGCGAGGAACTTGAAGGAGTTCGTGGTGTCGGGGGCCTTCGCCGCGTCCAGCGCGATCGGGATCGAGCCGCAGGTCGTCTGGAGCGTGAAGGTGTACTTCGCGCTCTTGTCGATCGCCATCTTCGGCTCGGTCTTCCACTGCTCCGTGCCCGGCGCGCCCGCGTCCGCCTTGCCGCACGGGTCCGGCGCCTTCGAGGGGGTCGCCGACGGCGACGCGCTGGCGTTGGCCGCCGCGTCGTCCGTGGACTTCTTCTTGCCGCTGCTGTCGAAGGCGCCCAGGCCCCAGGCGGAACCGCCGCCGATGACGACCACGGCGAGCACGGCGGCGATCACCGAGTTGCGCGTCCGCGACTTGCGGCGCATCTGCACCCGCCGCTGCTGCTGCCGCTCGAACTTCTCCCGGGCGAGCTGCCGCCGCCGCTGATCCTTGGTGACCACTTCGCCGTCTCCCGGTCGTGTCTCGTGAGTGCTGTGCGATGACTGTGTTTCCGCTGTCCACGACCTGTCGGCAGGCCGTGTGCCGCGGTGCGCTCGAACGCGAATACGCGTGCCGCAGATCTTCGCGGCATGCGCGTCCCCCGTCCAGTCCGCACGCGGTCCGATGAAGGCACAATACGAGTTCGCTGCGGCGGTACGGCGGCCGGTAGGCTCGTGAACGGCCGATATCTCCCGCGGCCGACACCGCGGACGACAGAAGGACGAACGTGCTCATTGCCGGGTTCCCCGCCGGGGCCTGGGGCACCAATTGTTATGTGGTCGCCCCCGCCGCGGGTGAGGAGTGCGTGATCGTCGACCCGGGCCACCTCGCGGTCCAGGGCGTCGAGGACACCCTCGCCAAGCACCGACTGAAGCCCGTCGCCGTCATCCTCAGCCACGGCCACATCGACCATGTCGCCTCCGTCGTACCGGTCTGCGGCGCGCACGACGTGCCCGCCTGGATCCACCCCGAGGACCGGTACATGCTCAGCGACCCCGAGAAGGCGCTCGGCCGCGCCATCGGGCAGCCGCTGATGGGGGAGCTGACCATCGGCGAGCCCGACGACGTCAAGGAACTGGCCGACGGCGCCGCGCTGACGGTGGCGGGTCTGGAGTTCTCCGTCGCGCACGCGCCCGGCCATACCAGGGGGTCGGTGACGTTCAGGCTGCCAGAGACCGCCGACATCCCGTCGGTGCTGTTCTCCGGCGACCTGCTCTTCGCCGGCTCCGTCGGACGCACCGACCTGCCCGGCGGCTCCATGGCCGAGCTGTACGAGTCGCTGGCGCGTGTGTGCCTGCCGCTCGACGACTCGACCGTGGTGCTCTCCGGCCACGGCCCCCAGACGACCATCGGCCGCGAGCGCGCCGCCAACCCCTACCTGGGTGAGGTGGCCCGCGGCCCAGGAGCCGGAGACCCGGCTCCGCGACGAGGATTGTGACGGATTCAGTGAGTTCCGCCGTACGCGCCTTCCAGGCCCCCAAGGGCACCTACGACCTGCTGCCGCCCGACTCCGCGGTGTTCCTCGCGGTGCGCGAGGCCATCGCCGCGCCCGCCCGCCGGGCCGGTTACGGCTATGTCGAGACCCCCGGTTTCGAGAACGTCGAACTGTTCTCCCGCGGTGTCGGGGAGTCCACCGACATCGTGACCAAGGAGATGTACACCCTCACCACCAAGGGCGGCAGCGAACTCGCGCTGCGCCCCGAGGGCACCGCCTCCGTCCTGCGCGCGGCCCTCCAGGCCAACCTGCACAAGACGGGGAATCTGCCGGTCAAGCTCTGGTACTCCGGCTCCTACTACCGCTACGAGCGCCCGCAGGCGGGCCGCTACCGGCACTTCTCGCAGGTCGGCGCGGAGGCGATCGGCGCCGAGGACCCGCTGCTCGACGCAGAGCTGATCATCCTGGCGGTGGACGCGTACACCGACCTCGGGCTGCGCGACTTCCGGCTGCTGCTCAACTCGCTCGGCGACCGCGAGTGCCGTCCGGTCTACCGGGCCGCCCTCCAGGACTACCTGCGCGGCCTGGACCTGGACGAGGAGACCCGCGCCCGGATCGAGATCAATCCGCTGCGGGTGCTCGACGACAAGCGCGACTCCGTACAGAAACAGCTCGCCGACGCGCCGCTGATCCGCGACCACCTGTGCGAGGCGTGCAAGGCGTACCACGAGGAGGTGCGCGCGCTGCTGACCGAGGCGGGCGTGGCCTTCGAGGACGACCCCCGGCTGGTGCGCGGCCTGGACTACTACACCCGCACCACCTTCGAATTCGTCCACGACGGGCTCGGCTCGCAGTCCGCGGTCGGCGGCGGCGGGCGCTACGACGGGCTCTCCGAGATGATCGGCGGCCCCGCGCTGCCGTCGGTCGGCTGGGCGCTGGGCGTGGACCGTACGGTGCTCGCGCTGCGCTCGGAGGGCGTGGAACTGGCCCTTCCCGCGGTCACCGACGTCTACGCCGTACCGCTCGGCGACGAGGCGCGGCGGGCGCTGTTCGGCACGGTCACCGCGCTGCGCAGGGCCGGGATCGCCGCGGACTTCGCCTTCGGCGGCAAGGGCATGAAGAACGCGATGAAGTCCGCGAACCGCTCCGGCGCCCGATTCGCGCTCGTCGCGGGGGAGCGGGACCTCGCCGAGGGCGTCGTCCAGCTCAAGGACCTGGGCAGCGGCGAGCAGACGGCGGTCCCGCTCGCCGAGGTGGTCGCGAGCGTCAAGGCGCGGCTCGTTTGACCCTCTTCCGTGTACCAGGGCGTGCAGGACTTATCCAGTCCTGACCGCCCTGGTGCACAATGTTGGGTGCCCGCTCCCCACGACCTAAGAGATCGGCGATCATGACGACTTCCGCGTTGGACGAGACGCGTACGGACGGCGGCGCCGAGGACGAGCGGCGGCCGGCCGACGGCATCGGAGCAGGGCGCGCGTACACCTGGCTGCTGCTGATCTGCGGCCTGCTCGGCACGGTCGCCGCGTTCGTGATCACCGATGACAAGTTCAAGCTGCTGGAAGACCCGAATTACACCCCCGCGTGCAGCCTGAACCCGATCATCTCCTGCGGCAACATCATGAAGAGCGAGCAGGCCCACGCGTTCGGCTTCCCGAACCCGATGATCGGCATGATCGCCTATCCGGTCATGATCTGCGTCGCGATGGGCATCCTGGCCGGCGCCCGCTACCGTCCCTGGTTCTGGCTCGGCCTCCAGGCGGGCACCCTGTTCGGTGTCGGATTCTGCACCTGGCTCCAGTACCAGTCGCTGTACAGCATCGGCTCGCTCTGCCTGTGGTGCAGCCTCGCCTGGGTCGTGACCATCGCCGGGTTCTGGTACACGGCGGTGCACAACGTCAAGCACCGGATCATCAAGGTGCCCGAGGGTGCGCGCACCGCCGTGCTGGAGTTCCACTGGGTCGTGCCGGTGCTCTGGTACGGGGTGCTCATCCTGCTGATCCTGACCCGCTGGTGGTCGTACTGGAAGACGCTGGTCTGAGCGGGTCCGCCGAGCGGCCCGCCCGCTACAGCGGCGTGACGTAGGCGCCGGAGATGCCGCCGTCCACCAGGAACTCGGCGGCGGTGATGAATCCGGCGTCGTCGCTGGCCAGGAACGCCACGGCGGCGGCGATCTCCTCGGCCGCCGCGAACCGCCCCAGCGGAATGTGCACCAGCCGCCGCGCCGCCCGCTCCGGGTCCTTCGCGAACAGCTCGCGCAGCAGCGGGGTGTCCACGGGCCCGGGGCACAGCGCGTTCACCCGGATCCCCTCGCGGGCGAACTGCACGCCCAGCTCCCGCGTCATCGCCAGCACCCCGCCCTTGGACGCGGTGTACGAGATCTGCGAGGTCGCCGCGCCCATCACCGCCACGAACGACGCGGTGTTGATGATCGCCCCCTTGCCCTGCCGCCGCATGTACGGCAGCGCGGCCTTGCAGCACAGGTAGACCGACGTCAGATTGACCTCCTGCACCCGGCGCCACGCGTCCAGCCCGGTGGTGAGGATCGAGTCGTCGTCGGGTGGTGAGATCCCCGCGTTGTTGAAGGCGATGTCGACCGAGCCGTAGGTGTCGTGGGCGGCCTTGAACAGCGCCTCGACCCGCTCCGGGTCGGTCACGTCGGTGGCGACGAAGAGCCCGCCGGTCTCCTCGGCCGCCGCCCGCCCGCTGTCCTGGTCGATGTCGGCGACCACGACCCTGGCCCCTTCCGCGGCGAACCGCCGCGCCGTGGCGAGGCCGATGCCGCTGCCGCCGCCGGTGATGACGGCGGTACGGCCGACGAGGCGGCGGCAGACCGGCTGCTCCGTCCCGGCGGCAGCCGTGCCGGTCACGTCTGTGCTGTCTGTGGTCTCGGGCATACCCTGCTACTCCTCGGTGCCGATGAAGACGTTCTTGGTCTCGGTGAACGCGGTGAGCGCGTCGGGTCCCAGCTCGCGGCCGAGCCCCGACTGCTTGAAGCCGCCGAAGGGCGTCCAATAGCGCACACTGCTGTGTGAGTTGACGGACAGATTCCCCGCCGCGACACCGCGCGCGAGCCGCAGCGCGCGGCCCAGGTCGCGGGTCCACAGCGAGCCGGACAGGCCGTACGGTGTCGCGTTCGCCAGCCGCAGCGCGTCCGCCTCGTCGTCGAAGGGCAGCACGACCGCCACCGGGCCGAAGATCTCCTCGGTGGCCGCTGGCGCGCCGGGGTCGGCCGGGGCGAGCACCGTCGGCGGGTACCAGAAACCGGGGCCCTCGGGCGCGGAACCCCGTGCCACGACCGGCAGTTCGGGCGTGACGTAGCCGCGGACCCGCTCGCGCTGGACCGCCGAGATCAGCGGGCCCATCGCGGTCGCCGGGTCCGCCGGGTCGCCGACCCGCACCGCCCGCACGCCGGAGGCCAGCAAGTCGAGGAAGCGGTCGTAGACCTCGCGCTGCACCAGCAGCCGGGTGCGGGCGCAGCAGTCCTGGCCCGCGTTGTCCAGGAACGCCATCGGGTCCGCGGCGCGCTCCAGATCGGCGTCCGCGAAGACGACGTTGGGGCTCTTGCCGCCCAACTCCAGTGTGAGCCGCTTCACTTGGGCCGCGCACCGCTCCATGATCCGCTTGCCGACCGCCGTGGAGCCGGTGAAGACGATCTTCCGTACGTCGGGGTGGTCGACCAGCCGCGCCCCGGCGACGGGACCCGCGCCGGGCACCACCTGGAACAGGCCCTCGGGCAGCCCGGCGGCCAGGGCGAGTTCGGCCAGCCGCAGGGCGGTCAGCGGGGTGGTCTCCGCGGGCTTGAGCACGACGGCGTTGCCCGCGGCCAGCGCGGGGGCGAAGCCCCAGGCGGCGATCGGCATCGGGAAGTTCCACGGCACGATGACCCCGACCACGCCGAGCGGTTCGTGGAAGGTCAGGTCGAGGCCGCCCGCCACCGGGATCTGACGGCCGCTCAGGCGCTCGACGCCGCCCGCCGCGTACTCCAGCAGGTCCCGGACGTTGCCCGCCTCCCAGCGGGCGTTGCCCACGGTGTGGCCCGCCTCCCGCACCTCCAGCGCGGCCAGTTCCTCCAGGCGCGCGTCGACCTCGGCGGCGAACCGCCGCAGCAGCCGGGCGCGTTCACCCGGCGCGAGCGCCGCCCAGTCCCGCTGGGCCCGCACCGCGGCGGCGACCGCCGCGTCCACGCCCTCCGGGGAGGTCGCCGCGACCGTCGCGACGACCTCCTCGGTGGCGGGGTTGAGTACGTCGTGGCTCTCCTGCATCCCGTCCGCCCTTACATCCGCTCGAAGGAGCGGAACCGCTCCCAGTCCGTGACCGCGGTGTCGAACTGCCGCTGCTCGATCCGCGCCATGTTCGCGTAGTGCGCGACGACCTCGGGGCCGAACACCTCGCGGGCCAGGTCGCTGCCCGACCACAGCTCGGCGGCCTCCCGCAGCGAGCCGGGCACCCGCTCGTACGACTCCGTGTACGCGTTGCCCGTACACGGCTCCGGCAGCTCCAACTCCCGCTCGACGCCGTGCAGTCCGGCCGCGACCATCGCGGCGACCGCCAGATACGGGTTCACGTCGCCGCCCGGCACCCGGTTCTCCAGCCGCAGCGACGGGCCGTGGCCGACCACGCGCAGCGCGCAGGTGCGGTTGTCCCGGCCCCAGGCGACCGCGGTGGGCGCGAAGGAGCCGGGGCGGAACCGCTTGTAGGAGTTGATGTTCGGCGCGAAGAACAGCGAGAACTCCCGCAGGGCGGCGAGCTGTCCGGCCAGGAAGTGCCGCATCAGCGGGGACATCGCGGTGGGGGAGTGGTCCTCGGGGTCGGCCATCGCGGGGGCGCCGTCCGCGTCCCGCAGCGACAGGTGGATATGGCAGGAGTTGCCCTCGCGCTCGTTGAACTTCGCCATGAAGGTGACCGCCATGCCCTCCTGCGAGGCGATCTCCTTGGCGCCGGTCTTGTAGACGCTGTGCTGGTCGCAGGTGGTCAGCGCCTCGTCGTAACGGAACACCACCTCGTGCTGGCCGAGGTTGCACTCGCCCTTCGCGGACTCCGGGACGAGCCCGGCGCCCGCCATCTCGTTGCGGATGCGGCGCAGCAGCGGCTCGACCCGGGCGGTGGCCAGCACCGAGTAGTCGGCGTTGTACTGGTTGGCCGGGGTCAGCCCGCGGTAGCCGCTGTCCCACGCCCGCTCGTAGGTGTCGCGGAAGACCAGGAACTCCAGCTCGGTGCCCGCGTGCGCGGTCAGGCCGTGCCCGGCGAGCCGGTCGAGCTGCTGCCGCAGGATCTGCCGCGGCGAGGCACTGACCGGGCTGCCGTCCTCCCACGTCAGATCGGCCAGCAGCAGCGCGGTGCCGTCCTGCCAGGGGACGCGGCGCAGCGTCGAGGGATCGGGGCGCATCGCGAAGTCGCCGTAGCCCCGCTCCCAGGACGACATCGCGTAGCCGTCCACCGTATTGAGGTCGATGTCGACGGCGAGCAGGTAATTGCACCCCTCCGAGCCGTGCGGCAGCACCTCCTCCAGGAAGAACGGAGCCGCGAACCGCTTGCCCTGGAGCCGCCCCTGCATATCGGTGAAGGCCAGGACGACGGTGTGGATCTCGCCCGCCGCCACCAGCGAGCGGAGCGCGCCGACGGACAGGGCTGGAGTGTGTTCTGCCACAGCGGAACCTCTCGGATCGGTCGGAAGACTTAAGGTATGGCTGTGAACCATTGATGGGAAGGGGGCCTCGCCATGACGGAGCGGATGACGGAACCGATGGCCGATTCGACGGCCGATTCGACGGCCGAGCCGGCGGCCGGGTCAGCGGCCGAGCGGCCGGCGGAGCCCCCGGCGCAGGCCGCCGATCCGCTCGACACGGTGCTGCGCCCGGTGCGCGGCGGCAACGGCTTCGAGGAGGCCGTGGAACGGCTGCTCCAAGTGGTCCGGCTCGGCCTGGTCCCCGCGGGCGGACGGCTGCCACCGGAACGGGAACTCGCCGGGCGGCTGGCGATCAGCCGGGTCACCCTGCGCGAGGCGCTGCGCGTGCTGCACGAGCAGGGTCTGGTCGAGAGCCGCCGCGGTCGCCAGGGCGGCACCTTCGTCCGGCCGAGGCCGCCCGGCGCGGACGGCCCGCCCGTGGACGCGGCGGGCCTGGGCGCGGCAGGTCTGGACGCGGCGGCCCTGGACGACGTGCTCCGCTTCCGCGAGGTGCTGGAGGTGGGCGCCGCCGGGCTCTGCGCCCGCGCTCGCCTCACCGGAGCGGACGCCGACCTGCTGCGGGCCCGGCTGCGCGCCACCGGGGACGCCTCCATCGAGGACTACCGGCGCGCCGACACGCTCCTGCACCTCGCGATAGCCGAGCTGTCCGGCTCCCCCTCGCTGGCCCGCCAGTACGCCGCCGTCCGCGCCCGGGTCAACCAACTCCTGGACGGCATCCCCATGCTGGTCCGCAACATCGAGCACTCCCAGGGCCAGCACGCCGCCCTGGTCGCCGCCGTCCTGGCCGCCGACGAAACGCGGGCGCGGCAGACGATGCGGCAGCACCTCGCGGGCACGGCGTCACTACTGCGGGGCTTTCTGTCCTAGGGCGTGTCCGTAAAGTCTCGTCTGGCTGGCGGCGCCTGGCACGCACGCTCGCTGCGTTGTCGGGCTCATCCGAATAGGCCCACTATGAGGACGGCCTCCCCCAGACTTCGTCCGGGGGCACCCCCACCGCCATTGCCGATCGCACGCACCAGACACCGCCAGCCCCGCCCTCCGGGCGGACGACGAGACTTTACGGACACGCCCTAGCACCGGGGCGGAAGATCGCGCCGGTTAAGGTACGAGTCCGGACCATTGGCCGACGCGGGAGGACGGGGACGGTGCCGAGGACGCTGCTGGTGGGGGTCACCACCTATCTGGAGCGGGCGCGCTGGGGGCTGTGGGACACCTCCGCCGTCCTGCTGCCCGCCGTCTACCCGCGCCTGGTGCAGGCCGCGGGCGCCGTCGCCGTCCTGCTGCCGCCCGACGCGGCCGAGCGCGCACCGGCGGCCGTCGCGCGGATGGACGCGGTGATCGTGGCGGGCGGCCCCGACATCGCGCCCGAGCACTACGGCGCACCACGGCACCCGCGCACCGGGCCGCCCGCACCGGAGCGCGACGGCTGGGAGTCGGCCGTCCTGCGCGCCGCGCTGGACGCGGCCGTCCCCGTCCTCGGGATCTGCCGCGGCATGCAGCTCATGAACGTGCTGTACGGCGGCACGCTCGTCCAGCACCTGCCGGACCGCGTCGGCCACGACGCCCACGCCCCCGGGCCCGGCGTCTTCGGCGAGCACCGCGTCACGCCCGTGCCCGGCACCCTGCTGGCCCGCGTGCTGCCGGGCCCCCAGGACGTGCCCACCTACCACCACCAGGCCGTCGACCGCTTCGGCGACGGTCTCACCGCCGCCGCGCACGCCGACGACGGCACCGTCGAGGCCGTCGAGGCGCCCGGCGAACGCTTCGCCCTCGGCGTGCAGTGGCACCCCGAGAACGGCACCGACCTGCGCCTGGTCCACGCCCTGCTCGCCGCCGCCGCCGACCGGGCTGTCACACCCAGCGCATAGGCTGCCGGAGTGGAGCCAGATCTGTTCACCGCAGCCGCAGAGGACCGTCACGAGCGGGATCCGGGCAGCAGCCCGCTCGCCGTACGGATGCGGCCCCGTACCCTCGACGAGGTCGTCGGCCAGCAGCACCTGCTGCGCCCCGGCTCCCCGCTGCGCCGCCTGGTGGCCGACGGCGGGGGACCGGCGGGCGCGTCCTCGGTGATCCTGTGGGGGCCGCCCGGCACCGGGAAGACCACGCTGGCGTACGTGGTCAGCAAGGCCACCGACAAGCGCTTCGTCGAACTCTCGGCGATCACCGCGGGCGTCAAGGAGGTCCGCGCGGTCATCGAGAGCGCCAAGCGCCAGGCGGGCGGGTACCAGCGCGAGACCGTGCTGTTCCTGGACGAGATCCACCGCTTCAGCAAGGCCCAGCAGGACTCCCTGCTGCCCGCCGTCGAGAACCGCTGGGTCACCCTGATCGCGGCCACCACGGAGAACCCGTACTTCTCGATCATCTCGCCGCTGCTGTCCCGCTCCCTGCTGCTCACCCTCGAACCGCTCACCGACGACGACCTGCGCGGTGTGCTGCGCCGCGCGGTGACCGACGAGCGCGGTCTGGGCGGCGCGGTGACCCTGCCGGACGACGCGGAGGAGCACCTGCTGCGGATCGCCGGCGGCGACGCGCGGCGCGCCCTGACCGCTCTGGAGGCGGGCGCGGGCTCCGCCCTGGACAAGGGCGAGGACACGCTCACCCTGGCCACCCTCGAAGAGTCCGTCGACCGGGCCGCCGTGCGCTACGACCGCGACGGCGACCAGCACTACGACGTGGCCAGCGCCCTCATCAAGTCCATCCGCGGCTCCGACGTGGACGCCGCCCTGCACTACCTCGCCCGCATGATCGACGCGGGCGAGGACCCGCGTTTCATCGCGCGGCGCCTGATGATCTCCGCCAGCGAGGACATCGGCCTCGCCGACCCCACCGCCCTGCCCACCGCCGTCGCCGCCGCCCAGGCCGTCGCCATGATCGGCTTCCCCGAGGCCGCGCTGACCCTCAGCCACGCCACCATCGCGCTGGCGCTCGCGCCGAAGTCCAACGCGGCCACCACCGCGATCGGCGCGGCGCTGGCGGACGTACGGGCGGGCAAGGCCGGACCCGTGCCCGCGCACCTGCGCGACGGCCACTACAAGGGCGCCGCCAAGCTCGGCCACGCCCAGGGGTACGTCTACCCGCACGACGTGCCCGGCGGCATCGCCGCGCAGCAGTACGCGCCGGACGAACTGCGCGACCGCCGCTACTACGAGCCGACCCGGCACGGCACGGAGGCCCGTTACGCGGACGTCCTGGACCGGGTCCGCGCCCGGCTCGCGGGCGAGGCCCCGGCCTCGGACTGACACATCCCCGGATCAGCAGTCGCGGGCCGCGTCGAAGAGGGCGTGCATCGAGCGGCGCAGCCCGTCGCGGTCGCGGACGGGTTCGGGGAAGTCGAAGCGGGCGTCGAAGACGCTGTTGTCGCCGGTGAAGCGCACGCGCAGCCCGAAGCGGTCGAGCGCCAGCGGCACGGCGCTCAGCGTCGGGCGCGAGCCCGCGAAGGCGCCGTCGCAGGACGCCTCGCGGCGGCCGACGAGGGCGCACAGCAGACCCACCTGGGCGCTGTGGGCGGCGGCGAGGTGCTGGAGCAGTTCGCTCTCGTACTCGGCGAGCGGGTCGGCGGCGGCGTCGGCGAACTCGTCGGGCTCGACCAGGGCGGCGCCCCACAGGTCGTCCAGCGAGATCTCGCCGGTCTCCAGGCGGAGCAGTGTCGTACCGGACTCCATCGCGCCGCCGGGGACGGGTGTCAGCCAGCCCGCGACCCAGGCCCTGCCGCGGATCCGGTGCGGCACCGCGACCGGCGCCACATCCGTGATCTCCAGCACAGCCTCGATCTCCTCGCCGCCCGCGGCCCGCACCACGCGCACGGCGGGGGATTCGTCGGGGAACAGCAGGAACACGTCGCCGGTGGGCCCCACGGAGCGGCGCACCGGGGTCATGACGTCGGATCCGGCCGTGGCCAGGCCGGGAATCGTCACGACGGCGGACGAGTTATTCTCGACGAGAGTTCGCGCGCGTTCGGCTGCCGAGGGCAGCCGGGGCGCTTCTTCCACTTCGGGACGCGGCTGACCATGTGCTGGTACGCCAGGCATGGGGTTCCCGGGTCGAAACATGCGTTCTCCTCAGCTAAGGTAAGCCTTACCTAATTTACACGGAGGTTCCACGCACGTGAATCAGTCGCGTCCCAAGGTCAAGAAGTCCCGGGCGCTGGGCATCGCGCTCACCCCCAAGGCGGTCAAGTACTTCGAGGCCCGCCCCTACCCGCCCGGTGAGCACGGTCGCGGTCGCAAGCAGAACAGCGACTACAAGACCCGGCTGCTGGAGAAGCAGCGGCTGCGCGCGCAGTACGACATCAGCGAGCGGCAGATGCAGCGCGCGTACGACCGCGCCAAGAAGGTCTCCGGCAAGCGGACCGGCGAGGCCCTGATCATCGAGCTGGAGCGGCGTCTGGACGCCCTCGTGCTCCGTGCCGGTCTGGCCCGGACGATCTACCAGTCCCGCCAGATGGTCGTGCACGGCCACATCGAGGTCAACGGCCGGAAGGTCGACAAGCCGTCCTTCCGGGTCAGCCCGGACGACGTCGTGACCGTCCGCGAGCGCTCCCGCGAGAAGACGCCGTTCATCGTCGCCCGCGAAGGCGGCTGGGCCGGTGAGGGCGAGGCCCCTCGCTACCTCCAGACCAACCTCCAGGCCCTCGCCTTCCGCCTGGACCGGGACCCCAACCGCAACGAGATCCCCGTCATCTGCGACGAGCAGCTCGTCGTCGAGTACTACGCCCGCTGACCCCCTCCGGGGAGGTCGCCGAGGTGGGGCACCGCGCTCCGTACGGGAGGCGGTCGCCCCCCGGGGCCCCGGTCAACCGGCCGGTGGCAAGCGGCCCCCGGGGCCGGCGGTGACGCCGCCGCCGTCGTGGTCGGTCGTGTAACGCGTCCCTCAGCCGCCGCTGGGAAGTGCCCCCGTCCCCCTCACTCGGGGGCGACCACCTCCGCGGGGGCCGCGCTCCTGGCGGGGGCCTTCCGGGCGGGACGCTCGCGGGTGGCGGCGGCGGGCGACGGGCGGTGGAGGGCGCGGTGGACCGCCGCGTCCAGCCCGAACCGCTCGCCTTCGCTCAGGGCGGCGGCGTAGGCGTCGTCACCCAGCGCCGCCCGCACGCGCGCCTCGCACAGCACGTGCGGGGCGTTGAAGAAGCGGGAGCCGAACAGGCGCAGGCCGACCGAGGCCCACAGGCGCCCCGCGGCGCCCTGGAGGACCGCGGCCTCGTGCGGGGCGCCCTCGTCCTCGGTGATGAGGGCCAGCAGCTCCAGGGCGAGCACCGCGCCGACCAGGTCGCGGAAGGCGTGGTCGATGGCCAGCGCCTCCTCGGCCAGCCGCCGCGCCTCCGCGCGGTCGCCGCCGAGCCAGGCGGCGTAACCGAGGACGTAGAGCGCGTAGGCCAGCGTCCAGCGCTCCCCGTGGTCGTGGCAGATGTCGCGGGCCTCCGCGGCGAGGGTCACCGCCTGGTCCAGGTCGCCCTGGAAGGCCACCGCCATCGCCAACTCGACCTGCGCCATGAGGACGTTGCTGTTGAGTTCGCCGATCCGGCGGTAGCGCAGCAGCGCGTCCCCGATGAACCGCTCGGCCCGCGGCATGTCGTCGGAGACCAGCGCGAGGCAGCCCAGCCGGTGGACCGCGTACGCCATCGCCGTGCCGTTGTCGGCCGCCTCGGCCTCGCTGCGGCACTGCTGGAGCACGTCGAGCGCGGTGACCGAGTCGCCCTGGAGCAGCGTCACATAGCCGTACACCCACATCGCCTTGGCGCGCGCCTCCGAGCGCCCCGCGGCGAGGTCGAGGGCCCGCTCCAGCCAGTGCCTGCCCTCCGCGAGCCGCCCGCAGCCGACCCAGCAGAACCACAAGGTGCCCGCCAGATACTGGCCGACGGCCGGGTCCTCCGGCGGCCGGTCCGCGGCGCCGTCCAGACTGAACTCCAACGCCAGCCGGAGATTGGGCAGTTCGGCCTCGACGCGCGCGGCCACCTCCGACTGCCGGGGGCTGAACCAGTCCAGCTCGCACCAGGTGGCCAGCCCCAGGTACCAGTCGCGGTGCCGCCGCCGCATCCGTACGTCGTCGCCGAGCGCGGCCAGCCAGCCCGCGCCGTACTCGCGGACCGTGTCCAGCATCCGGTAGCGCACCAGACCGTCGGCGCCCTCCTCGCGGCTGAGCACCGACTGGTCGACCAGCGCGGACACCGTCTCCACGATGTCCTCCTCGGCCAGGTCGGGACCCGCGCACACGTACTCCACCGCGTCCAGGTCGAACCGTCCGGCGAAGACCGACAGCCGCGCCCACAGCAGCCGCTGGCCCGGCGTGCACAATTCGTGGCTCCAGCCGATCGCCGTACGCAGCGCGCGGTGCCGGGCGGGCGCGGTGGGGTCGCCGCCGGTCAGCAGCCGGAAGCGGTCGTCGAGCCGTTCGAGCACCTGCTCCACCGACAGCGCCCGCAGCCGGACCGCCGCCAGTTCGAGGGCGAGCGGAAGGCCGTCGAGCCGGGCGCACAGCTCCAGGACGGGACCGCTGTTGGCCGGTGTCACGGTGAAGCCCGGCAGCACGGCCGCGGCGCGCTCGGCGAACAGCCGCACGGCGTCGCTGCGGGCGTCCGGCGCGGGCAGCGGCGCCAGCGGCAGCAGCCGCTCCCCGGTGATGCCCAGCGGCCTGCGGCCGGCCGCCAGCACCCGCAACCCCGGCGCGCGGCGCAGCAACTCCGCGGCGAGGGAGGCCACTTCGGCGTGCACCCGGTCGTAGCCGTCGAAGACCAGCAGCAGCTCGCGGCCGGCCAGCCGCTCGGTCAGCACCGAACGAGTCGAGCGGGTGGTGTGGTCCGCCAGCCGCAGCGCCTCCGCGACCGCGTGGTCCAGCAGCGACGCGTCGCCGAGCCCGGACAGGTCGACCAGCCAGACGCCGCCGAGGAAACGGTCCTGCGCGTGCCTGGCGGCCCGCAGCGCCAGCCGCGTCTTGCCCACCCCGCCGACCCCGGTCACGGTGCTCAGCCGGGACTCCGCCGCCGGCGACAACAGCGCGTCGAGCGCCGCGAGTTCGGACGTCCTGCCGACGAAGCCGGTCAGCTCGGCGGGGAGGTTACCCACAGTCTCCATGGTGTACGGAGCGTACTTGACTGTGCGCGGACCGTACAATCCCGTCGCCGAGTAGTGGTATAACGCCCGCGCTTGCCCGGTTGTGGGACAGCCCCGGCGCGCGCGTAATGCGGTACGGACGCGCAGGCCCGGCGCGATAGGGTCGGAGGCCGATGTCGTGGTGAAAACCAGCCGCGGACCGCGGTCGTGAGGAGCGGCCGAGGAAGCGGTCGCGGGAAGCAGCCGTGAGAAGCGGCCGAAACAGCGCGGCGAAGTGTCCGTGAGATGCCGACGGTGAGGGAGCGGAGCAACGTGTCCGGTGCAGAGGTGGCTGGCCTCATCGTGGCGGTCTTCTGGGCGATCCTGGTGTCGTTCCTGGCCGTCGCGCTGGTCAGGCTCGCCCAGACGCTCAAGCGGACCAGTGAACTCGTGGCAGGCATCACCGAGCAGGCCGTACCGCTGCTCGGCGACGCCTCCGACGCGCTGCGCACCGCCCACAGCCAGCTCGACCGGGTCGACACCATCACCGCGGAGGTCGCCGAGGTGACGGCCAACGCCTCCGCGCTCTCCTCCACCGTCGCGTCGGCCTTCGGCGGACCCCTGGTGAAGGTCGCCGCCTTCAGCTACGGCGTACGGCGCGCGGTCGGCCTGCGGACCTCCGGCGGAGCGGGCGCGGGCGCGGCGGCCAACGGCGCGGCGGGCACCGGCCGCTCCCGTGCCAGGACCGTCAAGGCAGGCAAGGTGCTCCCCGCCGCCCGGCGCGGCGGCCGTCGCAACCGCTCGAAGGACTGAGGCCACATGTTCCGCCGTATGTTCTGGTTCGTCACCGGCGCCGCCACCGGCGTCTGGGCCACCACCAAGGTCAACCGGGCGCTGCGCCGCCTCACGCCGGAGAGCCTCGCGGCGACCGCGGCCGACCGCGCGCTGGAGACCGGCGCGCGGCTGCGGGTGTTCGCCCAGGACGTACGGGCGGGCATGACGCAGCGCGAGAGCGAACTCCAGGACGCGCTCGGCCTCACCGGCAGCGCCCCGCAATCCGAAATCCCGTCCGAACTCCCGGCACCGCGCCGGAGCATTGCGTACAACCGGAAGGACGAACACTGATGGAGTCGGCAGAAATCCGCCGCCGCTGGCTGCGCTTCTTCGAGGAGCGCGGGCACACCGTTGTCCCTTCGGCGTCGCTCATCGCGGACGACCCGACTCTGCTGCTGGTCCCGGCGGGCATGGTCCCGTTCAAGCCGTACTTCCTCGGTGAGGTCAAGCCGCCCTTCGACCGCGCCACCAGCGTGCAGAAGTGCGTCCGCACCCCGGACATCGAAGAGGTCGGCAAGACCACCAGGCACGGCACGTTCTTCCAGATGTGCGGCAACTTCTCCTTCGGCGACTACTTCAAGGAAGGCGCCATCAAGTACGCCTGGGAGCTGCTCACCGGCTCCCTGGAGGACGGTGGCTACGGCCTGGAGGCCGACCGGCTCTGGATCACCGTCTACCAGGAGGACGACGAGGCCGAGCAGATCTGGCGCGACGTCATCGGCGTCCCCGCCGAGCGCATCCAGCGCCTCGGCATGGGCCCCAACTTCTGGTCCATGGGCGTCCCCGGACCCTGCGGCCCCTGCTCCGAGATCAACTACGACCGCGGCCCCGAGTTCGGCGTCGAGGGCGGCCCCGCCGTCAACGACGAGCGGTACGTGGAGATCTGGAACCTGGTCTTCATGCAGTACGTACGCGGCGCCGGTGAGGGCAAGGAGAGCTTCCCGATCCTCGGCGACCTGCCCAGCAAGAACATCGACACCGGCCTCGGCCTCGAACGCCTCGCGATGATCCTGCAGGGCGTGCAGAACATGTACGAGACCGACACCCTGCGCGTCGTCATGGACCGCGCCACCGAACTGACCGGCGTGCGCTACGGCCAGGCCCACGACACCGACGTGTCGCTGCGCGTGGTCGCCGACCACATCCGCACCTCCGTGATGCTGATCGGCGACGGCGTCACCCCGGGCAACGAGGGGCGCGGCTACGTCCTGCGCCGCATCATGCGCCGCGCCATCCGCAATATGCGGCTGATGGGCGCCACCGGACCGGTCGTCGCCGAACTGGCCGACGTCGTCATCAAGACCATGGGCGAGCAGTACCCGGAGCTGATCTCGGACCGCAAGCGGATCGAGACGGTCGCCATCGCCGAGGAGACCGCCTTCCTCAAGGCCCTCAGCGGCGGCACCAACATCCTCGACACCGCCATCACCGAGACCAAGTCGGCCGGCGGCAGCGTGCTCCCCGGCGACAAGGCGTTCCTGCTCCACGACACCTGGGGCTTCCCGATCGACCTCACCCTCGAAATGGCCTCGGAACAGGGCCTGTCGGTGGACGAGGAGGGCTTCCGCCGCCTGATGAAGGAGCAGCGGGACCGCGCCAAGGCCGACGCCCGCGCCAAGAAGACCGGCCACGCCGACCTGTCCGCCTACCGCGAGGTCGCCGACCGCTCCGGCAGCACCGAATTCACCGGCTACACCCAGAACCACAACGAGGCCACCGTCGTCGGCCTGCTGGTCGACGGCGTCCCGTCGCCCGCCGCCACCGAGGGCGACGAGATCGAAGTGGTGCTCGACCGCACCCCGTTCTACGCCGAGGGCGGCGGCCAGCTCGCCGACACCGGCCGCATCCGCGCCGACAACGGCGCGGTGATCGAGATCCGCGACGTCCAGCAGCCGGTGCCCGGCGTCAGCGTGCACAAGGGCGTCGTCCAGGTCGGCGAGGTCACCGTCGGGGCCGGGGTGCTGGCCCAGATCGACCTCGTACGCCGCCGCGCCATCGCCCGCGCCCACAGCGCCACCCACCTGACCCACCAGGCGCTGCGCGACGCCCTCGGCCCGACGGCCGCCCAGGCCGGTTCCGAGAACGCCCCCGGCCGCTTCCGCTTCGACTTCGGCTCCCCGGCCGCCGTCCCCGGCACCGTCCTCACCGACGTCGAGCAGAAGATCAACGAGGTGCTCGCCCGCGAACTGGACGTCACCGCCGAGGTCCTGCCGATCGCCGAGGCCAAGAGGCAGGGCGCCATCGCCGAATTCGGCGAGAAGTACGGCGAGCGGGTCCGGGTCGTCACCATCGGCGACTTCTCCAAGGAGCTGTGCGGCGGCACCCATGTGCACAACACCGCGCAGCTCGGCCTGGTGAAACTGCTCGGCGAGTCCTCGATCGGCTCCGGCGTGCGCCGGGTCGAAGCCCTCGTCGGCGTGGACGCCTACCACTTCCTCGCCCGCGAGCACACGGTCGTCGCCCAGCTCACCGAGCTGGTCAAGGGCCGCCCCGAGGAGCTGCCCGACAAGATCTCCGGGATGCTCGCCAAGCTCAAGGACGCCGAGAAGGAGATCGAGCGCTTCCGCGCGGAGAAGGTCCTCCAGGCCGCCGCAGGGCTCGCCGAGAGCGCCGCCGACATCAAGGGCGTCGCCCTGGTCGCCGGTACCGTCCCCGAGGGCACCGGCGCCGACGACCTGCGCAAGCTCGTCCTCGACGTCCGCCAGCGGATCGGCGGCGGACGCCCCGGCGTCGTCGCCCTCTTCACCGTCGCCAACGGCCGCCCGCTGACCGTCATCGCCACCAACGAGGCCGCCCGCGAGCGCGGCATCAAGGCCGGCGAGCTGGTCCGCACCGCCGCCAAGACCCTCGGCGGCGGAGGCGGCGGCAAGGACGACGTGGCCCAGGGCGGCGGCCAGAACCCGGCCGCGGTCCAGGACGCCGTCGAGGCCGTCCAGCGCCTGGTGGGCGAGAAGGCGTGACGGACGGTTCGCCGGATCCGAGCCGCCCGGGGCGGGAAGGCGGCATGAGGAGGGGCCGGAGGATCGCGGTGGATGTCGGGGACGCCCGCATCGGGGTCGCCTCGTGCGACCCCGACGGAATCCTCGCCACGCCGGTCGAGACGGTGCCCGGCCGGGACGTGCCCGCGGCGCTGCGGCGGCTCGCCGCGATCGTGGCGGAGTACGAGCCGATCGAGGTCGTCGTCGGGCTGCCGCGCTCCCTCAACGGGGGCGAGGGCCCGGCGGCGGCCAAGGTCCGCGGCTTCGCCCAGCATGTGGCGAAAGTCATCTCGCCGGTTCCGGTGCGCCTGGTGGACGAACGCATGAGTACGGTCACGGCCACGCAAGGGCTCCGCGCCTCCGGAGTGAAGGCGAAAAAGGGACGCTCCGTAGTGGATCAGGCTGCCGCGGTCATTATTTTGCAAAGTGCGCTGGAGACCGAACGGGTGTCGGGTAAAGCTCCGGGCGAGAGCGTCGAAGTGGTCATCTGATCGCGATACGGTAACGTCTCGCGCGACACGGCGGCGCCCCTCGGGCGCCGCCCGTTTCACAGGGTCGGCAAGCCGGTTGCAGACCGCGTACCAAGGGGACCGATGACTGACTATGGCCGGGGCGCCGGCTCCGAACCGTGGCATCCCGAGGACCCGCTCTTCGGTGACGGCTACGACCAGGCGCAGCAGCCCTACCCGCCGCAGCAGCAGGTGCCGTACCCGCAGGCGGAGTACGACCCCTACGCCACCGGTCAGCACCAGCAGCAGTACCCGCAGCAGCAGGGCGGCCAGCAGTACCCCCAGACCCCGCAGCAGTACGAGCAGCAGGGGTACCCGCAGCAGCAGCCGCAGCACCCGCAGGGGCAGTACCAGCCCCAGCAGCACCCCCAGCAGCACCCTCAACAGCAGCAGTACCCGCAGGCGCAGTACGACGGCTACGACACCGGCTCCCACTCGGTCGGCGGATACGGCCACCAGGACCCGTATGGCGGGCACCAGCCGCAGGATCCGTACGCGGGCGGCCCGCAGCCCGACTTCTACGGGCAGAACGGCTACCCGCCGCCGCAGCAGCCCCAGTACCGGCAGCAGCCGCAGGCGCCGTTCCAGGGCCAGGGGCCCGGGCAGGGGCCGGGCGGTCCGGGACAGGGCGGTCTGAATCAGGGCGCTCCGGGGCAGGGCCAGCCGCAGGCGCCGCTGCACGGCCAGGGTCAGCCACAGGGCCAGGGCCCGGCGCAGGGCACGCAAGGCGTCCAGGGTGCGCAGGACGGTCACCCGCAGGAGCCGGGCGCGCGCCCGCTGCGGACGGCTCCGGGCAACACCGGCGACTGGGACGCGGGGGAGGACGACGACCCGCGCGAGCACGCCTTCTTCTCCGGCCGCGACGACGACGACGATGACGACGCCCCCGCGACCACCACCACGAGCGGCGGCGGCAGGCGCGCGGGCAAGTCGGCCCCCGCCAAGGGCGGCAAGAAGCGCCGCAGCGGCTGCGCGTGCCTGGTCGTCCTGGTCGTCCTGGGCGGCGGCCTCGGCGGCGTCGGTTACTTCGGCTACAACTTCTACCAGGACCGCTTCGGCCCGGCCCCCGACTACTCGGGCAACGGCGCGGGCGAGGTCCAGGTCGAGATCCCCAAGGGCTCGACGATCACCACCATGGGCAACATCCTCAAGTCCGACGGTGTGGTCAAGAGCGTCGACGCCTTCACCGCCGCGGCCCGCAAGAACCCCAAGGGCCAGTTCATCCAGGCGGGCGTCTACGTCCTCAACAAGCAGATGTCGGCGGCCTCGGCCGTCACGATGATGCTCGACCCCAAGTCCCAGAACGCGATGATCATCGCCGAGGGCATGCGCGACGCGCAGATCTACGACGCCATCGACAAGCGCCTCGGCCTCTCCGCGGGCAGCACGAAGAAGGTCGCGCACGACCAGGCCAAGAACCTCGGACTGCCGGACTGGGCGGACACCAGCTCCAAGGTGAAGGACCCGCTGGAAGGTTTCCTCTTCCCGTCCCGCTACGGCGTCGCCAAGGGCATGAAGCCCGAAGCGCTGCTGCGCGAGATGGTCGGCGAGGCGAAGAAGCAGTACGCCCAGTTCGACATGGTCGCCGAGGCGAAGAAGCAGAATCTCAGCTCGCCGCTGCAACTGCTCACCGTCGCCAGCCTGGTGCAGGCCGAGGGCAAGACCGACGACGACTTCCGCAAGATGGCCAAGGTCGTCTACAACCGGATGGTCCCCACCAACAAGGAGACCTTCGGACTGCTCCAGTTCGACTCGACGTACAACTACATCAAGAACACCAGCGCCACGAACATCAGCCTCGCCAAGATCAAGTCCCTGGACGACCCGTACAACACGTACAAGTACAAGGGCCTGCCGCCGGGGCCGATCGGCAACCCGGGCGTCGACGCGCTGAAGGCGGCGATGAACCCCGACAGCGGGAACTGGTACTACTTCATCTCGCTGGACGGCAAGACGACCAAGTTCACCTCGACGCACGCCGAGTTCCAGAAGCTCTACGACCAGTACAACAGCCAGTAGGACCGGGGCACTTCTTCCGTGGACACGACCGGACACCCGGGCACCCGCCGTGCGGCGGTGCTCGGGTCACCCATCGCGCACTCGCTCTCCCCGGTGCTGCACCGGGCCGCGTTCGAGGCGATGGGCCTCGCCGACGAGTGGCGCTACGACCGCTTCGAGGTCGACGAGGCCGCGCTGCCCGGCTTCATCGGCGGCCTCGACCCCGCCGTCTGGCGCGGTCTGTCGCTGACGATGCCGCTCAAGCGGGCCGTGATCCCGCTGCTGGACGAGATCACCGAGACGGCCGCGTCCGTGGAGGCCGTCAACACGGTCGTGCTCGGCCCCGACGGCCGCCGCAGGGGCGACAACACCGATATCCCCGGCATGCTCGCCGCCCTGCGGGAGCGCGGCATCACCTCCGCGCCGTCCGCGGCGGTCCTCGGCGCCGGGGCCACCGCCTCCTCCGCGCTGGCCGCGCTCGCGCGGCTCGGCACGGCCGAGGTCACCGCGTACGTGCGCGGCCCGGCGCGCGCCGCCGAGATGCGGCAGTGGGGCGACCGCCTCGGTGTCGCCGTGCGCGTCGCCGACTGGGCCGACGCCGCCAAGGCCCTCGACGAGCCGCTGGTCATCGCCACCACCCCGGCCGGCGCCGCCGACCACCTCGCCGCCGCCGTCCCGCCCGCCCCCGGCGCCCTCTTCGACGTCCTCTACGACCCCTGGCCCACCCCGCTGGCCGCCGCCTGGTCCCGCCGCGACGCCCCGGTCGTCGGCGGCCTCGACCTCCTGGTCCACCAGGCCGTCCTCCAGATCGAGCAGTACACCGGCCACGCCCCCGCCCCCCTCGCGGCCATGCGCGCGGCGGGCGAGGCCGCGCTGCCGCGGGGGTGACGGTTCCGGCCGGTCGCTGTCCGCACGGTGGACCGTGTCGGGGCACGGCACGTCGGCGTGGGAGGATCGGGGGACAGGACGGCACGCCGTTGCTCGGGGGCGGCCGGACCGGGACGCGCACATCGAGGGAGCACCGTTGAGCAGGTTGCGCTGGCTGACCGCGGGGGAGTCGCACGGACCCGCACTCGTCGCGACGTTGGAGGGGCTGCCGTCCGGGGTGCCGGTCACCACGGAGTTGGTGGCGGACGCGCTGGCGCGGCGGCGGCTGGGATACGGGCGCGGGGCGCGGATGAAGTTCGAGCGCGACGAGGTGACCTTCCTGGGCGGCGTACGGCACGGCCTCACCATGGGCAGCCCGGTGGCCGTGATGGTGGGCAACACCGAGTGGCCCAAGTGGGAACAGGTCATGTCGGCCGACCCGGTGGACCCGGAGATCCTGGCGGGCCTGGCCCGCAACGCGCCGCTGACCCGGCCGCGACCCGGCCACGCGGACCTGGCGGGAATGCAGAAGTACGACCTGGACGAGGCGCGGCCGGTGCTGGAGCGGGCCAGCGCGCGGGAGACCGCGGCGCGGGTGGCGCTGGGCGCGGTCGCGCGGTCGTACCTGAAGGAGACCGCGGGCATCGAGATCGTCTCGCACGTGGTGGAACTGGCCGGGGCGAAGGCGCCCTACGGCGTGGTGCCGGTGCCCGGCGACGAGGAGCGGCTGGACGCGGACCCGGTGCGCTGCCTGGACGCGGACGCGAGCAAGGCGATGGTCGCGGAGATCGACCAGGCCCACAAGGACGGCGACACGCTCGGCGGCGTCGTGGAAGTGCTGGCGTACGGAGTGCCGGTCGGCCTCGGTTCGCACGTGCACTGGGACCGCAGGCTCGACGCACGGCTGGCCGCCGCGCTGATGGGCATCCAGGCGATCAAGGGCGTCGAGGTCGGCGACGGCTTCGACCTGGCCCGGGTGCCCGGCTCCAAGGCGCACGACGAGATCGTGCCGGGCCCCGACGGCGTCCGGCGCGCCTCCGGCAGGTCCGGCGGCACCGAGGGCGGCATGAGCACCGGAGAGGTGCTGCGGGTCCGCGCCGCGATGAAGCCGATCGCCACCGTGCCCCGCGCACTCGCCACCATCGACGTCACCACCGGCGAGGTCGCCCAGGCCCACCATCAGCGCTCCGACGTGTGCGCGGTGCCCGCGGCGGGCATCGTCGCCGAGGCGATGGTCGCCCTGGTGCTGGCCGACGCGGTCGCCGAGAAGTTCGGCGGCGACTCGGTCGTACAGACCCGGCGCAGCGTCCGCGGCTTCCTCGACAACCTGGCGATCAAGTGACCGGCCCGGCGATCGTCCTCGTCGGCCCGCCCGGAGCGGGCAAGACCACCGTCGGCCGCGCGCTCGCCGACCGGCTGGGCACCACGTACCGCGACACCGACGCCGATGTGGAGGCCGTCGCGGGCAAGCCGATCCCCGAGATCTTCATCGACGACGGCGAGCCGCGCTTCCGCGAGCTGGAACGCGCCGCGGTCCGCACCGCCGTCGCCGAGCACGAGGGCGTGCTGTCGCTGGGCGGCGGCGCCGTCATGGACGGCCCCACCCGCGACCTGCTGGCCGGTCTGCCGGTGGTCTTCCTCGACGTCGGCCTGCACCAGGCCGTCCGCCGCGTCGGCCTGGACGCGCCGCGCCCGCTGCTCGCGGTCAACCCGCGCCAGCAGTGGCGCGAGCTGATGGACGTACGCCGCCCGCTGTACACGGAGATCGCCCGCGCCGTGGTCAGCACCGACGACCGCACCCCCGAGGACGTGGCCGAGGCCGTCCTCGACGCACTCCAACTGAAGGACGCATGAGCGAGAACGACGCGGTGGCGCCCCCCACCCGTATCCAGGTCGGTGCCACGGCGGGCACCGAGGCGTACGAGGTGCTGGTCGGTCACCAGCTCCTCGGCGAACTGCCGGGACTGATCGGGCCCAAGGCGCGCCGGGTGGCCGTCCTGCACCCCGAGGCGCTGGCCGGGACCGGCGAGGCGATCCGTGAGGACCTCGCGGAGCAGGGCTTCGAGGCCATCGCCATCCAGCTCCCGAACGCCGAGGAGGCCAAGACCGCCGAGGTCGCCGCCTACTGCTGGAAGGCGCTCGGCCAGACCGGCTTCACCCGCACCGACGTGATCGTCGGCGTCGGCGGCGGCGCCACCACCGACCTGGCCGGTTTCGTGGCCGCGACCTGGCTGCGCGGAGTGCGCTGGATCGCCGTGCCCACCACCGTGCTCGGCATGGTCGACGCGGCCGTCGGCGGCAAGACCGGCATCAACACCGCGGAGGGCAAGAATCTTGTCGGCGCCTTCCACCCGCCCGCCGGAGTCCTCTGCGACCTCGCCGCGCTCGCCTCGCTGCCGGTCAACGACTACGTCAGCGGCCTCGCCGAGATCATCAAGGCCGGGTTCATCGCCGACCCCGGCATCCTCGATCTGATCGAGTCCGACCCGGCCGCCGCCCGCGGCCCGGAGGGCCCGCACACCGGCGAGCTGATCGAACGCGCCATCCGGGTCAAGGCCGAGGTCGTCTCCGCCGACCTCAAGGAGTCCGGCCTCCGCGAGATCCTCAACTACGGCCACACGCTGGCGCACGCGATCGAGAAGAACGAGCGCTACAACTGGCGGCACGGCGCCGCCGTCTCCGTCGGCATGGTCTTCGCCGCCGAACTCGGCCGCCTGGCCGGGCGGTTGGACGACGCGACCGCCGACCGGCACCGCGCCGTCCTGGAGTCCGTCGGACTGCCGCTGACCTACCGCGGCGACCAGTGGCCGAAGCTGGTGGAGACCATGAAGGTCGACAAGAAGTCCCGCGGCGACATGCTGCGCTTCATCGTCCTCGACGGACTCGCCAAGCCGACCGTGCTGGAGGGCCCCGACCCGGCCGTCCTGCTCGCCGCCTACGGGGAGGTCTCCGCGTGACCACCCGCGTCCTGGTGCTCAACGGCCCCAACCTCGGGCGCCTCGGCTCCCGCGAGCCCGACGTCTACGGCGCGACCTCGTACGCCGGTCTGGTCGAGGAGTGCACCAAGCTCGGCGCCGAGCTGGGCTTCGACGTCGAGGTCCGCGAGACCAACGACGAGGCGGAGCTGATCGGCTGGCTGCACGAGGCGGCCGACGGCCGGATTCCCGTCGTCCTCAACCCCGGCGCCTTCACGCACTACTCCTACGCGCTGCGCGACGCCGCCGCGCAGCGGACCGCGCCGCTGATCGAGGTGCACATCTCCAACCCGTACGCGCGCGAGGCGTTCCGGCACAACTCCGTCGTGGCCGCCGTCGCCTCCGGTACGGTCGCCGGATTCGGCATCGGCTCGTACCGGCTGGCGCTGCGCGCCCTCGCGGAGGACGGCGGCTCCTAGCGGGGCACCCTGGAGGAGCGCGGCTCGTTCACACAACGGCCGTCAGGGGCTGTACCGTTCCGTGTCGAACGGGTTCGTTACCGGCCGGTTCAAGAAGCTGGTCCTCCGTACGGGATGGAGTGGGGCGAGATGCAGCACGCTGTGGGGGCGCCGCAGCCCGGTGGCCCCACCCCGCCCCAGGGGACGGGCGTCAGTACGGGGCACTTCCCGTTGTCGTCGCCCGCGCCCGTGCAGGTCCCGGCGCCGCACGGCAACGGCTCGCTGTCCGGCGCCTCGCACGGCCCGATAGCCGTGCTGCTGATCGGCGCGGCGGGGGCGGGCAAGACGACGATCGCGCGGCACTGGGCCGACCACCGCGGCGCGCCGACCGCGCACATCAGCCTGGACGACGTACGCGAATGGGTGCGGGCCGGTTTCGCCGACCCGCAGGCGGGGTGGAACGAGCACTCCGAGGCGCAGTACCGGCTGGCCCGCCGCACCTGCGGCTTCGCCGCCCGTAATTTCCTGGCCAACGGCGTCTCCTGCATCATCGACGACGCCGTCTTCCCCGACCGCCCCGCCGTCGGCCTCGGCGGCTGGAAGCGGCACGTCGGGCCCGGCCTGCTCCCCGTCGTCCTGCTCCCGGGACTGGACGTCGTCCTGACCCGCAACGCGGAGCGCACCGGCAACCGCCGCCTGTCGGACGAGGAAGTCGCCCGGATCCACGGCCGTATGGCGGGCTGGTACGGCTCGGGCCTGCCCATCATCGACAACTCCCAGCTCGACGTGGTCTCCGCCGCCGCCGCCCTCGACCGCGTCGTGGCCCGCAGCGCCCAGGGCCCGCCCATCTGGTAGCCCGTCCGCACGATCCGGCGGCGGCGGGCGAGCGGCCCGCGTACGGGCTCACGCGGCAGGCGAGCCTTCGGCGGTACGGGCGCGGCCGGCGGCCCGGCGCCACGGGTGGACGCGCTCAGGAAGCCGGGCCGCCGACGCGCCCATACGCTCGCCACATGTCCGAGGTGCACGCAGCACGCAGAGCACGGCTGCGCGACCGGTGCGCGGCGAACGGCGCGTCCGCCGCGCTGGTGACCCGTCCCGCGAACATCCGCTACCTGACCGGCTGCGCGCCGCAGGGCGCGGCGCTGCTGATCGGCCCGGACGACGACGCGCTGGTGCACCTCACACCGCCGCAGGACGACCGCGACGAACCGCTGCCCGGCGACCTGCGCGCGGTGGTGCTGGCGACGCCGGACGGCGACGCGGCGGTGGCCGCCGCCGACCTGGCCCGCGAGCAGCGCGCCGACTCCCTCGCCGTCGAGGAGCACCACCTGACGGTGACCCGGCACCGCGCGATCAGCTCGGTCGTCGGCGCGCTCCCGCTGTCCGACCTCGGCGGCGCCGTCGAACAGCTCCGGCTGGTCAAGGACGAGCACGAGATCGCCAACCTCAGGATCGCCGCGGAGATCGCCGACCAGGCCCTCGGCGAGCTGCTGGAGTCGATCCTGGTCGGCCGCACCGAACGGCACCTCGCCTTGGAGCTGGAGCGCCGCCTGGTCGACCACGGCGCCGAGGGCCCCGCCTTCCGCACCTCCGTCGGCACCGGGCCGAACTCCGGCGCGCCCCGGCACGTGCCGACCGACCGCCGCGTCGAGGAGGGCGACTTCCTGACCGTCCGGCTCGGCGCCCGCTACCGCGGCTACCGCTGCGAAGTCGGCCGTACGTTCGTCATCGGCACCGCTCCAGCAGCCTGGCAGATCGACCTCTACGAGCTGGTGTTCGCCGCCCAGCGGGCCGGCCGCGAGGCGCTCGCACCCGGTGTGGCCTGCCGAGACGTCGACCACGCGACCCGGAGCCCGCTCACCGCCGCCGGCCACGCGGAGGGTCTGGCACAGTGGTCGGGACACGGCGTGGGTCTGGAAATCGACGAGGACCCTCGGCTGTCACCTGCGGCCATGGGTAAACTGGACGCTTGCGTGCCGGTCACCGTCGAACCGGGGGTCCACCTTCCGGGCCGCGGCGGTGTCCGCATCGACGACACACTCGTCGTACGTCCACTGGCGGACGGCGGGCCCGAGCTACTCACCATCACGACCAAGGAACTGCTCGCCCTGTGACGGGCGCGTGCCCTCCTCGGTCCCCGAAGCAGCACTTTCAGGAGATTCCGCAACCGTGGCCACCACGAACGACCTCAAGAACGGCCTCGTGCTCAAGCTCGACAGCGGCCAGCTCTGGACCGTAGTCGAGTTCCAGCACGTCAAGCCCGGCAAGGGCCCCGCCTTCGTGCGCACCAAGCTGAAGCACGTGCTCTCCGGGAAGGTCGTCGACAAGACCTTCAACGCGGGCGTGAAGGTCGAGACCGCCAACGTCGACAAGCGCGGCATGCAGTTCTCCTACAAGGACGGCACCGACTTCGTCTTCATGGACACCGAGACCTACGACCAGATCATCATCGCGCCCGAGACGGTCGGCGACGCCGCCAACTACCTCCTCGAGGGCTTCGAGGCGGTCGTGGCGATGTACGAGGGCTCCGCGCTCTACGTCGAGCTGCCCGCCTCCGTCGAGCTGGTCATCGAGTACACCGAGCCCGGCGTCCAGGGCGACCGCTCCACCGGCGGCTCCAAGCCCGCCCGCCTGGAGACCGGTTACGAGATCGGCGTCCCGCTCTTCATCACCACGGGTGAGAAGGTCAAGGTCGACACCCGTACGGGCGACTACCTCGGCCGGGTGAACAGCTAACCGTGGCTGCCCGGAACAAGGCCCGCAAGCGGGCCTTCCAGATCCTCTTCGAGGCGGAACAGCGGGGCGTCGACCCCAAGACCGCCATGGCGGACTGGATCCGGCTCGCCAGGACCGACGACCGGCAGCCGCCGGTCACCGAGTACACGATGCGGCTCGTCGAGGGCTGTGAGGCGCACGCCGAGCGGATCGACGAACTGCTGTCCAGCTACTCCGTCGGCTGGTCGCTCGACCGGATGCCGGTCGTGGACCGCAATGTGCTGAGGCTCGGCACGTACGAGCTGCTCTGGGAGGACGACGTCCCGGACGCGGTCGTGCTGGACGAGGCGGTGCAGCTCGCCAAGGAGTTCTCCACCGACGAGTCACCGGCCTTCGTCAACGGGCTGCTGGCCCGGCTGATGGAACTGAAGCCGACGCTCAAGCGGTAGGAACCGCGCCCGAGCGCCCGGCCCGTCCTTCCGGGCCCGAAGCAGAAGTTGAACAATATTCTGCTTCGGGCCTGGTGTGTGTCCTGGCGCTGGCCTAGATTCCCGCGCATGGACGAAACGGACGACCGGACCGACGACGCGATCCTGAAGCACCTCGCCGGACTGCGCGCCGCCGACCTGCCCGTGCACGGCGGACGGACGATGGCGTACGTCTACGACGCGGGACTCGACGGGCTCGACGATCTGGCGGCGAGCGCCCAGGCCGCCTTCGCGGGCGTCAACGGCCTCGACATGACCGCCTTCCCCAGCGTGGTCGCGCTGGAGAACGACGTCGTGGGGCGGGCGGCGGCCGTGCTCGGCGGCGGCCCGCGGACGGCGGGCACCTTCACCAGCGGCGGCACCGAGAGCTGCCTGCTGGCCGTCCTCACCGCCCGCGAGCACGCCCGCAGGACGCGCGGCGTCACCGCCCCCGAGATCGTGCTCCCCGTCACCGCGCACGCCGCCTTCCACAAGGCCGCGGCGCTCTTCGGACTCACTGTCGTGAGCGTCCCGGTGGACCCGGAGACCTTCCGGGTGCGGGCCGAGGACATGACAGCCGCCATCGGCCCCCGTACCGCCCTCGTCGTCGTCTCCGCGCCCTCCTACGCGCACGGCGTGCTCGACCCGGTCGCCGAGGTGGCGCGGGCGGCGGCCGAACGCGGCACGCTGTGCCACGTGGACGCCTGCATCGGCGGCTGGTACCTGGCGCACCGGCGGCTGGCCGACGGCATCGCGCCGCCGCCCGCCTTCGACCTCGCGGTGCCCGGCGTCACCTCGCTCTCGGTCGACCTGCACAAGTACGGCTACACGCCCAAGGGCGCCTCCGTGCTGCTCTTCCGGGACGCGGAACTGCGCAGGCACGGCTGGTTCGCGCACGCCTCCTGGCCGGGCTACCCGGTCGTCAACGCGACCTTGCAGGGCACCAAGTCCGCCGGGCCGCTCGCCGCCGCCTGGGCGGTGCTGCGCAGGGTCGGCACCGACGGGTACACCGACCTGTCCCGCCGCGTGCACGCGGCGACCGTACGGCTGGTCGCGGGGATCGGCCGGATCGAGGGGCTGCGGGTGCTCGGCGCCCCCGAGGCGTCGCTGGTGGCCGTCGCCTCCGCCGACCCGGCGCTCGACCCGTTCGTGGTCGCGGACGAGATGCGGCTGCTCGGCTGGTACCTCCAGCCGCAGCCCGCCTTCGGCGGCTCACCGTCCAATGTGCACCTCACGGTCACCGCCGCCGTCGCGGAACCGGACCGGATCGACGAACTCCTCGCCCACCTGGCCGACGCCGTGACCAGGGCCCGCGCGTACGGCCCGACCGCCGTCGACCCCGGACTCGTGGAGTTGGCCGCCGCGCTCGACCCGGACACCCTCGGCCCCGACGAGGTGGCGCTCGCCCTCCAGCTCGCGGGCGTCGGCCCCGGCGGCGCGCTGCCCGACCGCATGGCCCCCGTCCTCGCCGTCCTCCAGGCCCTGCCCCCGCGCCTCACCGAACGCCTGCTGCCCGAGGTCATCTCCCGGATGTACGCGAGCGCCCCGGCCTGACGCCGCCCGCCACCGACCCCGACCCGCCGCACCGGAAAAACCCGGTGCGGCGACCGGAGCGTGCGGCGCCCCGGAACGCGGAGCCGCCCGGTGCGGGCCCCGGGAAGGGGTCCGCACCGGGCGGCGGGACGTTTCTGCACTATTCGGGCGAGCCGGGCGCCTAGCCCTCTTCGTGCTGGACCGCGCGCCGCGCGTCGGCGTCGAGGACGCCCCAGCCGATGAGCTGCTCGGTGAGTACGGACGGCGACTGGTCGTAGATCACGGCCAGGGTGCGGAGGTCGTCCTGGCGGATCGACAGCACCTTGCCGTTGTAGTCGCCGCGCTGGCTCTGGATCGTGGCGGCGTACCGCTGGAGAGGCCCGGCCTTCTCCGGCGGGACCTGGGACAGGCGCTCCAGGTCGAGGACGAGCTTCGGGGGCGGCTCGGCCGCCCCGCCGGGGGTCGTACCCGGCAGCAACTCCTGGACCGGAACTCCGTAGAAGTCCGCAAGCTCGGCGAGTCGCTGCACGGTCACGGCACGGTCGCCGCGCTCGTACGAGCCCACGACCACTGCCTTCCAGCGGCCCTGGGACTTCTCCTCGACGCCGTGCAGGGACAGGCCCTGCTGCGTGCGGATGGCCCGGAGCTTTGCTCCGAGCTGCTTGGCGTAATCGCTGGACATATGGCTCCCCGGACGGAAACTCGGTGACTCACTGTGAGGTTACGCAGCGTAATCCGTGCTCGTCAAGCCGGAAAGGGCCGATCGGTCGCTGACCTGGGCGCTCTGCGCCACCTGATATCGTTGCCGCGTACCCCTGACGTCCTTTAATGCCCGTCCCGTGAGGCGGGGAAGGAGGTCCCCGACCCATGGTCGAAGACCGCAGTACCCCGGAAGACCGCGATACCGCCGAGTGGAACCCCGCGCCCGCCCGTCCGGTGCTCGAAGCACCCGACATCGCGCGCGTCCTCACCCGTATCGCCCACGAGATCGTGGAACGCGCCAAGGGCGCGGACGACGTGGTGCTCCTCGGCATCCCGACCCGCGGCGTCTATCTGGCGCAGCGCCTGGCGGCCAAGCTCGCCGAGATCACCGGCCGCACGACGGCCGTCGGCTCCCTCGACATCACCATGTACCGCGACGACCTGCGGCTGCACCCGGCGCGCGCGCTGGCCCGCACCGAGATCCCGGCCACCGGGATCGACGGCAGGCTCGTCGTCCTCGTCGACGACGTGCTCTTCTCCGGCCGCACCATCCGCGCCGCCCTCGACGCGCTCAACGACATCGGCCGCCCCCGCGCCGTACAGCTCGCGGTCCTGGTCGACCGCGGCCACCGTGAACTGCCGATCAGGGCCGACTACGTCGGCAAGAACCTGCCCACCTCGCTGCGCGAGACCGTCAAGGTCCAGCTCACCGAGGAGGACGGCCGCGACACCGTCCTGCTCGGCCAGAAGGACGACAAGGACCGCGACCGGCGCGACCGCCGTGACCGGGACGACGCGGCGCCGCGCGAGGGCCTCCCGGCGGACGACTAGCGCACCCAGGACAGGACCCCCGCCGGGGTCCTGTGCTTCCGCGCGCCCTGACCCGCCCCAGCACCCCCGGAGTGACCCGCATGAAGCGCCACCTGATCTCGGCCGCCGACCTCAGCCGCGACGACGCCCTCCTCGTACTCGACACCGCCGAGGAAATGGCCCGCGTCGCCGACCGGCCCATCAAGAAACTGCCCACCCTGCGCGGCCGTACCGTCGTCAACCTCTTCTTCGAGGACTCGACGCGGACCCGCATCTCCTTCGAGGCCGCCGCCAAGCGGCTCTCCGCCGACGTCATCAACTTCTCCGCCAAGGGCTCCTCGGTCTCCAAGGGCGAATCCCTCAAGGACACCGCGCTGACCCTGGAGGCGATGGGCGCCGACGCCGTCGTCATCCGGCACGGCTCGTCCGGCGCGCCGCACCGCCTGGCCACCTCCGGCTGGATCAACGGCTCGGTGGTCAACGCGGGCGACGGCACCCACGAACACCCCACGCAGGCACTGCTGGACGCCTTCACCATGCGCCGCCACCTGTCCGGCGTCGGCCGCGACCTGGAGGGCCGCCGCGTCACCATCGTCGGCGACATCCTGCACAGCCGGGTCGCCCGCTCCAACGTGCTGCTGCTCAACACCCTCGGCGCGCGCGTCACCTTGGTCGCCCCGCCGACCCTGCTGCCGATCGGCGTCGAGCAGTGGCCGTGCGAGGTCAGCTACGACCTCGACGCGGTGCTCGCCAAGACCGACGCGCTGATGATGCTGCGCGTGCAGAGCGAGCGGATGAACGCCGCCTTCTTCCCCACCGAGCGCGAGTACACCCGGCGTTACGGCGTGGACGGACTGCGGATGGCGGTGCTGCCCGAGCACGCCATCGTCATGCACCCGGGACCGATGAACCGCGGCATGGAGATCACCGCCGAGGTCGCCGACTCGCCGCGCTGCACCGTCGTGGAGCAGGTCGCCAACGGCGTCAGCACCCGGATGGCCGTGCTGTACCTGCTGCTCGGCGGCTCGGAACCGGCCATCGCCACCACCGCGCCCGTCCCCGAGACCGCACCCGCGACGACCGGCCCCGCCCGTACCGAGGAGAGCAAGTAACCATGAGCAAGATCCTGATCCGTGGCGCGAAGGTACTGGGCGGCGAGCCGCAGGACGTCCTGATCGACGGCGAGACCATCGCCGGGATCGGCGCGGGCCTGTCCGGCGACGGGACCGAGGACGCCACCGTGGTCGACGGCGAGGGCCGGATGGTCCTGCTGCCCGGCCTGGTCGACCTCCACACCCACCTGCGCGAGCCGGGCCGCGAGGACTCCGAGACCGTGCTGACCGGCACCAGGGCCGCCGCGATCGGCGGCTACACCGCCGTGCACGCCATGGCCAACACCTTCCCCGTCGCCGACACCGCGGGCGTCGTCGAGCAGGTCTGGCGGCTCGGCAAGGAGTCCGGCTACTGCGACGTGCAGCCGGTCGGCGCCGTCACCGTCGGCCTGGAGGGCAAGCAGCTCGCCGAACTGGGCGCCATGGCCGACTCGGCCGCCCGGGTACGGGTCTTCTCCGACGACGGCAAGTGCGTGGACGACGCGGTGATCATGCGCCGCGCGCTGGAGTACGTGAAGGCGTTCGACGGCGTCGTCGCCCAGCACGCGCAGGAGCCCCGGCTCACCGAGGGCGCCCAGATGAACGAGGGCACCGTCTCCGGCGAACTGGGCCTGACCGGCTGGCCCGCCGTCGCCGAGGAGTCGATCATCGCCCGCGACATCCTGCTCGCCGCGCACGTCGGCTCCCGCGTGCACATCTGCCACCTGTCCACCGCGGGCTCCGTCGAACTCGTCCGCTGGGCCAAGTCCAAGGGCTGGGACGTCACCGCCGAGGTCACCCCCCACCACCTGCTGCTCACCGACGAGCTGGTGCGTACGTACAACCCGGTCTACAAGGTCAACCCGCCGCTGCGCACCGAGGCGGACGTGCTCGCGCTGCGCGAGGCCCTGGCCGACGGCACCATCGACTGTGTGGCCACCGACCACGCACCGCACCCGCACGAGGACAAGGACTGCGAGTGGGCCGCCGCCGCCATGGGCATGGTGGGCCTGGAGACCGCGCTGTCCGTCGTGCAGCACACCATGGTCGACACCGGACTGCTGGACTGGGCGGGCGTCGCCGACCGCATGTCGGCCAGGCCCGCCGTCATCGGACGGCTCGCGGGCCACGGACGGCCGCTCGCCGAGGGCGAGCCCGCCAACCTCGTCCTGGTCGATCCCGCATACCGTGGGGTGGTCAATCCCGCGGGCTTCGCCTCCCGCAGCCGCAACACCCCCTACGAGGGACGCGAACTGCCGGGCCGGGTGCACGCCACCTTCCTGCGGGGCCAGGCGACGGTCATGGACGGGAAGCTCACGTGACACCTCTGACACTGCTGGCGGCTGGTACGGCGCGGGCCGCGGACAAGCACTCGGCGAAGGTCACCGACTGGACCGACCGGATCGGCTGGATCGTCGGCCTCGCCCTGTTCGTCGGCCTGCTGTACTGGCTGATGCGCCAGGGCTGGCAGTGGCGCCGCACCCTCCAGGGCGGCCTGCCCGCACTCCCGCAGGCCCCCGAGGAGACCGGCGAACCGCTCCTGGAATTCGACGGCCGCTACCACGGCAGCACCACCGCGGGGCAGTGGCTGGACCGGATCGTCGCCCACGGCCTCGGCGTACGCAGCAAAGTGACGCTCACCCTCACCGAGGAGGGCCTGGACGCCGACCGCGTCGGCGCCCCCGGCTTCTTCGTCCCCGCCGCCGCCCTGCGCGGCGCCCGCCTCGACAAGGGCATCGCGGGCAAGGTCCTCACCGAGGGCGGCCTGCTGGTCGTCACCTGGGAGCACGGCGGCACCCTCATCGACTCCGGCTTCCGCGCCGACCAGGCCGCGCAGCACCCGGCCTGGGTCGCGGAGATCAACCGCGTCAGCGGCGGCGAGGACGCCCCCGGCCGACGGGCGGCGGAAGTCGCCTTCGCGGACCACACACCGGGCGTCGGCCCGGCCGAACAACAGGCAAAGAAGGAAGGCGCACAATGACGACCTCCGTCCGGGCGGCCACCGCACCCGCCGTACTCGTCCTGGAGGACGGCCGCACCTTCCGCGGCCGTGCCTACGGGGCGGTGGGGGAGACCTTCGGCGAGGCCGTCTTCTCCACCGGTATGACCGGCTACCAGGAAACGCTCACCGACCCCTCGTACCACCGCCAGGTCGTCGTCATGACCGCCCCGCACGTCGGCAACACCGGCGTCAACGACGAGGACGCCGAGTCGTCCCGCATCTGGGTGTCCGGCTACGTCGTACGCGACCCCGCCCGCACCCCGTCCAACTGGCGCTCGCGGCGCTCGCTCGACGAGGAGCTGACCACCCAGGGCGTGGTCGGCATCAGCGGCATCGACACCCGCGCCCTCACCCGCCACCTGCGCGAACGCGGCGCCATGCGGGTCGGCATCTTCTCCGGCGAGGCACTGGCCGACGACGGCACGCTGCTCGCCAGGGTCCGGCAGGCCCCCGAGATGACCGGCGCCGACCTGTCCGCCGAGGTCGCCACCCGGCAGACCTACGTCGTCCCGGCGATCGGGGAGAAGCGCTTCACCGTCGCCGCCCTCGACCTCGGCATCAAGGGCATGACCCCGCACCGGATGGCCGAGCGCGGCATCGAGGTGCACGTCCTGCCCGCGGACGCGAGCGTCGAGGACGTCTACGCGGTCGCGCCCGACGGCGTCTTCCTGTCCAACGGCCCCGGCGACCCGGCCACCGCCGACCTCACCGTCATCCAGGCCGTCCTGGAGCGCGGGACCCCGCTGTTCGGCATCTGCTTCGGCAACCAGCTCCTCGGCCGGGCGCTCGGCTTCGGCACGTACAAGCTCAAGTACGGCCACCGCGGCATCAACCAGCCGGTGCAGGACCGCGGCACCGGCAAGGTCGAGGTCACCGCGCACAACCACGGCTTCGCCGTGGACGCGCCGCGCGACCGGGTCAGCGACACCCCGTACGGCCGCGCCGAGGTCAGCCATGTCTGCCTCAACGACGACGTGGTGGAGGGTCTGCGGCTGCTCGACCGGCCCGCCTTCAGCGTCCAGTACCACCCGGAGGCGGCGGCGGGACCGCACGACGCCGCCTATCTGTTCGACCGCTTCGTTTCCCTGATGGAGGGCCAGCGTGCCTAAGCGCACCGATATCCAGTCCGTCCTGGTCATCGGCTCCGGCCCGATCGTCATCGGCCAGGCCGCCGAGTTCGACTACTCAGGCACCCAGGCGTGCCGGGTCCTCAAGTCCGAGGGCCTGCGGGTCATCCTCGTCAATTCCAACCCCGCCACGATCATGACCGACCCGGAGATCGCCGACGCCACGTACGTCGAGCCGATCACCCCGGAATTCGTCGAGAAGATCATCGCCAAGGAGCGCCCCGACGCGCTGCTGCCCACCCTCGGCGGCCAGACCGCGCTCAACACCGCGATCTCGCTGCACGACAACGGCGTCCTCACCAAGTACGGCGTCGAGCTGATCGGCGCCAACGTCGAGGCGATCAACAAGGGCGAGGACCGCGACCTGTTCAAGGGCGTCGTCGAGGCCGTCAAGGCGAAGATCGGCTACGGCGACTCCGCCCGCTCGGTGATCTGCCACACCATGGACGACGTGCTCGCCGGCGTCGACACCCTCGGCGGCTACCCCGTCGTCGTCCGCCCCTCCTTCACCATGGGCGGCGCGGGCTCCGGCTTCGCGCACGACGAGGACGAACTGCGCCGCATCGCCGGGCAGGGCCTGACCCTCTCGCCGACCACCGAGGTGCTCCTGGAGGAGTCCATCCTCGGCTGGAAGGAGTACGAGCTGGAGCTGATGCGCGACAAGCACGACAACGTCGTGGTCGTCTGCTCCATCGAGAACTTCGACCCGATGGGCGTGCACACCGGCGACTCCATCACCGTCGCGCCCGCGATGACCCTCACCGACCGCGAGTACCAGATCCTGCGGGACATCGGCATCGCCGTCATCCGCGAGGTCGGCGTCGACACCGGCGGCTGCAACATCCAGTTCGCAGTCAACCCCGAGGACGGCCGGGTCATCGTCATCGAGATGAACCCGCGCGTCTCCCGCTCCTCCGCGCTCGCCTCCAAGGCCACCGGCTTCCCGATCGCGAAGATCGCCGCCCGCCTGGCCGTCGGCTACACGCTCGACGAGATCCCCAACGACATCACCGAGAAGACCCCCGCGTCCTTCGAACCGACGCTGGACTACGTCGTCGTCAAGGTGCCGCGCTTCGCCTTCGAGAAGTTCCCGGCCGCCGACGCCACCCTCACCACCACCATGAAGTCGGTCGGCGAGGCCATGGCCATCGGCCGCAACTTCACCGAGGCGCTCAACAAGGCGCTGCGCTCGCTGGAGAAGAAGGGCTCGCAGTTCGACTTCGTGACCCCGGTCTCCGCCGCGGACAAGGAAGCGCTGCTGGCCACCGCCGCCGTCCCCACCGACGGCCGGATCAACACCGTCATGACCGCGATCCGCGCCGGGGCCACCCCGGAAGAGGTCTTCGACGCCACGAAGATCGACCCCTGGTTCGTGGACCAGCTCTTCCTGATCCACGAGTACGCCGTCGAACTGGCCGCGGCCGACCGCCTCGACCCCGAACTGCTCGCCGACGCCAAGCGGCACGGCTTCTCCGACGCCCAGATCGCCGGCATCCGCTCCCTGCGCGAGGATGTCGTCCGCGAGGTCAGGCACGCGCTCGGCATCCGCCCGGTCTACAAGACCGTCGACACCTGCGCCGCCGAATTCGCCGCCGACACCCCGTACTTCTACTCGTCCTATGACGAGGAGAGCGAGGTCGCGCCGCGCGAGAAGGCCGCCGTGATCATCCTCGGCTCCGGGCCCAACCGGATCGGCCAGGGCATCGAGTTCGACTACTCCTGCGTGCACGCCTCCTTCGCGCTGCACGACGCCGGGTACGAAACCGTGATGGTCAACTGCAACCCGGAGACCGTCTCCACCGACTACGACACCTCCGACCGGCTCTACTTCGAGCCGCTCACCCTGGAGGACGTCCTGGAGATCGTGCACGCCGAGACGCTCGCGGGCCCGGTCGCCGGTGTCATCGTGCAGCTCGGCGGCCAGACCCCGCTCGGCCTGGCGCAGGCACTCAAGGACAACGGGGTGCCGGTCGTCGGCACCTCGCCCGAGGCCATCCACCTCGCCGAGGACCGCGGCGCCTTCGGCCGCGTGCTGGCCGCCGCCGGACTGCCCGCGCCCAAGCACGGCACCGCCGTCACCTTCGACGGCGCCAAGGCCATCGCCGACGAGATCGGCTACCCGGTGCTCGTCCGCCCCTCGTACGTGCTCGGCGGGCGCGGCATGGAGATCGTCTACGACGAGACCCGGCTCGCCTCCTACATCGCCGAGTCCACCGAGATCAGCCCCGACCGCCCCGTGCTCGTCGACCGCTTCCTCGACGACGCCATCGAGATCGACGTGGACGCGCTCTACGACGGCCACGAGCTGTACCTCGGCGGCGTCATGGAGCACATCGAGGAAGCCGGCATCCACTCCGGCGACTCCGCGTGCGCCCTGCCGCCGATCACGCTCGGCGGCCACGACATCAAGCGGCTGCGCGCCTCCACCGAGGCCATCGCCGCCGGAGTCGGCGTACGCGGCCTGATCAACATCCAGTTCGCGCTCGCCGGGGACATCCTCTACGTACTGGAGGCCAACCCGCGCGCCTCCCGTACCGTCCCCTTCACCTCCAAGGCGACCGCGGTGCCGCTGGCCAAGGCCGCCGCGCGGATCTCGCTCGGCGCCACCGTCGCGGAACTGCGCGCCGAGGGCCTGCTGCCGACGACGGGCGACGGCGGTACCCTGCCGCTGGACGCGCCGATCTCCGTCAAGGAAGCGGTGCTGCCCTGGTCGCGGTTCCGCGACATGCAGGGCCGGGGCGTCGACACCATCCTCGGCCCGGAGATGCGCTCCACCGGCGAGGTCATGGGCATCGACGCGGTCTTCGGCACCGCGTACGCCAAGTCCCAGGCCGGAGCGTACGGCGCGCTGCCCACCAAGGGCCGCGCCTTCATCTCGGTCGCCAACCGCGACAAGCGCGCGCTGATCTTCCCGGCCCGCGCGCTGATCGAGCACGGCTTCGAACTGCTGGCCACCTCGGGCACCGCGGAAGTCCTGCGGCGCAACGGCATCGAGGCGCGGGTCGTGCGCAAGCAGAGCGAGGGCGTGGGGCCCGAGGGCGAGCCGACCGTGGTCACCCTCATCCACGAGGGCGAGGTCGACCTCATCGTCAACACCCCCTTCGGCACCGGCGGACGCCTCGACGGCTACGACATCCGCACCGCCGCCGTCGCCCGCGGCATCCCCTGCCTGACCACGGTCCAGGCGCTCGCCGCGGCCGTCCAGGGCATCGACGCCTTGACGCGCGGCGACATCGGGGTGCGCTCCTTGCAGGAGCACGCGCGGCATCTGATCGCGGCGCGCGAGGGGTGAGCTGCGGCCCGGCGCCCGCTGTGCGCGCAGTTCCCCGCGCCCCTTCCGGGGCGCATCCCCCTCCGAGGAGATGACCGCTACACGATGTACCACCTCTTCTTCCGGCTCTTCTTCCGGCGCATGGACGCCGAGAGCGCCCATCACCTGGCCTTCCGGTGGATCCGGCTGGTGGCGCGGGTCCCCGTCCTGCGCACCTTCGTCGCGGCGGCGCTCGCGCCGCGCTACGCGTCGCTGCGTACCGAGGCCCTGGGCCTGCGGATGCACGGGCCGTTCGGGCTGGCGGCCGGGTTCGACAAGAACGCGGTCGCCATCGACGCGATGGCCATGCTCGGCTTCGACCACGTCGAGATCGGCACGGTCACCGCGCAGGGCCAGTCCGGCAATCCGCGGCCCCGGCTGTTCCGGCTGGTCGCCGACAGCGCGCTGATCAACCGGATGGGCTTCAACAACGACGGGTCCGCCGCCGTCGCGGACCGGCTCGCCGCCCGGCGACCGGTCTTCCGTACCACCGTCGGCGTCAACATCGGCAAGACCAAGACGGTCCTGGAGGAGGCGGCGGCGGGCGACTACGTGACGTCCACCGAGCGGCTGGCCGCGCACGCCGACTACCTGGTGGTCAACGTGTCCTCGCCGAACACGCCGGGACTGCGCAATCTCCAGGCGACCGCCGCCCTGCGCCCGCTGCTGACGGCGGTACGCGAGGCCGCCGACCGTACGGTGACCGACCGCCGCGTGCCGCTGCTGGTCAAGATCGCGCCCGACCTGGCGGATGAGGACGTGGACGCCGTCGCCGACCTCGCCGTGGAACTGGGCCTCGACGGCATCATCGCCACCAACACCACCATCGCCAGGGACGGCCTCGGCCTGGCGTCCGACCCCCGGCTGACCGCGGAGACCGGCGGGCTGTCCGGCGCGCCGCTGGGCGACCGCTCCCTGGAGGTGCTGCGCAGGCTTTACGCGCGGGTCGGCGACCGGATCACGCTGGTCGGCGTCGGCGGCATCCGCGACGCGGAGGACGCCTGGCAGCGGATTCTCGCGGGCGCCACCCTGGTGCAGGGCTACAGCGCCTTCATCTACCAGGGCCCCTTCTGGATGCGCGCGGTCCACAAGGGCCTGGCCGCCCGCCTGGCCACCAGCCCGTACGCCACGCTCGCCGACGCCGTCGGCGCCGACACACGGAAGGTGCCGGTATGACCCCGACCCCGCCGCAGGTGGAACTCGAACCCTTCGGCGCGCGGCTGCGCCGGGCCATGGACACCCGCGGACAGCTCTGCGTCGGCATCGACCCGCACGCCGCGCTGCTCACCGCGTGGGGCCTCAACGACGACGTGGCCGGTCTCGAACGCTTCACGATGACCGTGGTCGAGGCGCTGGCCGACCGTACGGCGGTCCTCAAACCGCAGTCGGCGTTCTTCGAGCGCTTCGGCTCGCGCGGTATCGCCGTACTGGAGCGGGCGGTCGCCGAGGCGCGGGCCGCGGGCGTCCTGGTGCTGATGGACGCCAAGCGCGGCGACATCGGCTCGACGATGGCCGCGTACGCCGCCACGTATCTGGACAAGGACTCGCCGCTGTTCTCCGACGCGGTCACGGTCAGCCCCTATCTCGGCTTCGAGTCGCTGCGGCCCGCGCTGGACGCGGCGCGGATCTCGGGGTCCGGGGTCTTCGTCCTCGCCCTGACCTCCAACCCGGAGGGCGCGGAGGTGCAGCGGGCGACGGCGGCGGGCGGCGCGTCCGTCGCGCAGGTGATGCTCGACCACATGGCGGCCGAGAACGCGGGTGTGACGCCGCTGGGTTCGGTCGGCGCGGTGGTCGGCGCGACGCTGTCGGAGGCGGGCGCGGATCTCGACATCAACGGGCCGCTGCTGGCGCCCGGCATCGGGGCGCAGGGCGCCACGCCCGCGGGACTGCCGGCGCTGTTCGGCTCCGCGGTGGCCAATGTGGTGCCCAGCGTCAGCCGGGACGTGCTGCGGCACGGACCCGACGCGGCGGGACTGCGCGAGGCGGCGGCGCGCTTCACCGACGAGGTGCGCGCGGCGGTCTCGGGCGGGTAGCCGTACCGGTCGGGGGTAGGCGGCCCAACGACGGTGCGCGGCAGGGGAGTCCGGGTCCTCCGGGGCCCGGACGGACCCCAAAACGTTGCCCCGGTCGCGCCCCTGATGGGGCCGGTCGCGCGCTGTTTAAACGTCAAAAAGAAGGTTCAGATTCAACCACCGAACGAATTGACGCAGAAACCTGTTCCGCTTTGCCCCAAATATCCCGCTGGATCGAGTCTGACCAGGACTTTTCGTCTGTTCTCGCTGACTTGAGCCGTTCGGACCGCTAGTCTCCGACAGGAGCGGCGACGTTCACTCGCGTCGCTTCTCGCCCCGTAAACGCGGGGGGAGTGTGCTCCACCACACGGTCCATATCCGATTGCTCTACATCCGAGGTGACGTAGGCGTGGCTCTTCCGCCCCTTACCCCTGAACAGCGCGCTGCCGCGCTCGAAAAGGCCGCCGCGGCTCGCCGGGAGCGCGCCGAGGTCAAGAACCGGCTCAAGCACTCCGGCGCCTCTCTGCACGAGGTCATCAAGCAGGGCCAGGAGAACGACGTCATCGGCAAGATGAAGGTCTCCGCTCTCCTGGAGTCCCTGCCCGGCGTCGGCAAGGTGCGCGCCAAGCAGATCATGGAGCGGCTCGGGATCTCCGAGAGCCGTCGCGTCCGTGGTCTGGGCTCGAACCAGATCGCGTCCCTGGAGCGCGAGTTCGGCGGCGCCTCCGCCTGACGGTCCTCGTGCCCCCGGCAAGCTTTGCCCCGCCGCGGCACCAGCACCTCCGGGAACCAGGGATAATCGCTCCATGAGTTCTACAGTCTCCCGGGGGGCGGCCCGCCCCCTCGCTTCGCAGGGGGCCACTCCGGCCCCCCCGGACAGACACCCGCGACTGACCGTGCTCTCCGGCCCCTCAGGGGTCGGCAAGAGCACGGTCGTCGCCCACCTGCGCACGGTGCACCCCGACGTCTGGCTGTCGGTCTCCGCCACCACGCGCAAGCCGCGCCCCGGCGAGCAGCACGGTGTCCAGTACTACTTCGTGGACGACGACGAGTTCGACAAGCTCGTCGCCAACGGCGAACTGCTGGAGTGGGCCGAATTCGCCGGGAACCGCTACGGCACGCCCCGTGCGGCCGTGCTCGACAAGCTCGGCGCGGGCGAGCCCGTGCTGCTGGAGATCGACCTCCAGGGCGCCCGGCTGGTCCGCGAGTCGATGCCCGAGGCGCGCCTGGTCTTCCTCGCGCCGCCGAGCTGGGAGGAACTGGTCCGCCGCCTCACCGGGCGCGGCACCGAATCGCCCGAGGTGATCGAGGAACGGCTGAGCGCGGCCAAGGTCGAACTGGCCGCCGAGGCCGAGTTCGACGTGACCCTTGTCAACACCTCGGTCGAGGCTGTAGCGCGTGAGCTGCTAGCCTTGATGCAGATTGACTGAGCTGACTCAGTCTTTTCCGTTTTCCATCAGTAGTAGGGGTAGGTAGAGCGTGTCCTCTTCCATCACCACGCCCGAGGGCATCATCAATCCTCCGATTGACGAGCTGCTCGAAGCCACCGATTCGAAGTACAGCCTGGTGATCTACGCCGCCAAGCGCGCGCGCCAGATCAACGCGTACTACTCCCAGCTCGGTGAGGGCCTGCTGGAGTACGTCGGCCCGCTCGTGGACACCCACGTGCACGAGAAGCCGCTCTCCATCGCGCTGCGCGAGATCAACGCGGGTCTGCTGACCTCCGAAGCGGTCGAGGCACCCGCGCACTGACGCCAGCACACATCCACACGCGTTTCAGCACGGGCCCGGCGGAGCGACCGCCGGGCCCGTGGTGTGTCATGGGACGTGTCAGGTGACCCGCGCGGAACGGGTCGCGGGACAGGTCGCAGGACGGTTCGGACGACGGATCTCGGGTCGGGAGACACGATGGCGAAACCACAGGTCGTGCTGGGTGTGAGCGGCGGCATCGCCGCCTACAAGGCGTGCGAGCTGCTGCGGCGGCTCACCGAGTCGGGGCACGGCGTGCGGGTGGTGCCCACCGAGTCCGCGCTGCACTTCGTCGGCGAGGCCACCTGGTCGGCGCTGTCCGGCAACCCGGTCTCCACCCGCGTCTGGGACGACGTCCACGAGGTCCCGCACGTACGGATCGGCCAGCACGCCGACCTCGTCGTGGTCGCCCCCGCCACCGCCGACCTGCTCGCCAAGGCCGCCCACGGCCTCGCCGACGACCTGCTCACCAACACCCTGCTGACCGCCCGCTGCCCGGTGGTCTTCGCCCCCGCGATGCACACCGAGATGTGGGAGCACCCGGCCACCCGGGAGAACGTCGCCACCCTGCGGCGCCGGGGCTGCGTCGTCATCGAACCCGCCGTCGGCAGGCTGACCGGCGTCGACACCGGCAAGGGACGGCTGCCCGACCCCGCCGAGATCTACGAGGTCTGCCGCCGCGTGCTGCGCCGGGGACCCGCCGAGCCGGACCTGGCCGGACGCCATGTGGTGATCAGCGCGGGCGGTACCCGTGAACCCCTCGACCCGGTCCGCTACCTCGGCAACCGCTCCTCCGGCAAGCAGGGCTACGCGCTGGCCCGTACCGCCGTGGCGCGCGGCGCCCGGGTCACCCTCCTCGCGGCCAACACCGGGCTCCCCGACCCGGCCGGCGCCGACGTCGTCACCGTCGGCACCGCGGAACAGCTCAGGGAAGCGGTGCTCAAGGCCGCCGCCGACGCCGACGTGGTGGTGATGGCCGCCGCCGTCGCGGACTTCCGCCCCGCGCGGTACGCGGCGGGCAAGATCAAGAAGAAGGACGACCAGGAGCCCGCGCCGATCACCCTGGTCCGCAACGCCGACATCCTCGCCGAGATCTCCGCGCACCGCGCCCGGCCGGGACAGCTCGTCGTCGGCTTCGCCGCCGAGACCGACGACGTCCTCGTCAACGGACGCGCCAAGCTCACCCGAAAGGGTTGTGATCTGCTCGTCGTCAACGAAGTGGGTGACGGCAAGGCGTTCGGCACCGAGGAGAACGAGGCTGTGGTACTGGGCGCCGACGGCAGCGAGACCCCCGTACCGTACGGGCCCAAGGAGGATCTCGCGGACCGGGTGTGGGATCTTGTCGGCGCGAGATTGCCGGAAAGTGACACTCGGGTGGACGCGTGATGACGCGTTCCGCCACGAATCCAAAGGCCGAGATGCCGTGTCACGTCCGCGGCGGCGGACTATAAGCTTGCAGTGGAGTGCCGGGCGCAGCCCTGCGCACTCCGCCCAGATTCAGCCAGCAGCCGCTGCAACCCCAGGGAGCGATGTGTCCCGCCGCCTGTTCACCTCGGAGTCCGTCACCGAGGGACACCCAGACAAGATCGCTGACCAGATCAGCGACACCATCCTCGACGCCCTCCTCAAGGCCGACCCGCACTCCCGGGTCGCCGTCGAGACGCTGATCACCACCGGTCAGGTGCATATCGCGGGCGAGGTCACGACCACCGCCTACGCCGATATCGCCACCCTGGTGCGCAACAAGATCCTGGAGATCGGCTACGACTCCTCCAAGAAGGGCTTCGACGGCGCCTCCTGCGGCGTCTCGGTGTCCATCGGCGCGCAGTCCCCTGACATCGCACAGGGTGTCGACACCGCGTACGAGAAGCGCGTCGCGGGTTCCGCCGCGACCGACGACGACCTGAACAAGCAGGGCGCGGGCGACCAGGGCCTGATGTTCGGCTACGCGTCCGACGAGACGCCCGAGCTGATGCCGCTGCCGATCACGCTCGCCCACCGCCTGTCCAGGCGGCTGACCGAGGTCCGCAAGAACGGCCAGATCCCGTACCTGCGCCCGGACGGCAAGACCCAGGTCACCATCGAGTACGACGGCGACAAGGCCGTCCGCCTCGACACCGTCGTGGTCTCCTCGCAGCACGCCTCCGACATCGACCTGGAGTCGCTGCTCGCGCCCGACATCCGGGAATTCGTCGTCGAGGTCGAGCTGAAGGCCCTGCTCGACGACGGCATCAAGCTCGACACCGACGGCTACAAGCTGCTGGTCAACCCCACCGGCCGCTTCGAGATCGGCGGCCCCATGGGTGACGCCGGGCTCACCGGCCGCAAGATCATCATCGACACCTACGGCGGCATGGCCCGCCACGGCGGCGGCGCCTTCTCGGGCAAGGACCCGTCCAAGGTCGACCGCTCCGCCGCCTACGCCATGCGCTGGGTCGCCAAGAACGTCGTCGCCGCCGGGCTCGCCGCGCGCTGCGAGGTCCAGGTCGCCTACGCCATCGGCAAGGCCGAGCCCGTCGGTCTCTTCGTCGAGACCTTCGGCACCGCGAGCGTCGACGTCGAGAAGATCGAGCAGGCCATCAGCCAGGTCTTCGACCTGCGGCCCGCCGCGATCATCCGCGACCTCGACCTGCTCCGCCCGATCTACGCCCAGACCGCCGCCTACGGCCACTTCGGCCGCGAGCTGGAGGACTTCACCTGGGAGCGGACGGACCGCGTCGACGCCCTGCGCTCGGCCGCCGGGCTCTAAGTCCGTACGGCGCCCCCGCCCCGGTATGGGGGCGCCGTCTCGCGGCGGCGCGAGTGTGTCCGAGGGGTCTGTAAGAATCGCAAGGTGAGCAGCGAGAACGGTCAGGACGCCGAGCCCCCCGCAGGGGAGCAGCTCGCGCTCATTCGGGAGACCGTCAAGAAGGCGAAGGAGCCCAAGGCCAAGCCGCGGACATGGCGCGGGGCGGCCCTCGCCGAAGGGCTGCCGGTGGCACGGGTGCTGGTCGACAAGGGGCTGCTCCACCTGGACCAGTTCTTCGACTACGCGGTGCCGGCGGCCATGGACGAGGAGGCCAGACCCGGCGTACGGGTCAGGGTCCGCTTCGGGGCGCGCGTGGTGAAGGGCAGGAGAGAAGGCGGCTCGCTGCACGACGGCTTCATCGTCGAACGGCGGGCCGAGAGCGACTTCCGCGGCCCCCTCGCCCCGCTCGCGCAAGTGCTGTCGACCGAGCAGGTGCTGACCCCGCCGCTGCTGAAGCTGTGCCGCCAGGTCGCTGACCGGTACGCCGGAGCGCTCGCCGACGTCGTCCAGCTCGCCGTACCGCCCAGGATGGCCCGCGCCGAGCGCGATCCGTCACCGGGTCCGCTGCCGGACCCGGCGGCGCCGGAGCCGGGGAGCTGGCAGCGGTACGCGACGGGCCCCGCGTACCTCCAGGCGCTGGCCCGCGGCGACACGCCCCGCGCGGTCTGGCTCGCGCTGCCCGGACCGCACTGGCCGCGCGAACTGGCGGTGGCCGTCGCCACCACCCTCGCCTCTGGCCGCGGCGCCCTGGCCGTACTGCCCGACGGCCGCTCCGCCGCCCGGGTCGACGCGGCGCTGACCGAACTGCTCGGCCAGGGCCGCCACGTCCTGCTCACCGCCGACGCGGGCCCCGAGGAGCGGTACCGGCGCTGGCTGGCCGTCAGCCGCGGCGCGGTACGGGCCGTCGTCGGCACCCGCGCCGCGATGTTCGCGCCCGTCACCGACCTCGGCCTCGTCGCGCTCTGGGACGACGGCGACTCCAGCCACGCCGAGCCGCACGCCCCGCAGCCGCACGCCCGTGACGTCCTGCTGCTGCGCGCCGCCGAGGAACGGACCGCGTTCCTGCTCGGCGGCCTCACCAGCACCGTCGAGGCGGCCCAGCTCGTGGACAGCGGCTGGGCGCTGCCGCTGGCGGCCGGCCGGGACGAGGTACGGGCGGCGGCGCCGCTGATCCGCACGGTCGGCGACGGCGACCAGGCCAGGGACGAGGCCGCGCGCGCCGCCCGGCTGCCGTCGATCGCCTGGCAGGTCACGCGGGAGGCGCTGGCGCGCGGCCCGGTCCTCGTCCAGGTGCCGCGCCGCGGCTACGTACCCCGGCTCGCCTGCGACAACTGCCGCGAACCCGCCCGGTGCACCGCCTGCGCCGGGCCGCTCGAAGTCCGCGAGCAGGGCGGCACCCCGCACTGCGGCTGGTGCGGGCGGCCCGCCGCCGACTGGCACTGTCCCGAATGCGGCGGCTTCCGGCTGCGCGCCCAGATCGTGGGCGCGCGGCGCACGGCCGAGGAACTGGGGCGCGCCTTCCCCAAAGTGCCGGTACGCACCTCGGGGCGCGACACCGTCCTCGCCTCGGTCGGCGCGGCCCCCGCGCTGGTCATCGCCACCCCCGGCGCCGAACCCGTCGCCGACACCGGCTACGCGGCGGCCCTGCTGCTCGACGGCTGGGCGCTGCTGAACCGGCCCGACCTGCGCGCCGGTGAGGAGGCGCTCCGGCGCTGGGCGCACGCCGCCGCCCTCGTACGGCCCGCGGGCGAGGGCGGCACCGTCGTCATCCTCGGCGAGCCGACCCTGCGGCCCGTCCAGGCCCTCGTCCGCTGGGACCCCGCCGGGCACGCCCTGCGCGAGCTGGCCGAACGCGCCGAGCTGCGCTTTCCGCCGGTCTCCCGGATGGCCTCGGTCGTCGGGCCCCCGGCCGCCGTGGTCGACCTCCTCGACACCTTGCGGCTCCCGCCGGGTACCGACCAGCTCGGGCCCGTGCCCCTGCCCGTCCCCACGCCCGGCCCCGGCCGCACCCGCCGCCACGGGGAGCCGCCGCCCGGCGAGCAGTGGGAACGGCTTCTGCTCCGCGTGCCCCCCGGCACCGGCTCCGCCCTCGCCGCCGCCCTCAAAGAGGCCCAGATCGCTCGCGCCACCCGCGGCGCCTCCGACCCGGTCCACGTCCGCATGGACCCCCCCAACATCGGCTGACCGGCTCCGCCGGGGGTTCCCCACGTTCCCGGTGACCCGGTTGACCGCCCCGAACGGCCTCTGTCCCGCGACGGCTTTCCCGCGCTCCTGGAGGGGGCTGTGCCTGTCGTTTGCGCACGACGGCTCGTCGTGGCTTGTCGCGCAGTTCCCCGCGCCCCTCAAAAGACCGGCGCCACCGCCACGTGCACGACCACGTGCGCTCACCCCACGCGGCCGAGAGCCCCGCCAGGGGCGCGGGGAACTGCGCGACGAGCCACGACGGACCGTCGTGGGAAGCGGACCGCGTGTCCCAGGGCCCTGGGGGGAGGGTGGGGGAAGGCACGGCGAGCCGCGACGGGCCGTCGTGGGGGAAAAGGGGGCAACCCCCTCCCGGAAGCGCGCCGCAGGCGCGCGGTGCCCGACCTGTCGGCGTGGCGGGCGGCGGCGGGACTACGGCGCGGAGGAGGGAGGGGGGAGGGGACGGCGTCAGCCGTTGCGCGGCCCGGGGAAGGACGTGACGGCGTCCTCACGGTCGTCGCGTGGCTCACGCGCTTCCAGCGCCCCCAGCGGAAGCGGGCCCGGCGGAAGCGCCCCCGGCATGGAACGGGCGGCGGGGACGGACGCGAGGGGCGCGGGGCTGCCGGTCACCACCCCGTGCCCGGAGGCGGCCTGCTCGTCGGGTCCGGGAGGCGCGCTGCGGCGCCCGCCGTACCGGCGGTGCACCGCCTGTTTGGTCACGCCGAGCGCGGAGCCGACGGCGTCCCAGGAGAACCCCAGGGAGCGGTCGAACTCCACGGCCGCGGTGACCAGGGTCTCCACGCTGTCGCGCAGCTCCTGAGCGAGCCGGACGGTCGGGGCGGGCGCGCGGCCGTACACGACGAATCCGGCGGTGGGGCCGCTGCGGCGCGGCCGGTAGACGTTGCCCAACTGGGCGGTCAGGGTCCGCAGCGCGTCCACTTGGCGGCGGACCCTTTCGATGTCCCGCACCAGCAGGTGCAGGCTGGCCCGTGCCTGGGCGTCAGGGGTTGCGTGGTCGGGCATCAACAAGCCTCTCCAACCGGCGGTTACTTAAGGAATGGGCCGTGTGCATTGACCCGAATTCGGGCAAACTCTCTTGACCAACGCGCCAGCCGCCCATGGAGTCACGCAGCAAGGGGCGCAGCCCACCCCTCGGGGGGCGCGCGGCCGGGCGCGCACCCCCGCCACGGCGGGCCGAACGCGCCTCTAGAATTGACCCCTGCCCCGTCCCCGGGGCGGTCAGGACGGCCGGCACCCGGCGTCCGGAGCCGCCGCCGTACGCCCGTTCCAGGAGACCGCCGCCGTGTCCGTCAAGCCCATCCGCCTCTTCGGTGACCCGGTGCTGCGCATGACGGCGCAGCCGGTCACGACCTTCGACAAGGAACTGCGCACGCTCGTACAGGACTTGACCGACACCATGCGGGACGCGCCGGGCGCGGGCCTGGCCGCGCCGCAACTGGGCGTCTCCCTGCGGGTGTTCACCTACTTCGTCGAGGGCGAGCTGGGCCACCTGATCAACCCGGAGCTGACGCTCAGCGAGGACGAGCAGGACGGCCCCGAGGGCTGCCTGTCGCTGCCTGGCCTGACGTACGACTGCAAGCGCGCGTACGGCGTCGTCGCCAAGGGCCGCAACATGTACGGCGACCCGGTCACGATCGAGGGCACGCAGCGGCTCGCCCGCTGCATCCAGCACGAGACGGACCACCTGGACGGGGTCATCTTCATCGACCGGCTCGACACCGAGCAGCGCAAGGCCGCGCTCAAGGCGATCCGCGAGGCGACCGAGGGCCCGGACGGCATCTGGCGGGTGCCGGGCGAGAACGGCGTGCCGCAGGTGAAGATCTCGCCGCACGACACCTTCGGCCGCGGGCAGTGACGCCCCCCTGACGGCGGCGCGCCGTCGCGCCGTCGCGCCGTCAGGCCGAAAAGCCCGCCCGTGAACCACCATCGAGAGGCACACCCCGCACGATGAGGCTCGTCTTCGCCGGCACCCCCGAGGTCGCCGTACCCGCACTGGACGCACTGCTGGCCTCCGACCGGCACGAGGTCGTCGCCGTCGTGACCCGGCCCGACGCGACGGCCGGGCGCGGCCGCAAGCTGCTGGCCAGCCCCGTCGCCGAGCGGGCCGCCGAGGCCGGCGTCGAAATCCTCAAGCCCGCGCGCCCCCGCGACGAGGACTTCCTCGCCCGGCTGCGGGAGATCGCCCCCGACGCCTGCCCGGTCGTCGCCTACGGCGCGCTGCTGCCCAAGGCCGCGCTCGACATCCCCGCGCACGGCTGGATCAATCTGCACTTCTCGCTGCTGCCCGCCTGGCGCGGCGCCGCGCCCGTGCAGCACGCGGTCATGGCAGGTGACGAGGTCACCGGCGCGTCCACCTTCCTCATCGAGCAGGGGCTCGACTCCGGGCCCGTCTACGGCGTCCTCACCGAGGAGATCGGCCCGACCGACACCAGCGGCGACCTGCTCACCCGGCTCGGCCGCAGCGGCGCCGGGCTGCTCGTCGCCACCATGGACGGCATCGAGGACGGCCGCCTCGTCGCCCGGCCCCAGCCCGCCGACGGGGTCACCCTCGCGCCCAAGATCACCGTCGAGGACGCCGCCGTCGACTGGACGGCGCCCGCGCTCCGCGTCGACCGCCTCATCCGGGGGTGCACCCCCGCGCCCGGCGCCTGGACCCTGACCTCCGGTGAACGCCTCAAGCTCGGGCCCGTCCGTCCCCAGCCCGACCGCGTCGACCTCGCCCCCGGCGAGCTGGGCGTCGCCAAGAACGCCGTGTACGTCGGGACGGGGAGCCACGCCGTTCTCCTCGGGGAGGTGCAGCCGCAGGGCAAGAAGCGGATGGCCGCCGCCGACTGGGCCCGGGGCGCCCGCATCCCGTCCGGCTCCCGCCTCGGGGCCTAGGGCGGACGCGCACTAGGGCCTGTCCGCAGGGCAGAAGTACGCCCCGCGCCGCAGGCGCTTAGGGTGGACGGCGACCGACCTTCGTAAAAATCGGAGCACTTTCACACGTGAACGAGCAGCCGCGCCGCCGCCCGCAGGGCAAGCCGTACCGCCGACCCCAGCGTGACCCCGTCAGAATCCTGGCGTTCGAGGCGCTGCGGGCGGTGGGGGAGCGGGACGCGTACGCGAATCTGGTGCTGCCCGGCCTGCTGAAGGCGGCGGAGGCGGAGGCGGTGAAGAAGGGCCGGGAGTTCGACCGGCGGGACGCGGCGCTGGCGACGGAGCTGGTGTACGGGACGCTGCGGCGGCAGGGCACGTACGACGCGGTGATCGCGGCCTGCGTGGACCGGCCCTTGCGCGAAGTGGACCCGCCGGTGCTCGACGTGCTGGCGCTGGGCACCCACCAGCTGCTCGGGACCCGTATCCCGACGCACGCGGCGGTGTCGGCGAGCGTCGAGCTGGCCCGGGTGGTGCTCGGCGACGGCCGGGCGAAGTTCGTGAACGCGGTGCTGCGGAAGGTCTCCGCGCACGACCTGGACGAGTGGCTCGAACTGGTCGCGCCGCCGTACGACGAGGACCCCGAGGACCACCTGGCCGTCGTGCACTCGCATCCGCGCTGGGTCGTCTCGGCGCTGTGGGACGCGCTCGGCGGCGGCCGGGCCGGGATCGAGGACCTGCTGGCGGCGGACAACGAGCGGCCCGAGGTGACGCTGGTCGCGCGCCCCGGCCGGTCGACCGCGCGCGAGCTGATGGAGTCGCTGCCGCCGGACACGACGGAGCCCGGCCGCTGGTCGCCGTACGCGGTACGGCTGGCCGAGGGCGGTGACCCGGCGGCCGTGGACGCGGTCCGCGAGGGCCGGGCCGGCGTGCAGGACGAGGGCAGCCAACTCGTCGCCGCCGCGCTGGCCGCCGTCCCGCTCGACGGCCGGGACGCCCGCTGGCTCGACGCCTGCGCGGGCCCCGGCGGCAAGGCCGCGCTCCTCGCGGCCCTCGCGGCCCAGCGCGGCGCGGAACTCGTCGCCGCCGAGAAGCAGCCCCACCGCGCCCGCCTGGTGGCCCGCTCCCTGGCGGGCAACCCCGGCCCGTACCAGGTCGTGGTCGCCGACGGCACCCGCCCCGCCTGGGCCGAGGGCTCCTTCGACCGCGTCCTGGTCGACGTGCCCTGCACCGGCCTCGGCGCGCTCCGCCGCCGGCCCGAGGCCCGCTGGCGACGGCGCGCCGAGGACGTACCCACCTTCGGCCCCCTCCAACGCGGCCTGCTCACCGAGGCCCTGCACGCCGTGCGCGTCGGCGGCGTCGTCGGCTACGCGACCTGCTCCCCGCACCTGGCGGAGACCCGCGCCGTCGTGGACGACATCCTCCGCGACGACCGCGCCCCGGCCGCCGAGCGCATCGACGTACGCCCGCTGCTGCCCGGTGTCCCCGCCCTCGGCGACGGCCCCGACATCCAGCTCTGGCCGCACCTGCACGGCACGGACGCGATGTACCTCGCCCTCCTGCGCCGTACGGCCTGACCGCCCGCCGGGAGCCGGTCGCCCGCGTTCAGCCGCGCGGGCGAAAAACTTCCGGCGGCGATGTCGAGAACCCGCGCACGGCTCCGTCCCCGAGGTGAAGCGCGACCACAATGGGCCGCATCCGCACCGAGGAGAAGCACCATGGCGAAGTATCTGCTGCTCAAGCACTACCGGGGCGCCCCGGCGCCGGTGAACGACGTACCCATGGCGCAATGGACGCCCGAGGAGATCTCGGCGCACGTGACGTACATGAACGACTTCGCGACCCGCCTCGAGGAGACCGGCGAGTACGTCGACAGCCAGGCGCTCGCCCCCGAGGGGACCTTCGTGCGGTACGACGGGGAGGGCCGTCCGCCGGTCACCGACGGGCCGTTCGCCGAGACCAAGGACGTCATCGCCGGGTGGATGGTGATCGACGTCGACAGCTACGAGCGGGCCCTCGAACTGGCAGGGGAGCTGTCGGCCGCGCCCGGCGCCGGGGGGAAGCCGATCCACGAATGGCTGGAGCTGCGTCCGTTCCTCGGCGCCCACCCCACCGTCACGGGGTGCCCCCACTGATGGACGAGGCTCTGGTCAGGAGCCTCACCCCGGCAGTGCTCGCGATCCTCGTCCGGCGCGGAGCCGACTTCGCGGCGGCCGAGGACGCGGTGCAGGACGCACTGGTCGAAGCGGTACGCGTCTGGCCCGACGATCCGCCGCGTGACCCGAAGGGCTGGCTGGTGACGGTGGCCTGGCGGCGGTTCCTCGACGCGACGCGGGCGGACACGGCCCGGCGCAGGCGTGAGGACCGGGTGGACGAGGAACCGGCGAGCGGGCCCGCCTCCGGCGCGGACGACACCCTCCAGCTCTACTTCCTGTGCGCGCACCCGTCGCTGACCGCGTCGTCGGCGGTCGCGCTCACCCTGCGGGCCGTCGGCGGCCTGACCACCCGGCAGATCGCCCAGGCGTATCTGGTGCCCGAGGCGACGATGGCACAGCGCGTCAGCCGGGCCAAACGCACCGTCTCCGGCGTGCGGTTCGACCGGCCGGGCGACGTCGCCACGGTGCTGCGGGTCCTGTACCTGGTCTTCAACGAGGGCTACTCCGGCGATGTCGACCTGTCCGCCGAGGCCGTCCGGCTCACCCGGCAGCTCGCGGCCGTGATCGACCACCCCGAGGTGGCGGGGCTGCTCGCCCTCATGCTGCTGCACCACGCCCGCCGGGCCGCCAGGACCGCGCCCGACGGCAGCCTCGTACCGCTCGCCGAGCAGGACCGCGGCCGGTGGGACACCGGGGCGATCGCCGAGGGCGTCGAGATCCTTCAGACGGCGCTGGCCCGCGGCCGGCTGGGCGAGTTCCAGGCCCAGGCCGCCATCGCGGCGCTCCACGCGGACGCGCCGACGGCCGAGGAGACCGACTGGGCGCAGATCGTCGAGTGGTACGACGAACTGGCGGCCCTGACCGACAGCCCGGTCGTCCGCCTCAACCGGGCGGTGGCAATCGGCGAGGCGGACGGCCCCCGCGCCGGTCTCGCGGCGCTCGCCGCCCTCGACGACACGCTGCCCCGGTACACGGCGGTGGCCGCGTATCTCCACGAGCGCGACGGCGACTTGGCGACGGCGGCCCGGCTCTACGCGCAGGCGGCCCCGAAGGCGCCGAACCTCGCCGAGCGCGACCACCTGACCCGGCAGGCGGCCCGGCTCAACACCCGCCGCGAGCGCTGACGCGCCCGTGTGCGCGGCTAGGGCCTGTCCGCTGGCTGCTCCCGGTCCTCCTCGCGCGCCTGCGCCGGGGCGGCACGGGGCGAGTCGAGCCTGCTCGGCCACCACACCCGGTGGCCCAGGTCGAGGGTGATCGCGGAGACCAGCACCGAGCGGACGACGAAGGTGTCGAGCAGGACGCCGAAGGCGACCGCGAAGCCGATCTCGGCGAAGCCGACCACCGGGAGCGTGCCGAGCACCGCGAAGGTGCCCGCGAGGACGAGCCCGGCCGAGGTGATCACCCCGCCGGTGGCGGCGAGACCGGTACGGACTCCGTCGCGGGTGCCGCGCCGGACGGTCTCCTCCCGGATGCGGGTCATGAGGAAGATGTTGTAGTCGATGCCCAGCGACACCAGGAACACGAAGACGAACAGCGGGAACGCCGTGTCCTCGCCCGCGTATCCGAACACGTGCCGGAAGACCAGCGAGCTGACGCCGAGGGCGGCGCCGAAGGACAGCACCACCGTGGCCATCAGCACCAGCGGCGCCACCAGGGCCCGCAGCAGCAGCGCCAGGATCAGCAGGACGACCAGCAGGATCAGCGGGATCAGCAGCTTGTTGTCGCGGCCCGCCGCCTGATTCGTGTCCTTCTGCACCGCCGTCCCGCCGCCGACCAGGGCGTCCGCGCCGGGGACGCGGTGCAGGGTGTCGCGGGCCAGCCGTACGGTCCGCTGGGCGGCCCCGCTGTCCGCGCGGTCGGCGAGAGTGGCCTCCAGGTAGACCCGGCCGTCCCTCCGCGCGGCCACGCCCGGCGGGGTGCCGACCGAGCCGGGCACGACGCCCTGCACCGAGGCCAGCGCCGTACGCACCTCGTCGGCGGCGCCCGCCCGCGCGATCACCACCAGCGGCTGGCCGCCACCGGCCGGGAAGTAGCGGGACTGCACCTTCTGGCCGACCACGGAGTCCGGGGTGTCGGTGAAGCTGTCCGCGCTGGACAGGCCGGTCGCCTTCAGCGAGAACAGCCCGAGGCCGAGCGCGCCGAGCACGACCACCGTCGTGATCCACACCGACCGCGGCCGGTGGCCGACCGCCGTGCCGATCCGCGACCACACACCGGCCTCGGTCGGCTCCGCGCTGCCCACGTGCGGGATCGCGGGCCAGAACACCCAGCGGCCGAAGATCACCAGCAGGGCGGGGAAGAGCGTGAGCATCGCCAGCAGGGCCACCACGACACCGATCGCGGCGACGGGGCCGAGCCCGGAGGTCGAGTTCATGTCGGCGGCCAGCAGGCACAGCATGCTCAGCGCCACCGTGGCCGCGCTCGCGATGATCGCGGGGCCCGCCCGGTGCAGGGCGAGCGCCATCGCCTCGTGCCGGTCCTCGTGATCGCGCAACTCTTCGCGGTAGCGGGCGACGAGCAGCAGCGCGTAGTCCGTCCCCGCGCCGAACACCAGGACGGTGAGGATGCCCGCGCTCTGGGCGTTGACCACCAGACCGGCATGCTCGGCGAGGAGGTAGATCACCGCCTCCGACGTGAACAGCGCGCCGATCACGGACAGCACCGGCACGAAGAGCAGGCTCAGGCTGCGGTAGGTGATCAGCAGGATCACGACGACGACGGCGAGGGCCGCGTACAGCAGGGTGCCCTCGATCCCGGCGAAGGCGTCGGCGGAGTCCGCGGAGAAGCCGCCGGGGCCCGTGATGTGCGTCCTGAGCCCGTCGTCGCCCTGCCCGACGGTGGACCTGAGCTGCTCGACCGCGTCGGCGATGGTGCTCCAGCCGCTCGGGTCGATGGTGATCGGCACGATGAGCAGCGCGGCGCGCGGCGCGGTCCGCCGGTCGAGCTGCGGTCCGACCGTACGGCTGCCGACGATGCCGTGCGCGGTCAGCGACTTGACCGAGGCGGCGTCCGCGCCGACCTTCGCCACATCCGCGTCGGTCAGGCCGCCGGGCCGGGAGTACACGACGACCGCGGGCGCGCTCTCCGGCACGAACTGCTTCTGGAGCTCCAGCACTCGGGTGGACTCCGCCTTGCTCGGCAGCCAGCTCGCCGAGTCGTTCTTCTGCGCGTCGGTGAGTTTCTGGGCCAGCGGCGAGACCACCACCAGCACGACGATCCACAGGCCGAGCACGACCCACTTGCTCCGCCGCCCGCAGACGACGTGCGCTATCCGTCCCGCTCCGCCCGCCATGAGTGCCCCCCGGGCCCGCTCGTGGTGTCGTCCCCCCGCCGTCCGACGCGACGCCCTGGGAGCGCCGGACCGTGCCGGAGAGTGATCGGCACCAGCATGGCACTGGCGTTCGTGCCGTGTCCGAGGGTTGGCGGGACCGGTGGGTGGGAACACACGTCCTCCGGATCTGGTTTGCTGGACCCATGAGCGTGCAGATCAACCCCAGCATTCTTTCCGCCGACTTCGCGCGGCTCGCCGAGGAGGCGAAGGCGGTCGAGGGCGCCGACTGGCTCCATGTCGACGTGATGGACAGCCACTTCGTGCCGAACCTCACGCTGGGGGTGCCGGTCGTGGAGTCCCTGAGCAGGGCGACGGAGACGCCGCTCGACTGCCACCTGATGATCGAGGACCCGGACCGCTGGGCGCCCGCGTACGTGGAGGCCGGCGCGGGCTCGGTGACCTTCCACGTGGAGGCGGCGGCGGCGCCGGTCCGGCTCGCCAGGGAGATCCGGGCGAAGGGCGCGCGGGCGTCGATGGCGCTCAAGCCCGCCACCCCGGTCGAGCCCTACGAGGACCTGCTGCCGGAACTCGACATGCTGCTGATCATGACGGTCGAGCCGGGCTTCGGCGGCCAGGCGTTCCTCGACATCATGCTGCCGAAGATCCGTCGTACCAGGGCGCTGATCGACCGCTACGGCCTCGACATGTGGCTCCAGGTCGACGGCGGCGTCTCGGCCGAGACCATCGAGCGGTGCGCCGAGGCGGGCGCCGACGTCTTCGTCGCGGGCTCCGCGGTGTACGGCACGGACGACCCCGCCGCCGCGGTCCGCGCGCTGCGCGAGCAGGCCGCCGCGAAGGCCGCGGAAGTGCCCCGGTGACGGGGGCGCCTACCGGGGGTTACCACGGGCGGAAGCGTCATCGCTACGCGCCCGTAACACGGCACGATCTGCGAGGATGAGCGCGGAGCGGATCACATGGGGCAACGCGGATCAGATAGGCGACTGGGGAGAACCGACGTGAGCACAGGCCGCACACAGGTGCGCATGGGCCCCGGCGAGATGGTCCAGGCGGCGGCGATGGCACGTCGCTTCTACCTGGAGGGCAAGTCCAAAATCCAGATCGCCGAGGAGTTCGGGGTCAGCCGCTTCAAGGTGGCCAGGGTCCTGGAGACCGCCCTCGAACGCGACCTGGTGAGAATCGAGATCCGCGTCCCCGCCGAGCTGGACGCCGAGCGCTCCGACGCCCTGCGCGCCCACTACGGCCTGCGGCACGCCGTCGTCGTCGAGACCCCGCCCGACCAGGCGGACGCGCCCGACCCGGAGAATCTGGGCGCCGTCGCCGCCGACCTGCTCGGCGAGCTGGTGGACGACGGCGACGTACTGGGCCTGGCCTGGGGCCGCTCCATCATCACCATGGCCAACGCGCTGGACCGGCTCGCGCCCTGCACCGTCGTCCAGCTCACCGGCGTCTACGACGTCGGCACCACCGAGCGCGGCTCCGTCGAGGCGGTACGCACCGCCGCCGCCGTCTCCGGCGGCGAGGCGCATCCGCTGTACGCGCCGATGGTGCTCGCCGACCCCGCCACCGCCAGCGCCCTGCGCGCCCAGAGCGGCATCGCCGCCGCCATGGGCTACTTCGACAAGGTCACCGTCGCCGTGGTCTCCGTCGGCTCCTGGGAAGCGGGCGTCTCCACCGTCCACGACGCCCTCACCGACGAGGAGCGCGAGCACTACGCGGGCCTCGGCGTCGCCGCCGAGATGTCCTCCCACCTCTTCGACGCCCAGGGCCGCAGGGTCGGCCGCGACCTCGGCGAGCGCTGCATCACCATCGACGCCGACCGGCTCCGCCGGATCCCCGAAGTGCTCGCCATCGCGGGCGGTCGCCGCAAAGCCGCCGCCATCGACGCGGTGCTCCGCTCCGGCCTCGTCACCAGCCTGGTCACCGACACCGCCGCCGCCGACCACCTCCTGCACTCCACCGCCCCCGCCCCCCGCCCCGCCCTCGACCGCGCCGACCCCGACGGCCCCTGACCCCTCAGACTTCGACCGCACGGGACGGCCACCAGCCCGCCGAACGACCGGAGGGGACGGGCCGGGGTGCCCCCGCAGGAGTGCGTTGACAGCCGGGTGCCGAATTCCGTGTGACCAGGTGTGACGCATTCCGAGGAGGTGCCCCGGCCCGGCACCGACCCACGGTCAGCCGGCGCGGGCCGGCCCGGCACCGACCCACGGACAGCCGGCGCGGGCAACCGACCCCGACCCGACGGCAACCGGCACGGCCAACCGGCACCGACCCACGGTCAGCCGCGAGGCCCCCGGCTTGACCCGTGCGGAGTGCCGTTCCGCGCTGGAAGTGATCAAGTGTGGCAGCATCGGCGGCATGCTGCTGCGGTCCGTTCCACGCGCGGTCGCCCCCGTGCTCGCCACCTGCCTGCTCGCTCTGTTCGGGGTCCTCCTCGGCGGCTGCGCGACCCCCACCGTCGTCCCGGCCGCCCACAGCTCCGGGCGGGCCGCCCACGCCTCGTCCACCCCCGCCTGGGCCGACGGCCACCACGTCGTGCACCCCGCCGACCTGCCCCCCGAGGCCCGCACCACGCTGGCGCTGATCGACCGCGGCGGACCGTACCCGTACAGCAGGGACGGCATCGTCTTCGGCAACTACGAGAAGGAACTGCCCGCCCGGACGCGCGGCTACTACCACGAGTACACGGTGCCGACCCCGGACGCCCCGGACCGCGGCGCGCGGCGGATCGTGACCGGCCGCAACGGCGAGATCTTCTACACCTCCGACCACTACCAGAGCTTCGAGGCGGTGCTGCGATGACGGCCACCACACCGCCGGGCGACACCCTCGTACTGGATCTGACCGGGGTCGTCGACCGCCAGTCGTTCATGGACCGCTGCACCGAGCGGCTGCACCTGCCGGACTGGTTCGGCCGCAACTGGGACGCGCTCGCGGACTGCCTCACCGACCTGTCGTGGTGGCCGGTCGGCTCCGACGGGCGGCGGCTGCGGATCGAGGGCTGGCAGGAGTACGCGGCGGCCAAGCCGCGCGAGTGGCGGATCGTGAAGGACATCCTGCGCGACGCGGAGACCTTCTGGCGCGATACCGACACCGAGCTGACCGTGGCCTTGGAGGAAGACACGAACGGGGACGCCGAAGAGAGGGACGCTCGTCCGTAGGCGCACGACGCGTTCGCACGCGAATATGAAATGCGTGAACCGGTCGGCGTCCGGGGACGGCCGCCCCGCGCCCGTCGCCCCGCACGGCAGGAGGCCGTACGGGGCGCTGTCGGGCGCTTCAGCGCGCTAGGAGAACGTGCAAGTGATCGAGCCGATGGGCGTGTTGTTGCCGGTCGAGTTGGCCGTGAATCCGAACGTCGTGGAAGCGCCGTCCGGTGGGATCGTGCCGTTGTAGGCGGCGTTGGTGACGCTGATGCTGCCTCCGCTGACTGACTGGACTCCGTTCCACAGACTGGTGATCTGCGTGCCGGTGCCGAGCGTCCAGTTCACCTTCCAGTGACTCGACGGCGAGGCGCCGTGGTTCATCACGGTGACCTGCCCCTGGAACCCACCGCTCCAGGAGTTGGAGACCGCGTACATCGCCATGCAGGAGCCGGGGTCGGTCCCGCCTGTGCTGCCGCCGGTCGTGGTGCCGCTTGTGGTGCCAGTGGTCGTGCCGGTCGTAGTGCCAGTGGTCGTGCCGGTCGTCGTGCCGCTCGTGGTGCCAGTAGTCGTGCCGCTTGTGGTGCCGGTCGTCGTGCCAGTGGTCGTGCCGCTCGTGGTCGAACCGCCGTTGTGGATGCCACTGACCTCGCCGTGACCGCCGTCGAACGCGATGTCGGAGCAGGAGAAGAAGTTCTCATTGCTGTCCGAGCGGACCCACTGGATGAAGACCATCGCGTCACCCGTACGGTTCGAGGGCAGCGTCAGGTCCCAGTAGTAGTGGCCGCCGTCGGTTCCCGGCGACCCCACCGCGGGCGGGTTGGTGGTGCTTCCGATCGACTCCAGGTCGGCCCAGGCCAGCGGAGTGGTCGGGGACCAGCCCTGCTTGGTCACATAGACACGGAAGGTGCCCGGGTGCGCGGCCCAGTTGCTGTACTGCAACTGGATGGTGGAGCCCGACGTGAGGTGCGTTCTCGGCCAGTCGGCGCGGGCCGCGTTGTAGGCCGAGAAGTCGTACGGCGACTTGTTGCCGGCGCTGCACAGCGTTCCGTCCGGGACGTAACCCTCGCCGCGACCGCCCGCGTTGGAGTCGAGCACCGCGAACCAGTTGTACAGCGACGTCGTTCCGCTCTGGGCGACCGCCGCGGCGCAGGCCGGGTTGGTCGGCGTGAGGGCGCCGGTGGGGGTCAGGGCGTCCTCGTAGCACAGGTAGGTGCGCGAGCCCGGCATCATCGCCACGCCGTGCGCCTGCGCGGAGCCCTGGCTGAGCAGGACCGCGCCGAAAGCCGAGAGCAGAAGGGCGAAGACACCGAATAACGACAGTTGCCAGCTTCTTTTTCGCTTCAAGATCATGACCTTTCCGGGAGCTTTCCCGGGGCCGCGGCGCACCGCGGCCGGGCCACCGGGACAGCGTGGGGGGAGGGAACGGGTCTGCGAGTGGGAGCGCTCCCATTTGTGAAGCTAACAGTGGATCAAGAATTCGTAAACACCTGCGGACGAGACCGGCCCGAGTCGCGCCGTGCTTGGGTCGGGCCGCATCCGTTGACAGTGTGCAGCCAGGGCGCTGTGATGGATGGGAGCGCTCCCATATGTTGTGCTCCCCCCACGCAAGCACCCCGAAAGAGGCACCTATGCCCGCTCGCACTCTCCGGTTACCACCCAGGTTGTGGACGGCGGTCGCCGCCGCCATAGCGCTGGCCGTCTCGCTCCTGATCTCGGTGCCGACCAGCGGATTCGGCGCGTCGGCGTCCGGATGCCGGGCCGAGTACACGCTCAATGAATGGCCCGGTGGCTACACCGCGCAGGTGCACGTCACCAACCTCGGCGCGGCGCTGAGCGGTTGGCGGCTGACGTGGACGTATGCCGGTGATCAGAGGATCACTTCGGCCTGGAACGCGACCGTCACCCAGAACGGACACTCCGTCACCGCCGTCAACGCGTCCTACAACGGCGTCGTGGCAGCAGGAGGCACGGTCGACTTCGGCGTGCAGGGAACGGCTGGGTCCGCGGGCTCGCAACCCGCTGACTTCGCCCTCAACGACCTGCCCTGTGGAGCCGTCAGCACCACCCCGCCGACCACGCCCCCGACCACGCCCCCGACTACCCCGCCGACCACGCCCCCGACCACCCCGCCCACCACCCCGCCGACGACGCCCCCGACCACGCCGCCGCCCACTTCGCCCCCCGCGGGATGCGACTCCGCGACGATATGCACGGGCTTTGAGGACCAGAGCGGTGCCGGTCCCGCCGGGGACTGGCGTTTCACCGCGCCCGACTGCCAAGGCACGGGGACGGCCGCCATCGACACGGCAGTCGCGCACAGCGGCTCGAAGTCCCTGCGGGTGGACGGAAAGGCGGGCTACTGCAACCACGCCTTCGTCGCCTCCACCGCTGATCTGTCGTCGGTCGGCCCGGTGGTCTACATCCGCATGTGGGTGCGGCACACCACGGCGCTCCCGACCTCGCACGTCGCCTTCGTCTCCATGCCGGACTCCTCCCAGGGCGGCCGGGCGCTGCGGATCGGCGGCCAGAACGGCGCCCTGCAGTGGAACCGGGAGAGTGACGACGCCACCCTCCCGGCGCAGAGTCCGGCCGGGGTCTCGCTGAGCAGTCCGCTGCCGACCCTCACCTGGCAGTGTCTGCGCTTCGCGGTCGACACCACGGCGCCGAAGCTCGACACCTGGCTCAATGACACGCAGATACCCGGATTGCACGCCGACGGCGTGCCGACCCAGGACATCGACCAGCAGTGGCTCTCGCGCACCACGCCGCCCAGGCCGACCGCCCTGCGACTCGGCTGGGAGAGCTACGCCACGGGCGACGACACCTTGTGGTTCGACGACGTGGCCGTCGGTTCCGCGCCGCTCGGCTGCTGACGAGAGCGTCGCGGAGGTCCGTCGCGGACACGGTCCGGCAGCCGGCCTGACCGTGGCCGCGACGGGGTGGGTCACAGCGGACGGGACGTGCCGGTCAGCCGAGGCGGAAGCGCTGTGCCGCCGTCCCGTTGCAGTCCCACAACTGCACGGGATCCCCGGCCTGCTGGCCGTTGTCCTTGTCGTCGAGGCAGCGGCCCGACTGCGGATTGAACAAGGTGCCGTCGGCCCGGCTCTCCCACACCTGGGCGCCCGTGCCGTTGCAGTCCCACAGTTGGGTCCGTGTGCCGTTGCCGGTGTTGCCGCCCACCGCGTCGAGGCACTTGCCGAAGGTCCGCAGCGTGCGGTCGCCGGGCGCGGACCAGCGCTGCGCGTCGGAGCCGTTGCAGCCGGACAACTGCACGGGCGTGGCGGAGGCCGGATCGGCGTTGGTCACGTCCACGCACAGGGCAGCGGGGCCGGAGACCGCACCGGGCGGCAGCTTCCACGACTGCGCGGTCACACCGGCGCAGTCGTAGAGCTGGAGCTGTACGGCGCCGGGTGTGGTGTTGCCGTCCGGCACGTCGAGGCAGCGTCCCGAGGCCGGATTGAGCAGGCTGCCGTCGGAGCGGTGCGTCCAGGTCTGCGAGGCGGCACCCGAGCAGCCCGCGACGCTCACCGGCGTACGGTTCGCCGTCCCGCCGCCCGTGGCCGTCAGGCACTTGCCGAGGACCCGGACGGTACTGTCGGCCTGGTACGCGAGCTGCTGGGCCGCGCTGTGGTTGCAGCCCCACAGCTGTACGGCCGTCCCGTCGTCGGCCACCCCGCCGCGCACGTCGAGGCACAGGCCGCCCGCGCCGATCACCTCGCCGGACGCCGGGTTCGCGGACGCGCTGCCTGACAGCGTCACGGTGTGCGAGGAGCCGAGCGGGAGCGCGCCCGTCGTCACCGTCACCGTCCTGCGGTTGACGTTCCACGACCACGCGGTCTCCGGGACCTGCGCCCCGTCGACCGAAACGGCGGTCGGCGCCTGCGAGTTGGACAGCCGCAGGGTGTAGGCCCGGGAGGTCGGCGCGCCGCTGAAGGAACCGGTCTGCGCGCCGATCGTCAGTGTGCGAGCCGCCTCACTCCACGACAGGGGAGCCTCGGTCGCCTGGCCGCTGCGATAGCCCGTGCCCTCGCCGGCGTCGGAGTAGACCGAGAAGGCCCCGTCGGCACCCGCGGCGACATTCACCGTCACCTGCGTCAACGGCCGCTGCCCCTGGTTGTCGACGTAGTCGGTGCGGGTGGGGAGGATGCCGCCGGCCTTGATCAGCACCGGCATCCGGGACAGCGGACCGGTGATGGTGACGGTGGCGGGCCCGGTGTAGGTGCGGCCGGTGAAGTAGTCCGTCCAGCTCCCCGGCGGCACCCACACCGACGCGGAGCCGTTGCCGCTGGAGTCGTTGGGCGAGGTGATCGGCGCGACCAGGACGTCGTCGCCGTACAGGTACTCGCCGGTGGCGCTGTAGGCGGCGTCCTGGGACGGGTAGTCGAGATACAGCGGCCGGACGATGGGCACACCGGTCGCGTTCGCCTGCTGTGCGAGCGTGTACGTGTACGGGACGAGCGCCTCCCGTAGCCGCAGGAAGGACTCGGCGCTCGCCGCGGCAGCGCCGCTGTAGTTCCACGGCAGCCGGTCGCCGTGGTCGGAGTGCAGCCGGTCCACCGGCTGGAAGGTGCCGAATTGCACCCAGCGGGCGTACAGATCGTCGGCGAGATGACCGCCGTGGAAGCTGCCGATGTCATGGCTGACATTGGAGATTCCCGCGGCGGCCTCGGCGGCGGTGAACTTCGCCTCGAAGGCGAGCATGTCCCACGTCGCGGGCGTGTCGCCGGTGAACTGCATCGAGTTGCGCCGCTCGGACCAGGGCCCGACCGGGTAGTTGCTGTTGTCGCCGCCCTCCTCCGAGCCGCCGATCCGTGCGAAGGAGAAGCCGCGCAGCCCCTTGGCCGCCGCGTCGTCCGCATAGGCCTGGTTGATCAGATTGTCCGGCCCCACATGCGGATCTGACGCGGTCGAGGCACCGCAGTTGGTGCAGTAGTCCAGCCACCACTCCCGCACGCCCTGTTGCTCGAAGGGCTGGTGCAGATCGAGATAGGCGGCCAGATGCGCCGGGTTGGACCAGTCGAAGGCGTACGTACTGCCGCCGTCGGGCAGGAGGCCGCCCGCGCGGGAGTTGGCCGCGGCGAATTTGGGGTCGCCGCTGTCGATGGTCGGGTGGATGTTCATCGACACCGCGAGACCCTGCTGCTTGGTCCAGTCGAGGAATGCCCGCGGATCGGGGAAGAGCGAACTGTTCCAGTTCCAGCCGTTCCACTGCGTCGGCGACTTCCAGTCGGTGTCCACCACCAGCCAGTCGATCGGCGTGTTCGTGCTGCGGAAGGTGGGCAGCAGCGAATTCTCGTAGTCGGCCGTCGAGTAGCCGTAGTACCGCGAGTACCACACGCCGTAGGCCGACTCCGGTAGCAGATTGGCGCCGCCGGTCAGGGAGTTGAGGTCGGCGAGGCCCTGCTTGTAGTTCTGGCCGTAGCCGAAGAAGTAGCCGTCCTGGTACGGCTGGGCGCCGTGCGAGGGCCGGTCGGTCACCGCGTGCGCGCCCGACAGCAGAGCCGTCCGGGTGTCGTCGAGCAGGTACCAGCCGTCGCGATCCAGGATCCCCGGGTGCTCGGGCACCGGCACGGCCGCCGGATTGTCCAGCGTCCGGGACCAGCCGCCGAGGGTGTTCGTCGGCCCCGCGCCGTAGCCGGTCGTGGTGAGCGCCGTCGACGCGGCCGGGTACGCCGTGGTGCCGACCGGGGTGACCGCCAGGCTGTCGATGTTGACCCGGCCGGTGTCACCCGCGTTCTGCACGATGCTCAGGGTGTTGGTGCCGGCGGTCAGGTGCACCGTGGCGGACGCGGTCGACCAGGCGTTCCACGACGAGGTGGCGGGCAGGCTGAGCGCCGGGCCCGCGGTCGAGCCGACCCGGGTGGACAGGGTGCCCGTGCCGCCCGCCGCGTTGGAGTAGCGCACCCACAGCCGGTAGTCGCCGGTCGACGGCACCGCGGAGACGTCCTGGGTGAGGCCGCTGCCCGTGTGCTCGTATCCGGCGACGAAGCCGGAGCCGGTGTGCCCGGTGTGGTCGTAGGCGGCGACGCCGTAGCCGCTGAGCAGCGAATTCTCAGCCTCGCAGGCGGAGTTGACCGGGCAGTAGGAAGGAAACGCCGGTTTGGCGGTCACTCCCGTGCCCGCCATCGTCACCGTGAGGTTGGCCGCCGTGAAAGGGCCGCTGCCCCGCTTGTAGCGCAACGTCAGCCCGGACGTCGTGATCTCGCGGTATCCGTCCGCGGTGACGTCCGTGGTGACGTCGGATACGGGGAAGGACCGGTTGACGGCGTTGAACGTCGTCCCGTCCTGGAAGACGGCGTCGCCCGCGTACTCCAGCCGCACCAGGGTCGGACTGAGCACCTCGAAGCGGGCGTTCCCGTCGGTGACGACGGAACTCGACGCCGCGGCCCGCGCCGGCGGGGCGGCCTGCCGCGCCACCGCGCTGTCGACGGCGGTGACCGACAGCAGCGCCAGGCATGAACTCAGCACGAGCGCCCGGCTCCTGCGGGGCGAGAGAGGTGATCCGACGCGGCGTGGGCGCATGGGCATGCCTTCCGTAGTCCTCGACAGAGCCTGACATCGTTGTCCATGGTCCAATTCGCCGTGCGGGAAGCGGAGTTGAGTTGACCGGCGCGACGAGGCGAGAGAGCGCTCTCTGAAGCTAGCCATTGGTCGTGTATGCGTCAATACGCCGCACGGGCCGCACACGGCGGTCGGCGGTGTGTCACTCCGGTCGACGCGCCTCGACGGCCCCGCCCCGTCCCGTCACCGCGCTGACGCAGCGCGAGACACCACCGGTCGCACCAGAAGTCGGAAACAGCCCGGATCCCCGCGGCGGTGTCCGCGACACAGTCCGCAGCGTCCGGTCGTCATGGTGAGGACAAGGAATTGCGGAGCGGTAGGGGGTGATACGGGTCTGGCGCGCACTCGGAATCGAGTGCGCCTGTCGTCGAGGCACGGTGACTATGGCGCCCGACCGCCTGTCCCGCTCATCGCCAGGACACCTGTCACCAGCTGATGGATACCGTTCCGTGACATTATCCGCGCATGTCAGTGTGGGCGTGGGGCAAGCGCGCGAGTGGGAGGTACAAACTATGGGACCGCTTCTGCTCGTTCTTCTGCTCGCGTTGATTCTCTTCGGCGCCGGGTTCGCCCTCAAGATTCTGTGGTGGGTGGCGATCGTCGTCCTGGTGGTCTGGCTGCTGGGATTCGTTGTCCGCTCGACGAATTCCGGTGGCAGCCGTGGCCGTTGGTACCGCTGGTAGCGACGCACTTCGACCTGCCACTGAGCGGTGTCTGCCCCTCGCGGGGCGGACACCGCTCAGTCGTATTGCGACAACGTTCTCCGATGACGGGTACACCGGATATTTCGGGACAGGATGACAATGCTGGGGCGCCGCCCGCATCACCAGCGGTTCCACCTCCAGCGGGCAGCGCTCCAGTGCCCGCGACCGGGCCGGGGCGACCCCGGCACTGGCATTCAGGGGCAGTGGCATTCAGCGGCATTGACATCATTTGACATTCAGCGTTCAGGAACGCGGCGCTCATTCCGCGCCGCGCACGGCGTTGTCCGCGCGCGGTATCGGGCGTTCGGCATGTCCCGTCCGCGCTCACCGCGGACGGGCCGGACGAGCTGACCTCTCAGGCGAAGGTGTCGCAGGCCGAGACGGCTCCGGAGGTGTAGCCCTTGGTGAACCACTGCTGGCGCTGCGCCGACGAGCCGTGGGTCCAAGTGTCCGGCGTGACCTTGCCCTGGTACTTCTGCTGGATACGGTCGTCGCCGACAGCGGCCGCCGCGTCCAGGCCCACAGTGATGTCGGCCCGCGTCAGGTCGGTGATCAGCGGCTTTCCGCTCGCGGGGTCCGGGGTGGTCGTGGCGTGGTGGGTCCACACTCCGGCGTAGCAGTCGGCTTGGAGTTCGAGTTTCACCGAGCCGCTGTTCTCGCCCTGGCCGCTGCCGCGCGAGATGGTGCCGCTGAGGTCCTGAATGTGGTGTCCGTATTCGTGCGCGATGACGTATGCCTCGGCGAACGGGCCTCCCTTGGCGCCGAACTTGCCTGTGAGCTCGTCGAAGAACCCGAGGTCGAGGTAGACCTTGTCGTCGGCGGAGCAGTAGAAGGGGCCGACCTCCGACGTCGCCTCGCCGCAGCCGGTGTTGACCCTGTCGGTGAACAGCAGGGTCGGCGCCTGGGTGTAGGACTTTCCTGCGGCTGTCTCCGTCTGCTTCCAGAATGCCTGGACGCTGTCGACCACGGCCACGATCCGGCAGTCGTCCTTCTTGTTGGCGTCCGCCCCGGTCCGGCAGTTCGCCGCGAGATCGCCGGGCGCGACGCCCTGGGAGCCGCCGGATCGCGCGGCGCTGTCAGAGGTGCCGCCCGAGCTGAGCAGACCCGGGTCCACCCCGAACACCACAGAGGCGATCACGACCAGCAGCCCTACCACCCCACCGCCCACGGTCTTTCCGCCACCGGGAATCCCGCCCCGTGCGCCGCCTCGGTTGTCCTGCACCTCGGAGGTGTCCAGGGCGGCATCGTCGTCGAACTGCATCAGCTGACTCTCCCTCACAACACGCCGGTACGCCGTGTCTCACCGGGGGCGTCTACCCAGCCGAACAGACCTCATCTGGATATGCCCGGACCGTGTTCCGAGGGGTCGCCGTCCGCAGGAAGCCCTCCCGGCGGACAGCCACCTGGATCACCGACCCAGGAGAGTCGACCGGGCGGGCCGGGGCCGCCCAGTGTCGCTCAGCCTCCGGACTCAGCGCGGCGACAGGCGGTAGAGCGCCGCCGCGCCCGCTTTGAGGTGGACCTTCAGCGTGCCGTGCTGGGCCGCTCCGCGGTAGCGGCCGGTGGCCGGCTCGAAGGTCGCCACGCTTCCGACGTGCGCCTGGTTGACGCCGAGCCGCACCGAGGCGGGGGCGTCGGGGTTGCGGTTGGCCACGAGCAGGTAGCGAGTGCCGTCGTCCTGCGTGTTCCTGAAGAGACCGATGACGGCGGCGTCCCCGGTGGCCGAGGTCAGGTGGTCGCCCGGGGTGAAGGCCACCGCGCTCGGCGGCAGCGGGTCGTCGTTGGCGTGTTGGACCGACTCCGAGCGGAGCGGCTTGAGTTGGCGGCCGACCGGCTGGAGCCAGGTGCGGTTCAGCCTGCGGGCCGCGCCGTACAGCGGGGTCTGCTTGCCGTCGGCGGTGATCAGCGCCTTGGTGAAACCCTCGCCACGGGCGGGGTCCGGCGTCCAGTAGGTGAAGTACTGGATGCCCTTGCAGCCGTACGCCAGGCTGATATTGGTCTGCCAGGCCAACTGCGAGGCGGTGGGCACCCGGTGGTTGTTGTAGCCGACCGACTGGATGAACGTCCACGCCGGCAGCCCGGACTTCAGCGACGCCTCGCGGTAGATCGCCCAGTTGTCGAAGTAGTTGAGGTCTATGCCGTCGGTGAGGATCGGGTACCGGTCGAACGAGATCAGCGGCGGCTTGACGGTGTCGATGTACGCCTGCACGAAGGCCGCGTAGTCCGGGCCGTTACCCGGCACGAGGTTGGAGTACGGCAGCAGCCCCGGTGCGACGTCACGCACGATGCCGGTGAGCGCCCCGACCGTGGGGAATCTGGACTGGGCCGGTTCGTCGAAGACGTTGAACCCGGCGAGCGAGGGGTGGTTCGCATAACTGGCCAGTGCCGCACGCACCCATGACGTCGCGTCAGCGGTGGTGAGCGAGGACGGCACGCTCCGGTCATCGGTGACCGACAGGTACTGCGCGATCGCCTGGATCCGGGGGTCGCCCGAGATCAGCACCTTCAGGCCCACCTGGTCGGCCATCTGCAAGGCGTAGCCGCCGCTTTGCGGATCGAATTGGTAGTTGCCCGTGATCAAGAAGGTGAACCCGGCGTCCTTGATCTCCTGGTAGCGGTCGAGCGTGGTCTCGTACGGGTGCGGCGGCCAGAACAGCCCGATCGGGAAGTCCGGCCCTCCGGTGAGCGGAAGATCCACACTCGCGGCGGAAGAGTCCGCCGCGTCGGCGGCGTGCGTGCCGTCTCCGGAATCCACCGAACTCAGCGCCCCGGCGGTCGGATCGCCGGGCCCCGGTGCGGCCGCCGCCCGGTTGGCGGCCAGCCCGCCCGCGGCCAGGACGCCGGCGCCCAGGCCCGCGGCCTGTAGCAGCGTCCGGCGGTGCATCGGCTGTGAAGCGCTGGAGAGGGAGGAGTTCTGTTCTGGCATGGCCTACTCCGATCGTTAGAACGCGGGAACGGGGAGGGGGCTGAAGGTCCCAACGGTGCACCGGCGACCGTGGCGGACGCACACATGCTGGCAGACGGTGGTGGTTCAATCAACCACGATGCGCAGAAATGATGAATGAATCATGCAGGACGCGGCGTGCACCGCCGCGCCCGCGCCCCGGTATCGGCAGACGGACTCGGCGCACTGAACTCGGCGCACTGAAACTCGGGCGCACTGAACTCAGCGCGCTGAAACTCAGCGCCCGCGGCGCCCCTTCACCATGTGGTCGCCCGGGATGTGCCCGGTGAGCGCCATGGACGCGCTGGCCCGGCCGTACGACAGCTGCGCCACGCGCACGTACAAGCAGTCGATCAGCACCAGCACCGAGTGCCGGGCTCCGATGCTGCCGGCGCGGAAGGAGGTCTCGGCGGTTGCGGAGATCAGCCGGACCTCAGCGGCCCGCGCCAGCGGTGACCTGTGGTCGGCGGTGATCGCCACTGTGGTGGCGCCCCGCGCGCGGGCGAGTTCGAACGGCTCGATCGTCTCCCGGGTCGATCCGGAGTGAGAGATGCCGATGGCGACATCGGCCGGGGTGAGCAGGGCCGCCGACGTCGTGGCGGCGTGCACTTCGTTCCACCCGCGCACCGCGCATCCGATCCCGAAGAGCCGCAGCTCGGTCTCCACCGCCACCGCGCCGCTGCCGCCGACGCCGTACACGTCGATCCGCCGCGCTCGGGCGACCGCCTGGGCCGCGCGCTCAAGCGACGCCAGGTCGATGGTGTCCAACGTCCGCTGCACCGCGCCGAGATCTGCCTGGCCGACGACGGTGACCACCCGCCGCAAGTCGTCGTCGGGGGAGATGTCCGGCCCGATCTCCGAGGTGCCCCAGGCGGGCTCGTCGCCGCGCGCGCTCTCACGGACCAGTTCGATCAGCAGATGCTGGTACGACTCCAGGCCCACCGCACGGCAGAACCGCGTCACCGTCGGCTGGGACGTGCCGGTGCGCCGCCCCAGCTCGGCGGCCGAGCAGCCGATCACGGAGTTGGGGTCGGCGAGCACCAGCTCGGCCACTTTCCGCAGTGAGCCCGTCAGATGCGGCAGCTCGGCTCGGATCAGCGCTGTGACATCAATGCGCGCTCCCGCGTGGCCGTAGCCCTTGGCCTCCATACGGGTCCCCGATCGCTCACACCTGCCGGCCGTCCGAAAGGCCATGATGCCATGCGATTATGTCAATCATCGTGTATCGACCACGCAGACTGAAAGATTCAGCCTGCTTGCTCCGGTACGCCGCGGACCTCCTCCGCCAGGTCCAGGCGCGGCGGCCCCGACGGGGTGTCCCTCCTGGAGGTCTCCCGCTGGTCGGGGCGCTTTACAATTCAGATAACCGCGGACATCTATGGTCACCTGACCCCGGGCTCGGACGACAAGCTGAAGCGTGTGATGGACGAGGTACTGACCAGTGCCACCGTGCTGGTTCCGTGCTGACTTCGGCTCGCCTGCAAGGCAAAGCCGCAGGTGGGAGCAACAGCGTGAAATTCCTCAACGATATTCGGCCGCCGTACGACCTGACGTACGACGACGTCTTCATGGTGCCGAGCCGCAGCGCGGTCGGTTCCCGCCAGGGCGTGGACCTCAGGTCCCCTGACGGGACGGGCACCACCATCCCCCTGGTCGTGGCCAATATGACGGCCATCGCGGGCCGCCGGATGGCCGAGACCGTGGCCAGGCGCGGCGGCCTCGTCGTCATCCCGCAGGACATCCCCCACGACGTCGTCGCCGATGTCGTGGCCTACGTCAAGCAGCGCCATCTGGTGCTGGACACCCCGATCACGCTCGCCCCCTCCCAGACCGTCGCCGACGCGCTGTCCCTGCTGCCCAAGCGGGCGCACGGCGCGGGCGTGGTGGTCGAGGACGGGCGGCCGGTCGGCGTCGTCACCGAGTCCGACCTCAGCGGCGTGGACCGCTTCACGCAGCTCTCCGAGGTCATGTCCAGGGACCTGCTGCTGCTCGACGCGGACATCGACCCGCGCGAGGCGTTCAACCGGCTGGAGGACGCGCACCGCAAGCTGGCCCCGGCTGTGGACGCCGAGGGCCTGCTCGTCGGCATCCTGACCCGCAAGGCCGCGCTGCGCGCCACGCTGTACGAGCCCGCCGTCGACGCGAACGGGCGGCTGCGGATCGCCGCGGCCGTGGGCATCAACGGCGACGTGGCGGGCAAGGCCAAGCAGCTCCTGGACGCCGGGGTGGACACCCTGGTCGTCGACACCGCGCACGGCCACCAGGAGTCGATGCTCGCGGCGGTTCGCGCCGTGCGCGCGCTCGACCCGCGGGTGCCGATCGTGGCGGGCAACATCGTGGCCGCCGAGGGCGTCCGCGACCTGATCGAGGCGGGCGCCGACATCATCAAGGTCGGCGTCGGACCCGGCGCCATGTGCACCACCCGCATGATGACCGGCGTCGGCCGCCCGCAGTTCTCCGCCGTCATGGAGTGCGCCGCGGAGGCGCGCAAGCACGGCAAGCACGTCTGGGCCGACGGCGGCGTCCGGCACCCGCGCGATGTCGCCATGGCGCTGGCGGCGGGCGCGTCCAACGTGATGATCGGCTCCTGGTTCGCCGGTACGTACGAGTCGCCGGGCGACCTCCAGCAGGCCGCCGACGGGCGGCTGTACAAGGAGTCCTTCGGCATGGCCTCGGCGCGCGCGGTCCGCAACCGTACGAGCGAGGAGTCGGCGTACGACCGGGCGCGCAAGGCGCTGTTCGAGGAGGGCATCTCCACCTCGCGGATGTTCCTCGACCCGGCCCGGCCGGGCGTCGAGGACCTGATCGACTCGGTCATCGCCGGGGTGCGCAGCTCCTGCACGTACGCCGGGGCCGCCTCGCTCGACGAGTTCGCGGAGAAGGCGATCGTCGGCATCCAGAGCGCGGCGGGCTACGCGGAGGGCAAGCCGCTGCACGCGAGCTGGAACTGACGCGCGGTCGGGCGCCGGTGCCTTCGCCGGTGCCCGTGGCCGCGCCGGTACCGGTGCCTTCGCCGGTGCCCGTGCCCGTGCCCGCGCCGGTGCCCTCGCCGGTGCCCGTCCCGGTGTCGCCAGGGGGCCTTGGTCCCGAGTCGTCGGAGATGTCTCTATCCTGCGAGCTGTGAAGCCGCTCAACGATCTCGACGAACGCATCGTGCACGCCCTGGCCGAGGACGCCCGGCGGTCCTACGCGGACATCGGCGCCCAAGTGGGCCTGTCGGCGCCCGCCGTCAAACGCCGGGTGGACCGGCTGCTGGCGGCGGGCGCGATCACCGGTTTCACCGTACGGGTCGACCCCGCCGCGCTCGGCTGGCAGACCGAGGCGCTGGTGGAGCTGTACTGCCGCCACAACACCTCGCCCGGCGACATCAGGCGCGGCCTCGCCCGCTACCCGGAAGTCGCGTCCGCCTCCACCGTCACCGGTGAGGCGGACGCCGTGGTCCAGGTCTTCGCCTCCGACGTACGGCACTTCGAGCAGGTGCTGGAGAAGATCGCGGGGGAGCCGTTCGTGACCCGCACTAAATCCGTGCTGATCCTCTCCCCGCTGCTGCGCCGCTACGGCGCAGGCGCCCCGGAGTGAGGGCGCGGAGTGCGCCTGCCGAGGCATAAGTTGGGTAATGTCGCAAATCATGCGAATTGTGGCTGAAGTCACCCGATCGGGGTACAACGGGTACTGAGGCCAGATCGGCCCCGGCAGCACGAAGGAGGCGACATGATCACGCGTGAGCAGATTCCCAAGGTCATGGGCCATGCGGTGCATGACGCTCAGGGGAAGAAGATCGGCGAAGCCGCCCACCTGTACCTGGACGACGCCACGGGCGAAGTCGAGTGGGTCGCGGTGAAGACCGGTTTCTTCGGCAACAACGAGACATTCGTGCCGACGCGTGCCGCCCGCCTGGTCGAGGACCATCTTGAGGTTCCGTACGAGAAGGACCAGGTCAAGGGCGCGCCCAATGTGGACGTGGACTCGGGCGGACACCTCTCGGCGTCGGAGGAGCAGAACCTCTACCGCTACTACGGCATGGAAGCCAGGTCCGGCGGGTCCGTGGGCCGCGCCGCGAACGGGCAGGGCGCCGGGACCGGCGACGCGAAGGCCGGAGCCGCCGCCGGTACGGCCGGTGCCGCCGGAGTGGCCGCGGGCACCGCCGCGGGCCGTCACGCGCGGACCGCGGACACCGGAGCGCCGAGCACCGACAAGACCGCCGCGGCCCGCGCGGGCGCGCCGGTCGCCTCCACCGGCAAGGACACGCCCGCCATGGCCTCGGGCGCACCGCAGCGCCTCGCCGCGGACGGTCTCGACCCCGAGAGCGAGACCATGATCCGCTCCGAGGAGGAGATGCACGTCCGGGTCGAGCGGGAGACCATCGGCCAGGCGCGGCTCCACAAGGTCGTGGACGTCGAGGAAGTCGAGCAGACGGTGCCGATCCGGCACGAAGAGGTCCACCTCGTCCGTGAGCCCATCGACCCGAAGACCGCCGCGGGCCGTACGGGCGACATCAGCGAGGCCGAACAGGTCGTCACCCTCCACGAGGACAAGGCGATCATCGAGACCGAGGTCGTGCCGAAGGAGCGCGTCCGCATGCGCGTCGACGAGCACGTCGAGCAGAAGACCGTGCACGGCCGGGTCCGCAAGGAGCGGATCGAGACCGACACGAGCCCCGCGACCACCGAGGAGACCAGCGGCTACGAGGGTGAGCAGGGCCGCAAGGACCGCCGCTTCGGTAGCTGAACCGACCTGACGGCCGGTCGAACGGCCTCACCGCACCACGCGAGCGGGCCCCCACCCCTGAATCCCGGGGTGAGGGCCCGCTTCCGTGCCCCCAGGACGCGCCCCGCGAGCCCCTCAGTTCGCGCCGCGCGAGCCCCTCAGCGGCGACCCGGCGCAACGAATCGCCGGTAGTGCCGGAGAAGACGCAACGAACAGCGGCAGCAGCCGCAATGATCGCGTCTTGCCGCCGCCGCGCACGGAACCGTACTGTCGAAGGAGTCCCGTACACCCCCTCTGAACAGGCGAAAGAGACTCATGGCACCGTTGCGCGCTGCGCTGTATCAGGGGCCGGGCGGCGTACCCGAGTCGGTGGACGCGGCGCTCGCCGGATTCGAGGAGGCGGCTCGACGGGCCGCCGAGGGGGGAGCGCGGCTGCTGGTGACGGCCGAGCTGTCGCTGACCGGCTACGCGGTCGGCGACCGCCTCGCGGCGCTGGCCGAGGAGGCCGACGGACCGTCGGCGCGGCGGGTGGCGGAGATCGCCGCCCGGTACGGGATCGCCATCGTCTACGGCTACCCCGAGCGGGACGGTACGGCCGTGCACAACGCGGCGCGGCTGATCGGCCCGGACGGCGCCCCGCTCGCCAACTACCGCAAGACGCACCTGTTCGGGGACTTCGAGCGGTCCGCCTTCACCGCCGGTGACACACCCGTCGTACAGGCCGACGTCGACGGCGTACGGATCGGGCTGCTGATCTGCTACGACGTGGAATTCCCCGAGGCGGTACGGGCGCACGCGCTCGGCGGCACCCAACTCCTCGTCGTGCCGACCGCGTTGATGCGGCCGTACGAATTCGTGCCGCGCACCCTCGTCCCGGCCCGCGCGTACGAGAGCCAGCTGCACCTGGCGTACGCCAACCGCTGCGGGGCCGAGGGCGATTACCACTTCGCGGGGCTGAGCTGCCTCGTCGGACCGGACGGCGCGGTGCGCGCGCGGGCCGGGACCGGCGAGGAACTGGTCTTCGCCGATGTGGACCCGGCGCTGATCGACGCCGCCCGCGCGGAGACGCCGTATCTGGCCGACCGCCGCCCGGAGTTGTACCGCGCGCTCGGCTGAGCCCGCGCGCCGTAGTGTCCCGCGAGCGCCCGTAACCCCCCCTTTTCCCGCACGCCAGTTCAGCCAGGAGAGCCGCCCCATGACGTCCGTGCCCACCGCGGTCCACGACGAGCAGCACGCCGAAGCCCAGGAGCAGCCGCCCGTCACCATGTTCGGGCCTGACTTCCCCTACGCCTACGACGACTTCCTGGCGCACCCCGCTGGCCTCGGCGCGGTGCCGCCCACCGAGCACGGCACGGAGGTCGCGGTGATCGGCGGCGGCCTGTCCGGCATCGTCACCGCGTACGAACTGATGAAGATGGGCCTCAAGCCCGTCGTCTACGAGGCGGACCAGATCGGCGGGCGGCTGCGCACGGTCGGCTTCGACGGCTGCGACCCCGGCCTCACCGCGGAGTTGGGCGCGATGCGCTTCCCGCCCTCGTCCACCGCCTTCCAGCACTACGTGGACCTGGTGGGCCTGGAGACCAAGCCGTTCCCCAACCCGCTCGCGCCCGGCACGCCTTCGACCGTCGTGGACCTCAAGGGCGAGTCGCACTACGCCACCTCGGTGGACGACCTTCCCGAGGTCTACCACCAGGTGATGCACGCCTGGAACGCGTGCCTGGAGGACGGCGCCGACTTCTCCGCGATGCAACGGGCCCTGCGCGAGCGGGACATCCCCGTGATCCGGGAGATCTGGTCGGCGCTGGTCGAGAAGCTGGACAACCAGACCTTCTACGGCTTCCTGTGCGACTCCCCGGCCTTCGCGTCCTTCCGGCACCGGGAGATCTTCGGGCAGGTCGGCTTCGGCACCGGCGGCTGGGACACCGACTTCCCCAACTCGATCCTGGAGATCCTGCGGGTCGTCTACACCGGCGCGGACGACGACCACCGCGGGATCGTCGGCGGCTCGCAGCAGCTCCCGCTGCGACTGTGGGAACGCGAGCCCGACAAGGCCGTGCACTGGCCGAAGGGCACCTCGCTGCGCTCGCTGCACGCCGCCCGCGACGGCCGGCCGCGCCCGGCCGTGACCGGGCTGCACCGCACCGCGGGCAACCGGATCACCGTCACCGACGCGTCGGGGGACATCCGTACGTACCGCGCCGCCGTCTTCACCGCGCAGAGCTGGCTGCTGCTGTCCAAGATCGCCTGCGACGACTCGCTCTTCCCGATCGACCACTGGACGGCGATGGAGCGCACCCACTACATGGAGTCCAGCAAGCTCTTCGTGCCGGTGGACCGGCCGTTCTGGCTGGACAAGGACCCGCGGACCGGCCGCGACCTGATGTCGATGACGCTCACCGACCGGATGACCCGCGGCACGTACCTGCTGGACGACGGACCCGACCGGCCCGCCGCGATCTGCCTGTCGTACACCTGGTGCGACGACAGCCTCAAGTGGCTGCCGCTCAGCGCCCACGAGCGCATGGAGGTCATGCTGAAGTCGCTCGGCGAGATCTACCCGGGCGTCGACATCAGGAGGCACATCATCGGCAATCCGGTGACGGTCTCCTGGGAGAACGAGCCGTACTTCATGGGCGCGTTCAAGGCCAACCTGCCCGGCCACTACCGGTACCAGCGGCGGCTGTTCACCCACTTCATGCAGGACCGGCTGCCCGCCGACAAGCGCGGCATCTTCCTCGCGGGCGACGACATCTCCTGGACCGCGGGCTGGGCCGAGGGCGCCGTGCAGACCGCGCTCAACGCGGTGTGGGGTGTCATGCGGCACCTCGGCGGCGCGACCGACCCGCTGAATCCCGGTCCCGGCGACCGCTACGACGAGATCGCGCCGGTGCTGCTGCCGGAGGACTGAGCACGGGGCCCGTACGTCAGCTGCGACGGCCCACCGGCGTGAGCAGGCAGCGGCCGATCAGGCCGACGCCCGCGTCCAGGCGGCGCACGCACTCCTCGTACGCGTCCGGCCGGTCGCGCAGCGCCCACAGCAGCCGGGCCGCCGCCCAGGCCGCGTCCCGCGCCCGGTCCAGGCTCCACGAACCCACCACGTGGGTCAGCGGATCGGCGAGTTCGAGCAGGTCGGGGCCGGGCATCAGCTCTTCGCGCACGCGCTCCTCGACGGCGGTCAGGATCTCGCCGACGCGGTCGAAGTCGGCGGCCAGGGCGGGGGGTTCACAGCCGGTGGCGCGGCAGGTGTCGACCACCGCCAGGGGAAGGTCGTGGCCGACATGGGCGTTGACGCCCGCCAGCGCGAACTGGAGCGGGTGGATGTCGCGGTGGGCGCGCATACGGAGCAGGGGCCGCCAGGACGCCGGCGCTTGCCTTCCCCCGGCGTCGTCCTCGACGGCCTTGAGGTAGCGGTTCGCGAACCGCACCGCCAACCGGGCCGCCGTCTCGGCGTCCTCGAAACCGTTCGCGGCCAACTGCCGCCCCACCGCGCGTGTCACCTCCACGTACACGGCGTTGAACACGCCCAGTCCGTCGCGGCGGCCCCCCACCCGCCGCATCCGCCCCACCACCGAGGCGACATCCTCGTCCGTCGTCCGCATCCCCCCACCCTCCCGGCCCGCTCCACCCCCGCGCCCGCGGCGCGACCGGTTTCGCCGCCCGCACCACCCGTGCGGATCAGAGTTCGCCGGCGGGCGCGCCTGTGCGGGTGCGGCGCCGGACGCGCCGCTTAGAGGGCGCCCGCCGCGGCGGCGGACCAGACGGTGGGGTGGAGGGGGCGGAAGCCCAGCTCGTGGTGGATGCGGAGGGGGGAGGAGATGCCCTCCCAGGGGTCGGCGAGGGGGCGGTCGGCCATACCGGCAGGCACCTCGGCCCCGTTGATCCAGTGGATGTCGAGGGCGGTGACCGGCGCGTCGTCGGTGATGTTGTAGATCCGCCCGGCCACACCGGGGGCGTACAGGACGCGCAGGAGACCCTGGGCGACGTCGGCGTGGTGGACCATGGACATCCGGCGGTGGGCGGGCCAGTCCTGGGCCCACCGCAGCGCCTGCGGCAGGTGCGGATCGCCCTCGCCGTAGACGAAGGAGAGACGCCCGACGCGCACGTCGACCCCGCTGTCGCGGCCGAGGGCGAGCAGCCCGACCTCGGCCTCGCGCTTGGCGGCGGGATAGGCGCCCCACAGGGAGGCGCCGGGCAGCGTCTCGTCGTCCTCGACGGCCGGTCGGCCACGGCCAGCGCCGTACACCAAGGTGGTGCTGACCTGCACGAAACGGCCCACGCCCGCGTCGGCGGCGGCGCGGCCGAGGTCGAGCGCGGCGTCGCGGTTGACGGCCCACGCCTCCTCGTCGGGGACACCGCGGAAGGCGGCGGCGATGTTGAGCACGGCGTCGGCGCCCGACACGGCCTCGCGGACGTCGTCGGCGTCACGCAGCTCGCCGACCACCGCCTCCGCGCCGAGCCGGGTGAAGGGCTCCGCGCGCGCCTCGTCGCGTACCAGGACGCGTACGGTGTCGGCGGTCCCCGCCCGTTGCAGCAGGCGGGGTACGAACCGGCGTCCGACCTGTCCCGTCGCGCCGGTGACCAGGATCTTCATGGGGTGCTCCTCGTGGTGCGGACCTGCGGCGGGACCCGGTGTTCCGCCGCTGTCTCCCACCCTGCGCGGCCCGGAGCGCGGGCGGCAGAGACCTCTCTATCCGGGGAGTGGCACTCCCTGGATAGCCGCGCCGCGCGGACGCATGCTGGAAGGGTGAACCGACCCGAGCTCGCCGACTTCCTGCGCCGCTGCCGCACCCGCCTCGCCCCCGCCGACGTGGGCCTGGCCGAGGGGGTCAGGCGCCGCACGCCGGGGCTGCGCCGCGAGGAGGTCGCCCAGCTCGCCGGGATGTCGGCGGACTACTACACGCGGCTCGAACAGTCCCGCGGCCCGCGCCCCTCGCGCCAGATGCTCACCGCACTGGCCCGCGCGCTGCGGCTGACCGCGGACGAGCGGGACCACCTGTTCCACCTGTCGGGGGAGGAGCCGCCGCGCGAGGCGGGCGGCAGCGGGCACGTCAGGCCGGGGCTGCTGCTGGTCCTCGACCGGCTGCACGACACGCCCGCCCAGGTGGTGAGCGACTTCGGCGACGTCCTCGCGCAGAACGCGATGGCCGCGGCCCTGCTCGGCGACGTGTCGGCGCGGCCGCCCGCGCTGCGCAATGTCGTACGGCGGATGTTCACCGACCCCTCCGCCCGCGCGCTGTTCCCCGAGGAGGACCACGAGACGCTGGCCCGTCACCATGTGGCGAATCTGCGCGCCGTGCTCGCGGCCCGCCCCGACGACCCGCGCCCGGCCGCGCTCGTCGCCGAACTGCGGGCGCAGAGCCCGCAGTTCGCCCGGATGTGGGACGACCACGAGGTCGCGGTGCGCCGCTCGGACACCAAGCGCTTCCGCCATCCGGTCGTCGGGGAGCTGGAGTTGGACTGCGAGGTGCTGCTCAGCCCCGAGCACGACCAGCGGCTGATCGTCTACACCGCGCGCCCCGGCAGCGCCGCGTACGAGCGGCTGCGGCTGCTCAAGGTGGTCGGCCTCCAGGATCTGGCCGTCGGCTGAAACGGTCCCCGGACCGTCGTCCCCGGCGCGCCGCGGAATGTGACTGTCACGGCCCAACTCCCTTCGTACGTACGGGCGATGGCGCCTACGTAAGGGGTATGGAGGCGCGCCTGTGCCATGGCGTATTCCCGCGGCATGATTTGCCCCCGGGTATGCCCAACAGTGAGTGAAGGGCCGCTAACGTGAAGACACGGTCCGGCGGGCACGAATCCCCCGTGCGTGCCCGCCGGACCTTCGATTCCCCGGGATTCCCAGGGGTTTCCCGGATCTTCCGGACCGTGCCGCCGCCCCGCGTGCCGAGTGCCCCGCCGAGGTGTTCGCCGTAAGGGGAGGGCCGGGCGGGACCGTACGGCCTCGCCCGGCCGTCCCCTTACCGGATCAGTCGGCCGCGGCGGCGACCCCCGGCGCGGGCGCGGGGGAGGAGCCGGTGACCGTCTTGCCCGCGGCCGGGCGGACGACGCCCGCGCCCACCACCAGGCCGAGGGTGAGGACGGTGACCAGCGTGAAGGAGACCGTCAGCGAGGTGGCCCCGGCGATACCGCCGATCGCGGCCGGGGCGACCAGGCCCGAGGTGTACGTGACGGTGGCGACGCCCGCGATGGCCTGGCTCGGATTGGGGCCGCTGCGCCCGGCGGCGGCGAAGCACAGCGGCACGACCACGGATATCCCGATGCCGAGCAGCGCGAAGCCCGCGATGGCGGGCAGCGGCGAGTGCGAGAGCACCACCAGCAGACCGCCGAGGGTGGCGAGCACCCCGCCCGACCGCAGCGTCCGTACCGCGCCCAGCCGCCGTACCGCGAAGTCGCCGAAGAGCCGGGTGACCGCCATCGTGCAGGAGAACGCGGTGTACGCGACCGCCGCGATGCCGGGTGAGGCCCCGGCGACATCGCGCAGGTAGACCGCGCACCAGTCGGAGCTGCCGCCCTCCGCGAACACCCCGCAGAAGCCGATCGCCCCGATCACGAGCGCCGTGCGCGGCGGCAGGGCGAAGCGCGGCGGCGCGGCCTCCTCCGCGTCCGGCCGGATGTCGGGCACCCCGGCGCAGATCAGGTAACTCGTCACCAGCAGCGCCGCGGCCATCGCGCCCAGATGGATCCTGCCGTCGAGCCCCGCGTGCGCCGCGGGCACGCCGATCGCCGCGCCCACCAGCGTGCCGACGCTCCACATGCCGTGCAGCCCCGACATGATCGACTTGCCCTTGCGGTGCTCCACCTCGATGCCGATCGCGTTCATGACGACATCCGCCATGCCCGCGCTGGCCCCGAAGGCGAGCAGCGCCAGGCACAGCCACGGCAGGCCCGGCATGACCGCGGGCAGCGCCAGTACGGCCGTCCACATCCCGAGCAGGACGCGCAGCGCGGTACGGGAGCCGAGGCGGTGCATCAGCCGCCCCGCCAGCGGCATCATCAGCGACGAGCCGATCGCGGGACAGGCCAGCGCCAGACCGAGAGCGCCGGGGCTCAGGGACAGATGGTCCTTGATCCACGGGATACGGGTGGCGAAGGTGCCGCTCGCCGCGCCGTGGACGGCGAACGCGATGGCGATGGCCATATGGGCCCGGCGGATCCGGGACGGAGCCGTCTTGTCGTCGGCGGCGGCGGTTTTCATGCGGCGTAAACTATCAGGAAGGCTCCCTGAAAGTTAAGGGGTCATCGGCCGCCAGGAGACCGGGTTGCCGGGCCGACGGCTCTACGGGTTCACGGACTCGATCAGTCCGTGCTCCCGTCGGGCACCCGCTCCGGGAAGCCGTACGGCGTACGGGCCCACCGGCCCGGTCTGGAAGGATCCCCGCATGACCGTCACCCGCGCGCTTCCGGGCCGCAACGCGTCACCGCGCACCGCCCGCGCCATCAACGACCGCCTCGCCCTGCGCCTCCTCCAGCAGGAAGGCCCGCTCACCGCGGGTCAGTTGAAGGAACTCACCGGAATGTCCCGGCCGAGCGTCGCCGACCTCGTCGAGCGGCTCCAGGACTCCGGACTGATCGAGGTGGTCGGCGAGGCGGGCGAGGACAGACGCGGGCCCAACGCGCGGGTGTACGGCATCGTCGCCGACCGGGCGTACGTCGCCGGACTCGACATCCGCGTCGAGAGCATCGGCGTGGAGATCGCCGACCTCCTCGGCCGCACCGTCGCCCGCGCCGACCTGCACGTGCCGGACGGGGCCGACCCGGCCGGGACCGTGGCCGAGGGCGTGGCCCTGCTGCGCCGCGCCATCCGCACCGCGGGCGCCACCGAACTCCACACCGTCGCCTGCGGCGCGCCCGGCCTCGTCGACCCGGAGACCGGACGGCTGCGCGCCGCCAACGCGCTGCGCTCCTGGCACGCGGACCTGGTCGACGAGATCCGCTCCCGGCTCGGCGTGCCCGTGCTGCTGGAGAACGAGGTCAACCTCGCCGCCGTCGCGGAACAGCGCGTGGGAGCCGCGCGGAACGACGACACCTTCGTCCTGCTCTGGATCGGCGGGGGAGTCGGCGCCGCCGTCGTCCTCGACGGCAAACTGCGCCGCGGCGCGTCGGGCGGAGCCGGCGAGGTCGGCTTCCTCCCGCTGCTCGGCACCCCCGAACTGCCGACCGCCACCGACTGCGACAACGGCTACCACGGGCTGGTCGGCAGCCGCGCCGTCTGCGCGCTCGCCCGCGAGCACGGAATCCCCGTCGGGGGCGCCGACGAGGCCGAGGGGGCCGCGGCGGCCGTCACCGCCGCGCTCGCCGGAGGCGCCGCCACCGAAGGCTTCCTCGCCGAGCTGTCCACGCGGATCGCCGTCGGGGCCGCCGCCATCTGCGCCGTGCTCGACCCCGGACGGGTCGTCCTCGCCGGTGAGGTCGCCCAGGCCGGAGGGGCCGCCCTGGCCGAACGCGTCGCCGAGTGCCTCGGACGCATCTCGCCGCTGCCGACTGTCGTACGGGCCAGCGCCGTGCACGGCGGCGCCGTCCTGCGCGGGGCCGTGGTCACCGCCACCGACGCGGCCCAGGAGGAGCTGTTCGCCCCCGTGGTGTGAGGCAGGGCACACGGACGCCCTGGAGGCCGCGGGGGTGTGCGTGGCACACTGGTGCCGTACCAGTGACGTTTGCGCACTCCGGGGTCGGTGTAATTCCGAACCGGCGGTTACAGTCCGCGACCCGTCCGCAGCCAGCGGCCGGTTGACCAGGTGAAATTCCTGGACCGACGGTGAAAGTCCGGATGGGAGGCAGTGCGCGGCGGGCGTTCACTCGGGTACGCCGCCGTCAGCGGCCCCGCGCGCACAGCGCGAGCGGTCCGCGGCCGTCACCGGCGTACGCGATGGTTCGGTTTCCCCGCTCAGCATCCCAACGCCCCGGAGTCCGTGCCCGAAGAGGCAGGAGGACCCGGTGGCCACCGCCACGGAAACCGACGCGATGCGACGCGCTGTCGCGCTGTCGGCCCGCGCGCTCGGAGACACCGCCCCCAACCCGGTCGTCGGCTGCGTGATCCTCGACGCCGAGGGCGCCCGGGTCGGCGAGGGCTGGCACCAGCGGGCCGGCGGCCCGCACGCGGAAGTGCACGCGCTGTTCGCGGCCGGTGAGCGGGCCAGGGGCGGCACCGCCCTGGTGACGCTCGAACCCTGTAACCACACCGGCCGTACCGGCCCCTGCGCCCAGGCGCTCATCGAGGCCGGGATCGTCCGCGTGGTCTACGCGGTCGCCGACCCCAACCCGTCGGCCTCCGGCGGCGCCGCCACCCTGCGCGCGGCGGGCGTCGAGGTCGAGAGCGGACTCCTGCGGGACGAGGCGGAGGCGGTCAACGTCGCCTGGCTCACCTCGGTCCGCCTCGGCCGCCCGTACGTGCGCTGGAAGTACGCCGCCACCCTCGACGGCCGGATCGCCGCGGCCGACGGTTCGAGCCGCTGGATCAGCTCCGCCGAGTCCCGCGCCGACGTGCACCGGCTGCGCGCGGAGTCCGACGCCGTCGTGGTCGGCTCCGGCACCCTGCGGGCCGACGACCCCCATCTGGCCGTACGCGGTATCGACGGGGTGACCCAGCCGCTGCGCGTCGTGGTCGACACCCGGGCCCGTACCACCGCCGACGCCCGCGTGCTGGACGACGCGGCGCTGACCCTCATCGCCGTCGGCGAGGACGCCGACACCTCCCACCTGCCGGGCGTCGACACCGTACGCCTGCCGTACGCCAGGACCGAGGACGGTACGGAGGGCGGCGGCGTCGACGTGGCCGCGCTCCTGGCCGCACTGCACACGCGCGGGGTGCGCTCGGTACTGCTGGAGGGCGGGCCGACGCTGGCCGGGGCGTTCGTCGCCGCCGGAGCCGTCGACGCGGTCACCGCGTACCTGGCGCCCGCGCTGCTCGGCGCCGGGCCCAACGCGCTCGGCGACGCAGGAATCACCACCATCGCGCAGACGTTGCGGCTCGACGTGACCGATGTCGCCCGCCTCGGGCCCGACGTGCGCGTCACGGCCGTACCGGCCGTGTCCCACTCCTCCCACTCTCCTCAGGAGCGCTGAAGTGTTCACCGGAATCGTCGAAGAACTGGGTGAGATCACCGGCGTCGAGGACCTGGGCGACGCCAGCCGCTTCCGGGTCCGCGGACCCGTCGTGACCGAAGGCGCCAAACACGGCGACTCCATCGCCGTCAACGGCGTCTGCCTGACCGTGGTCGACTTCGGCGAGGACGACTTCACCGCCGACGTGATGGCCGAGACGCTGAACCGCTCCAGCCTCGGCGCGCTCGGCCCCGGCTCGCGGGTCAACCTGGAGCGCCCGATGGCACTGGGCGGGCGGCTCGGCGGCCACCTCGTCCAGGGCCATGTGGACGGCACCGGCGAGGTCGTCGAGCGCAAGCCCGCCGAGCACTGGGAGATCGTCAAGATCTCGCTCCCCGACGACCTGTCCCGCTATGTGGTCGAGAAGGGCTCCATCACCGTCGACGGCATCAGCCTGACCGTGGTGGAGGCGGGCGCCGACTTCTTCACCGTCAGCCTCATCCCGACCACCCTCGCGCTGACCACGCTCGGCCTCAAGCAGCCCGGCGACCCGGTCAACCTCGAAGTGGACGTCATCGCCAAGTACGTCGAGCGGATGCTGGGCGAGCGCGCGGCCGTCACCGGGCAGGATCCGGAACCGGAGGCCGTGAAGTGAGCGCCCTGCACTGGCTGAACAGCGAGGCGTTCACCGCCTTCGACCAGCACGTGATGTGGTCGGACATGATCGGCAATCTGCTCGGTCTCGGCGCGCTGGCGCTGGGCTGGCGGCGCGCGATGCTCACCTGGCCGGTCCAACTGCTCTCCGGTGCCGTGCTGGTGGCCGCCTTCTGGGCCGCGCACCTCGGCGGCGGCGTCGGCAAGCAGTTCGTGGTGATCACCGTCGCCGTGTGGGGCTGGTACCAGTGGCGGCGCGGCCGGGACGGCAGCGGACGGCTCGCGGTCCGCTTCGCCACCTGGCGCGAGCGCGCGGTGCTCGTCGTCGCCACCGGGCTCGGCACCGTGGCCGTCGCCTCGCTCTTCCTCGCCTACCCGTCGCTGTCCTGGAACCCGTGGCCCGACGCGTACATCTTCGTCGGGACGCTGGCGGCGATGGTCGCCCAGGCGCGCGGCTGGGTCGAGTTCTGGTTCGCCTGGCTGGCGGTCGACGCCGTCGGCGTACCGCTCAACTTCCACAGCGGGCTGCCGTTCTCGGGCCTGGTCTACATCATCTACTTCTTCCTGGTGATCGTCGGGATGTACGCCTGGTGGCAGCAGACCAGGGCCGCCGCGGCCACCACCGCTTCCGACGCAGCCGCTTCCGACTCCACCTCGCAGAACACCGTTCCGGAGGGAGTGACGGCATGAACGCCGTGACCGCACTGCACAACGACTGGTACGAGGACGGTGACCTGGTGCTCGACCCGGTCGAACAGGCCATCGCCGACATCGCCGCGGGCCGCCCGGTCGTGGTGGTGGACGACGAGGACCGGGAGAACGAGGGCGACCTCGTCGTGGCCGCGCAGAAGGTCACGCCCGAGATCGTCGCCTTCATGATGACCGAGTGCCGCGGGCTGATCTGCGTACCGCTGGAGGCCCCCGACCTCGACCGGCTCGACCTGCCGCAGATGGTCGACGCCAACACCGAGTCGATGCGCACCGCCTTCACCGTCACGGTCGACGCGAGCGCCGAGCACGGCGTCACTACCGGCATCTCGGCCGCCGACCGGGCCGCCACGATACGGCTGCTGGCCGACCCCGCCTCGCGGGCCACCGACTTCGTCCGGCCGGGACACGTCTTCCCGCTGCGCGCCAGGCCCGGCGGCGTCCTGGTCCGCAACGGCCACACCGAGGCGGGCGTGGACCTGGCCCGGCTCGCCGGACTGCACCCGGCCGCCGCCATCGTGGAGATCGCCCGCGAGGACGGCACGATGGCCCGGCTGCCCGAACTGGTGCCCTTCGCCCGCAAGCACGGCCTGTCGATCATCTCCATCGAGGACCTGATCGCGTACCGCCGCTCGTCGGAGCCCACCGTCCGCCGCGAGGCCGAGACCACGCTGCCCACCGCCTTCGGCGACTTCCGTGCCTTCGGCTACCGCTCCACCACCGACGGCGTCGAGCACATCGCGCTGGTCGCGGGCGACATCGGCGACGGCACCGACGTCCTGGTCCGGGTGCACTCCGAGTGCCTGACCGGTGACGTCTTCGGCTCGCAGCGCTGCGACTGCGGCCCGCAGCTCCAGACCGCGCTGCGCAAGGTCGCCGAGGAGGGCCGGGGCGTGGTGCTGTACCTGCGCGGCCACGAGGGCCGGGGCATCGGCCTGATGTCCAAGCTGCGCGCGTACGAACTCCAGGAGCGCGGCCGGGACACCCTGGACGCCAACCTCGAACTCGGCCTGCCCGCCGACGCACGCGACTACGGCGCCGCCGCGCAGATCCTCACCGACCTCGGGGTCGGCTCGCTGCGGCTGATGACCAACAACCCTGCCAAGACCGGCGCGTTGGTCCGGCACGGCCTCGACGTCCTCGGCAGGGAACCCATGCCGGTCGCCGCCGGGGAGCACAATCTGCGCTATCTGCGGACCAAGCGGGACCGGATGGGTCACGACCTGCCGTGGCTCGACGCGGGCCAGAGCACCACCTGCGCCAACCAGTAGCCCGGCCGGGCCGGCGGGACCGCGCGTCCGAAGCGCGTCCCGAACGCGTCCCGACTATGTTCCGAGCACGTCCTGAGCATGTCCTGACCGCGTCCTGATACGGACGATTGCCATGAGACACCTGATGGCCTTGAGACGGGCGATCAGCTTGATACAACCGGCACGACAGCACATCGAGCACCGAGGAGAGAAGTGAGCGGTAAGGGCGCCCCCGAGCTGACCGTGAAGAACTGCGGCGACCTGCGTGTGGCCGTGATCGCGGCGCAGTGGCACACCCAGGTGATGGACGGCCTGGTCGACGGGGCGATGCGCGCCCTGCACGACCTCGGCATCGACGAGCCGACGCTGCTGCGCGTGCCCGGCAGCTTCGAACTGCCCGTGGTCGCCAAGGTGCTGGCCGGCCGCGGCTACGACGCGATCGTGGCGCTCGGCGTCATCATCCGCGGCGGAACCCCGCACTTCGAGTACGTCTCCCACGGCGTCACCGCCGGGCTGACCCAGGTCGCCGTGGACAGCGGCGTGCCCGTCGGCTTCGGCGTCCTCACCTGCGACACCGAGGAGCAGGCGCTGGACCGCGCCGGACTGCCGGGCTCGAATGAGGACAAGGGGCACGAAGCGGTCACCGCGGCCGTCGCCACGGCCACCATCCTGCGCTCGGTCTCCGAACCCTGGCGCTGAGCAGGCGGCGGTTCCCCGTAGGCTAGGGCCCACCATGGCCAACAAGACATTCGAGCAGCTCTTCACCGAGTTGCGGCACAAGGCCGCCACCGGCGACCCCAGCACGTCCCGCACCGCCGAGCTGGTGGGCAAGGGCGTGCACGCGATCGGCAAGAAGGTGGTCGAAGAGGCCGCCGAGGTGTGGATGGCCGCCGAGTACGAGGGCGCCGACGCCACCGCCGAGGAAATCTCCCAACTGCTGTACCACGTTCAGGTGATGATGGTCGCCCGGGGTATCTCCCTCGACGACGTCTACGCCCATCTCTGAGCGCGTACGCGACCCGTACGCGCTCAGAGACAGCCGGCCACCACCCCTGCCACCCGTACCGCTGCCACCCGTACCGCTCCACAGCCCTGCCCACGAGCCGAGACTCTCTTCAGAGAAGGAAACCGTCCTCATGCTGCGCATCGCCGTCCCCAACAAGGGCTCATTGTCCGGACCCGCGGCGGCCATGCTCCATGAGGCCGGTTACCGGCAGCGCAAGGAGTCCAAGGAGCTCGTGCTGGTCGACCGGGACAACGAGGTGGAGTTCTTCTACCTGCGCCCGCGCGACATCGCGATCTACGTCAGCACCGGCCGCCTCGACATCGGCATCACCGGCCGGGACCTGCTGCTGGACTCCGGCGCGGTCGCCGAGGAGATCCTCCAGCTCGGCTTCGCCCGCTCCACCTTCCGCTACGCCGCCGAGCCCGGCACCGCCGACACCGTCCAGGACCTCAACGGCAAGACGGTGGCGACCTCGTACGAGGTCGTCGTCGAGAAGCACCTCGCGGACAACGGCATCGAGGCGTCCGTCGTCCACCTCGACGGCGCCGTCGAGACCGCCATCCAGCTCGGTGTCGCGCACGCCATCGCCGACGTGGTGGAGACCGGCACCTCGCTGCGGAACGCCGGGCTCGAAGCCTTCGGCGAACCCATCATGGAGTCCGAGGCCGTGGTGATCCGGCGCACCGGGGCCGACCCGGACGAGCCCAAGGTCCGGCAGTTCCTGCGCCGCCTCCAGGGCGTCCTGGTCGCCAGGCGCTACGTGATGATGGACTACGACATCCGCGTCGAGCAGGTCGAGAAGGCCGTCGCCCTCACCCCGGGCCTGGAGTCGCCGACCGTCTCCCCGCTGCACCACGAGGGCTGGGTCGCGGTCCGCGCCATGGTCCCGACCAGCGACGCCCAGCGGATCATGGACGAGCTGTACGACCTGGGCGCCCGCGCGATCCTGACCACCGGCATCCACGCCGCGCGGCTGTGACCGGCGCCGAGGACCGTACGCGGGCGGCGCTCGACGGGCTGCCGCGTACCTTCCGCCCCGTCGTCACCCGCGTGGTGCTGCTGTCCCTGGGCGCCGCGCTGGTGGTGGCGCTCACCGTCGTCGCGCTGATGATGCCGCACGACGGCGCCGGGCCCTGGAGCACCGGCGACCGGATCACCGTGATCATGATGGGCGTGCTGATCGCCGCGGTGCTCGCGCTGCTCAGCCGCCCCAAGGTGACGGTGACGGCCGACGGCGTGACCGTGGTGAATCTCACGGTGAAGCGGCGGCTGGCGTGGGCCGAGGTGGTGCGGGTCAATCTGCGGCCGGGCGACGCCTGGGTCCACCTCGACCTCGCCGACGGCACGACGTTGCCCGTGATGGGCATCCAGCCCGGTATCGCCAAGGAGCAGGCGCTGCACGACGCCAGGCTGCTGCGCTCGCTGGTGGAGACGCTGGGCGAGGCGCAGGGCACGACGTCCGCCGGCCACTGAGCGCGCGGCGGTGCGCGCCGCGCCACGCGTCCGCGGGCGCTCCGTCCACGGACCGGGCCGCGAAGCGGCCCGCGCTCCGTCCGTGACCTTTCCGCGAACCCGTCCGCGAACCCTTCCGTGAACCCGGCCCCCGCCGTCCTTCGCGGGCGCGGCACCAATGGCTACTCTGGGGGACGAACGGCGCCCACCGCGCTTGCCCCGCACCCCTGGAGCACCGCCCGCGGGGCCCCGACCAACCAAGGAGTGACACTCACACCCCGATGGACGAACCGTCCGGTAGTACCTGCGCCGCCCCTCCCTCCCGGGAATCCGGAGCGGCGGCCTCATGAGCACCTCACTGCTGCTGCTCGCGGCAGCCCTCGTCCTGATCCTTGCCAACGGCTTCTTCGTCGCCGCCGAATTCGGCCTGGTGACCGTGGAGCGCCCCGCGGCCGAACGCGCCGCCGCGGCCGGTGACCGCCGGGCCCGCAGTGTCGTGGCCGCCCTGCGCAAACTCTCCTTCCAGCTCTCCGGCACCCAGCTCGGCATCACCATCACCTCGCTGGTCGTCGGCATGCTGGCGGAACCCGCACTCGCCGACCTGCTGACCGGCCCGCTGACCTCGGCCGGCGTCCCGGACGGCGCCGCCCCCGGCGTCGCCGTCGTCGTCGGCATGATGGTCGCCTCCGCCGTCCAGATGGTGATCGGCGAACTCGTCCCCAAGAACTGGGCGGTCTCCCGCCCGCTGGCTGTCGCCCGTGTGGTGGCCGGACCGCAGCGCGCCTTCTCGCGGGTCTTCCGGCCCGTCATCGAGGTGCTGAACACCGCCGCCAACCGGCTGGTGCGGCTGGTCGGCGTCGAGCCCGCCGACGAGCTGGCGTCCGCCCGCACCCCCACGGAACTGGTCTCCCTGGCCCGGCACTCGGCGCTCGCCGGGACGCTGGAGCAGGACACCGCCGACCTCTTCGTGCGCACCCTGTCGCTCGGCGACCTCATCGCGGAGAACGTGATGACGCCCCGCGTCCGGGTCAGCGCGCTGGAGGACACCGCCACCGCCGCCGACGTGCTCAATCTGACCAGGGCCACCGGCCTGTCCCGCTTCCCGGTCTACCGGGAGCGGCTGGACGACATTATCGGCATGGTCCACCTCAAGGACGCCCTCGCCGTCCCCGCCGAGCGGCGCGACCGCGTCCCCGCGGGGACCATCGCGGTCGCCCCGCTGCTCGTCCCGGAGACCCTGCCGGGCCAGCAGCTCCTGGAGCTGCTGCGCAGCCAGCAGCCGATCGCCGTGGTCGTCGACGAGTACGGCGGCACCGCCGGGGTCGTCACGCTGGAGGACATCGTCGAGGAACTGGTCGGCGAGGTGCGCGACGAGCACGACGCCGCCGACCTGCCCGAACTGGCGCAGGTCCCGGCCGCCGAGGCCGACGGTCCCGCCTGGGACGCCGACGGAAGCTGCCGGATCGACACCCTGGCCAGAATCGGCCTGCTCGCCCCCGAGGGACCCTACGAGACGGTCGCCGGCCTCGTCGCCGACCTGCTCACCCGGATCCCCGAACCGGGCGACGAGGCCGAACTGCCCGGCTGGCGGCTGCTGGTCCGCGAGGTCACCCACCACCGGGCCGAACGCGTACGGATCGTGCGTACGGATCGCGTGGCGGGGGAGGCGACCTCGTGATGAGCGCTCTCCAACTCCTGTTCGCCGTCCTGCTGGTGCTCGGCAACGGCTTCTTCGTCGGCGCGGAATTCGCCCTGGTCTCGGTCCGCCGCAGCCAGATCGAACCGCTCGCCGCCGAACAGCGCAGGGCCCGTACCGTGCTGTACGGCCTCGAACACCTCCCGCAGATGATGGCCGCCGCCCAGTTCGGCATCACCGTCTGCTCGTTGACCCTCGGCGCGGTCGCGGAACCGACCGTCGCGCACCTGCTGGAACCGATCTTCGAGGCGGTGCGCGTCCCCGAGGACTTCGTGCACCCGATCGGATACGTCCTGGCGCTGGCCGTCGTGGTCTTCCTGCACCTGGTGATCGGCGAGATGGTGCCGAAGAACCTGGCGATGGCCGCGCCGGAGAAGACCGCGCTGTGGCTGAGTCCGGGTCTGGTCGGCTTCGCCAGGGTGTTCCGCCCGGTGATCTCGGTGCTCGGCACCTGCTCCCGGCTGATCCTGCGGGCCTTCGGCGTGGAGCCCAAGGACGAGGTCGACTCCGTGTTCACCAGCGCGCAGCTGACCGTGCTGGTCGAGGACGCCCGGCAGGCCGGGCTGCTCGACATCGACGAGCAGGAACGCCTGGAGGACGCGTTGGAGCTGGGCACCCGCCCGGTCACCGAAGTGCTGCTCACCCCGGCGGAGTTGATCACCCTCGACCCGGCCGCCACCCCGCGGCAGGTCGAGGAGCTGACGGTGCGCACCGGGTACTCGCGGTTCCCGATCGCGGGCGCGGGCGCGGACTTCCTCGGCTACCTCCACGTCAAGGACGTCCTCGACGTGGACGACCTCGACCGGCCCGTGCCGCAGCGGCTCTGGCGGCCGATCACCACCCTGCGGGCCGACCTGCCGCTGGACGACGCGCTCACCGCGATGCGGCGCGCCGCCTCGCACCTGGCCGCCGTCGCCGACGCCTCGGGGCGGGTCCTCGGCCTGGTCGCGCTGGAGGACGTCCTCGAAATGCTCGTCGGCGAGGTGAAGGACCCCGCCCACCGCGCGCCTTCCCCCGCCCGGGAGGTGCCCGTCCCGCACGCCGCGGAGGATTCCGGCGAACTGGTCCGTTAGGCGGTGCCCGGAAGGGGCGTGCGAAGCCGCTGAACACGCGGTCCGCACGCCCCTTCCGGATCTCGTCCCGGCGGCCCGGTGCTACTCGACCGGGTCGGTCGGGGTCGCTCCGGGCCCGCGCCCGGAGAGGACTTCGCCGTACGCCTGCATGAGATCGGGCAGGCGCAGGGTGGACAATTCGTCGCGGCTCGGTGAGGCCGGGTACTCGGACAGCCGCAGGTCCCGGTAGGCGCAGCTCTTCTCGTACAGGGTGCGCAGCAGCCGTCCGTTGCCCAACTCGTCGATCCAGCCCTGGTCCACCACGTGGCCCGCGATGGCCTTCAGCTCCTCCAGCGCCTCCTCGTCCCAGCGGTCGCCGTTCTCCGCGGCGAGGACTTCACCGATCCGGGTGAGTTCCAGCGGCCGGTAGCTGGGGAAGTCGACGCGGGTGGTGAAGCGGGAGCTGAGTCCGGGGTTGGCGGCCAGCAGCCGGTCCATCCCCTCGGGGTAACCCGCGAGGATGACCACGAGCCGGTCGCGGTTGTCCTCGGCGCGCTTGAGCAGCACCTGAAGCGCCTCGTCGCCGTACGCGTCGCCCTTGCTGTAGCCGGAGTTGGACAGCGCGTACGCCTCGTCCACGAAGAGCACGCCGCCGAGCGCGGAGTCGATCAGCTCATTGGCCTTCACCGCGGTCTGGCCGAGGAATTCGCCGACCAGATCGGAGCGTTGGGCCTCCACCAGGTGGTCGCCGCCGAGCAGTCCGAGCGCGTAGAAGACCCGGCCGAGGATGCGGGCGACGGTGGTCTTGCCGGTGCCGGAGGGCCCGGAGAAGACGAAGTGCCGTTTCGGCGGCTGCACCGGCAGGCCCTGCCCGGCCCGCAGCCGGGCCATCCGCAACTGCGCGGACAGCGCCTTGACCTGGCGCTTGACCGGCTCCAGACCGACCATCCTGTCCAGTTCCGCCAGCGCCTGGGTGAGCAGCACCGGGTCGGAGCCGCCCATCGGGACCTGCACCGGCAGCGACCCGCCGAGCGGGGCGGCGGACCGGTCGCGTACGTCGTCGTCCAGCGGGCCCGCGGACAGCAGCGACTCGTCGGGCTCCGGCCCCGGACCGCGGCCCTCGCCGGGGTCGGCCAGCAGCGCGGACTCCATGTCGGCGCCGCCCTCCGGCATCGCCTGCCCGGTCCCGGCCAGCGACACGGCCGCCAGCCCCACGCCCTCGTCGAGGCCGTCGTCGGTCTCGTGGATCGCGGCCAGCCGGGCGGAGGTGTCCATGAAGGCGGGGTCGACGCGGTGCACCGCCCGGTAGAGCGGCACGGCCGCCGCCGTACGCCCGGTGCCCTCGTACGCGCGGGCCAGCCAGTAGCGCAGCTCCTTGCGCTGCGGCTGCTCGCTGCGGCAGCGCATCAAGGCGGCGGCCAGCAGCGGCTCGGCCTGGCCGCACATCTCCAGCCTGACCCTGGCCATGCCGCCGAACAGCCCGGCCTCGATGCCGAGTACGGGATCGCCCAGCAGCGGCTCGGTGTGCCGGACCAGCCGCTCCCAGTCCTTGACGAGATAGGCGCGGCAGGCGTGCAGGAAGCGGACCTGCGGGTCGGTGTCGACCGGCGGGCAGTCCGCCAGGGCCCGGTCCAGCTCGGCGACATGGCGGCCGTCCAGCCAGTGCGAGGCGTGCGCCAGCAGCAGGTCACGGCTGGTCTCCAGCACCGGCTGCACCCACCAGCCCAGCCAGTACCAGGAGTTGAGGGTCCTGCGGTGGGCGGCCCGCTGCTCGCCGAAGCGGTCGCGGTGCCGGTACATCTGGAGCAGCGCGGTGGCGGTGTCGGCGCGCAGCGCGTGCAGCCCGAGCCAGGCGTCCGCCATGCCGGGGTCGATCCGGACCGCGGTCCTGAACTCCTCCTCGGCCTGGACGTAGGCGCCCATCGTGTACGCGTCGACGCCGCGCAGCCAGGCGAGATCGGCCGGGGCGCCCGGACGCTCGGTGCCGAAGTCCATCAAGTCCCCACCAATCGTTCCCCCGCGCCGCACTGTCGCCCGCTGTCCCAACCCGTGCGCACCGGGCGGGAGTTGGGACAGGCGACAGTCCACCCCCGGCTGCCGGTCCGCCCTTTTCGCATCGTACCCGCGATGTCCCGCGGGCCGTAGGGTGCCGTGACCTGCGGGACAGCGGGAATCCGCGCGAGCGCGGGGAACTCGGCCCCGACGTACGGCCGTCGGGCGGTGACCGTGAGTGAGAAAAACCGGCTCTCGACGGGCCGATTCCGGCCCGGAGACAGGGCAGAGCCCCCGGTCACGGGGGAACAACCGGGGGCTCCGCGTCTTGTCAACGGCCGTCTCCGGCCGCTTGTTGAAAACGTAAGTGCTGGATACCCGGCCGGTCAAGCGGTGTTGACGGACGTGTGCCCGGCGGCGGGGGAGTGGCGGCGGGCTGCCGCCGAGCCGTCACTCCCGGTGATCACGGGCGGGGTTCGGGACGGCCCGGCAGCCGTCGGCGTCGTCGGTCTGGCGCACCAGAAGGTCGGCGAAGGGGCGGGACGGATCGGCGGCGAAATGCGCGTCCTCCGCGCGAGTCCAGCCGGTCCAAAAATGCGCCAGTTCCGGTCCGTCGCGCAGCAGTCCGCGCTGCCGCGCGGTCGCCGGGGGCACCTCCAGCCACAACAGCAACGCCAGATACGGGCGCAGCGCTTGCCGCCCGCTGCCGACGCCGTCCAGCAGCACGACCGGCGCGGCCGGGATCTCCCGCTCGCCCGCGAAACGGCGCGCCGTCCAGTCGTACACCTGGTGCCGGGCGGCCCTTCCCTCGCTCAGTGGCGTCAGCACCTGTTCGACCAGGCGGCCGGTCCACTCGAACGGCTCCTCGTGCGTGGCCAGGTCGTCCAGATGGACGACGGGCGCGCAGCCCAGCTCCGCCGCCAGCCGCCCGGCCAGCGTGCTCTTGCCCGAGCCCGCGTGCCCGTCCACGGCGATCAGCCGCGTCCGCCCGCAGGACGGCTCCGCCCCGTCGAGCAGCCGCCCCAGCTCCCGTACCGTCAGTCCGTTCACCCCCCGACCTTACGGCGGGCCCCGCCCGGCGGCCCGCGCGCCGTCGCGTGGCCGGGGGGCTCGGGGCCGCTGACCCGCCACCGCTGCACGCGCCGCCGGGGGCGCCCCGGTACGGTGCGAAGGTGACCCACTCCGAGAGCGGCGGCGCAGCCGCATCCGTGCTGTACACCTCCGAGCGCCTGGCGAGGGCGCGTGCCGAGGCCGAAACGGCGGGCGTCCAGGCCCTGCTGGTGGCGCCCGGCGCGGACCTGCGCTACCTCACCGGGTATCAGGCGCTGCCGCTGGAGCGGCTGACGTGCCTGGTGGTGCCGGTGGAGGGTGAGCCCTTCCTGGTGGTGCCGCGGCTGGAGAAGCCCGCCGCGCAGGCGTCGCCCGCCGGCGGGCTCGGCATCGAGATCGTCGGCTTCGACGAGACCGACGACGCGTACGCGCTGATCGCCCGGCGGCTGCCCGCCGCGGTGGCCCGCTTCGCCGTCGACAACCACATGTGGGCGGAGAAGCTGCTCGCCTTCCGGGCCGCGCTCCCGGACGCCGAGGCCGTCCTCGCCGGTGACGTGCTGGCGGAGCTGCGGATGCGCAAGACCCCGGCGGAGATCGCGGCGCTGCGCCGCGCGGGCGCGGCGATCGACCGGGTGCACCGCAGGATCGGCGAGTGGCTGGTGCCCGGCCGCACCGAGCGCGAGGTCGCCAAGGACATCGCGGACGCCATCATCGAGGCGGGCCACGAGCGGGTCGACTTCGTGATCGTCGGCTCGGGGCCGAACGGCGCGAGCCCGCACCACGAGGTGTCGGACCGGGTGATCAGGGCGGGCGACCCGGTGGTGATCGACATCGGCGGCACCACCGCGGAGGGCTACTGCTCGGACTCCACCCGCACCTACGCCGTGGGAGAGCCGCCCGCCGCCTTCCGTGAGCTGTACGACGTGCTGCTGCGCGCCCAGACCGCGCAGACCGCGGCGGTACGGCCCGGTGTCACCGCGGAGGAACTGGACGCCGTCGGCCGGGACATCATCACCGACGCGGGCTACGGCGAGCACTTCATCCACCGCACAGGACACGGCATCGGCCTGGACACCCACGAGGAGCCGTACATCGTGGCGGGCAGCAAACGCCCCCTGGAGCCGGGAATGGCGTTCTCCGTGGAACCGGGCATCTATCTGCCCGACACCTTCGGCGCCCGCATCGAGGATATTGCCGTCTGTACGGAAAGCGGTGGCGAGCGGCTCAATCTGACAGGGCGTGACCTGGTGGTTCTTCCCTGTTGAGCGCCAGTGGTCCAGTCCAATATTGTTCCCGGCGCGCGGCCGGAAACCCTGGTGGAAACGGCCGGTGAACGACGATAGTTGGGGCCACCTGTCATGCACTCGTAGGAGCGGGCAGGAATTCCCGATCACATCGAGGGGAACACCGCCATGACCAGACCCGCGCCCCGGCGTGCCGTACTGACCGCCGCGCTCGCGGCGGCCGCGGCCACCGCGACCGCGTCCGCGCAGTCCGCCTCCGCCGCCCCGGCCACCGCCTCCGGCGCGGCCGTTCCCGACGCCGCGCGACACCAGGCAGGCGGCGGCACGCCCGACGCCGCCCCCGTCGACTACCACGGCTGGACCTCGCTGCCCGACTGGCTGTTCGGCACCCACCGCGGCACGCTGCCGCTGCCGGGCCGCCGGCCCGGCGTGGTCATCGGCCGCGCCACCGGCACGCTCGACTACACCGACCCGCACACCGGCACCACCGCGACGTGGGAGTCGGCCACCTGGACCTCGCCGGTCCGCCGGGTGCCGCACCCCGCGAGCGAGCTGATCGCGTCCTGGAACGCGCACACCCCCGCGGGCACCTGGATCCAGATCGAACTGCTCGGCACCTACACCGACGGCACCGCGACCCCGGCGTACGTCATGGGCCGGTGGACCGCGGGCGACGGCCCCGAGGACATCCGCCGCACCTCGGTGGACGACCAGACCGACGGCAAGAGCAGCATCTGGACCGACACCTTCTCCATCGACGACACCACCGCCGGGCCGCTGCTGGCCTCGTACCGGCTGCGGCTGACGCTCTTCCGCAAGCCCGGCAGCCGCGCCACGCCCACCGTGTGGCGGCTCGGCGCGATGGCGTCCAACATCCCGGACCGCTTCACCGTCCCGGCGTCGGTGCCGGGCGTGGCCAAGGGCGTCGAACTCCCGGTGCCGCGCTACTCGCAGAACATCCACAAGGGCGAGTACCCGGAGTACGACAACGGCGGCGAGGCCTGGTGCAGCCCGACCTCCTCGACGATGGTCATCGAGTACTGGGGCCGCGGCCCCACGGCCGCGGACCTGGCCTGGGTGAACCCCGCCTACGCCGACCCCCAGGTCGACCAGGGCGCCCGCTACACGTACGACTACCAGTACGAGGGCTGCGGCAACTGGCCCTTCAACGCGGCCTACGCGGCCACGTACAAGGACCTCCAGGGCGTCATCACCCGGCTGCGCTCGCTCGACGACATCGAGCGGCTGATCAAGGCCGGTATCCCCGTCATCACCTCGCAGTCCTTCCTCGCCACCGAACTGGACGGCGCGGGATACGGCACCTCGGGCCACCTGATGTGCATCGCGGGCTTCACCGCGGACGGCGACGTCGTCGCCAACGACCCGGCCAGTTCCAGCGACGACGCGGTGCGCAACATCTACAAGCGCGCCCAGTTCGAAACCATCTGGCTCAGGACCAAGCGGATCAACGCCACCGGCGGCGTCAGCGGCGGCACCGGCGGTGTCGCCTACGTCTACTTCCCGGCGCAGCCGAGCCCCGGTCAGCGCCGCGCGCTGGCGGCGGTCGGCATCGTCTGACATCCGTCCGTCCAGCCGACTCCGGTCGTCTCCGGTCGTCTGTCCGACCGGCCGACCGGCCGTTTCCGGCCCGGCCCCGCTCCTCGTACGCGAGGGGCGGGGCCGGGTGCGTGCGGGGTGCGTGCGGGCGGACAGGCCGTCGCACGTGGGGAATTGGACTCGAAGTGGTAGAGACCAATTCGTGGTTTAGTCCAAAGGTCTGGACCAACTATTGACGGGTTCGCGTCACCGCAGGATTCTGTCTGCCACGTTCCCCCACAGGAGGCTAGACGTGAACCGTCTCAAAGCAATCGGCTCGGGCGTGGCCGCCGTCGCCCTGGCCGTGGCCGGGCTCGGTACCGTTGCCGCTCTCGGCCCAAGTCAGGCCAGCGGAGCCACGGTCTCGACGAACGCCCTGACCAACAACTGGTACGCCGCCGCCCCGTATCTGATGCCCAACGACAACAACCCGCCGAGCGCGACCGCCATCATGGACGCGACCGGCCTGAAGGCGTTCCAGCTCGCCTTCATCCTCGCCCCCAACGGCGGTGGGTGCAGCCCCACATGGGACGGGACCAGTGCGGTGTCCTCCGACACCGCGGTGGCGAACGTGATCTCCGCGATCCGGGCCAAGGGCGGAGACGTGTCCGTCTCCATCGGCGGCTACGGCGGCACCAAGCTCGGCCAGGCGTGTTCCGACGCCGCGTCCACGGCCGCCGCGTACCAGCAGGTCATCACCAAGTACCAGCTCAAGGCGATGGACTTCGACCTGGAGGAGCCGGAGTACGAGAACACCGCGGCCGTGGCGCGCGAGATCGGCGCGGCCAAGATCCTCCAGCAGAACAACCCCGGCCTGTTCATCTCGGTGACCACGGCGGGCACCGCGGCGGGCACCGGCTGGTTCGGCCAGCAGATGCTCAACGAGGCCAAGTCGCAGGGCTTCACCCCCAACAACTTCTCGATCATGCCCTTCGACGGCGGCTTCAACGGGGCGGCGTCGCAGACCAGCGCGCTCACCGCCTTCAACGGCCTGCTGAAGACCACCTTCGGCTGGGACACCGCCACCGCGTACGCCCACGAGGGCTTCTCCGGCATGAACGGCCGCAGCGACACCGGCGAGTTCTTCTACCAGGCCGACTTCCAGACCGTGCTGGACTACGCGACCAGCCACGGCATGGGCCGCTTCACCTTCTGGTCGCTCAACCGCGACCGCCAGTGCAGCCCGCCGGACAACAACGGCAGCACCTCGGGCACGTGCAGCAGCGTGGCGCAGAACTCCTGGGACTTCGCCAAGTACTCGGTGAAGTTCGCGGGCGCCACGCCTCCCACCAACCCGCCCACGACGCCGCCGACCACGCCGCCGACCACCCCGCCCGGCGGCGGCACCTGCACGGTCGCCCAGTGGGCCGCCTCCGCCGTCTACGTCGGCGGCAACGAGGTGGCGCACAACGGGCACAAGTGGAAGGCCAAGTGGTGGACCACCAACGAGGAGCCCGGCACCACCGGTGAGTGGGGCGTGTGGCAGGACGAGGGCACCTGCTGACCGGCCGCCGACCGCGACCGTCCGACGTTCCGGGGCGGCGACCGCACAGGCCGCCGAACCGCTGTCGGTCGAACTGGTCTGAACTGGTCTGATGCTGTCCGAAAATCTATCGCGGGTCCGCGGCCGTCACCGGCAGCGGACCCGCGCTGGTGTGTGCGCGAGTCCGCATCTGCGCGTTTTCGCATATGCACATGCTGGTGGTTGTTGACCAAAAACGGACCCTGGATCTCCGGTCGCGTGTTTCACTCCGAACACGTGATCAGTAGCCTCACAGGGTAGACAGGTGCGCGCCCGTCGGCCGAACCACCGTGTGCGACGCGCCCGTTGAGCCCGATGACCTGGAGACAGCAACCGTGACCGACCGTCCTTCCTGGGCCCCGCAGGGCATCGACCTGACGGTGCCCAGCGTGTCCCGGATCTACGACTACTTCCTCGGTGGCTCGCACAACTTCGAGGTGGACCGGGAGGCGGCGCGGCTGGCCATGCGGGCCATGCCGGGGGCGCCCAAGATCGGCCAGGCCAACCGGGCGGTCATGCACCGCGCCGTGCGCTTCGCGATGGACCGCGGCATCGACCAGTTCCTCGACATCGGCTCCGGCATTCCCACCTTCGGCAATGTGCACGAGGTGGTGCAGCGGGCCAACCCCGACGCCCACGTGGTGTACGTCGACAACGACCCGGTCGCCGTCGCCCACAGCCGCGCCGTCCTGGAGGGCAACGACAAGGCGACCATCGCCGCCGCCGACCTCCGCGACCCCGGCTCGGTGCTGGACAACCCCGAGACCAAGCGGCTGCTGGACTTCGACCGCCCCATGGGCCTGCTGCTCGTCGCCGTCCTGCACTTCCTGTCCGACGCCGACCATCCGAACGAGGTCGTCGCCGCGCTGCGCGACGCGCTGGCCCCCGGCAGCGTCCTGGTCGTCACCCACGCCACCCTCCAGTTCGGCCCCGTCCCCTCCGGACAGCGCGGCGTCCAGGCCGTCTACCAGCGCACCGCCACCCCGCTGATCATGCGCACCAAAGAAGAGGTGGAACGCTTCTTCGACGGCTTCGAACTCGTCGAGCCCGGCGTCGTCCCGCTGCCGCACTGGCGCCCCGAGGCCCCGCTCAGCGACGACGACGACCCCGCCGTACTCCACGGTCTCGCCGGTGTGGGGCTGAAAGCGTGACCGCGCTCCCGGCCGCGGCCGGAAACGAGGGCGCGCACGCGCCCGACGCACGCCCCGGCGACAATCTGCGCAGATTCGCCGCCATTTGGGCACGCGCCATCTACCCGGTGACGGTCACCTCGATGACCCGCGCCGAGTTCGAGGACCACCTGGTGCCGCTCACCCGTGTGCTGAGCGACACCCTCAGGGGCCGCCCGTTCGACCCCCGCCCGGCCGCCGAGGTCGGCACCGCCCTGGTCGCCGCGCACTGCACCGACCCCGAGGCGCTGCCCAGCATCCTCGGCGTCATCGACGCCTACCTCGTCCTGTACTGCCCGCCGGGCCCCGGCCTCGACACCGACGACTGCCGGGCCCGCTGCTCACGCCTCCAGCACGCGGTCGCCGTCGGCTTCTCGCGGGCCCTGCGCGAACGCACCCTGCGCGAGCAGGAGTCCATCATCCGCGCCGCCCTGGACGCTCAGCGCGACGCCGAAGGCGCCCTGGCCGCCAGCGAGGCCCGCTTCCGCGCCGTCTTCGAGGGCGCCGCCCTCGGCATCGGCATCGCCGACCTCGACGGGGAAGTCCTCGAGGTCAACGACGCGATGACCCGGATGTTCGGCAGCGAATCCCTGACCATGCGCCGCAATGTCACCGAGTGGGTCCACAAGGACGACGGCACCGGCACCGGCACCCGCCGGCTCAACGGCGAACTGGTACGCGGCGAACGCGACACGTACGACGTCGAGCGCGCCTACCAGCGGGTCGACGGCACCATCTTGTGGGCCAACGTCCGGGCGTCCCTGCTGCGCGACGCCACCGGCCGCCCGCAGTACCAGCTCGCGCTCGTCGAGGACGTCACGGAACGGCGCGGACTGCTGCGCCGACTGCGCCACCAGGCGACCCACGACGCGCTCACCGGACTGCCCAACCGCGCCCTGTTCTTCGAACGCCTCGACGCCGCGCTCGACGCCGACCCCGCCAACGGCACCAGCCGCATCGGCGTCTGCTACCTCGACCTCGACGGGTTCAAGGCCGTCAACGACAGCCTCGGCCACGCGGTGGGCGACCAGCTCCTCGTCGCCGTCGCCGAACGCCTCCAGTCCTGCGTCACCTCGCCCGACCAGCTCGTCGCCAGGATCGGCGGCGACGAATTCGTCGCCCTCTACACCGACCCGCCGAGCCTCGCCGCCGTCACCGCGCTCGCCGAACGCATCCTGGACGCGCTGTCCGCCCCCGTCCTGCTCGACGGCCGCGAACTGCCCGTCCACGGCAGCATCGGCATCGTCCACGGCCCCGTCGAGTCCCGGATCGCCGCCGACGTCCTGCGCAGCGCCGACATCACGATGTACCGCGCCAAGGAACAGGGCGGCAACCGGTACGAGGTCGCCGACCCGGTCGCCGACGCCCGCGCCATCACCCGGCACGGCCTGACCAACCAGCTCCCGAGCGCCCTGGAACACGACGAGTTCTTCATCGAGTACCAGCCCCTCGTCGGCCTCGACGACGGCGCCGTGCACGGCGCCGAAGCGCTGGTGCGCTGGTGCCACCCCACCCACGGCATACTCGGGCCCGACCAGTTCATCCCGCTCGCCGAAAGCACGGGACACATCGTCGGCCTCGGCCGCTGGGTCCTGGAGCGGGCCGCCCGCCAGGCGTACGCCTGGCAGAGCGAGCACATCGGCGGCGGTCCGCCGCCACGGGTCAACGTCAACCTCTCACCGATCCAGCTGCACCACCCCGAGCTGGTCCAGGAGGTCTCCCGCGTCCTGGAGGACACCGGCCTCGACCCCGCCTCGCTCTGCCTTGAGGTCACAGAGAGCGCTCTGATCGGCGCCGACGAGGACACCCTCAAGCCCCTGCGGCAGATAGTCGACCTCGGCGTCTCCATCGCCCTCGACGACTTCGGCACCGGCTACTCCAACCTGTCCTCCCTGCGCTGGCTCCCCGTCAGCGTCCTCAAGCTCGACCGCTCCTTCACCCGCGGCATGCGCGGCCACGCCGCCGACCCCGTCGACCTCAAGATCGTCGGCGGCATCGTCTCCCTCGCCCACGCCCTCAACCTGACCGTCACCGTCGAAGGCGTCGAGACCCGCACCCAGGCCGACCATCTGCGCGCCCTCGGCTGCGACACCGGCCAGGGCTGGTACTACGCCCGCCCCGGCCCGCCGGAACGGCTCCACACCCTGTCGCTGGCCGACGCCAGCTAGCCGCCTGGTCCGCCGTCACGGCTCCGCCAGCGCGCGGGGCCGTGAGAAACGACGCACTTGAGTGCGTCGGGCGGGCGTCGGGGCGGAGCCGCGCGGCCCACGTGGTGGAATCAGGCGGTACGCGAGCCCGTGGTCCGTCCGAGGAGAGCCCCCTGAACACCGCCGTCGCGGAGACGATCTCCGCCCTCGCTCTCCTGCTGGTCCTCGGCTTCGCCGTCCTGCGCCCGCGCGGCTGGCCCGAGGCGGTGGCCGCGGTGCCCGCCGCGGGACTGCTCATCGGCATCGGGGCGGTGACGCCGTCCGCCGCCTGGCACGAGACCAGGGAACTGCTGCCGGTCGTCGGCTTCCTGGCGGCCGTGCTCGTCCTGGCGGAACTGTGCGCCGACGACGGTCTGTTCACAGCGGCGGGCGACGCGGTCGCGCGGGCCTGCCGGGGCGAGCCCAAGCGGCTGCTGGCCGGGGTGTTCGTCGTGGCCGCGCTGGTCACGGCGGTGCTCAGCCTGGACGCGACCGTCGTCCTGCTCACCCCGGTGATCATCGCGACGGCCGCGCGGGCGGGCGCCAAGGCGCGCCCGCACCTGTACGCGACCGCGCACCTGGCCAACTCCGCCTCCCTGCTCCTGCCGGTCTCCAACCTCACCAATCTGCTGGCCTTCACGGCCGCCGGCGTGTCCTTCACCCGCTTCGCGCTCCTGATGACCCTGCCGTGGCTGCTGTCCGTCGGCATCGAATACGCCGTCTTCCGCCGCTACTTCGCCGCCGACCTCGCCGTCCGCGAGCACCCGCCGGAGCAGGGCGAGCCGCCGGCCGTACCGGTGTTCACGCTGGTCGTCCTCGGCCTGACCCTGGCCGGCTTCGCGGTCACCTCGCTCGGCGGCCTCAACCCCGCCTGGGCGGCGCTCGCGGGCGCGCTGGTCCTGGGCGTACGGGCGCTGCGCCGCCGCCGGGCGACGGTCCGCGGCCTGGTCGCCGCGGCCGGGCCGCTGTTCTGCCTGTTCGTGCTCGCCCTCGGCGTCGTGGTGAAGGCCGTGGTCGACAACGGCCTGTCCGACGCCGCCGACCGGGTGCTGCCGCACGGCAGCGGCCTGCTCGCGCTGCTCGGGACCGCCGCGTTCGCCGCCGTCCTGGCCAATCTGATCAACAACCTGCCCGCCGTGCTCGCACTGCTCCCGCTGGCCGCCGCGGGCGGCCCCGGCCCCGTGCTCGCCGTGCTCATCGGCGTCAACCTCGGCCCCAACCTCACCTACGCGGGCTCGCTCGCCACCCTGCTGTGGCGGCGCGTGCTGCGCGACCACGGCACCGACTCCGACCTGCGCACCTTCACCCGGCTCGGGCTGCTCACGGTGCCGCCGACGCTCATCGCCTCCACGGTCGCGCTCTGGGCGGGCCTGCGGCTCACCGGAACCTGACCGGCGCCTTCCCCGTCAGCTCCGCTTGGTGAGCGTGCTCGGGGCGCCCTCGGCCTGCGGCCCCGCCTCGATCCGCAGGGTGCGCGCGTCCGTCATGGAGACGGAGTACTCATGCCCTGTCAGACAGGTCAGCGACGAGTCGGGGTCCGTGGGCTCGGCGGCGGTGACCCGCAAGGTCATGGTGTTCCCCCGGACCTGCGCCAGCGACAGCGCCTCCGTACAGCCCCGCTCCGCCCCCGTGCCCGCCTCGGGGATGTTGCTGACGTCCTGGCCGACGGCCTCGCCGCGCGCCCCCGCGTGCAGGGTGAGCGTGACGGTGAACCGGTCGCTGCGCGGCTGGCCCCCGCTGCCGCTCGGATTACCGGGCCCCGTACCGACCCAGGTGCCGACCCACGAAGCGGGCAGCGCGTCGGCGGGCGCGGAGGTGTGGGTGCTCGTACTCGGGCCGGGACTCCCGTTGTTGTCGTCGCCGGAGCCGCGCTGCTGGTCGAGGATCACGCCGACCACCACGCACAGGGCCAGCACGCCCGCGACGACCAGTCCGACGCGGGCACCGCGGCCCATCCCCGGCGCGCGGCGCGCGGCACCCCACGGCGCGGGCTGCGGCCCGGAGTACGGCCCGGTGGGCCGGACGGGGCCCGGCAGGGGCGACGGTGTACGCGGCGGCGCGTACGCGGCGTGCGGGGGAGCGGGGGTCTGGCCTCCGGAGCCGGGGCCGCGGCCGGGCGCGGTCAGCGGCGCCGTGGGGGAGTACGGCGACGGCCCCACGGCGGCCGTCGGGTCCGCCAGCAGCGTGCGGACCCGCGCTTCTCGGCCGCGCAGCTCGTCGGTGAGGCCGGGCGGCGGGACCTCGTGCCACACGCCCGTACGGTGCCCCGCCTCCCGCAGCAGCGCCAGCGCCTCCTCGGCGGTCGGCCGGTCGGCCGGTTCCTTGGCGAGGCACGCGTGGACCAGCGGCGCCACCGCGTCGGGCAGCCCGGTGAGGTCGCCGTCCTCGTGCACGATCCGGTACATCAGCGCGGGCGTCGACGGCTCTTCGCCCGGCCGGTTGAACGGGCCGTGCCCGGTCCCCGCGTAGACGAGTACGGCCGCCAGCGCGAACAGGTCGCCGGGCTCGGCGGACGCGCCCGCGGTCGCCTGCTCGGGCGCCATGTAGCCGGGGGAGCCGATCACCCCGCCGGTCCTGGTGTGCCGGGAGTCCTCCGCGGCCCGCGCGATGCCGAAGTCGATCAGCAGCGGCCGGTCAGGGCCGAGCAGTACGTTCGACGGCTTCACGTCGCGGTGCGCGAGACCCACCGCGTGCACCGACCGCAGCGCCTCGCAGAGTTCGGCGGCCAGCGACGCCAGGGCCGGTTCCGGCAGCGGGCCGTGCGCCGAGACCCACTCGGCCAGTGAGGGCGCCGCCACGTACTCCGTCGCCAGCCACGGGGGGCGGGTGCCGGGCGGGCTGTAGTCCACCACCGCCACCGTCCACGGCGAACGCACGCGGTCCGCGTGGCGGATCTCCCGCGCGAACCGCTCCCCGAAGCCGGGGTCGAGCCCGAACTCGGACCGTACTGTCTTCAGCGCCAGTGCCCTCCCGGCGGGGGTGCGCGCCAGATAGACCTGTCCCATGCCGCCCGCGCCGAGCCGCGCGAACAGCGGGTATCCGCCGACTGTGCGCGGATCCGTGGCGTCCAAGCTCTCCATGGGCAGCAGCGTAGGGCCGCTCGCGGCCCCGTGGGAGCGTGATCGTACTCATCCGCCTCCGTCGCCGTACTCACCTGTCACTCCAGTCGTGTCTTGCTTCTTTTCCCGCCCGCCCGCCCGCCCACCCGTGCGGGTGTTTTGTCGTCTGCGGGTGCCGCTTGTGCCTGGGTCGGTGCCGGTCCGGGGCACCTCCTCGAAATGCGGCTACCTGGTACCTGTGTATCCGGTGCCCTTCTTGTCACCGCATTTCTGCGGGGGCACCCCGGCCCGTCCCCTCCCGGTACGTCGGCGTCCGCCTGCCGGTGGGGGTGGCCGGGAGAGGGGGGTGGGTGGGCTCGGGTACGTCGGCATCCGACGGTCCGCCTGGGGCGGATGGGACGGGGTGGGTGGGGGCTCGGCCCCCTGTGCGACCGACCGTCCAGCCGGGGCGGACGAGAAGGGGTGGGTGGGCTCGGGTCTGTCGGCGTCCGCCTGTCCGGTGGGGGGCCGGGGTGGGTGTCCGAGATTGTGAGGGTGCCCCGGGTGTCTTCCGCCCTGAGGGGGCGCTCTCCGTCGATCCCACGGTGGAGGAACGGCCGGGCGCCGTCGCCGGTCTTTGGGACTTTCCTCAGCCACAGTGGACCGTCGGACGCCGATGTGCCCGAGCCCATCCATCCCCCTCCCGCCTACGCGGCCGGGTCGGGGGGCGCAGGGGCCGAGCCCCCACCCACCCCCCTCCCCCGGCCACCCCCACCGGCAGGCGGACGCCGACGGGCGAGGAGGGGACGGGGCGGGGTGCCCCCGCAGAAATGCGGTGACAAGAAGGGTGCCGAATGAGCAAGGCCAGGTAGCCGCATTTCGAGGAGGTGCCCCGGACCGGCACCGACCAGGCACAGGCGGCACCCGCAGACGAAGAAAGCACCCGCACGGGTGGGCGGGCGGGAAAGACAAGACACACTCGCGCCCGTGACGTGGCGCGTCCGATCAGGCATACTCCAACGCGCCAGAACCGCTGATCACCGCGTGCCGCGACCCGGCAGGGGACCATCGGTTCATGGGCACTGCCCACCGACGGCGCCGCCACACCCAGGGCGTGCCGCCGACGCCCCCGACAGGGAGGAGCGTGCCGCGATGTCGCAGCACGGCCCGCAGCCGGTTGTCCGCCACCTGCCCACCGAGGAGGCGCGGGATCTGCTCGCGCTCACCCGGGACCTGGCCCAGCGGGAGATCGCGCCCGCGGCCGCCGCGGAGGAGGACGCGGGCCACTTCCCGCGTGAGACCTTCGCGCTGATCGGGGAGACCGGACTGCTCGGCCTGCCGTACGCGGAGGAGCACGGCGGCGGGGGCCAGCCGTACGAGGTCTATCTCCAGGTGCTGGAGGAACTGGCCGCGGCCCGCCTCACCATCGGCCTCGGCGTCAGCGTCCACACCCTCGCCTGCCACGCCCTCGCGCACTTCGGCGCCAAGGAACAGCGCGCCGAGCACCTGCCCGCCATGCTGGGCGGCAGCCTCCTCGGCGCCTACTGCCTCTCCGAGCCCGCCGCGGGCTCCGACGCGGCCAGCCTGCAGACGCGCGCCGTACGTACCGGCGGCGGCGCGGACGGCGGCGGCGCGGACGACGACGGCGCGGACGACGACGGCGGGAACTGGACGATCGACGGCACCAAGGCGTGGATCACCCACGGCGGGGTCGCCGACTTCTACACCGTCCTGGCCCGCAGCGGCGGCGACGGCGCGCGCGGCATCTCCGCGTATCTGGTGCCGGGCGACGCGCCGGGCCTGAGCGCCGCCGCGCCCGAGCGGAAGATGGGCATGAAGGGCTCGCCCACCGCGCAGGTGCACTTCGACGGCGTGACCGTCCCCGACAGCCGCCGCATCGGCGAGGAGGGCCAGGGGTTCGCCATCGCGCTGGCCGCGCTGGACGCCGGGCGGCTCGGCATCGCCGCCTGCGCCGTCGGCCTGGCCCAGGCCGCGCTGGACGCCGGTCTCGCGTACGTCAAGGAGCGGCGCCAATTCGCCCGGCCCCTGGCCGACTTCCAGGGGCTGCGCTTCATGATCGCCGACATGGCCACCAAGATCGAGGCGGGCCGCGCCCTGTACCTGGCCGCGGCCAGGACCCGCGACGCCGGTCTCGACTTCTCCCGGCAGGCCGCCATGGCCAAGCTCTTCTGCACCGACGCGGCGATGCAGGTGACGACGGACGCCGTCCAGCTCCTGGGCGGCTACGGCTACACGGCCGACTTCCCCGTGGAGCGGTACATGCGCGAGGCCAAGGTGCTGCAGATCGTCGAGGGCACCAACCAGATCCAGCGCATGGTGATCGCCCGCCACGTGGCGGGCCCCGAGTCGCGGAGCTGAGCGGTCGCCCGGCGGCGGGCGGTACCCCGGCGCCCCGGTCGGGGCGCCGGATCAGGCCGCGCGGGGCGCCGGTACCCGGAAGGGGCGCGAGCCGGGGCCGCCCACGTGCGAGAAGGGCTGGGTGCGCCAGTCCAGGGTGTCGGGCAGGACCAAGAGGGTGCCGAGGTCGAGGTCGTGGACCTCGCCGGGCAGGGAGCCGTCGAGGGGGCGGGCCTCCTCGACGGGGCGGCCCGAGCCGGAGCAGACGGTGAGGCCGAAGGGGTTCCACGGCGTGGGGCACAGGGCGTGCTCCGGAAGCCGGTCCTCGTCGGCGAAGACCGCGATCGGCCGCGCGCACTCCGGGCAGTCCACCCGGACCAGGTCGAGATCGTCCTCGAACGAGTCATCCGTGTCGTCGGCGTCCGGCAGTCCCGGCAGCAGCGCGAGCGCGAATTCGCGTTCGTGCCCCTCCTCGGGCGCCGGCTGGGTCCGCTCACTGCGGTTGTGGCGCACATGGTTACGCATATTCGCGTCTCCCCCATCGGACGGATGTGCCCTCCATCGGGCCGGCCCGGCGTCAATCCCGCGGCCATAGCGAGCACTTCCCGCCGCGCTACGCGGGTAATCACGCCATCGACCTCATAGGGATGCATGGGGTGTGGCCTTCGTCACATCCCGCCTTTTGGCCGGTCCATGCGCCCTCGCCATGCCTCCGCGCACCCCTCGTGCCCCCGCGCGGCATCTTGCGGGAGTGCCGGATAAGGTGCGAGCGGGCGTGGCCGGGCAGGGCCCCGCCGACCGGTGGAAGCGGCTCGGCAGAATGCGTGGCGACGTGATGCGTGACGGGTGGCGGCGTAATGCGTGACGGTGGGATGCGGACCAACTGGGCCGGGAACATCACCTTCTCGGCGGAACGGGTGCACCGCCCGGAGTCGACCGGCGCCCTGCGCTCCCTGGTCGCCGCGAGCCGCCGCGTGCGGGTGCTGGGCAGCGGCCACTCCTTCAACGACATCGCCGACACCGACGGCGCCCTCGTCGAACTCTCCGGCCTGCCACCGGAGATCGACATCGACACGGCCGCGGCCACCGTCCGCGTCGCCGCGGGCGTCCGCTACGCCGAACTCGCCCAGCGGCTGCACGAGTCCGGCTTCGCGCTGCCCAACATGGCGTCGCTGCCGCACATTTCGGTGGCGGGCAGCGTCGCCACCGGCACCCACGGCTCCGGCAACGCCAACGGCGGCCTCGGCACCTCCGTCAGCGCCCTCGAACTCGTCACCGCGGACGGCGAAGTCGCCGTGCTCAGCCGGGACAAGGACGGCGACCGCTTCGACGGCGCCGTGGTCTCGCTCGGCGCACTCGGCGTCGTCACCGCCCTCACCCTCGACCTGGTCCCCGACTTCGCCCTCCGCCAGCACGTCTTCACCGGACTCGAACTGGCCGACCTGGACGGCCACTTCGACGCGATCACCGGGGCCGCGTACAGCGTCAGCATGTTCACCGACTGGCGCGCGCCGCGCTTCGGGCAGGTCTGGCTCAAGCAGCTCGCCGCCGCGCCCGCGCCCGAATTCCCCTGGGCCGCGCCCGCCACCGGGCCGATGCACCCCGTCCCCGGCGCCGACCCGGTGAACTGCACCGCGCAGCAGGGCGTGGCCGGCCCCTGGCACGAGCGACTGCCGCACTTCAGGCCGGGATTCACCCCCAGCAGCGGCGCCGAGTTGCAGTCCGAATACCTGCTGCCCCGCGAACACGCCCTGCCCGCGCTCCACGCCCTCGCCGGGCTCGGCGCCGACATCGCGCCGCTGCTCCAGATCTGCGAAGTGCGGACCGTCGCCGCCGACCGGCTCTGGCTCAGCCCCGCCTACGGGCACGACTGCGTCGCCTTCCACTTCACCTGGGTGCCGGACACCGCCGCCGTCCTCCCGGTCCTCGCCCGCCTCGAACAGCGCCTCGCGCCGTACGCGCCGCGCCCGCACTGGGGCAAGGTCTACGTCGCCGACGCCGCCGAGGTCAGGTCCCGCTACCCCCGTATGGCGGACTTCCGGGCGCTGGCCGCCGAGCTGGATCCGGGCCGCACCTTCAGCAACGCCCACCTGGACCGGCTGCTGCCCGCGTGAGCGCGCCGGCGACACCCGGCGCGGGATGTGACCGAACCGTGCGCATGCATACGTAACGCGGCGCTGTGCCTATGGGTAAGGTCATCCGCTATGGAGGAGTTGGACCGGCACATCGTGGAACTTCTCGTCGCCGACGGGCGCATGAGCTACACCGACCTGGGCAAGGCCACCGGCCTGTCCACCTCGGCGGTGCACCAGCGTGTGCGCAGGCTCGAACAGCGCGGCGTGATCCGCGGCTACGCGGCCATCGTCGACCCCGAGGCGGTCGGCCTGTCCCTGACGGCCTTCATCTCCGTCAAACCGTTCGACCCCAGCGCCCCCGACGACATCGCGGACCGCCTCGCCGAGGTCCCCGAGATCGAGGCGTGCCACAGCGTCGCGGGCGACGAGAACTACATCCTCAAGGTGCGGGTCTCCGCCCCCATCGAGCTGGAACACCTCCTGACCCGGATCCGCACCCTCGCGGGCGTCTCCACCCGCACCACGGTCGTCCTGTCCACGGCGTACGAGGCCAGGCCGCCGCGCGTCTGAGCCGTGAGTCCGGCCGCCGCCGACCCGCCGTCACGGGAGGCGCGCAGGCGCCGGGGGCGCCACCCCGGAGTCCGGCGCGCGCCCCGACCGGGGGAGACTTGTGCCCATGCACCGCACCTCCTCTCCGCAGCCCCCCGCCACCCCCGCGCCGACCGGAACCGTCCTGCTCCGCGGCGGCGCCGTCTACAGCCCCGCCGACCCCTTCGCGACCGCGATGGTCGTGGACGGCGGCACTGTCGCGTGGGTCGGTTCCGAAGGGGCCGCGGACTCCTTCGCGGACGGCGTGGACCGTGTCGTCCAGCTCGAAGGGGCGCTGGTCACCCCGGCCTTCACCGACGCGCACGTGCACACCACCGCCACCGGCTTCGCCCTCACCGGCCTCGACCTGTCCGGCGCCGCGTCGCTGTCCGACGCGCTGACCCGTACGGCCGCGTACGCCGCCGAGCGGCCCGTCGACCGCGTGCTGCTCGGCCACGGCTGGGACGAGAGCCGGTGGCCCGAGCGGCGCACACCGACCCGCGCGGAGCTGGACGAGGCGGTCGGCGGACGACCCCTCTACCTGACCCGTACGGACGTCCACTCGGCCGCCGTCAGCACCGCGCTGCTCGACCTGGTGCCCGGCGTCCGGGACGAGCCCGGCTTCGACCCGCAGGCGCCGCTGACCCGCGACGCGCACCACGCGGTACGCCGCGCCGCGTACGCCGCCGTCACCCCCGCCCAGCGCGCCGCCGCCCAGCGCGCCGCGCTGCTGCACGCCGCGGAACAGGGCATCGGCGCGCTGCACGAGTGCGCGGGCCCCGACATCTCCTCCGAGGACGACCTCACCGGCCTCCTCGCGCTGGCCGCCGCCGACGCCGGGCCGCGGGTCTTCGGCTACTGGGCGCAGGCCGCGTCCGACCCCGCCGACCTCGACCGGGTCAGGGACCTCGGCGCGATCGGCGCGGGCGGCGACCTCTTCGTGGACGGCTCGATCGGCTCCCACACCGCCTGCCTGCACGCCCCGTACGCCGACGCGCCGCACACCGGCGTCAGCTACCTGGACGCCGAGACCATCGCCCGCCACCTCACGCTCTGCACGGAAGCGGGCCTCCAGGCCGGTTTCCACGCCATCGGGGACGCGGCGATCGGCGCGGTCGTCGACGGCGTACGGGCCGCCGCCGCGGCCGTCGGCCTGGAACGCGTCAGGGCACTGCGGCACCGCGTGGAGCACGCCGAACTGATGACCCCCGACACCATCGCGGCCTTCGCCGAATTCGGCCTCGTGGCCTCCGTGCAGCCCGCCTTCGACGCGGCCTGGGGCGGCGAGGACGGCATGTACGCCGACCGGCTCGGCGCCGACCGGGCCCGCGACCTCAACCCCTTCGCCGCCATGACCCGTGCCGGGGTGCCGCTGGTCCTCGGCTCCGACAGCCCCGTCACCCCGCTCGACCCCTGGGGCGCCGTCCGCGCCGCCGCCTTCCACCGCACCCCCGAGCACCGCGTCTCGGCTCGCGCCGCCTTCAACGCCCACACCCGTGGCGGCTGGCGCGCCATCGGGCGCGACGACACCGGCGTCCTGGTCCCCGGCGCCCCCGCCGACTACGCCGTCTGGGACAGCGGCGACCTCGTCGTCCAGGCCCCCGACGAGCGCGTCGCCAACTGGTCCACCGACCCGCGCTCCGGCACCCCGGGCCTGCCCGATCTCACCCCCGGACGCCCGCTTCCGTCCGCCCTGCGCACCGTCGTCGGCGGCCGTACCGTCTTCGAGCGGCCGAACGGGTGACCATCGCTCGGCACATGCGGCCGAACGGTGTGCCCTCGGCCTGTCGCGGCGTGTCGCAGGGCCCCGCACTGACCTGCTGATTTGGCGAAACCCCGCAGGTCAAGGGGGTGTTGACAGCCGATGGTCGGAGGCGAGTAGGTTCGGCCAAGTCCACCACAGGACGTCGGACCGGGGGCCCTCCGCGGTTCTGTCGACCGCCGCTGGGCCATGGGGCGCCGCGCCGCACGTGCACGCCGCCACTGGCAGCCAGGTCCAGCGTCAGCGGCGCCGGAACGCGTACGCGCCCCGGTCGGCAGGTGTGACCCGGGAAGGGCCCGGACGCCCAGTAGACAACGGCCTTGGTACTGACCCGCAGCCAGCGGGTCCCAGGTCGGCCCGAAGGGCGTCCGGGCCCGTTCCGTTGCCCTTCCGCAGTCTGGGGGTCCCCCCGGACGGAGTCTGGGGGAGGGTCCCGCGTTGGCCCGAAGGGCGTCCGGGCCCGTTCCGTTGCCTTCCCGCAGTCTGGGGGTCCCCCCCCCGGACGGAGTCTGGGGGAGGGTCCCGCGTCGGCCCGATGGGCGCCTGGGCCCGTTCCGCTGCCCTTCCGCTCCCTGTTCCGCGGCCTGGGGGTCCCCAGACTTCGTCCGGGGGTGCCCCCAGGCGGGTGGGGCGGGGTACCGTCGCCTTCATCACCACTTCACCTGCAAGAAAGGCCGCGACGTGCGCCCGCGACCCGACACCGTTTCCGCGGCGACCGCGGTTGAGCCGTTGACGGAGCCGTCAGCGGCGCCAGGGGTTGGGGCGGAGGGGAAGGCGTCGCGCCGCGAGCGGTTCGCGGCGGCGGCGCGGGCGGCCGCGCCCAGGTCGGCTGTGGCCGCGGTGAGCGGCTGCGCGCTGGCGCTGGCGTTTCCGCCGTACGGGGTGTGGCCGCTGTCGGTGGTGGCGGTGGCGGCCCTGGCACTGGTGCTCGAGGGCAGGACGGTGCGCCAGGCGGCCTGGCTGGGCTTCGCCTTCGCGTTCCCCTTCTTCCTGTGGCTCCTGGTGTGGCTGCGCTCGGTGATCTGGCTGGCCGTACCGCTGCTGTCGGCGGTCGAGGCGGCGTACCTCGTGCTGATGGCCGCGCTGATCGTGCTCGCCCGGCGGCTGCCCGGCTGGCCGCTGTGGACCGCGTGCCTGTGGGTCGCACAGGAGCTGGTACGCGACCGGCTGCCGTTCGGCGGCTTCCCGTGGGGGCGCCTGGCGTTCGCCAACACCGCCTCCCCGTACACCCCGCTCGCCGCGCTCGGCGGCGCCCCGCTGGTGACCTTCGCGGTGGCGCTCAGCGGCACGCTGCTGGCCGCGGCGGCCCTGGCCGGGTACCGGGCGTACAAAGCCCGCCGCGCCGCCGTTCTGCCGGGCGTGACCGCCCTGGCCCTGTCGGTGGCCGTCCTGCTGTCCGGCCTGCTCGTGCCGGTGCACACCAATGCCGTCGGCCACGTGCGCGTCGCCGTCGTCCAGGGCAATGTGCAGCAGCCCGGCATGCACTTCCTCGGCCGACCGATGCAGATCCTCAACAACCACGTACAGGCCACCCTCAAGCTCGCCGCCGACATCGAGGCGGGCAAGGTGCCCAAGCCCGACATCGTGCTGTGGCCGGAGAACTCCTCCGACCTGGACCCCTTCACGTACCCGGAGGCGTACGACAAGATCACCGAGGCCGTGAAGGCGGTGGGTGTGCCGGTGCTGGTCGGCGCCCTGGTCGACGGCCCGGACGAGGACCACGTGCAGAACGAGGGCATCGTGTGGGACCCGGTCACCGGCCCCGGCGCCCACTACACCAAGCAGCACCCGGTGCCGTTCGGCGAGTACGTGCCCTTCCGCAAGGCGCTGACCAAGGTCGTCCCGATGCTCAACCAGATCCCGCGGGACTTCTACCCCGGCAAGGGCACCGGCGTGATGCGGATCGGCCCGGCCGAACTCGGCGACGTGATCTGCTTCGAGGTCGCCTACGACGGCATCGTGCGCGACACGGTGAAAGCCGGGGCGCGGGCCCTGGTCGTCCAGACCAACAACGCCACCTACGGCCGCACCGGCCAGCCCGAACAGCAGCTCGCCATGTCCCGGCTGCGCGCCGTCGAGCACGGCCGCGCCATCGTCACCGCCGCGACCAGCGGAATCAGTGCGATCGTCGCTCCTGATGGCAAGATCGAACAGCAGAGCGCGGAGTTCACCCAGCAGGTGCTGAGTGCCGACATCCCGCTGCGCGACGAGATCACTCTCGCCGACCGCGTCGGTACGTTTCCTGAGTGGTCACTCGCTATTGTTGGGCTCCTGTCCTGTGCGGTCGCCTTCGCGCTCGGCAGGCGCGACCGCACACGCATGGGCATGGCAAAGGGGCAGTAGTGAACGACGGCGAGCAGCGGAGCTTCGGGCCGCTCGGCAAGGTTCTGGTCATCATCCCGACCTACAACGAGGCCGAGAACATCAAGCCGATCGTGCAGCGGGTGCGCACGTCGGTACCCGACGCCCACATCCTCGTCGCCGACGACAACAGCCCGGACGGCACCGGGAAGCTCGCCGACGAGCTGGCGGGCGCCGACGAGCAGGTCCACGTCCTGCACCGGCAGGGCAAGGAGGGCCTGGGCGCGGCGTACCTCGCCGGCTTCCAGTGGGGCATCGACCACGGCTACGGCGTCCTGGTCGAGATGGACGCGGACGGCTCCCACCAGCCGGAGGAACTGCCCCGGCTGCTGACCGCGCTCAAGAGCGCGGACCTGGTGCTCGGTTCGCGCTGGATCCCGGGCGGACGGGTCGTCAACTGGCCGAAGTCCCGCGAGTATCTGTCGCGCGGCGGCAGCACCTACTCCCGGCTCCTGCTGGACGTCCCGATCCGTGACGTGACCGGCGGCTACCGCGCCTTCCGCAAGGAGACCCTGGAAGGTCTCGGCATGGCCGAGATCGCCTCGGCCGGCTACTGCTTCCAGGTGGACCTCGCCTGGCGCGCGGTCAAGGGCGGCTTCCACGTGGTCGAGGTGCCGATCACCTTCGTCGAACGCGAGCGCGGCGACAGCAAGATGAGCCGCAACATCGTGGTCGAGGCGCTGTGGCGGGTCACCGCGTGGGGCGTGGGCTCCCGGGCGGGCAAGATCGTCGGCCGCAAGCCGTAAGGCCGCTCACGGCCCCCTGAGCCCCTTCGTGGGGCATGCGGGGGCGGGACGCGCGGACGTGCGCACGGGCGTCCGCGGGAATCCCCCGCGGAAGCCGAAGAGGGAAGCGTCCACCGATCCGGTCTTTACCCGATCTTTGGCACACTTGAGCTATGACGATGAGCACTCCGCCCTCTGTCCGTCCGCAGCAGCCCGGCCCGCGGCGACGGCGCCGTTCGCGCGTCCGCACCATCCTGCCGCTGGCCGTCGCGGCCTGGGCGGTGCTGGAGATCTGGCTGCTCATCGTGGTGGCGGGGGCGACCAGCGGGCTGACGGTCTTCCTGCTGATCGTCGCCGGGCTGATACTGGGCGCGAGCGCGGTCAAGCGGGCCGGGCGCAGCGCGTGGCGGAATCTGACCGCGCAGGTGCAGGCCGCCCAGGCGCAGGCCGCGCGGGACCCGAACGCGGCCCCGACCCCGCCCGCCGAGAGCAAGGGGCGCAACGGACTGGCGATGCTCGGCGGCTTGCTGCTGATCATCCCCGGCTTCCTCTCCGACGCCGTGGCGCTGTTCCTGCTCTTCCCGCCGACACGCAGGCTCATCGGCAAGGGCGTCGACCGGCTCAACGCCCGCGCCCTCGCGGCGCGGCCCGCCGCCGGGGAGCCCGGCTCCGTCGGCGACCTCTTCCAGCAGGCGCGGGACGCCAACGAGCAGATCCGGATCCACAAGCCCGACGGCAAGGTCATCCAGGGCGAGGTCGTCGACCACCGGGACTGATCACGCGCGCGGGTCCGGCGGTCCGCGCCCCGCGGATCTCGGGATCAGCGCCGCGCCACGCAAAAACCCGCCGGGGGCGGAGCAGGTGCTCCGCCCCCGGCGGGGAAGTGTCGGGGGGCCTTGGTCCCCGGGGAGGTGATCCCTGGGGCGCCCCCATGGGTGAGCCCGCGCTGTCAGGCGCTCTTGCGGTTGTCGCGCGGATGCACGGCGATGTTCATCGCTCCGGAGCGCAGGACGGCCAGCCGTTCGGCCAGCACCTCCTCCAGCTCCTCGAGCGTGCGCCGCTCCATCAGCATGTCCCAGTGCGTGCGCGCGGGCTTGGTCGTCTTCTCCTCCGGGCCCTCTCCGTCCACCAGCAGGGCGGTCTGGCCGCAGGCGCGGCACTCCCACTCCGGCGGAATCTCGGCCTCAACCGAGAACGGCATCTCAAATCGATGTCCGTTCCGGCATGCGTACTCAACGGTCTGGCGCGGGGCCAGATCGATACCGCGGTCGGTCTCGTAGCTGGTGGCCCCGAGTCGCGTGCCGCGGAGAGCTCGCTCACTCATGAATCGTGCCTCCCGGGCTTGGTCGCCCACAGGACAGGTGTCGCTGTCGTCGTCATCCGGTCAACGTCCGGTCGGCGGTGAAGATTCCCGTTTAGGGAGATGCGTCGCCCGTCGTGTCGCCCCTGTTTGTACCCACCGGTGCCCGGTTTGTCACATCTGAGCGGAGATGTCACCCGGTGTCGTCATATCTTTTGCGTGCAGTAACGGTCAAGCTGCTGGGCCAACCGCGTACACTACCGGTCCGCACCGCCTCCGGCTAAATCGGATCGACCGCAGCACGTTCGGGCGCGTCCCGACGAATCACCGCAGAAGCGGGCATTACGTCCGGGGTCGAGCCCGCGTCAGCACCCGAATTCGTATCCGAATTCGCCTCCCCGTCCCTGGTCGCGTCCGTGGCCCCGTCCCTGTTCGCGTCCTTGGCCACGCCCGGACCCGGCGCTCCCTCCGGTTCCGCGAAGGCCCGCAGGAAGAATTGCGCGAGCGGGCCGATGGCCAGCGCGTAGAGCACCGTACCGACCCCCACGCCGCCGCCCAGCGCGAAACCGGCGGCCAGCACGGTCACCTCGATGCCGGTACGCACCAGCCGTACGGAACGGCCGGTCCTGCGGTGCAGGCCGGTCATCAGGCCGTCGCGCGGTCCGGGGCCGAAACGGGCGGTGATGTAGAGGCCGGTCGCCAGGCCGTTGAGCGCCACCCCGGCCACCAGCAGCGGGACGCGTACGGCCAGGGCCTCCACGTGCGGCACCAGGCGGCAGGTCCCGTCCATCGCCAGGCCCACGACGAAGACGTTGGAGACCGTGCCGAGTCCGGGGCGCTGCCGGATCGGCCACCACAGGAGGAGAACGGCCGCGCCGACGACAATGGAGACGACGCCGATGCTCAGTCCGGTCAGCCGGGACAGCCCCTGATGGAAGACGTCCCACGGGTCCAGGCCGAGCGCGGCGCGGATCATCAGCGCTGAGCTGGCCCCGTACAGGACCAGCCCGACGTAGAGACGGACGAGGCGGCGGTACGGGACCGGCGAGAGCGACGGGTGCGGGAACGACGAGAACAACGGAACCCCCCTGGCGGACGTGTTGGCGCACATGCCACTCTGTGGCCTGTAAGTGCTTCGGATCCACGGCCAATCTGTGGAAGGTGGACTGATTTCTGTGTCCCAGTGGACTGCGACGGTCGGCGCCGCGCACCTCGCCCGGCTTCTCGAACCGCGCCCGCGAAGCGGCCGCGGCGCCGGAGCGGCGGCGGGCCACGGGCGGAAACTGCCCGCCTACCGGGGGCTGGCCGACGGGATCAGGCTGCTGGTGCTCGAAGGCCGGGTACAGGTCGCCGCGCGGCTGCCCGCGGAACGGGAACTGGCTCTCGCGCTCGGCGTCAGCCGGACCACCGTCGCCGCCGCCTACGAGGCGCTGCGCGCCGAGGGGTTCGCCCGCTCGCGGCGCGGCGCCGGAAGCTGGACCGCGATCCCCGACGGCCATGTGCTGCCCTCGCGCAGCCTGGAGCCGCTGCCGCCGGACGCCGCCGGGTCCGTGATCGACCTCGGCTGCGCCTCGCTGCCCGCGCCCGAGCCGTGGCTGACCCGCGCCATGGAGGGCGCGCTCGCCGAACTACCCGCCTACGCCGCCACGCACGGCGACTTCCCCGCGGGGCTGCCGGTGCTGCGCGAGGCCATCGCCGACCGCTACACCGCGCGCGGTGTGCCCACCATGCCGGAGCAGATCATGGTGACCACCGGGGCGATGGGCGCCATCGCGGCGGCGGCCCGGCGGCTGGTCGGCTTCGGCGAACGGGTCGCCGTCGAGTCGCCCAGTTACGCCAATGTGCTGGAGCTCTTCCGCGAGACCGGCTCCCGGCTCGTGCCGGTCACGCTGCGCGAGGGGCTCGGCGGCTGGGACATGGACGCCTGGCGGCGCGTGCTGCGGGACGCCGCGCCGCGCATGGCGTACGTCATGCCGGACTTCCACAACCCGACCGGCAGTCTCATCGAGGAGGACCAGCGGCGCGACCTGGTCGAGGCCGCGCGCGCGGCGGGCACCGTCGTCGTGGCCGACGAGACGATGGCCGAACTCGTCCTGGACGGTGAGGAGTCGGGGGTGCGGCCGATGGCCGCCTTCGACCGCGGCGGCACCGTCATGACCGTGGGCTCCGCCAGCAAGGCGGTCTGGGCGGGGCTGCGGATCGGCTGGGTCCGCACCACCCCGGACGTCGTACGCCGCCTGGTCTCGGCCCGCGCCTACCTCGACATCGGCTCGCCCGTCGTCGACCAGCTCGCCGTCGCCTGGCTGCTGCGCGGCGGCGGCTGGGACCTGGCCCTCGCGGCTCGCCGCGAGCGGGCCCGCGAGTGTCGCGACGACCTCGTCGCCGCCTTGCGTGAGCACACTCCCGACTGGGACTTCGCGGTGCCCCGCGGCGGTATGACCATGTGGGTCCACACCGGTGACGTGTCCGGCTCGCGGCTGGCCGTCGCCGGTGAACGGCTCGGTGTCCGCGTGCCGTCCGGGCCGCGCTTCGGCGTCGACGGCGCCTTTGAGCCGTACATCCGGCTTCCCTTCACCGTCAGCGGGGCCGCCGCCGTTGAGGCTGCCGCCCGGCTTGCCCAAGCCGCCCACGTCGTCCGCTCCGGCGGCGCCGCCGACGGCGAAACCACCGGCCTCTTCGTGGCCTAGGGCCTCCGGCCCGCCTCCTCGTTCCCTGCCCTTGCGCAGGGCCCGCCTTGGGGGGGCGCCCCCCCTTGCGATGCCCTTGCGCAGGGCCGTGCTTTGAGGGGCGCGGGGAACTGCGCGCCCAGCCACGACGGGCTGTTAGCCCGGACACGACAGCAACTGCCCCGCTGGGGCCGGTTCTCACAGCTCGCCGCCGCGACGGCTGGTCGCGCAGTTCCCCGCGCCCCTACGGGGCACGTCCCGACGTACGGACAGCGGGCCGCCGCGCGGCCAAGAAGAGCGGCTCACCGTCTCGCGCGGCGGGGCGTAGGGGGGGCTAGCCGAGTTCCAGGTCGGCGACGGTGCGGACGACGGCGTCCTTGCGGAGGGCGACGGGGGCCGGTTCGAGGACGGCGGGAGAGGACTCCTCGGGCTCGGGGACCTCGACGGAGTCGGCCTCGGCTTCGGAGGTGGTGGGGAGGAGGCCGAGGACGGCGTCGCGGTGCGACTGGGCGCACTCGTCGTCGTAGGGGTCGGGAGTGGAGGGCACCTGGAGGCGCAGGACGGGCCCGGTGCCGAGCCGGGCGTACCCGCGGCCGGGGGGAACATCGGCGGCCGGGGTGGTGCGCTGCGGGGCGCCGAGAACGGCCTCGACGTGCTCGGGGGCGAGCGGCCCGAGGACGACCCGGGCCCGGGTCTGGGCGATCACGACGGGCGCGAGCGCCTCCGTGGCGTCGAGCTGGTCGGCGACGGCGACGGCGACATTGGCCGCGCGCCCGTGCCGCAGCGGGACGTCGAGGAGAGTCTGCGGGTCGGGCCGCCCCTCGGCGAGGGCGAGCTGGGTCAGCGCGGTGGGCCGGTCCACCAGGATCCACAGCGGACGGCGTACGTCCTCGGAGACCGGATCGCCGTTCTGCCGCGCCCGGTTGACGGCGATGAGCCGCCGTTCCGTCTCGTGCGCGGCCCACTCGAGGGTGGCGGAGGCGCCGGACAGGCCGCCCTCCACGGCGAGGACGCCGGGCCGCCCGATCAGGGACGCGTACTCACCGGTGCCGCTGCCGTCCACGACCACCACGTCACCGTGGACCAGCGCCTGGAGCGCGATGGACCGCAGCAGGCTGGTGGTGCCGGTGCCGGGCTGGCCGAGCGCCAGCAGGTGCGGCTCGGTGGAGCGGGGGCCGGTGCGCCAGACGACCGGCGGGGCGTCCCTGGTGCCCTCGCCGCCGGTCACCGGCACCGTCCGCTGGACGGCACCGGCGTCGGTGAAGCCGAGGACCGTCTCGCCGGGCGAGGTGATGAAGCGCTGCGCGACGATGTCGGTCGGCAGCGGCGGCAGCGCGGTGAGGGTGAGGTGGTTCTCCTCCTCGTTCCAGTCGAAGCGGTACTCCCGGCCCCGGCCCGCCTTGGCGTGCAGAAGCTGCTCCACCCGGGCGCGCGACTCGGCCTCGCCGTCGGTGAAGTACGCCGGGTAGCGCAGGTGCAGCCGGGCGAGCCGACCGCCCTGGAACTCGTACTCGCTGAACACCTTCTCCCAGCTTCCCTCGTGCGCGTACAGCGGCGCGGGGTCCCCGGCGTCCGACAGGTACGGCACCAGCGCCTCGTACAGCGCCTGGAGCCGGCCGGTCTCGGCCTCGCTCGGGCCCGCCGGGGCGGCGGGGGTGCGGTCGCGGCCCATCCACGCGGCGGACGCCATGATCGCGCCGATCGCCAGCAGCGGGCCGTACGGCATCATCACGACGACGACCACGCCCGCGGCGGCCAGCAGCAGCGCGGGGCCGCGGCGGTCCTTGGGGGTGCGGCCCCACCAGCCGCCCGCCCACAGCACCTGCTTGCGCATGCCGCGGGCGATGGTGATGACCGGATGGAGCACGTCGGTGGCGCTGTCTGCCGCGGTGCGCGCCAGATCGCGCCCGCGGACGAGCGCGGGTCGGCTGGTCAGAATGCTGGGAAGGGGACGCCTGGCCACGGGGTGCTCCATGGGTGGTTCGGGTTCGGGCTTCGGGTGCGGGAAGGGCCGCGTGGGGAAGGGCGGCGCCCTGAGGGTGCGGCGGGGGGACGGGCGGCGGCCGGAATGGACACGGGCCCGGAGCGGACGACCGCGCCGGGCCCGTACTGGAGTGGCCGCCCGCCGGCGACGGCCAGGTCCCGGGCCGGGGCCCTAGACCTTGATCCCGCCCAGCAGGCTGGCCAGGCTCGCGCCGCCCGCCTTGATGCTCGGGGCGATGGCCGTGCCCGCGAGGTAGAAGCCGAAGAGGGCGCAGACGAGGCCGTGGGACACCTTCAGCCCGTCCTTGCGGAAGAACAGGAAGCAGATGACGCCGAGAAGGACGACGCCGGAGATCGACAGGATCATTGGGCTTTCTCCTGGGTGATGGGGACGGTCACCATGAGTTCTTCCAGGCTCACAAAAAGTAATAGATCACGCACGGTGGCAAATGAGTGATTTGTAGCGAATTTCCACCATGTGGGGGAGGCGGCGAACGGTGCCCGGCGCGAGCATTGCCCGCCAGGACCGGTTCATGTGCCCATCGCGCCCCCCGCCCCGCTCCTGGCGCAGTGAAGTCGCCCGAACGGGTGACGGCGGTGCAGGATGGCCGGTGTGCAGCTCACCCCGATCACCTGGTCACGGCTGGCCGACACCCTCGCCGAGCGGATCGCGGACGCGACCGCGGGGGTGAGCGCGGACGGGCCGGGGCCCTGGTGGCGGGTGGCCGTGGACGGCGCGGACGCCGCCCGCCCCGGCGATCTGGCGGACGCCGTCGCCGCCGCGCTGCCCGCTCTCGGCCGCCGCGTGCTCCGGGTGCGCGCCGCCGACTTCCTGCGGCCCGCGTCCCTGCGCTACGAGTACGGCCACCAGGACGCCGACGCGTACTACCAGCTCTGGCTGGACACCGGCGCGCTGCGCCGCGAAGTGCTCGACCCGCTCGGCACCGGCGGCTCGGGCCGCGTCCTGCCGACGCTGTGGGACGCCGCCACCGACCGCGCCACGCGCGCCGACTACGTGCGCCTGCCGCCCGGCGGCGTCCTCGTACTCGACGGGCCGCTGCTCCTCGGGCAGGGGCTGCCGTTCGATCTGACGGTCCATCTGCGGCTGTCCCCGGCCGCGCTGGAGCGGCGCACGGCGCAGGCCGACCGGTGGACGCTGCCCGCATTCGACCGTTACGACCGGGAGGCGATGCCGGAACAGACCGCCGATGTCCTGGTACGTGCCGACGACCCGAGACACCCCGCCTGGACAGGCTGAACGACCCTCGCGCGTAAGCCCGTTGACCTCCCGGCCGCCGCCGGTCCGGCCTCGCCTTGCCGTGGGACCGCGCACCCCGCTAGCGTCCCCATCCACCATGACTGTCGCCATCGCGCCGCTGACCACCGAGCACATACCCCAGGCCGTGCAGCGCTACGACCGCTGGTTCGCGCGCGCCCGCCGCCCGCCGTCGCAACGGTCGTGGCTCGCCGACGGCCCTGTGCGCGGTGAGGAGCTGCTGGGCAAACTGATCGGCGTTCCGGGTCTCGAGGCCGCCCGCGCGCTCGACGGCGACGGCGGCCTGATCGGACACCTCGCCGCCGTCCCGGTGGACCTCACCCAGGACGACCCGGCGGGGCTGCGCAGCCACCCGCACTCCGCGCTGGTCCCGCACGGCGGTCACGCGCTGCCCGGCGGACGCGAGTCGGAGGTGCTGCGCGCGCTGTACGCCCGCGTCGCGGCCCGGCTCGTCGCGGAGCGACGGCTGGTCCACTACGTCGACGTGCCCGCGGGGGAGACCGCCACCCTGCCCTGGGCGGACCTCGGCTTCGGCCGCGAATTGGTGCACGGTCTGATGGCGGTCAAGGCGCGCGGGCGCCAGCCGCGCGGCGTCGAAGGGCTCGGCATCCGGCGCGCGGGCGTCGGCGACCTGCCGCAGATCGGCCGGATGGCCGCCGAGTCCTCGCGCAGGCAGCGCGAGTCCGCGGTGTTCCAGCCCCAGCCGGAACGCGCGCTCGCCGCCCTGCGGGTCTACTACGCCGACGCGCTCGGCGACCCGCGCAGCGGCGCCTGGATCGCCTCCCGCAGGGGCGAGGAAATCGGCATGGTGCTGCTGGTCCCCGCCACGCCCGACCCGGTGATCCCCGAGTCCTGCGTGGAGCTGGCCGAGGCGTACGTCGAACCCTCCGCGCGCGGCGAGGGCGTCAGCCGCGTCCTGCTCGCCACCGCGCTGGCCTGGGCGTACGACCACGGCCACCGCTACATGTCGGCCCGCTGGCACTCCGCCTCACCGCTGGCGGCGGGGCACTGGCCCGCGGTCGGCTTCCGGCCGGTCGCGTACCGGCTCAGCAGGTCGCTCGACGGCCGGATCGGCGGCTCGCCCGGCAGCTACTGATATCCCCAAGTAGCGTATTAAATCGGGCATTTAGGCGTGATGTGGCTCACTCGGCCGGTCCGCAGTGAGCGGCATCACCTCGGGAACACGGTCCGATTCCCCCGATGTACCCACTGTTCCCGATCCGGGCGGTTTGTCACCAGGAATCGGTCACGGAGGCACGGACGGTGAGCGGCCCGCACACGCAGCGGTGACGGCGGACGACCGGGAGTGACCGCGCCCCGCGCGGTGCGCCCGACGACGATCACGGTTGGTTGCCCGCCGCTCGGCCGGTCGTTTAGCTTCGCCTCCTGCGGGCCGGATGCCCGCGAATTGCGAATGTCCGTCGGGCGGAACGCCGAATCCTGCCGCCGCCCGGTTTCCTGGATCTTTGATCACACACGGCAGGGGCGGGGGACCCAGGTAAGTCGCCGTCCAGCAGTACCGGACGGCTCGGGGTGAAGTCGCGGCGCCTTGCGTACACGCAACGGCATTTCCACGTGACCGGGCATCTCCTGCCCGAACCCGACAGCTCACCTCGTAGGCGTAGGAGAGGAAATCCCCCATGCCCGCAAAGGGACAGCACCGCAAGACCCGTATGAGCCGCCTCACCCGCATCTGCATCGCCGCGGGCACGGGTGGCGTGGCCATCGCCCTGCCGCTGGTCGGCGCGGGCATCGCCTCGGCGGCCGAGCCCGCCCACAGCGCCCCCGCCACCGCCTCGCACACCTCCGCCGTCAAGGCGACGACCGTGGCGGACAAGAGCGCCGCGCCCAAGGCCGCCAAGGCCAAGACCACCAAGTACTCCGTGGTCAGCGGTGACTCGCTGTCGAAGATCGCCGACAGCCACCACGTCAACGGCGGCTGGCAGCAGCTCTACTCCGACAACAAGTCGGTCGTGGGCTCCAACCCGAACCTGATCTACCCGGGCCAGCACCTCACGCTGAACGGCGCCTCCGCCGAGAAGCCCGCCACCGCGCAGAAGTCCGCCCCGGCGCCGAAGAAGTCGGCCCCGGCCCCCGCCAAGAAGGCGACCCCGGCGCCCGCCGAGACCACCGCCCCGTCGAAGTCGTCCGACACGACGACCACGACCACCAAGTCCGCCGACACCACCGCCGCCAGCTCCTCCGGCTACACCAAGCCGGTCGGGGACGCGGCGATCGGTACCCAGTACCACGCCTCCGGCGCCAACTGGTCCAGCGGCTACCACACCGGTGTGGACTTCCTGGTCGGCTCCGGCACCAGCGTGAAGTCGGTCGCCGCGGGCACCGTCGTCTCCGCGGGCTGGGACGGCGCGTACGGCAACGACGTGATCGTCAAGCACGCCGACGGCAAGTACACGCTGTACGGCCACCTGACCCAGGCGCTCGTCTCGGCCGGGCAGACCGTCACCGAGGGCCAGCAGATCGGCGTCTCCGGCGCGACCGGCAACGTGACCGGCCCGCACCTGCACTTCGAGGTCCGCACGACCCCGGACTACGGCTCCGACATCGACCCGGTCGCCTACCTGGCCTCCCACGGCGTCACCGTTTCCTGACCCGCCCGCTCCACAGCCGCTGTGGCGGCTCCTCGCGGCATCCGTGCCCGCCCGGTTCCTCACCACCGGGCGGGCACAGCCGCGTGACGGGCCGCGAGTCCACGTGGTCACGCGGGTGACGTGGTCACGCGGTGACGTCGTTACACGCTCACGTCGTTACGCGCTCACGTGTCCGGGAACAGCGCGGCCAGCTCGCCGCGTGAGACCACACCGAGCTTCGGATACGCCTTGTAGAGGTGGTGGCCGACCGTGCGCGGGCTGAGGAAGAGCTGCGCGGCGATGTCCCGGTTGGTCAGCCCGAGCGCGGCCAGCCGGACGATCTGCGACTCCTGCGGCGTCAGCCCCGCCTCGTCCGCGACCGACCTGACCGTGTCCTGACCCACCGTCACCGACGCTCCCGACGCGCCCAGTTCACTGCGCGCCCGGTCCGCCCACGGGCGCGCGCCGAGCCGTTCGAAGGTCTCCAGCGCGGCCCGCAGGTGTCCGCGCGCCTCGCTCTTGCGACGGGCCCTGCGCAGCCACTCGCCGTACAGCAGCGCCGTACGCGCCGACTCCAACACCCTTCGGTGCGGGTCGTGAAGGGCCAGCGCCTCGATGAAGTACGCCTCCGCGTCGGCGTCCTTGGCCCGCAGCGCCCGGCAGCGCGCCACCAGCGCCCGCGCCCAGTCCTGCCCGGAACGCGCGGCCCACGCCTCGAATCCGGCCACGGGCTCGTCCGCCCGCTCCGGCACGCCCAGCCGCACCGCCGCCTCCACCAGATCGGGGACGCCGCGCGTCGCGGAGATGTGGTGCCGTACGGTCGGCTCGGTCAGCAGCGACAGCCGGTCGAGCGCGAACTGCGTACGGCCCAGGCCCAGTTCGAGCAGCCCTTGCGACCAGTACGCCCACGGCGCGCCCGGCGCCATCGCCGTGCCCGCGCCGCCCGCCAGGGCCTCGTCCACCAGCCGGCGGCACTCGTCCTCGTCCCCGCGCAGCGCCGCGACATGCGCCAGCGCACTGCTCAACTGGCTGACCCACTGCCGCTGTCCGGTGTCCCGTGAGATCCGCAGCCCCTCGGACGCCGTGGCGACGGCCTCGTCGAGGCGGCCGTCGAACAGCTCCGCCTCCGCGCGGAAGAACATCAGCGTCGTCAGCCTGCCGACACCGCCGCTCTCGCGGCTCTCCGCCGCCAGCGTCGTCGCCAGGTCGTACGCCGCCGCGTCCTGCCCGAGCGCCAGGCCCACCCCGCACAGCATCACCAGGTCCCGCGGATCGACCCGGCCGCCGCGCGCGGCCCGTGACACCGCCGCGGCCTCGGCCACGTCGGGCGGTCCGGCCGCCGCGCTGCCCGGCCCGATCGCCCGCACCAGGAACTCCGCCACCGGCCGGATCGGCGCCCACGGCGGCAGTTCCAGCGCCGCCAGCCGCCCCAACGTCCCCGCCACCTCGTCGTCGCCGAGGTACCAGGCCGTATGCGTCGCCTGCACCAGCATCCGCGCCGCCGCCGCCGAATCCGCCTCCGCCAGCAAATTCGCCGCTTCCAAGAGGAGTTGATGCGCCGCGCCGAAATCCCCCTCCCAGAAGTCCGCGAGCGCCCGCACATAGAGCGCTCTGCCGCGCACGGCGGACAACGGGTTCGCCGCGCCCCGCGCCGCGGTGGACGCGGATTCCGTGGGTGCCGGGCGGCCCGGCCCGGACGGGTGCGGCGGAACGGGCCCGCCAACGCCGCCGGTGTCGGCGGTGGACGCCGGATCGCCGGGTGCGGGGCCGCCCGGTCCGGACGAGCCGGGCGAAGCGCTCCGCCCGGCGGCGTCGACAGCGGAAGTCGATCCGGCGGGTGCCTGACCGCCCGGCGTGGACGCGCGCGGTGAAGTGCCCGGCTCCGCACGGGCCGTTGGGGCCGACGACGGCTCCGCGTCGCCTCCTACGGCCGCTGCTTCCGCCTCGGTCTCGGCGGCGCGGGTCGCCTGGTCGGCGAAGGTGCGGGCGCGGGGGATGTCGCCCGCTTCGGAGGCGGATTCGGCGGCGAGGAGGAGGCGTTCGACGCGGGCGACGGGGTCGGTGCTGAGGCGGGCGGCGCGTTCGTAGGCGGCGGAGGCCGCCGCGTGGCCGCTGCGTTCGCGGGCGCGGCCCGCGGTCCGCTGGAGGGCGGTGGCCACGGCTTCGTCGGGGCCGGTGGCCGCGGCGGCCAGGTGCCAGGCGCGGTGGTCGGGGTCGCGTACCGGGTCGGCGGCCTCGGCGAGGGCGCGGTGCGCGGCGAGACGGTCGGGGAGGGCGGCGCGCTGATGGATCGCGGCGCGGACCAGCGGGTGCCGGAAGCGCAGCATGTCCTCGTCGTCCACGTAGACCAGGTTCGCCTCCTCCGCGGGCGGCAGGTCGTCGACGCCGACGCCCAGCACCGCCGCCGCGCGTACCAGGATGTCGGGGTCGCCGGTGTGGTCGGCCGCGGCCACCAGCAACAGCGTCTGCGTGCCGGGCGGCAGGTGGCTGACCTGGCCGTGGAAGGCCATCTGGAGGCGCGTGGTCAGCGGCAGCCCGCCGTCGGCCGCGGCGGAACCGCCCGCGCCCCGCGCGTCGGCGGACGGTCCGAGCGGGAGTTCCAGCAGCGCCAGCGGATTGCCCCGCGCCTCGGAGAGCACGCGGGTGCGTACGGTGTCGGCCGGTGCGCCGCCGCGGTCGGCGAGCAGCGCCCGCGCCGCGTCCTCGGGCAGCGGGCCGAGCCGCAGTTCGGGCAGGCCGGGCGCGGTGAACGACCCGGCGCCGTCACGTACGGCGAAGACCATCGCCACGCCCTCGGCGTCGAGCCGTCGCGCCGCGAAGACCAGCGCGTCGGTGGACGCCCGGTCCAGCCACTGCGCGTCGTCCACGACACACAGCAGCGGTCCCTCGCCCGCGTGGTCCGACAGCAGCGACAGCACGGCCAGGCCGACGAACATCGGCTCGCTCGCGGCGTCGGCCTCCAGGCCGAACGCGGCCCGCAGCGCCCGCCGTTGCGGCACGGGCAGCGCGTCCAGCGAACCCATCGCCCTGCGCAGCAGCAACTGAAGCCCCGCGTAGGGGAGTTCGGCCTCGAATTCCACGCCGGAGCTGCGGACGACCGCCAGGTCGCCCGCCGCCGCCACGGTCTGCTCCAGCAGCGCGGTCTTGCCGATCCCGGCGTCACCGCGCACCACGAGCGCTCCGCTGCGGCCCGCCCTCGCCCCCGCCAGCAGTTCTTCCAGCGCGGCCGTTTCCGTGTCCCGTCCGTACAACATGCCGGGCACGCTAACCGATCACGGGCCGGGAGTCCGCCTCCCTCCCCGAGGGCACCCGCGCGGACTCCATGCCGAGGCCGCGTCTGATCGCGGTCTCGACCGGCGAGTAGCCGCCGTCGGCCCGCTCCAGTTCGTACGGCGCCGCGGGCAGGAGCGGCGGCTGGGCCATGAAACGCGGACGGCTGCCGTGGTGCGGCTGGGCGGCGTGCACGAGGAACGGGTGGCAGAGGTAGACGTCGCCGGGGGAGCCGGTGGCGAGGGCGAGCGGGCGGTGTTCCGTGGCCGCCGCGATCTGCTCGGAGACCGCCAGGATCGAGGCGCCGGCCTCGCCGTACGGGGCGAGGACCGCGGGCACGTCCAGGTGGGAGCCGACGCGGATCCGGGTCGGCGCGTTCTCCTCGTCCACCTCGGTGAACAGGAACAGCATGAGCAGCGCGCGGTCGCGGGAGCGGACGTTGGCGAAGTACCACTGCTCGCCGGGGACTTCGTAGCTGCCTTCGATGTGCCAGCCCGCGTCGTCCGGCTCGTCCGGGTGCGGGAAGCGCAGCGGGAAGGAGCCGAGGGAGTACCGCGGTGACCAGCGTCCGGCGCCGACAAGACGGTCGAACGCGGCGTGCAGGACGGGGGTGTTGGCGGCCTCGGCGAACGGCGGCTGGGCCATGCCGCCCACCCAGTGCACCGGTTGTGTCCAGGTCGCGGGGTCGGCGGGGTCGCAGCCGGTCTCCTTCCACAGGAGATCGGCGCAGGCGCGGGCGGTCGGGGCGGGTACCGCGCCCTCGATCCTCACAAAGCCGTCCCTGAGGAAGGCCCGCTCCCACGCGTCGTCGGCGTGGCTGTCCGTGGCGTCGTCCATCCCCCGATCATCACGTCGCGCGATGTGCGACGGCCACCGGATTTTCTCCGGGTGCGGGTGCGGGTGCGGGTGCGGGTGCGGGTGCGGGCACCGGCGCGGGCTCGTGCCCGGTCCGGGTCCGGGTCCCGGCCGGCTCAGACCTCGCCGGGCACCGTGCTCCGGATCTGCCGCAGGAAGGCGTTGTTGTCCGGGGTCTGCCGGATCTTGTCCAGCAGGACCTCGAGGCCGGACTGGGTGCCGCGCCCTTGCAGGACCCGGCGCAGGCCGCGTACGACCGCCAGTTCGGGGCCGGGCAGCAGCAGTTCTTCGCGGCGGGTGCCGGAGATGCCGACGTCCACGGCCGGGAAGATCCGCCGCTCGGCGAGGGAGCGGTCCAGGTGCAGCTCCATGTTGCCGGTGCTCTTCAGCTCTTCGTAGTAGTAGTCGTCGGCGCGCGACCCGGTGTCCACCAGCGCGGTGGCCAGGATGGTCAGCGACCCGCCCTCCTCGGCGAGCCGGGCGGCGCCGAAGAACTGCTTGGGGCCGATCAGCGCGGCGGCGTCCACACCGCCGGTCAGCGTGCGGCCGCCGGTGGAGGCGGCCGAGTTGTGCGCCCGGCACAGCCGGGTCAGCGAGTCGAGCAGGACCACCACGTCCTGGCCCTGTTCCACCAGCCGCTTCGCCCGCTCGACGGCGAGTTCCGCGACCGCGATGTGCTGCTTGGCCGGACGGTCGAAGGTCGAGGCGATCACCTCGCCGCGCACGGTTCTGCGCATCTCGGTGACCTCCTCCGGGCGTTCGTCCAGCAGCACCACCATCAGGTGGCACTCCGGGTGGTTCTCGGCGACGGCCGTCGCGATGCTCTGGAGCAGCATCGTCTTTCCGGCCTTGGGCGGGGCCACGAGCAGGCCGCGCTGCCCCTTGCCGACCGGGGTCACCAGGTCCATCACCCGTCCGGCGAGCGCGCCGGTGCCGGTCAGCGCCGGGCTCTCCAGCCGCAGCCGCTGCCGGGGGTGAAGGGGCGTCAGGTCCCTGAAGTGCGGTCGCCCGCGCAGGTGTTCGGCCGGGACGCCGTTGACCAGGTCGACGCCGCCCAGCGTGCCGGGCTTTCCGCCGAGGGTGCCCTCGACGAGGTCGCCGTTCCTGAGTCCGGCCTGCCGGATCTGGGCCTGCGGTACGTGTACGTCGTCGGGTGTCGGCAGCAGCCCGGCGGATCGGAGGCGGCCCTGGCCGCCGTGGATGTCGAGTACGCCCGCTACCCGAACCGGCGTCTCCTGCCGGACGGGAGGGCGTTCAAGGATGTCAGTCATGGGAGTCGTCCTTTCTCGGACGAGAGGAAAGTCGTGTGCGCGGCAGGTCGCCGTGCGAGTACGGGGTGCGGCGGGTCTGGCGTGTGATGCGTCAAACGGGCATGCCGGAAAGGGATTTCGGCGTGAGCGGGCACAACACGCTCCACGTACCGCGGAGATCACCACAGGGCCGTCGTGCGACCGTCAGGTGATTCGAGAACTCCGTGGGGACCGGGACCAGAGCCATGGGGCCTGGGGCGCGTCACCGCGAGGAGCTGTCATTCAGAACGAGCACCGGCGCCGCAAGAAGGGGCGCAGACATGTGCTGCACACAGACCATAACACGGCGGGGTCGGCGGATGTTCCCGAACCCGTATCCGGGGCGGGAACCCGCCGCTCAGTCGACCGCGATCCCGTGCTCCCCGACCAGCGCCACCAGCCCGCCCGAGCCCGCGTAGCCCTTGCCGCCCGCCACGAAGCGCCAGTCGGCGCCCGTACCGCTCCTGCGGAAGGAGCCGAGCACCAGCGCCGTCTCGCCGGGCCTGCCGTCGGAGACCTCGAGGCGGTCGGCCTCGGCTCCGCTGGGGTCGGTGAGCCTGATCCGGGCGTCGGTGAATCCGGTCAGGTCGGCGTCCGGATCGGCCTCCGGGTCGACGGCGGCGACCAGCACCACCCGGTCCGCGCGGGCGGGCAGCCGGTCGAAGCTCACCCAGATCGCGGCCTTGTCCCCGCCGAGCGCGGGCATCATCCGCACACTGCCGTCGGGCGTGCGCGGATTGTTGAAGAAGACGAAGTGGTCGTCGTCCAGCACCCGGCCGCCCCGGCACACCAGCGCGCAGACGTCGAGCCGCACACCGCCCGCCCACCACATGCCGAGCACGCTCGCCTCGGAGTCGGCGTCCGCGTCGGCGTCGATACCGGGCAGCACCGTCGAGACCAGCGTCGGGGTGCGCTCGACGGTGCCGGGGGCGGGGCCCAGACGGCCGCCGAGCCCGTTGCTGTGCAGCAGGTCCACCAGGTCCGGGCCCGACACCAGCGTCAGCGGCTTGCCGTTGGCGAAGGCGTGCGAGGTCGGCCCGAAACCGGAGGTGGTGATCAGCACACCCTTGTTGGCGCCGACGCTCTGCACCGTGCCGAACAGGTCGCGTACGGCGCTCGGCGAGACCGTGTTGCGGTAGCGCTTGACCTGTACCACGATCTTGCCGCCGCGTATCGGGTCCGGGTCCAGCGCGTCCACGTCCACACCGCCGTCGCCGGAGCGCACCGTCGTGACCGCGTTCATCCCCATCGCCCGGAACAGCCGCGCGACCAGCTCCTCGAACTCCAGCGGGTCCATGGCCAGCAGGTCGGGCTCCTCCTCGCCGCCGTGCGAGACCATCGTGCGGCCCGCCTCGCCCGGCAGCCGGATGGGCTCGACGGCCGCGCGCTTGTCCGGGCGGGGGGAGAGCCGGCCGTCCAGCGCCTCGGTGAAGCAGTCGACCGCGTTGACCCGGTCGAGGTTGACCGCCGCGAAGGCGGCGTCCGACACCAGCGCGGAGGCGACGACGGTCTTCGTACGGTGGCCGGTGGCCGGGTCGGTGTCGTCCACGAAGCCGTTGAGCACCACGGAGTCCAGGACGTCGTGCGCGTCGGCGCCGAACAGCTCGCGCAGCACGAGCAGCAGGCACTGGGCCAGGACGTCCCGGTAGGCCGCGCGGCGCTCGGCGACCGGGCGCGCCACCTCCTTGTCCCGGTCGGCGCCCGGCATGTACCGCACCAGCGACGCCTCGGGCACCACGGAGAAGGCGGGCAGCTCCCAGTCGAGCACGAGCTGCCGGTCGGCCCGGTCGTAGGACGCCGAGACCTGCCGGGGCAGGCCGTGCGGCCATGCGGCGGACGCGTAGAGGGCCGCCGTCAGATAGTCCTCGACCGCCTCGGGGTCCCCGTCGCGCAGCGCGGCGACGGATGTCTCGACCTCGGCGTTCTGCCGCCGGATCTCCGCCAGCCGCTGATCGGCCCACTGCCGGTACTGCCGCTGGTAGTCGGCGAGTTGGCGCTGCCGCAGCGCCTCGGTGGCCTGCGCGGCCCGCAGGTCGTTCTCGTACAGCGTGCGGGCCCGCTCGCGCTCGTGCCGTGCCGCGCCCCAACCGCCGCCCTGCCGGGGCGTGTACGCGTTCGGGTCGGGCATCGGGATCGGCTCGGCGAGCCGTCCGGGGGCGAACGGCTCGACCACCTCGGGCGTCAGCAGCGCCGCGGGGGTGAAGACGGGCGCCGCGCAGCCGGCCGCCAACAGGCCCTGGAGCTCGGCGAACCGGCGCTCCAGGTCGTCGGTCCGCTGCCGCGCGTCGGCCTCCCGGCTCGCGCGGTACGCGGCCTGCTGCTCACGGCTGCGCCGGGAGGCGGCCCGCTCCGCCGCGCGCTGCTGCCGCTCGGTCTCCCGCCGCGCCTGCAACCAGGCGCGCTGCTGGGCCTCTTGCTGCCGCTGGCGCTGCCGCTGGACCTCGGCCCAGGTGGATACGGGACCGGAAGTACGGCGGCTCATGCGGGTACGGCTCCCTCTCGGCGCGGCGCTGCGGACACCGTGCGTGCCCCCTGCCCGGCAACTGAGAGTACGCCCCTGGCCAGCGCGTCGTCACCGCTTCCGGCCCACAGCGTGGCCCGAGTCGGCGCCCTTCGCTCAGCGCGCCTTCGCCGCGGACCGGCGGCGCAGCACGACCACCGAGCCCGCCGCGCCCAGCGCCAGCGCGCCGCCCACGTACCAGGTGGTAGGCGACGATGACGCGGCGTCCGCGGTGCTGGGCGCCTGCGGCGCGGGGGCGGGCTTCGGCGCCTGCGGCGCGGGGGCGGGCTTCGGCTCCTGCCGCGCGGGCTCCTGGGCGGGCTGCCGCGCGGGCCGCTCGGCCTCCTGTGAGGCGTGCGCGGAATCGTCGTGGTACGCGGTCGTCGCCGTGTTCAGCGTGCCGACCGACGAGGTACGGCCCGCGGCCGAGAAGCCCCAGTCCAGCAGCGCGCCCGCCTCGTGGTAGACCGCCTGCGGCAGCCCGGACTGCGGATTCATCACGGTCGCGATCAGTGTGCGGTCCCCGCGCTTGGCGGCGGCGACCAGGGTGTTGCCCGCGTTGGTGGTGTAGCCGTTCTTCACACCGATCACGCCGGGGTAGCGCTTGACGCCGTCCGCGCCGGTGAGCAGCCGGTTGGTGTTCTGGATGCCGAACGACTTCACGTACTTGCCGTGCGCGTCGTAGCCGCCGGGGAACTGCGCCCACCGGGTGGAGGCGTACGTCGCGAAATCCGGCATGGCCAGGCCCGCGCGGGCGATGACGGCCAGGTCGTAGGCCGAGGAGACCTGGCCCGGCATGTCGTAGCCGTCGGGGGAGACCACATGGGTGTCGTCCGCGCCCAGCATCTCGGCCTTGGCCTGCATCTGGCTGACGGTCAGCGGCACCGAGCCGTTCATGTGCGCCAGGACGTGCACGGCGTCGTTGCCCGAGCTGAGGAAGACACCGCGCCACAGGTCTGCGACGGTGTACGTCTGCCGGGCCTGGATCCCGACCAGGCTGCTGCCCGCGCCGATCCCCGTGAGGTCGGAGTCGGTGACGCGGTGGGTGGCGTCGCCGGGGAAGCGCGGCAGCACGGTGACCGCGAACAGCGTCTTCAGGGTGCTGGCCGGCGGCAGCCTGCGGTGCGGGTCCTTGGCGGCCAGCACCTGGCCGGTGCGCGCGTCGGAGACCGTCCACGACAGCGCGGACAGCCCGGACGGCAGCCGCGGCGACCCGGCGTGCGGCTGCACCAGCACCCCGTGCCCGGCGAGCAGCGGACCGCCGGCGACCACCGTCGCGGCGCCGGGGCCCGACGAGCCGCGCCCGCCGTCCGCGGGAAGGGCCGCCGCGGCGGCGGTCGCGGCGGCGGACACGGTGGCCAGCGCGGTCGCGGCGGCGAGGCAGCAGCCGACGGCCAGACACCTGGCGGCGGCCACCGAGGCCGCGACGGCGGGGGCGGCGGTCTTACGAGGACGGTCGTGGCGGCACGACGAGGCGCGGAAGACGTTCATGCCGTCACCGTAGGAACGCCGTGGCCGGGTCGGCGCGGCGACGTGACCCATAAGGATGAGACACCGCCGCCACCGGCGTGACGCCCGGGGGCCGACCGGCTGACGGCCGCTCACCGACCGGCGACCGAATCCGACGCGCCGTCACATCCCCGGTCCCCGAAGCCCGCTGATCACCCGTCGGACAGCGCCGCGAGCCCCGCCTCGATCGCGGCCTCGTCCAGCGGCGTGGGCGGGGCCTTCATGACGGCCGCCGACACCGGGTCCACCACGCCGCCGAGACCGCGGTCGAGCGCGGCCTTCAGATAGCGGACGGCGTCCAGCACGTTCCCCGCGGCGCTCGGCGAGTCGTCGACCTCCATCCGCAGGTCGACCTCCAGCGGTGTGCCGCCGAAGCCCTCCGCCTCGACCCGGATGAAGGCCACCTTCCGGTCGGCGAGGAACGGGATGAAGTCGGCGCCCACGTGCGACGGCGCCGCCTCGCCCGAACCCCCGTACATCCCCTGCGTCTTGGTGGCCTTCTTGCTCGCCATCCGCTCCGCGTCCTGCATGTTCAGGAAGTCCATGTTCCCGCCGCCGAGCAGTTGGTACGTGCTCCGCAGCCGTACGCCGTTGCGCGCGAGCACGTCCACCAGTGCGCGGTGCACGAGCGTCGCGCCGAACTGGCTCTTCAGGTCGTCACCGGCCAGCGGCAGCCCCGCCTCGGCGAACCGGCCCGCCCACCGCGGGGAGCGGGCGATCACCGACGGGATGCAGTTGAGGAAGGCGCACCCGGCGCGCAGCGCGGCCCGCGCGTACAGCTCGGACGCGGCCTGGCTGCCGACCGGCAGGAAATTCACCAGGACGTGGGTGCCGCTGTCCCGCAGCCGCCGCGCGATGTCGTCGACGGTGGCCGTACCGCGCGCGTCGACCTGGGCGGCGGCGCTGCGCCCGACGCCGTCGCTCAGCGCGCCCTCGGTCACCTCCACGCCGAGGTGCGGCACCTTCGCGAAGGCCCGCGCGTTGTTCGGCGGCGCCCAGATCGCCTCGGACAGGTCGCGGCCGGTCTTGGCCGTGTGGACGTCGAAGGCGGCGGTAAACCGCACGTCGGAGACCGCGTAGCCCGCGCACACCGGGTGGGTCAGGCCCGCCGGGCCCGCTTCCGGGCCGTCGCCGCTCCCGGCCGCGGACGCGTAGAACTCCACGCCCTGGACCAGGGAGGAGGCGCAGTTCCCCACGCCTATGACGCCGACGTTGACGGTCCTCATGCGCGCTCCGGGTCGAGAGGTTCGGTGCGGGGTTCGATGTGGACGAGGAAGTCGGCGAAGCCGTGGACGCCGGGGCGGGCGTCGACCGCGGTCAGCGCCGCGCGCAGGGCGCGCAGGTGGCCCACGTCCATCTGGAGCGGCGGCTCGTCCGGCTGGTGGGTGGTGCCGCGCGGGTAGTCGTCGCCGGGCGTGGTGGTCATCTCGATGTGACAGCCGAGCAGATGGGTGACCGGGTGCCGCTCGCAGAAGGCCAGCAACCGGTCCACGGTCGCGGTGTAGGCGGCCGGGTCGCGGACGTAGAGATGACCGGGGTAGAGGGTGTCGCCGGTGAACAGGATTCCGGTGCGCCGGTCGTGGAAGACGGTGGCGGCGGCCTCGTGCCCGGGGCCCGGCAGCACGTCGAGGACCCGGCCGCCGAGGTCGAACGTGGCGGCGCCCCGCGGCCAGTCCCGCAGCCCGTAGAAGGCGGTCACCGCGTCGAGATCCGGACCGACCACGACGGTACGGGGCCGGTCGGCGAACTGGGCGTCGCCCGCGATGTGGTCGCCGTGGCCGTGGGTGTGCGCCACCACCAGCTCGTACGCGTCCGGCTCGGTGCCCGGCTGGAGGGCCAGCCACGCCTCGATCGCGGCGTCCACGGTGCGGCGCAGCGGGAAGTGGCGGGCGTCGGCGGTAGCGCCGGTGTCCAGCAGCAGGGCGCGCTCGGCGCCGAGGAGCAAGAAGAGGAAGGGCGCCTCGAAGTGCACCGACATGTTCTGCCGCAGGATCAGGGTGTGTTCGTCGTACGCGTGCACCTGGATCTCCGGCGCCGGGTCGTGCTTGGCCGACGGCCACCCCGCGTGCCAGCGGACATCGAGGTCGCCGGAGACCGGTTCGATGATCTGTTCGCTCACCCGGTGACCCTAACCCGGCGCTCTCACGCTGCGGCCGGATCTCCCGAGGTGATCGCGGCCAGCAGCCGGTAGGACTCCAGCAGCTCCGCGCGGTCGTACGTACTGGTCGTGACGAGGAATTCGTCGGCCGCGCTGCGCACCAGCAGCGACTCCAGCGCCTTCGCGACGTCCTCGGGCGTGCCGTGCAGATGCCCGGCCATCGCCTCCTCGAAGCGTTCGCGCTCCGGACCCGTCATCGTGCGCGCGGCCGTCGACTCGTAGGGCGCGAGGGCCGGAAAGACGCCGTGGGTGCGGGACCAGGCCGTCGACCACGCCTCCGGGACCAGCAGCCTGCGGGCCCGCTCGCCGCTGTCGGCGACCGCGACGGTGCCGGACAGCACGACATAGGGGGCGGCCGACCACGCGGAGGGGCGGAAGGCGGCGCGGTAGCGGTCCACCGCGCGCAGCATCGCGTCCTCGCCGCGCACACCGCCGATCACCAGCGGCAGGCCGTGCGCGGCGGCCAGGTCCGCGCCGCTGCCGACGGCCAGCAGGAACACCGGCGGACGCAGCCCCTCGGCGGGCCAGGCGTGCACCTGCGGGTGGACCCGCTGGGTGCCGGTGAAGTACCCGAGCAGTTCGTCGATCTGCGCGTCGAACGCGCCCGCGGCCTCCTTGCCGCGGCCCAGTGCCTTGCGGATGCCGTCGGTGAAGCCCACCGACCGCCCCAGACCCATGTCGATCCGGCCCGGGAACAGCGCCTCCAGGACCCCGAACTGCTCGGCCACGACCAGAGGTTGGTGATTGGGCAGCATCACGCCGCCGGTGCCGACCCTGATCCGCGAGGTGGCCGCGGCGACCGCCGCCGCGAGCACCGTCGGCGCGGAACCGGCCACGCCGGGCACGCTGTGGTGCTCGGAGACCCAGAAGCGGTGGTAGCCGAGCGCTTCGACCTCGCGCGCGAACGCCACGGTGTCGCGCAGCGCCTGAGCGCCGTCCTGGCCCTCCCTCGTGCGGGAGCGGTCAAGGACGGAGAACGGGGTGTCGCGCAGCGGAGAGCTCACGTTCATTCCAACGCGTACCGGACTCCGTCATTCCCGAACCGCCCGAAACCGAACACTTGTCGTCACCCCTTGTGGCCGAGTGTGTACGGGCCCTATCTTTGGCCCGCCCGGCAATTCGGGCGTACGGCAGCCCAGGCCCCACGGGCCGGTCCTGGAGAGGACTCGTGCTATGCCCTTACGCGGACGTCACCGCCGATACCGCCCCAGCCGCGTATCGCAGGCATCCCTCACCGTCACCGCGGGCGGCGCCGGTCTCGCCCTGCCGCTGATCGGGCTGAGCAGCGCCCACGCGGCCGCCGAGAGCACCTGGGACAAGGTCGCCAACTGCGAGTCCTCGGGCAACTGGCAGATCAACACGGGCAACGGGTACTACGGCGGGCTCCAGTTCGCCTCCAGCACCTGGAAGTCCTTCGGCGGTACGGCCTACGCGCCGCGCGCCGACCTCGCCACGAAGAACCAGCAGATAGCCGTGGCCGAGAAGGTGCTGCACAGCCAGGGCCCCGGCGCCTGGCCGGTCTGCTCGGTACGCGCCGGGCTGACCCGTACCGCCGCCACCGCCTCCCACAAGGTCGAGGTGCCCGCCGCGAAGGTGCGGACCGCGTCCGACCAGGCGCGCAGGACGCCCGCGAAGGCCCCGGTCAGGAGCGAGACCAAGAGCACCGCGAAGGCCCGGGTCAGTTCCCCGGCCAAGGCGCCCGCGAAGAAGACCACGCCGAAGACCGCGCAGCCCAAGTCGGCCCCGGGCAAGGACCGTTACACGGTGAGGTCGGGCGACACGCTGTCCGGCATCGCCGACGACCACCATGTGGCGGGCGGCTGGCCCCGGCTCTACGCCGACAACCGCTCGGTGGTCGGCGACGACCCCGACCTGATCCTCCCCGGCCAGCGGCTCGACCTGCGGACCCCGGTGGCGCACCCGCAGCACACGACGCAGCGCGAGCCGCACACCACGACCCGTCCCAAGGCGCAGCCGAAGCCGACGCCCAAGGCCGCCCCGAAGGCCATGCCCAAGAAGTCGGTGGCCCCCGCGGGCACCCGCACGCTGGACCGTACGACGAAGCCCGCCGCGGCCCCGACCCACACCGCGTACACCCTGCCGGTCAGCGGCGCGCCGATCGGCACGCCGTACCACGCCTCCGGCTCAAGTTGGGCCAGCGGCTACCACACAGGTGTGGACTTCCTGGTCGGCACCGGCACCAGTGTGAAGTCGGTGGCCGCGGGCACCGTGGTGACGGCGGGCTGGGGCGGCAGTTACGGCTACCAGATCGTCATCCGGCACGCGGACGGCGACTACAGCCAGTACGCGCACCTGTCGCAGATCTCGGTCAAGGTCGGACAGAAGGTCACCTCCGGCCAGCGGATAGCGCGTTCGGGCTCGACCGGCAACGTCACAGGACCGCACCTGCACTTCGAGATGCGGACGGGACCCGAATACGGCGACGACATCGACCCGCTGCACTACCTGCGGGCTCACGGCGTCTCGATCTGATCGGACGGGCCGGGTCCGCCCGGCCCGCTCCGGCCGGCGAACGTCGTGAGCGGCGGCAGCGCCGCGCCGAGCCAGCAACCGGCGAAGAGCCAGCCGCCGACGACATCCGTCGGCCAGTGCACGCCCAGATACACGCGGGTGCAGCCGACGGCCAGCGCGACGAGCGCGCACAGCGCGGTGAGCAGCCGCCCCGTGCGGCCCGGCCGCCAGCGCAGCAGCCCCCAGGCCAGCAGCCCGGCGGCCATCGCGCTGGACGCGGTGTGCCCGGAGGGGAAGGAGTAGCCGGAGGCGTGCGTCGCCCAGTCCGCCGCGGGCGGCCTGGCCCGGTGCAGCGCCATGACCAGCAGCGTGCGTACCGCCTGGCCCGCGAGCAGCACGGCCAGCGCGAGCAGCGCCATGGGCACACCGCGCGAGGTCCGCAGCGCGCCGCGCCCCACACCGCCGCCGCCCGCCAGCCAGCCGCCCAGCACGGCGGCGAGATACGGGAACGGGCCGGTGCCGAGGTCGGTGACGGTACGGGCCACGGTCACCATGGCGTGCGGCCGGTGCTCCACCGACCAGCGGTGCGGCCCGGTGTCCACCGCGTACGGCGTGCCGTGCCTGGCCAGCACCACCCAGGCGAGCACCGCGAAGGCGGCGGCGAAGGCGGCCGGGAGCAGTGCGCGGCGCCATGGCGCGCGGGCGGTCACCGGGGGAGCGGCCCTTCTCGCTCGGTACGCGAAAGGTCCGCCCGGCCGCGGGCGTCAGCTTCGTCTACAGGCACGTAGACATACTGTACGCGGCGGCCGGGCGGGCTTCCCCTCGGCGCGATGGATCGGACCGTGTTCCGCGGGTGTGTGCCTCGGGCCCTACGGCCGCGCGGCGGGCGTGATCTGCGGTGTCTTCAGCGGGTCGGTGACCGCGACCGGCTCCAGGACGGCGTCCAGCTTCGCCAGCAGACCCGCGTCCAGGGTCACGCCGGCCGCCTTCACGTTCTCCGCGACCTGCTCGGGGCGGGACGCGCCGACGATCGCGGCCGAGACGTTCGGGTTCTGGAGCACCCAGGCGACCGCGAGCTGAGCCATCGTCAGACCGGCGTCGGCGGCGAGCGCGTGGAGCTGCTGCACCCGCCCCAGCACCTCGTCGTTCATCCAGCGGTCGATCATGTTCGCGCCGCCCTTGGCGTCGGTGGCGCGCGAACCGGCGGGCGGCTGCTGCCCCGGCACGTACTTGCCGGTCAGCACACCCTGCGCGATCGGTGAGAACACGATCTGACCGATGCCCAACTCCTCGCAGGCGGGCACCACTTCGGCCTCGATGACGCGCCAGAGCGCGGAGTACTGCGGCTGGTTGGAGACCAGCGGGATGCGCAGCTCGCGGGCGAGCGCGTGCCCGCGGCGGATCTGGTCGGCCGTCCACTCCGAGACGCCGATGTAGTGCGCCTTGCCGGAGTGCACGACGTCGGCGAACGCCTCCATCGTCTCCTCCAGCGGCGTGAACCGGTCGAACCGGTGCGCCTGGTAGAGGTCGACGTAGTCCGTCTGGAGCCGTCGCAGCGAGCCGTCGATCGACTCCATGATGTGCTTGCGGGACAGACCCCGGTCGTTGCGTCCGGGACCGGTCGGCCAGAAGACCTTGGTGAGGATCTCCAGACCCTCCCGGCGCTCGCCCTTCAGCGCCCGGCCGAGCACCGACTCCGCGCGGGTCTGCGCGTACGTGTCCGCGGTGTCGAAGGTCGTGATCCCCGTGTCCAGCGCCGCCCGCACACACGCGGTCGCCGCGTCCTCCTCCACCTGGGAGCCGTGGGTGAGCCAGTTTCCGTAGGCGATTTCGCTGATGATCAGGCCGCTGCGGCCAAGGTGACGGTATTCCATGGGACCGACTCTAGATCGCCCGCCCGTACCGCCGCGACCGGCGCGAATGCCCCGCCCCGGGGGCCCTGAGCTACGGGGCCGCCGGGGCGGGGAGTCGGTGCGGTCACCGGATCAGGAGGCGTAGGCCTCCAGCTCGGAGAGCTGGCCCGCCGGCCAGCCGGTGTTCCCGGTGAAGGTGAGCCGCAGGTAGCGGGTGGTGGTCGGGGTCAGGGTGACGGTCGCGGTGTCGGTACCAAGGGTGAAGGTGTAGCCCGCGGACGCCTTGAGCGTGCTGTACGTGTTGTTGTCGGTGGAGCCGAGGACGCTCAGCGTCTCGGTCCTGGTGCCCCAGTTGGTCGGCAGCTTCAGCACCAGCCGGCCGACGGTCTTGGCGGAGCCGAGGTCGACCGTCAGGGACTGCGGGAAGGCGCTGTTGGCGCTCTCCCAGTAGGAGTTGACGTTGCCGTCCACCGCGTTGGCCGCGACGTAGATGTCGGAGTGACCGGTGTCGGTGGCCGTACGGCCCTGCGCCAGGTTCGGGTTGGCGGGCGGGGTCGTGGGAGGCGTGGTGGGAGGAGTCGTCGGCGGGGTCGTCGGCGGGGTGGTCGGGGGAGTCGTGGGCGGCGTGGTCGGCGTGCCGTCGGCCGCGTAGACCTCGAACTCCGAGATCTGGCCCGCGGTCCAGCCGGTGTTGCCGGTGATGTTCAGCCGGACGTACCGCGCGGTGGCCGCGTTGAAGGTCAGCGTGGCCGTGTTGCCCGACGACGGGTTGAAGGAGACGCCGCCCGAAGCCTTCAGCGTGCTCCAGGAGCTGTTGTCCGTCGAACCCAGCACCGACAGGGTCTCGGTACGGGTCGCCCAGTCCGCCGACGGCGGAAGCTTGAGCGTGACCTTGCCGATCGACTTGGCCGCGCCGAGGTCGACGGTCAGCGTCTGCGGGAAGGCGTTGCTGTTGCTCTCCCAGTACGAGGACGCGTTGCCGTCGACGGCGTTGGCCGCCGAGTAGCTCTGCACCGCGGACGAGGCGGTCGCGGGGCGGCCCTGCGCCAGGTTGCCGTTGGCCGGAGTCGTCGGCGGGGTCGTCGGGGGAGTGGTGGGCGGCGTGGTCGGGGGCGTGGTCGGCGGGGTGGTGGGAGGCGTGGTCGTACCGCCGCCACCGCCGGTCGGAACGCCGCCGTTGGTCCAGATCGGGGTCGGCCAGGTGCCGGTGCAGGTCTGCCCAGTGATACCGGAGTTGCCGCCGCCGTCGATGATGTTCAGGCCGGTGCCGACGCAGTTGTGGATCGGGGTGGCGGACTGGGCGATGTTCTTCGCCTTGACGTTGATGAACGTCATGTCGGCCGGTGCCTGCGCCTGGATCGCGTAGGTGCCCGCGCCGTCGATGTTGACGTTCTTGAACGTGACGCCCGTGACGCCGCTCTCGATCGACTGGATCGCCTCGTAGGAGCTGTCGAGGATGTCCGTGTCGGTGATCTGGATGTTGGCGTCGACCTTGCCCTGAAGGCCGTCGAACCAGATGGCGCCGACGCCGAACTGCCAGTTGAAGTCGCTGTTACCGGTTCTGATCAGCGTGTTGCGCGCCGCCGTGATGGTGCCCGCGACCGCGGTGCCGGAACCGGCGTTGACCCCCGGGTAGCGGTTGGCGATGTGCAGGCCGCCGCCGTTGGAGATGGTGTCGGCCATCACGTTGTCGGAGATGTTGAAGTCCTTGCCGCCGTACGTGACGATGTTGTTCGCCAGGATCGGCAGCACGACCGTGTTGTGGTCGAAGCTGTCGTTGACATTCGGCACGTTCTCCGGCCAGCCCGCCAGACCGTCGTCACCGGTGTTGCGCACAAAGGTGTTGGTGACCGTGGAGTTGGTGACGCCGATGTGGAAGTTCACACCGTCGGCCGTCGTGTCCAGGATGCGGCTGTTCTTGATGGTGAAGTGGTCCATCGGACCGTCCATCCACGCACCGCACTTGACGTGCTGCAACCACAGGTTGTCGACGGTGGAGTTGGACATCGCGCCACCGAGGCCGTTGACCTGGTCGTTGTCCTCGCGCTCGCGGATGTCGCCGATGATGGCGAAGTCCTTGAGGTTGACGTTGGTGCTCGGCCCGCCCTGGTTGGTGTACTTGCCGTAGATACCGGCCGCGTTGGAGCGGTTCACCGGGTCACGGCCGCCGAGCACGCTGTACCAGGGGCCGGCGCCGACGAGGGTGACCTTGTCGACGATGACGTGGCTGTACAGCGTGAAGTTGCCCTGCGGGATGTATACGGTCTTGCCCTGCGCCTTGCCCGCGTCCACGGCCGCCTGGAACTTGGCGGTGGAGTCCGTGGCACCCGTCGGGTCGGCGCCGAAGTCCGTCACCACGTCGAGCGCGCCCGCGGGCTTGGCGATCGGGGCCGCGACCGTCTCGAAGTCCGCCAGGTCGATGGTGAACGTCGGGGACTGCGCTGTGGACGTCACCTGCACGCGGATCTTGGTGCCGGCCGGGTACGTGGTCCCGAACATCGTCCGCGACTCGTCGTAGAAGTGGTGCGGGTTGGTGTCGCCCGGGTTGTTGTTGAACGGGTAACCGCCGTAGTACCAACTGTACTTCGAGGTCACCGGCAGGGTCTTGATCGAGGTCCCGTTGGCCTGCACGTCCAGCGTGGCGTCCCTGCCCTTGCCGTCCGCGGTGTCCGGGAGGCTGTAGCGCAGCGACATCGCGTTCGCGGGCGCCGTCAGCGTGAACTCCACGTACTGTCCGGCGGCGCTGAGGGTGACGGCCTGACGGCCCGACGCCTCGGACGGCAGGTGGCCGTAGTAGCGGTCGGGGCCGATCAGCGCGCCGTTGGTGTTGGCGTACTCGGCCTCGAGCTCCTTGAACGGCACGTTCGCGCCGCGGCCCGATATGCCGACGGGTGAAGGGGCGGGTACGCCTGCCGCGTGGGCGGCGGGGGCGTTCGCCAAGGTCACGGCGGTCAGCGCGGCTGCCGCGGCCACGGCGAACGACAGCACCGCGGCGGCGCCGCGCTGTCTGACTCTGCGGCTTCTTTGAGGACTCAACTCATGGCTCTGCAATGAGTGCGACACAGGCACACGTCCTTGCGCGTCGAGGGGGGTGAGAGGGGGGTGGAACTAGGGGGGAACTAGGGGGGAACACCCGGCCAGGCGTGGAGAGACTACGAGGCGGGTCGCAGTAAGTCCATGAGTCTGCGCAAAAATGCGATGGCTCCTCGCAATATTCACGACACCTGACCGTCATAGACGGCTCCAAAATCCGATAATTCCCGATGCTCCACACATCCGAGGCCGTCACGCCCGGCGGCCGGCGTCACCGGCTCTCCGTCCGCCGGAGCCGTCTGCTCGCCGTGCGCTCGCGGTCCGCTCTCCGTCCGTCGGAGCCGCCGGCTCCACGGCCGTCTGACGGAGGCTCACCCGTTGATGGAGTCCGGGCGGCGGCTGTGCCTATGATGGGCGCGATGACGAACTCCTTCTCGTACGGAATGGGGGAATCGTTCGACCAGGGTGAGTGCTGATGGCACCTCACCTCACGGACGAGATTCCCGCCCATGTGTTGATGTGGCGCCGCGTACGCGAGCACGCCGTGCCACCGTCCATGATCGAGACCGCCACCGCGCGGCGCGCCGTCGGCGACTGGGCCGGGGCGTGCGCCGCGGCCCGGGTCGACGCGGATCTCGATCTGCGAGCCGTGCGCACGCGGCACGGCACCGAACTGGCCGCCCGACTCCGGGCGGATCTGCGCCGGTTGGCACCCGATCTGCTGCGCTGGCACATGCCGAGGATCGCGCCGGACGGCCGCTTGCGGCCCGGTGTGACCATCCTCCTCGCGCGGTACGGCGCTTCGGCCGGTCCGCCGGTCGACCTGGTCGTACGGACACCGCCGGCCAGAGCCGACGCGGGGCAGCGGATGGCGCTGGCGCTGTGGCAGGAGCCGGGGCACGGCACCGCCGGAATCCACCCGCACCCGTATCCCGAGCGGCGCTTCCGGCTCGACCTGCACCGGCATCTCTGGGACGCCGGGCGGAGCGGCGAACTGGCGCGGCGCTGCGGCGCGGACGAGGGTCCGTGGGCGTCGGGGCGGTGGGCCGCGGAGGCCGAACTGCTGCTGTGGGCCGAAGGCCGCCCGCGCGGCGCCTTCGCCGTACGCCTGGGCGCGCGCGACCGCGCCGCGTTCGAACTCGTCGCCCCCGACGACAGCCATGCCCCGACCTGCCGGCCGCTGCGCGAACCGCTGCGACCGCACGACATCGCGGCGCTGCCCGTACTGCCGGAAGCGGCGGCCCGCGTCCTGCCGGACCTGGAACTGCTACGGGCCGGGCTGATCACGGCCGACCGGCTGCACCCGCTGGTCGCCGCGGCGCTGGCGTCGTACGACACCGCCCCGGCCGCAGGTCACGGCCCCGAGCCCGATGATCCGCACCGGGTGGAGTGCCGCGGCGAGATCCACCGGATCGCGCTGCGGAACGGGGTGCTGACGGCGGTCGACCACGACCCGGCCGAACTGCGCCGCGAGGACCTGCTGGTGGCCCTCGGCGGACCGGCGCTGCCCTGTCTGCGGGCGATCGACGCCGTGCACCGCGACCCCGAGGCACTGCCCGCGGTACGGGAACGGCTGCGCCACGGCGACATGGCCGGGGCGCTGGCCGTCGTCGAAGGACTGCTCGGGCCGCGCGCGGTACTCCGCGACGGGCCGCTCCGCGAGGAGTTGGAGCGGGCCGCCGTCCGCCGCGTCGACCACGGCGTCTTCCGCGCGGGACTCGTCGCGGAACACCCGGCCTCGGCGCAGCGCCGTCCGCGCCTCGTCCGCCATACGCCGCGGCACATTCGCGCCAAGCGCAGCAGCCGGGCCAGGCCCCGCACCGGAACGGCCCGCTGACCCTCCGCCACCTGATTACCAGTCAGGTCCTTTACCTGCACGGCGCGTTGAGCGCCGCCATGCCGCACAAACCCTTCGGAGCGGGCCGTCCCGTTCCCCTGACCAACCCCAGGTGATGCCCATGACGTCCAGCACCCTCCTGCCCACGACCGCCTTCACGACCGCTCCCACGACCGCCTTGACCTCTGCCTCCGCCCCCGTGAGCGACCCTCAACTCGCCGTCGCCGACGACCTTCTGACGCTCCTTCGGACCAGCACCACGGAACCGCGCCCCGATGAACAGCTCGAAGCGCTCGCCCTGGCCGTCGCGGCCGACCTGCCCGTACTGCTGTGGGGGGAGCCCGGCATCGGGAAGACCGCGGCGCTGACCCAGCTCGCCGCCTCCCTCGACCTGCCGCTGACGACCGTGATCGCCAGCGTCCACGAGCCGACCGACTTCTCCGGGCTGCCCGTCCTGGGCGACGACCCCGCGGTACGCGGTGTGCCGATGGCGCCGCCCCAGTGGGCCGTGGAACTGGTCCGCGCCGGGCGCGGACTGCTCTTCCTCGACGAACTGTCCACGGCCACACCGGCCGTTCAGGCGGCGCTGCTCCGGGTCGTGCTGGAGCGCCGGGTCGGCGCCCTGCAACTGCCGCCCGGCGTACGGATCGTGGCCGCCGCCAACCCGCGCGCGTCCGCGGCCGACGGATGGGAGCTGAGCCCGCCGCTGGCCAACCGCTTCGTCCATCTGTTCTGGGTGCACGACCGTGAGGTGGTGGTACGCGGCCTCGGCGGCGTCTGGCCGCGCCCGGAACTGCCCAGGCTCGTACCGGAGTCGCTGCCCGAGGCCGTGGCCCTCGCGCGGCGCGCCGTCTGCGGCTTCCTCGAAGCCAGGCCGACGCTGATCCACCGGCTGCCGAGCACGGAGACGCGGCGCGGCGGCGCGTGGCCCTCGCCCCGGAGCTGGGAGGCCGCGCTGACCTTGCTGGCGTTCGGTACGGCGGCCTCCGCGTCCCGCGAGGTGCTGGCCCTGCTGGTGCGGGGCGCGGTGGGGGACGGGCCGGGACTTGAACTCCTCGCCCACCTGGACCGGATGGACCTGCCCGACCCCGAGGCGCTGATGGCCGACCCGCCGACCGTGGAACTGCCCGAGCGCGGCGACCTGCGGCAGGCGGCGCTGGAGGCCGTGGTGGCCGCGGTCGGCGCGCGGCCGGAGCGGGCGCGGTGGGAGGCGGGCTGGGCGGTGCTGGTCAGGGCGCTGGAGTCCGGCGCCCCCGACCTGCTGGTCGCCCCGGCCACCGCGCTGGCCGGACTGCGGCGCGACGACTGGGAGGTGCCCGCGGCGGTGGAGCGGCTGGTCTCGGTCATCGGCCTCGCCCGCCGCGCCGACCAGTCGGTGGCGCGGGTCGCGGACGCCGAGGCGGCCCGGACGAAGAGGACGGGCCGATGAAGGACACGGCGAAGCGTCGGATGACGGACACCGTCAAGGAGCCCGTGGCGGTCACCGCGAAGGGGCCCGTGGCGGTCACCGCGAAGGAGCCGGTGGCGGTCACCGGGAAACGGCCGGTCACCGCGCGACCGCGCCCGATGCCTCCGCCCGCGCCGCCGCGCCCGGTACGGCCTCTCGCGCCGAGGCGGCAGCGCCCCGCCGACCAGCCGTACGCTCCCGGACTGCCCCTCGACACCGAGAAGTTGATGGCGGCCCGGCTCCACGCGGTCACGGTCCGCCCCTACCTCGCCAGCGCCCTCTTCGCCCTGCACGTGGTGGAGGACCGGTCGGTGCCGACGATGGCGGTCGACGCGTACTGGCGCTGCTACGTCTCGCCCGGTTTCGTCGCGCGCACCCCGACGGAGGAACTGGCCGGCGTCTGGGTGCACGAGGTCTCCCACCTGCTCAGGGACCACCACGCGCGGGGCGAGCGGTACGCCAGGGAGCACGAAGAGCCCGGTCCGGGCGGGCGGGAGGGGGCGGGAACGCCCCCGTCCGAGGGTCGGGAGAGGCTGCGGCGCAACATCGCCGCCGACTTCGAGATCAACGACGACATCTACGGGGACGGTCTGCCCCGGCCCGGCGGGGCCGTGCTGCCGTCGCTGCTGCGGCTGCCCGACGGCCTGCTGATGGAGGAGTATCTGCGGACGGCGTCGATGTCCGGGCTCGTCGGGGACCTGGCCTGGCTGGACTGCGGCAGCGGCGCCGACGGGCAGGCCAGGTCGTGGGAGCTGGGACCGGACGGGGCGCACGCCCTGAGCAGGCAACAGCGGGACGCGGTCCGCTTCCGGGTCGCCGAGGGGATCAAGGGGCGGCCGGGGGAGGCGCCCGAGGGCTGGCGCAGATGGGCCGAGGAGGCGTTCCATCCCCCGCAGCCGTGGCGGCAGTTGCTCGGGGCAGCGGTCCGCTCGGCGGCGGGCGCGCCGGGCGCGGGCGAGAACCACAGCTACCGGCGTCCCTCACGGCGCTCGGCCGCCGTCCCCGGAGTGCTGCTGCCGAGCCTGCGCCGTACACCGCCGCGGGTCTGCGTCGTCATCGACACGTCCGGCTCCGTGAGCGACGCCGAACTGGGCGCCGCGCTGCTGGAGGTGGCCGCGATCTCGCGGGCGGTGGGCGGGCGGCGCGACCTGGTCTCGGTGATCTCCTGCGACGTCGCGGCCGGTGTGGCCGTACCGATCTGCCGTGCCGAGGGCATCGAGCTGATCGGCGGCGGCGGTACGGATCTGCGCTCCGGCTTCGCCCGCGCCCTGCGCTCCCGGCCCCGCCCGGACGTCGTCGTCGCCCTGACGGACGGTCAGACACCGTGGCCGTCCGAGCAGCCGCCCTGCCGTACCGTCGTCGGCCTCTTCCCCCGCCCCTCGCGCGCCGTGCGCGAGGACGACGCCGAGTACGTCCCGGACTCCCCGCCGTCCTGGGCGCGTGTGGTCACCATCGGCTGAGCGGCACCTCAGCGGCGGGGCGCCGACCGCCGGGGGGAGGTGAGAAGGAAGGGGCGGGCGGCGCGGTCGCGGTGCCGGGTGGACTGCCAGCCGCGGGCGTCGAGGAGCGCCGCGCACCGGCCGAGGTGGCCGGCCGCCTCGTCCGGGGCGGCAGCGCCCCGCCAGGACACCTCGACGGCGCCGTCCTGCGCGGAAGGCGTGACCGTATAACCGTCAGGGGCGGGCGGACAGCCCGCCGCTTCGAGGGCCAACGCCACGGCGTGCACGAGCCGTTCGCGCTCCCACGGCGCGGGCACGTCGGTCACGCCGTCGAGGAGCACCGCTCGGATTCCCAGCAGGCCCTCCCACGCGGCGGCCACCTCGGCCGCGCGGGCGGGACCGCGGCCGGGCGTCACCGTCCCCGTACCGTCGTCGGCCGTGAAGGTGCCGTCGGGGACCGCGGGCGGCTCCGCGGCGGCTTCCGCCTCCCGCGCCGCCTGCCGTGCCGCTTCGGCCGCCGCCAGCGCGGCGCGCTGCCGCAGACCCTCCTGGGACAGGTAGTAGGCGGGGTGGCCGCTGCGGCTGTGCGGCACCGCGAGACCCGCCGCCACCAGCGCCGCGCAGACGTCGGCGCGCGCCGAGAGCCGGCCGGTCGACGGATCGGAGCCGACGACCGCCTTCCGCTGAGCGGGGGTCAGTGCCTTGGCCACGCGACCTGCCTCCTTCCGCCTGACGTGCCCCGTGCTGTCTCCCGCACGGTACCGCCCGCGGCCGACACTCCCCGCGCGCCGCGACCAGCGGGCCCCGGACCGGCGCCCGGTGATCGAATCCCCTGGAATTGCAGGTGAATTGATACGGGCTCCGTAATGGTGGGGGGCGGTCGCCGGGCGGAATTCCGCCGGGTGTAGGGTCCCGGTCCCCGTAGTTATGGCGGACGGGGGCGTCGCCAGGGAGTCGGAGAACACAGCGAAATTCAGGGAGGATTCATGCAAATGACGCGCCAGAGCCGCAGGCGCTCCGGTGTCATAGCGGGCGCCGGAATGGCGGCGCTCATCGGGTCGGCCGTACTGGCCGCGCCCGCATCGGCACACACCCCCAACTGGTCGGTGGACTGCGACTCGGTCTCGGTCCACCTCACCGCCTACAACGCCCGGGTCACCAACTCGGTGACCGTCTCCGTGGACGGCGGCGCCGTGCTCGCGAGCAATGAGTCGTTCGGCGGCAGCTACGACTTCACGGGTGCGCTGCCCGACCACAGCACCGCGATCAAGGTGCACCTGGTCGTGAAGGCGGGCGACGGCAAGCAGTACGGCAGGGACGAGTACAAGACGTCCGAGCCGTGCGAGAAGCCGCCGACCACGCCGCCGCCCACCACGCCCGAGACGCCGCCGCCCACCGCGCCGCCGACCACCCCGGCGTCCGAGACGCCCACTGCCCCGCCGACCACTCCCGAGACGACCGCGACCTCGAACGCCCCGGTCGTGCAGGCCAGCACCTCCCCGGCCTCCGGTGACCTGGCCGAGACCGGAAGCTCCAGCTCGACGCCGATGATCGCGGGCATCGCCGCGGCCGTCGTCGCCGCGGGCGCGGGCCTGCTCGTCTTCAACCGCAGGCGCGGCGCGGCACACCGCTGATCCGCCGCACCACCGGCCGCTCGTCCCACGGGCGGCGTCCCGGCGCGGTGGGCGGCGGGCCCCCCCCGGCCCCCCCCCCCCCCCCGGGGAAAGCCACCCCCCCAACCCCGGGGCGGGCCGAACCCGGCCCGCGGGCACCGCCGCGCCCGCCCCCC